>JBFWYU010000019.1:0-84296 GCA_050186075.1 Bacteroidia bacterium
TGAGGACCTAGTGCTCCTGTAGGGCCAGCAGGACATTGCGGACCTGTTGCTCCGTCTTGTCCGTCAACTCCATTTGTTCCGTTTATTCCGGCTACTCCCTGAGCACCTTGTGCTCCTGTTGGGCCGGCAGGACCTTGCGGACCTGTTGCTCCGTCTTGTCCGTCAACTCCATTTGTTCCGTTTATTCCGGCTACTCCCTGAGGACCTTGCGGACCTGTAGCACCCATTTGTCCTTCCAGACCATTTAATCCCGGAGGGCCTTGCGGACCGGCAGGACCCTGAGGGCCCATAGGACCAATTGCCTGAACCCACTGGTTGATGCCACCATCAAAATACCAAAAGGTTTTATCATCTGTATTATAAATTAACAAACCATCTGCGGGGTTAACAATTGCATCACGCTGTGCTGCTGTTAAACGCGGTGCAAGAAATCCTTTATCATCTGCCGTAAGGTCCAGAATTGATGAAGGCTCAGGTGCTAACGTTCCGATACCCATGTTGTCCTGGGCGTTGGCAGTACTTACAGCTCCTGTTAAAACAATAAGTGCAACTGCTAATTTGTAAAGTTTATTCATGCTTTTTGATTTTTAAATTATTTGAAAACTCAATGACAGGTAATTGATATCACTCGATTAAACCTCCATTTTTTTCGATAAGGCAAAAGTATTAAAATAATTATTGAAAAAACACAACTATTTTAAAGTTTTAGACAAACGACCTGTTTATTACCTGAAAAACCAGGTGAACAATTTACAATTTCCGGTGTTTGATTATGATTAATTTCGCCCGCCAATCAATTTCCAAATGACCATTCTTCGCCTTGCAATTCCTGTAATTTTTGTATTGCTTATTGATTTCTATTTTTTTCAGGCTGTTAAAACCTCAACGCGCGATTTTTCGGCCGGAGCTAAAACCGGAATTTACTGGGCATACTGGCTTTTTACAGCATTCAGCATTTCATTTATGCTGCTGATGATGCTTATGCCGCAGACTTTTCTTTCAAAGTTTGTGAGAATTTACACGCTGAGTGTTATTATGATTGTTATTCTCTCGAAGCTCATCGGCTCGCTGTTTCTTTTGATTGATGATGTGACACGGTTTACTAAATGGAGTTTTTTAAAATTAGGATTTTTTGCTGATGGCAGCTATTCGGGCTCGCGCGCAAAGTTTATGAGCCAGGTGGGAATCGTTATCAGTTTCATTCCATTCACTTCATTTATTTACGGCATGGTGAAGACGGGCTTTGACTACAAAGTGAGAACTGTAAAACTTTTGCTTCCCAATCTGCCCGATGTTTTTAACGGTTATAAAATTGCACAGCTATCCGATATTCATTCAGGAAGTTTCAGTAACGGAAGTGCGTTAAAAAAGGCTGTGGGTATGCTATTGGAGCAGTCTCCCGACATGATTTTTTTTACCGGTGATCTTGTAAATAACCGCACGGATGAAGCTGAGAATTTTATTACAGAGTTATCTGAAATAAAAGCAAAAGACGGTGTTTATTCTGTTCTTGGTAACCATGATTACGGTGATTATATTCCATGGGAAAGCCCCGAAGCAAAGGCAGCAAACCTGCAACAGATGGTTGACTTGCATGCGCGCCTTGGCTGGAAACTATTGCGCAACCAACATCATATTCTGGAAAAAGACGGAACTCAGCTTGCCATTATTGGTGTTGAGAACTGGGGAGCTGCCATGCGTTTCCCTAAATACGGAGATTTAGATGCAGCTAAAAAAGGTATTGAGCATCTTCCTGTAAAACTGTTGTTATCTCACGATCCATCGCATTGGGATGCCAAAGTGCGTCCTGAACATCCCGATATTGATGTTACGTTTTCGGGGCATACACACGGCTTTCAGTTTGGTATTGAAATCCCCGGTTTTAAATGGAGTCCTGTGCAGTATGTTTACAAACAATGGGCAGGCCTGTATGAAGAAGGCAAGCAAAAGATTTATGTAAACCGCGGGCTTGGTTTTCTCGGTTACCTTGGCCGGGTTGGTATTCTGCCTGAGATTACGGTGTTTGAACTAAGCAATAAGTCAGCTTAGTTTCTTATAGTAGTTTATTATTCCCGGCATCAGCGTAAAAACTAATATCAGTAAGCCCACGCTGATAATTACCGGTTGAAGCCAAAAGTACCTGGTCATTAGTAATTGGACAATAATCCAGCTAATTATAACTACACCCGTATAGATCGAGCAGGCCCATGCCCAGTGCATATCTTTATAGATATTCAGAATATTTAAGGCTTTTAGTTCAGGCTTTCGTAACAAGCCGTAAAAAACAAACAAGGGAAATATTCCCAAAAGAAAAAACAAAATCAACCCGGGAATAAAGTAATTCTCAAACGGAGAATTAACCAACCACTCCGGCTGCATGCCTAATAATGAGCCATCGGGTTTTATAATCATCAATGCTCCGCCTGCTGATGCATTTAAACCTATAAAGAGATGTAATGCAAAGAGCAGATAAAGAAAAAATGGCCGCTTCATTGTATTACTTTATTGATGTTTAATAACACTGTAACCGCAAAATGCAGCAACTATAACAACCAAAATAATAAAGTTGGCAATGCTTCCGAATTTGGCATCGTTCCAGACTGTAATAATAAGTGCTTGCGACAGCACCGCTGCAATTAAAGCAAGCCACATCCATAAATCACTTTTCTGAAACAGCAGAATTACAGCAGTAATAAACAATAAGGCCGCAAGCAGCCACACTGCACCAACCGGCTTAGAAATATTTTTACTGATTTGTGTAATATTTCCGTAACCAAAGGCTTTGGCAAATCCCATGAAATGGATTAGCCCGTGGATAAGGATAATAAATCCAAGTACGTAGCGCATCTGATTTTACTCTTTATAAACCGCAATGTAGTCTTTATAGTCACTATTGCTGAATGTTCCGCTAACATATACCTTTCCATCAGGCCCGGCAACTATTGAATAGATTGTACCATTGAATGTTCCTGCCTCTGACCATGAGCTTCCGTTCCATTTTGCCAGATAGAATTTATTATTGCTGTTGGCAAACTCACCGCCCGCATAGAGATTACCTGCAGAGCTTACAGTTATTGATTTAACTACATCGTTTCCATTAAGACCAAGGTCTGTCCAGGCAGAGCCTGTCCATTTTAATACATAACCGTTTTGAAAATCAAAACCACCGGCTGCATAAAGCGTTCCGCTAGCATCGGTACAAAGATGATAGGCCTGTTCATAAGAACTGATATCACCCATCTGGCTCCAACTGCTGCCATTCCATTGTGCAATGGCTCCGCCTGCACCGCCAGACCAGCCCCCACCTGCTACATAAATGTTACTGCCTGAAGCTAAAACCCCGTTTGTATTATGATTGAAACCGGCCATATTCATTGCAGCCCATGTACTGCCATCCCATTTATAAACAACACCGGTAATAAGGGCAGCATACAGATTGCCTGCATTGTCCGTACTTATTGATGAAATATCTACAGGGAGAGAGGGTAGCTGTGTCCATGATGAACCATTCCATTTAATGACATAATATTCGTAGTTTACATCTGTATAATTGCCGGTTGCATAAATATTACCGTCTGCATCAATGCACATGGAAAGTATATTTCCGCCTTCAATAGGAAGGTCGGCACCCAGTTGCGACCAGCTTGTGCCATCCCATTTAGCTACAAAATAATTACCGTTGCTGTTAGTAAAAGCTCCACCGGCATAAAGATTTCCGGCTGCATCCATGCACATAGCTGTTACATAGTGATTGAAAAAATCAACGCCTATTTCGGTCCAGGGTCCGTTGTTATTATTATTGTTGTTGTTATCATCGTCATCATCACTTTTTTTGCAGCCGCTGAGTGTGGCAAACAGAACAAGACTGATGGTAAGAATAGAAAGAAGTTTTATTTTTTTCATGGTGCTGTAATTTTGCACCAAAAGTAAAAGCAGGCAGAAATTGGTTTACTGATAAATATCGTTTGAGTACATGATAAATATCAACTAAGTCAGCGGATATACGAAGGAAAGTTAATCGCCCCCTCCTCCCCCATCACCGCCACCTCCGTCACCACCGGAATCACTGCTGCCGCTGTCGCTGCTGTCGCCCCATGAGCCTGTGGCACCGCCACCGCCAAACTCACCACCACCAAAACCATCAAAGTTATTGGAGGTTGTTTCGCCAGCGTGGGATTGAAAGCCTGAATCCAAGGGAGTTGAACTATTATCATTATTTCTGCTCTTTCCCTTTTTAATAATGAGGAAGAAAACAATCATTGCTGCGAATACACCAAAAATAATAATCAACGAAATCATAGTACTGCGATTAAATTATAACTCCTGCTCAAAATAAATTTTGTAATACTTGCGTCCGTCATTTTCAACGCCCTGCTGAATAAGGCTGCGGTCGCCATGAATATAGACGTGGAAATTTTTATCGAGTTTGAGTACGCTTTTAAAAACCCTGGCCTGTTTTTTAACGGCCTGTGGAGAAATTTCAAAACTGTCGTCCAGTTCAATGGCGTTGTTTTCGCGGTAATTGTTGTCAAAATCGCGGAATGATTTAATAAGGCTCTGGTCTTTAAACACTTCTTCTTCAAACTCGGCTTTGTCAAAGTTGTCGTGGGTTTTAAAATAAGCTACCGAGCGGTTGAGTAAATCAATTCTATCGGCTTTGCTTACATCAAACTCCTGCGCAATCTGTTTGGTAACAAAGTTTTTGGCAATACCCATAAACTGATTGGTTTGATGAAACTCATTGTTGATGGGTTTCACTTTCAGAAAATCGTCTTTCCAGTATTGGGCCTCGGCTGCTTTGTTGGCGGTGTCAATAATCAGCAGCTTGTAGCCATTCTCCTTATCGGTATTGAAGATAAGACAACCCTTGTCAATGCCTTTCAGTTCAAAGCCCATATCGTGGCTGATGGTGAAATGCTTTTCGCTGCTTTTCATTTTAATAAAAGGCACATCGGTTTCGGATTTGAAAATGCCGATGGCATTAACGGTTTCGTTATCGAGCACAATGTTACTGAGGTAGGCAATATTCAGTTCGCCTTCTTTTATTTTGGGATGTGTGCTTTGCTCATACAGCAGCTTGGCAATGCTTTGCGAGTGCTCAATAAATTTTTTGGGATTGGCAAACAAATCGGCAACGGTGGTGTAAACTTCATTCATATCCAGCTGCACGGTGTGCGAAAAGGAATAGAACTCTTCCACCTTTATGGTTTGCAGAAAATAGGCAAGCAGGTAGTCAATACTGTCGTCATTGATTTCGGTGGCAGCAGTGGAAAGCGTTACATTTTCATCACGCTGCTTGTTGCCTACGTGATGGGTTATTAGCTGATCGAGGTTGGCCTGAGTAAAGTCTGCTGATGACATGAGATGATGATAGTTTAGGGGGCTGCTAAACTAAGTAATTCTGTCACTTCGAGCATAGTCGAGAAGTTTTATTATGGCTTCTCGACTATGCTCGAAGTGACACACAATACGCCACAAGTGCGCAATGACGGCACCTTACTTCGCGGCTTTCAGCCCCGGGAATTTCATTTTAAAACCCTCGAGTGTTTCCACAATTTTTTTGGCAATGAGGTATTCTTTATACCAGTTCTGATCAGAGGGAATAATGTGCCAGGGCGTGTGTTCAGAGCAATGCTCAAAGGCTCCCTCATAGGCTTTCATATAGTCGTTCCAGTACTGGCGCTCTTTAATATCGTTCTCGTTGTACTTCCACATTTTGGTTTTGTCGCTCATGCGCTCCTGCAGACGAACCAACTGCTCTTCCTTGGAAACGTGCAGGTAAAACTTTAGCACCGTAACTCCTGAATCGCTCAGGAGCTTTTCGAAATTACTGATGTGCTGATAGCGCTGTTTTATAACATCATCGCTTACCCAGCCGTGCACACGCTGCACCACCACATCTTCGTATTGTGAGCGGTTGAAAACCGTAATCATACCATGCTCGGGTGTGTGCTGATGGATGCGCCATAGAAAATCGTGCTTCAGTTCTGTTTCGGTGGGCGCTTTAAAAGGAATAACGCGGCAACCCATGGGGTTAACGGCATCAAAAACATTTCGGATTGCACCGTCTTTGCCTGAACTATCCATGCCCTGCAATACGATGAGCAGTGCATGCTTGCTTTCGGCAAACATCAGGTTTTGCAGTTCTTCAATTTTGAACTTCAGTTTCTGCAGTTCTTTTTTGGTGCTCTCCTTATTGAACTTTTTAGGAGCGGTAGTGGGTATGCTGTTGAGTTTAATTTTTGTCATGGTGATTGTTTGAATAAAACAAAGCTACAGTATTTGCTTTTACCCTCTTGCAAACATAACAAACATGGCTATTAAACCAATGCTTACTACTGCAACGGCAAGTATTTTTACGGGTGATAGTTTAGGTCCTTTCATAATTGTGCAGCTGTTTTTTTGCGCAACAAAGGTGCTGCTATTAGTAACTATAGTAGTTACACAATTTATGGGAAGAGTTGTATTATTCACACATTTACCCGGAGTTTAGAAATTTCCATCCTCGCCAACGGATAAGCCAAGGATAACAAGCCCCCAGAAAATAACACCTATTACCAACAAAATAATTTGCCGTTGGTTAAAGTTGTCCTGCTCTACCACGCTAAACTCTGTTGAATTTCTTTTTGCAAAATTCAATGCATTGAAAACAGGTATAAAAAAAACAAAGCTGATTAATGAAATAAGCCACAAAGGATCAGGCAGACGTGAACAGATATTGCCGATTATATAACCGGCAAAAAGTCCACCTGGCGAATATCTTTTAGTATTATTTTTTTCATGAGCATAATGAAGTATCCGAGTAAACAATTCATAAAGGAAAAAGATACTGAAAATAGTACGAACCGCAGGCATTATATCCAACTTGTCTTTTTGCTGAAAAAAACGCCACGCTTTATATGACCACCAAACAGGATAGGTGCCGAATGAAACCAACGAGAGAATAATAAACTTAGGCAAACTGATAAGGTATTGCTTCTCAACATCACTTTCCAGTTCATTAAGATTGCTGTCCAGTACTTCGGGTTGATTTTCCATAATTGAATTGCTTAGTGCTTTTTACATATGATGGCTAAAGTAAAAAATACTTCTAACCCGGATACTGTTTTTCCTAAAATAGTATTACTACCTGCTTACAACTAACTTCCTGCCCTGCACCCTGCCCTGCTTATCTTCAAGCAACAAATGGTAGAGGCCGGTGGGGAGTTGGGAAATATCAATTGTTGTTTGCTGCCCTTCGACTACGCTCAGGGTGACAACCTGCCCTATGGAGTTAAGGATTTTAAGGCTTTGCGGGGTGGTGCTTGCTGACTGAATGGTAAGGGTGGTTGAGGCGGGGTTGGGAACAATAATAAAATCAATTACACTACTGATTTCATTTACTCCTGTTAATAATAACGGAAAGACAAACGTATCGGTGTCGCAGTTATTCCAGGCAATTAGTGAAACGGTTATAGTAGAGTCAAAAAGAGAAGAAGCGTACAAATGAGAAGGCGTAGCATAAGCAGAAGTATTTCCATCACCGAAATCCCATAAATAATGAAGAGCATTGTCTGAATTATTCACGAAATTGTATAAACCTACATCCATAGGATTAACATCAAAATCAGCAACCACATTTTCTGTAACAATTAAATCACCAGCAACTGCCGATACTGAAACGCAACCGGAGCTATCAGCAATTTCAACACGATAGTAAATGCTGTCGTTGCAAAAAGTTACCGTATCGGTGTAGAGAAGTTCTGTTGGTTCTGTATTGCCAACTAAATTCCAGTTTTGCCCGGGCATCATACTATAAATTCTGTAAAAATCATTTGAGGTAGCAGGCAAAGGCTCGGACAGTGCATTCCATGAAAGATTGACAATACCATTTCCGGCAGTAGTTATAACCGGAAAAATGGTTGCAATGGTTGCAGAAGGAACATTGAGGATTGTACCATTGCAAGCGGAACGTGTGCGTATGTAATAATACTGCGAAGCAGCGTCAGCATTTGCACCTATATGTGTATAGGTAGTAGTATTTATATCGAAGATACTGTCAATAACAGTAAAAGGTCCGTCAGGTGAATCAGCGTGATAAATATGATAGCTGTTAAAGGTATTTACTGTGTTGTCAGGTATTGACCATGTGAGCTCAACATCTCCATTTTGTAAAACCGATGCACAGCGCATAGCAGGCGATTCAACTAAGGTATCATCACTGATTACAGTAATGGAAATAACTGCCACATTTTCGCCCGGCAGCGGACAAAAATCATCGCGTACCCTGAATACAAACGTATACGTGTTACTTAAATTAATACAGTCATCAGCATTGCTGCCAAGATGATTACAATCTGTTTGCCAGCTAAAGGCAGTAGTAGCACCAGTAATTCCCGACACGGGTGAAGCCGGACTTAACGTAGCGCAGGGTGGATACATACAACCGGAATTAGCATCAGTAAAACCGGCACCAAACTGGCTGCCGTTTGCAATTATTTCAACAGACTGTGGATCTCCGTTAGGTAAAAATTCCGAATCGGTGCCTGTTAAATTGAAGGTAACCAGCTCGCCTGCTGTAACCGTAGTAAAATAAGCTGTAAAAATACCTCCCAGCGGAGTAATTGCAGGAGCTGTATTAGTGGCGCAACCGGCAAGTATAGTGGTTTGTATCTCTCTGTAAACTTCGGCAACCTTGGTTCCGCATTTCCAGGCTTCCACCTTTACTACTGTTACAAAATTGCCTGGTGTATATGACAGGTATGAAACCGAACCTGTTGCAGGATTTAATACAGCTGGCAAATTATTGGGATTGTGAACAGTACCTGGCAAGGGACTGTTTGCATTATACCCGGAGGTGTAAGTAAGAGAAGGTGGATTACTATTAGTCCATGCTCCGAAAAAATCGTCCAACGCAGGAGCCCATGAATAGGAAAGCGAATCTAAATCTGCATCATACGCATTGTTGCTGTAGTTTAAAAAATTTCCTGCGCAAACAGCTGTGGTAGGTTTTTCGGCAAAGGCAGGAGAATTGTCGTAACAGGGATTGGCATTGTCACCGTTGTAGGCAAACATTTTTGAGCGCAAAGTAAAACCCTCATTACCGGCATTGAGAAGATTAGTAACACCAGCATTTCGGCAACAGCCGTCATACGAAAAAATCCAACCCGCAGCCGGTGGTGTTCCGGTAAGCGTAACAGGAGCGGTTTTAAAAACAAATTCTTCAACCACACCAGAGCTTCCATCTGGATTGTCGCACGAAAGCGCAGGACCCGAAGCGTTGCATGTTGACGAAATATCGGTTTGTGAGATTAACACAAGAGGGATACTAAACAAGGGGGAATTTACCGTTGGATAATTATGAACCTCTAAGCCGTTAGAAACATCAATGCTGATAATTCCGCTGTTGCAATCGCGATAAACCTTCATGGTAAACTGAAACTGCCCGTTGGGCAAACACTCCCAGGTTATTTCGCCTCCCATAAGGTGGGTAGCAGAGGTAGTAAGAATGTTAGAAAGTAAGAGAGTGAGAATGAGCAGAACGTTTTTCATGGTGTTGAAATTTTTTCAAATGTCAACCATTACTTTGTTAATAGCAAATAAACTTTGGGTATTGTTATACACTTCCATAAGACACACCCCTTGCCCGCGCACGTTCCAACACACTCCCCTCTCGAGAGGGGAATTCTACCGAGCCACCACCAACTTCTTTGCCACTACCCTGCCCTGCTTATCTTCAAGCAGCAAATGGTAGAGGCCGGTGGGAAGATGAGAAATATCTATTGTTGTTTGAAGCCCTTCGACTACGCTCAGGGTGACAAGCTGCCCTGCGGAGTTGAGAATTTTCAGGCTTTGCAGATTGGTGTTTGCTGACTGAATGGTGAGGGTGGTTGAGGCGGGGTTGGGGAAAAGAGTGAACGTAGAAGTTTCCGGAGTTTCAGAGATTGAAAGAATATTATTGCAAGTAGAATCGCAATTGGTGGTAGTTTGATCTCTTACAAATATCATTAATGTTAAATCTTTAGGGCCACCTATTAGCTGGTCGCCTCTAAAACAAACAAAATAAGGCGCGCATCTGGCAATTTCAGGCTTCCATTTAAAGCTATATGTAATTGAATAATATGAACCAAAACTTCCATTCTGGTTAATCAAATTAAATGAAGCAGTATTTTGAAATAAAAACGGCTCACCAAAGGGTTTTACACCCATTGGCGGTCCGCCACCTGGAGTATTAGCAAAGTATACATTTAACTGAATGCTGTCATTGGGGTTTAGGGTGTATACATAGTTGCTAGCATTATCGGTATTCCATAATGGTGAGCCAAATGTTGTCTGATATTCATGAACCCCGGCAATATCAATATTAAGGTTAATCAGAACATATCCGACAAGGATACCATTACGAAACTCATTTACTTTTATTGTAAAAGCATATTGACCAATAGCAGATACGTTATCCCATGTAAACTCTCCATTTATTGGGTCTATACTTACTCCAACCGGAATAGTATAGCCGTTTACATTGTTACCATTAGAATCAAGTGTACTGATAAGTTCAAACGAAAGACAATCGCCATCTGCATCATAAACAGTTGGATTGTATGAAAACTTCTCATTCGGAAACCCGGAAAGTATAGGTTCGGTTGAAGGATAAGCCGATGTATTATTACCAACACTATTATCTATCACTAGAAAGGTTTCTAAGTAGAACGGAACATTTACTGAATTAGGTAGATTTATAATTCCACTACTCCAATTCTCTAATTGCACATGAAGCACATAACTTCCATCTGAAGAATAGGTATGAGTGCCTGTGTAAATATTTTTAATAAAATCAGAAGTTAAAGTGTCATTAACTAATGGGATAGTATCCATGCTGCCATCACCCCAATACAATTCAAGTCCTATAGTGTCTGAAATGGAACCAGAGATGGCATAAGTAATCACAGTAGCTTCATAGGTTGTTCCGCTGATATGGCGATAGGTAATAATTCCTCCGCTGTTGTGAGTAGCAAAAGAATTCAAGAGATTTAACAAGAGAAAAACAAAAAGAGATAAAACCTTTTTCATTGCAACAAACTTAACAAAAAAAACACCCCGCCCATTTCCGAGCGGGGTGCTGTAAGTGGGCGCAAATTTTTGCGCCCCTACACATTAAACTATCCCCGGCCCTATGGTAATGCTTACCAGGTCGCTTACCTCGCCTACTTCTTCGTCATCAATAACGTAAACGCCTTTGTAGTCCCAAACGGTGGCAATGGTGCCTGCGCCCGGTGTGGGGCTGGGGCTGCCGGGTGTGGGTGGCACAGTGGCACTTCCGGGCAGCGGGTGCATATCTGTAAAGCTGGATTTGCTGGTAGTAGCCAGAAACTTAAGGCCTTGTCCGTCTCTGCGGTCAACATACAGGTTAAGTCGGTCTGTTTTATTCTTTTTGTATTTGATAACCGGGTGCCCGCCTGTGTTAAGTTTTATTTTCAGCACCGGTTTCAGTGCTGCGGGGTCAAAACTGATTTCATCGCCAATGATACCCAGATCAACACCCATATCGGGATTATAATTCAGGCTACCCTTGATGGTTCTTACAAAGGCGGCAAGGCGTGTAAACACCCCGGCAGGCACCACCACAGGGGGCGGAGTAACCTCGGGAACGGGCACTGCCCCCAGCACCGTGCCAATGGGCGAATAGCTGAGCTTAGCCTTCCACTCGATAATGTTTTTATAATCGCTTTTGCGGGCTTCTGCCTGGTTTACGGCATACTCATACATATCGCAGTCGGCAGCCACAGCCGCTATTTGCGCGGGAGTTAAGCCAAGCTCCGTGGTGTATGTACTAATTTTGTTTTTAAAATTTTTGAACCAGATAATGCGTGCGGCTTCGTTTCGGGGTAAATAGTATTTTTTCATGGTGTATTGTTTTTTAGTAGTGATTATTAAGTAGCTGTTTATTGTTATATTCTGAAGTTTGAAACCTCCTATTCAATGTTAAGGCGGTGGCTTTCCCGTGATGTTGATGAGATGAACAGCAGCAGCGTTTATTTCTCCGCTACCGTTTGCAACATCAACAACAGCAGCGTTCATTTCTCCGCTACCATTTGCGACATCAACAACAGCAGCGTTCATTTCTCCGCTACCGTTTGCCATATGAACAAGGGCAGCGTTCATTTCTCCGCAACCATTTGCGACATCAACAGCAGCAGCGTTCATTTGTCCGCTGCCAGCGTTCAGATGTTTTTTGTTAGCGGAGAACTGTTTTTTCATGTTGGCGAATTGGTTAACGGCAGCGTTGTAGTGAAAAACAGTGCAATTATTGCCACAAATAGTGCGCAGGAATAAATTTTCCGAAGTTTCAAACGCTCCGACCGAAGATTTACGTTGTTATACCGAAGATTAAATAATCAGGCCCTCTACCTGCAAACGGTGGGGAGCCGAAACGGGTATCTCCTCGTTGGGAAATCCATTCATAATCAGCTTAAGACCGTGGTCGCGCACCAGCCTGTTTATTTCATGGATATTAACAAGATACTGATTATGCACCTTCATTATCTCGGAGTGAAGCTCCAACACTTTTTTAAGATTGCCGATGCTGTAATTAACCGTACCGTGACGGCCATCTTTAAGATAAACAATGGAAATATCCTTCCCGCCTTTGCTGAAAACAATCTCATTAGCAGGGTACAGAAAATCAACATCCTTTATGCGCACCTTAATTTTCTCGTAGTTGAAAAGACTGTCAATAACGGGCTGCTTCAGTACGGGAACTACCTTTGCCCTGTGTTTGCGCACTGCATCCTTTATGCGCAGGTTTTCAATAAGCGGCAGCTTATTGTCTTCAACTTTTATGACTATGTATGAATAACTCATCGTAAATCATATTGGAATACGAAGATATAAAATAACGTACATAATATGCAAATGAGGGGTGTTTAGTGCAAGAGGGAAAGTGTATATTTGAGCATGAAAAAGCTGCTGCTGATTTTATTATTGTTTGGTGTTGGCGGGATTGCGCGGGGGCAGACAGATAGACTTTGGGCTACTTATTATGGAGGCAGCGGTGTCGAATTTGGGTTGGATTGCACAACCGATTTTTTGGGAAATGTTTATATAACCGGTTTTACATCAAGCACATCATCTATTGCTTATAACGGATTTCAAAATACTTTTGGTGGTGAGTATGATGCGTTTCTTGTAAAGTTTGATTCGTTGGGAAATCGTCTTTGGGCTACATACTATGGTGGAACATCAGGAGAGCACTCTGCCTATGTAACTACTGATATTGATGGTAATGTTTACCTCGCAGGCACCACTAACAGCACTAATGGTATTGCTTCGGGAGGATTTCAAAACACTATCAGCAGCGCAAGCGGAGAAGCATTTCTTGTAAAGTTTGATGCAAACGGAAACAGACTATGGGCAACATATTATGGAGGAATTAACACAGAGGTTGCATCAGCAGTTACCACCGATATTATGGGTAATGTATATCTGGCAGGGAACACTAACAGTACTTCCGAAATTGCTTCTGGCGGATTTCAAAATGCTTTAGGTGGTAATAATGACGCCTTTCTTGTTAAGTTTGATGCTTCAGGCAACCGGCTTTGGGCTACTTACTATGGAGGTACGGGAGAAGAATATGGTTATGGTGTTGCAACTGATTTATTTGGCAATGTTCTACTGACTGGTATTACACTTAGTACTTCCGCTATAGCCTCGGGCGGTTTTCAAAATACTTTTGGAGGAATGACAGATGCCTTTCTTGTAAAGTTTGATACTAATGGAAACCGTCTATGGGCAACATATTATGGTGGTGAGGATGAAGATAGTGGCTATGACATTGTTACCGATATATCACGGAATATTTATTTGGTAGGTAACACCTACAGTTTATCCGATATTGCTTCAAATGGATTTCAGAATACTTTTGGCGGGCTGACAGATGCATTTCTGGTAAAATTTGATTCAAACGGCAATCGAATATGGGCTACTTATTATGGAGGAGAACATATCGAAGAAGGATTGAGTGCAACCATAGATGTTTTCGGAAACATTTATCTTGGTGGCGATTCATACAGCACAGCAGGTGTTGCACTCAACGGGTTTCAAAATGATCTTTTGGGTACTGAAAACGAATTTATAGCCACATTTGATTCAGCCGGAAATCCATACTGTGCTACCTATTTCGGTATAGTTCACGATGAAAATGGCTACATAGCTGCTGATAATTTTGGTAATGTTTATTTAGCAGGCACTACTTACTCTGAATATTTTATTGCTCATAACGGATTTCAAAATACGTATGGCGGATCAGGTGATGTATATCTTGCCAAGTTTTCTACCTGCGGCAATAAAACTATTATTGAACCCGATTCTGAAATTGAAATACCCAACTTTGTTACTCCCAATAACGACAACCAAAACGATCACTTTGAAATAAAAAATCTACTCATCGGTGATACCAAAAATGCCCTTACCATCTTCAACCGATGGGGAAATAAGATTTACGAAACAGATAATTATCTGAATAATTGGAACGGTGATAAACACAGTGCCGGAACTTATTTCTATATCCTTACCCATCCCGATGGAACAACAAGTAAAGGCACAATTACTCTTATAAAATAATTCCACTCTAATCCCGCAAAACTAAATGAAAGAAACCCTCCTCCTCACAGGCGCCATCATTGCCAACGTACTCACTAACATCGGCTTTAAATACTCGGCACTGAACGAACTGGTGCCCTCGGCTCGGCTATATGTTTAATGCATTTACGCTAAGTTAATTTTGTAATTTAACTCGGAACAAAGCAGAATTTAAAATTCCATTCAGCATCAGATTTTAATCACACAAACAAAATCCTTGTTTCCTAAATAAATTTTGTCACATTTGCCTTTCATATATCCCGATAGCAATCGGGACTTCAATAAAACTTAAAACTCATAACTCAAAACGTATGTCCTACCTCTGGAGAAAAAAATCATTAGACAAATTAATTCTTGAAGCCGATGACACCGAAAAAGGATTAAAGCGCACGCTTACAGCGGGTGCCTTGATTGCCCTGGGTATCGGTGCTATTATAGGTGCCGGATTATTTGTGCGCACGGCTGCCGCTGCTGCTAATAATGCAGGCCCTTCGGTTACGCTGGCCTTTGTGGTGGCGGGTATTGGCTGCGCATTGGCAGGTTTATGTTATGCCGAGTTTGCGTCTATGATTCCTATTGCGGGAAGCGCTTATACCTACAGCTATGCTACCATGGGCGAGGCAATCGCCTGGATTATCGGTTGGGATTTAGTGTTGGAATATGCCATTGGTGCTGCAACGGTTAGTATTGCCTGGAGCGAATACCTGAACAAGCTCTTAGCCTACATTGATATGCGAATACCGTATGAGTGGAGCCACTCGCCTTTTGAAACCGACCCTATTACGGGTGCAGCAGGAATGATGAATATTCCCGCGCTGTTTATTGTTTTTGTTCTCACCTTGTTGCTTATCCGCGGAATGAAAGAGTCTGCTTTTGTTAACGGACTTATTGTTATCACCAAAGTGGCCATCGTTATTCTGGTAATTATTCTGGGTTGGGGTTATATCAACCCTGTTAACCATACACCATTTATTCCTGAGCCTTCTGTGTTTACCGACAGTCAGGGTGTTGACCATAACTATGGCGGTTTACTCGGAATTCTGGGTGCTGCGGGTGTGGTGTTCTTTGCCTTCATTGGTTTTGATGCCGTTTCTACTGCCGCACAGGAAGCTAAAAATCCAAAGAAAGATATGCCGATTGGTATTCTCGGTTCGTTGGTTATCTGCACCGTGTTGTATATTTTGTTTGCTTATGTATTAACAGGAATAGCCAGCGTTGAAGATTTCAGAAGCACCGGAAAAGAAGCTTCGGTTGCTTTTGCCATTCAAACCTACATGACGGGATATGACTGGCTTGCCAAACTGGTAACCGTTGCTATTCTTGCAGGTTTCTCTTCCGTAATTCTGGTAATGCTGATGGGACAATCGCGTGTGTTCTATTCCATGAGCCGCGATGGATTAGTGCCAAAAGTTTTCTCTGAGGTGCATCCTAAATTTCACACACCTTACAAATCAAACTGGATATTCTTCGTTTTCGTTGGAGCCTTTGCAGCCTTTGTTCCGGGTGATATTGTGGGCGATATGACCAGCATCGGCACCCTGTTTGCCTTCATGCTTGTTTGCGCAGGTGTCTGGATTATGCGTGTTAAACGCCCTGATATTCAACGCCAGTTCAAAACACCATTTGTTCCTCTGGTTCCTATTCTCGGTATCATTGTTTGCGGTGCTATGATCTATGGTCTCGGCTGGACCAACTGGCTGCGATTAGGCGTTTGGCTGCTCATCGGCTTTGTAATTTATTTCGGCTACAGCGTAAGAAACAGCAAACTGAATAAAGAAGACAAGTAAACGATGTCTGAACTCAAACGCTCGCTCTCCCTCCTTGATGCCACCATGATTGTGGCAGGTTCCATGATCGGTTCCGGAATATTTATTGTCAGCTCCGATATGGCGCGGGCAGTCGGTTCATCAGGATATTTAATTCTGCTGTGGGTTATTACCGGTGTTATTACGGTGATGGCAGCGCTCAGCTATGGCGAGTTGGCGGAGATGATGCCCAAAGCAGGCGGACAGTTTGTTTACATCCAACGTGCCTTCGGTGATTTCACTTCCTTTATATATGGCTGGACTGTTTTTACGGTAATACAAACCGGAACCATTGCAGCCGTTGCCGTGGCCTTCACCAAATACTTTGCGGTGTTTGTTCCTGAACTGAATAATGAAGTGCTGAATATTTCCAATGGTTCGTTCATCATTAATTACGGGCAACTCTGTGCCATCGTCATTATTTTACTCCTCACCTATATCAATACCCGAGGCATCAACAGCGGAAAAGTGATACAGGTGCTTTTTACTTCAGCAAAACTGATTGCGCTCTTTGCGTTAATCATTATCGGAATTTATATCGGCCTCAACAGCGATACACTTGCAGCGAATTTCAGCAATGCCTGGGAAGCATCAACCACTACTTATAAAGATGGTGTGCTTACTGTTGTTCCCATTGCAGGCTTTGCTTTGGTTGGTGCAGCCGGTGCTACTATTATCAATTCTCTTTTTTCTGCAGATGCATGGAACAATGTTACCTTCATTGCCGGTGAAATTAAAGACCCGAAGAAAAATATTCCACGCAGTCTTTTTCTCGGAACGCTGATTGTTACCATTGTGTATGTGCTTGCCAATATCGCCTATCTTTCGCTGTTGCCTTTGCACGGAAACCCTGAAGCTACAGATGTGCAGGGACTGGGAATGCAGTTTGCTGCAAAAGACCGTGTGGGTGCAGCAGCTGCTTCTATGATTTTTGGCGACATAGGTCTTTACCTGATGGCTGCGTTGATTATGGTTTCCACATTTGGCTGCAACAACGGATTAATATTGGCGGGTTCACGCGTGTATTATGCGATGGCAAAAGAAAAACTATTCTTTGCAAAAGCCGGTGAACTCAATAAGTTCTCTGTTCCTGCTATCGCCTTGTGGACACAATGCGCATGGGCGTGTGCGCTTTGTTTAACGGGCACTTACAAAGATCTGGTAAGCTATGCCACTTTTGCTTCGATGATTTTTTACATCGTTACCATTGCAGGAATTTTTGTGCTGCGCAAAAACGAACCGGATGCAGAGCGGCCTTACAAAGCGTTTGGTTATCCTCTGATTCCAGCGCTGTATATTCTTGCCGCAATTGCTATTTGCGTTATCCTCATCATTTATGATGGTCGCAATACAGGCTTTGCTTTGGTTTGGGTAGCCTTGGGTATTCCGGTTTATTTCTTTGCGAAGAGGAAGGTTGTAAGCTAAAGCAACAGCTTACATCAGAATATTATTCTTAGCCTCAATAGGCTTAGGTAAATCCGTTTCATCCAGCATTTCGCGCAAATCAATTTCTATAGTTCTGCTCAATGCAGAAATCGGAACATCATTAGCTCCTGCCTGAAAAGGATTTTCACTTGACTCACCAATTTTGTCCATGGTGTGAAATACCCATGCAACTAAAACGCTGAAAGGAATAGTAAGCCAGGTAAGGTGATGACCCATTTTTTCAAACTCTTGCATCATACCAAATGGCAACAGAATAACAAACAACCAAACAAAATACAAGTTAAGCGTTGCAAACTGGCGTGGATAAGGGAAGTTTTTAATTCGCTCACATTTCCCCTGATGATCATATAAATCGGCCAGCACACCTTGCAATTCAATATGACGAAAATCTTCAATCAATCCCTTATTCAGCAATTCTTTTAAATCTTCAGCCTGCTGAGTAATAAGATGAGTAGCACGATTTTTCTTACTTAAAATATATTCTTTATCAGTAGATGACAGATAAGGTGTTATATCATCATCCAGACTTATTTCATGTTCAGGAACAGTAAAAAATTGTTTGTACTCAATATTGTTCTTATCGTTCATTGTCTCCCAAGCCCTCGGCTGGCGCAATTGATGACGCATAGCTGTTAACCAGGCAATATGTCTATAGATAAGTCGCTGGTGAACAGCTTTTAATTCACTTGCCGTTAAAGGATGTTGCATATGTTTGTTGGTGATGTATGTTTTCACCATCATTCCCCAGGTGCGACTTGAGTTTACAATGGCTCCGTAAATCATACGAGCCTCCCACAGACGGTCGTAGGTAGCATTGTTTTTAAAACCTATAAGAAAAGCTACTGCTGTTCCAATAAGAGCAATTGGCACCCATGGCAATGCCAGCCACTGAAAATGAAATGCTTCGAAAATTACTGTTGGAACAGTAGCAATGATGACATATTTGTAAATATCATGTCGTGTCCAGAGGATGGCTTCTCCCAGTCCGAAATTTTTACCTGAATGCATAAATTAGTTTTTAAGGATGAACAAAAATAGGTTTATTCAATTACTGTAACAACCTTCTCTACTTTGGCTTTCATTCTTCCTACTGGCTTCATTGCACTCTCCTGTAAACCTGCTGCTTTGGCAACAGCCAGATATTCATCAACAGCATCGGGTGCAACAGCAACCAATAAACCACCGCTGGTTTGCGGATCGCAAAGCAATTGGCGGGTGCGCTCTGTTATTTCCGAAACTTTTACTCCGTAGCTTGCCCAGTTGCGGTTGGTTCCGCCCGGCACAGATTTCTTTTCTAAGTATTTATCCAACCCCGGAATAAGCGGAACAGCATTTACATCTATCTCTGCAGTTAAACCACTGCCTTCAGCCATTTCAATGGCATGACCAAGCAAACCGAAACCGGTAACATCGGTCAGTGCATGAACACTTTTTAACTTGCCTAATTCATAGCCGACTTTATTAAGCGTAGTCATGCTCTTAACCGAAACTTCTCTGTCGGCCTCTTCCAGAAAACCTTTTTTAGATGCTGTGCTTAGAATGCCAACACCTATTGGTTTAGTGAGAAAAAGAACATCGCCAACCTGTGCTGTGTTATTTTGTTTCAGATTTTCAATATCCACAATTCCGTTTACCGCCAGACCAAAAACCGGCTCGGGACAATCAATGCTGTGTCCTCCTGCCAAGGGAATTCCGGCTTCCTCACAAGCAGCTCTTCCGCCTGCAACAACCTGTCCCGCAATTTCAGGAGCAAGTTTATCAATAGGCCAACCAAGAATAGCAATTGCCAAAACAGGTTTACCGCCCATGGCATATACATCGCTGATAGCATTGGTAGCAGCAATGCGGCCAAAGTCAAAAGCATTGTCAACAATAGGCATAAAAAAATCGGTGGTGCTGATAAGTGCAGTGCCGTTTCCTAAATCTAAAACAGCTGCATCATCGCGTGAAGAGTTACCTACCAGCAAACCGGGAAACTCTTTCTGAATTTCGTTAGTTTTTAAAATGATGCTGAGTGTTGCCGGAGAAATTTTACAACCGCATCCTGCGCCATGACTGTACTGGGTGAGTTTAATGTGTTCGGGTGTTTGTGTGTCCAAGTGTTAATTTATTTTAGAATTACTTTTCAACTGCTTTGCAAAACTGATAGCAGCAGCTGCAATTTCACTATTGTTTTCAATAGTAACCGGAATACTTAAAACAGTTCCGGGCACACGTTGTGATTTACTGAAGGTGTAGGCCTTATCATAATAATCGAGCAGGATTTTTATCCAGTTATAGAAATCATTTTCGTTCAAATAATTCAGCGCATCATTCATGCTCTTGTTACCCAATTTCTTTTCAATCCGCTTGGTTGCTTCTGTAAGTTTATCTTTTGGAAATGAGGCATAACCATTGGTGATATTTGCAATTCTTCTATCTAAAGGTACCTCAATTTCAACAACAGTAGTGGCACGCATTTTATTGTAAATACCATCCGGAATTTTAACGCCACCAATTTTGCTGCTCTCATTTTCAAGCCAGAGTGTTTTCTTTCTGTCAATCTGCACTAACTCGAGCGCAAGGTAATTTTCAAACTGCTCAGTGGTGGGCTGTGCAGACTGTCCCAGTGCACCAAAGGCAGAACCACGGTGATGCGCCAAACCTTCCAGGTCTATAAATTGCTCACCTGCTTTTTTCATTTCGTGCAACACCTCTGTTTTTCCTGAGCCTGTTTTTCCGCCCAGCACTAAGAGTTGCAAAGGCGCTGCAAATTCATTCAAAGCCCAGTTGCGGTAAGTTTTGTAACCTCCTTCTAAAACATATACTTTAATTCCTGTCTTTTCGATAAGCCATGCCATGATGTTGCTGCGCATGCCGCCACGCCAGCAGTAAACAATAATTTGTGGTTGTTCTACATTCGACATTCCTTGTTCGATATTCGATATTGCTTTAGCCTTCCTTATATAATCTCCAAACTTTCCTCCCACCAGATCAAAGCCCAGCAAAACAGCTTCTTCCCTACCCTTCTGTTTATAACAGGTTCCGACTTTTTCACGCTCGTCATTATTTAATAAAGGTAAGCTTATAGCACCCGGAACATGCGCATGGCCATACTCACCTTCACTGCGCACGTCAAGCACTGGAAGAGTTGTTCGCAATTCAAGAAATCGATGAATATCTATTGTTTCTGGCATAATGTATTAAGCGCAAAGTTCACAAAGAAAAAGAAACAACAAAGCGGATAAATGTTTAAGATTATTTCTCAGTGTTCTGTGCACAAAAAACTTTGCGTTCTTTGCGGTTAATATTCTTGCAACGATTTCTATTTTTGTTCCATGATAAAAGCAAATGATCCTAATCTGAAAAGCTGGGTAGAAGTAAAACCCCATTCAGATTTTCCGATACAAAATATTCCTTTCGGGATTTACAAAAACAAATACGGACAGCACCGTGCTGCCACTGCTATTGGTGACTACCTTGTTGATTTAACTGTATTGCATCACTACGGAATATTTGGTGAAGTAACAATTCCCTCACCACTTCATTCAACCGAAAAGCAAACCACTTTACCCGTTGGAATTTTTGAAAAAGATTTTCTGAATGATTTTATTGCGCTTGGCAAAGAAGCAACCAGCACAGTGCGTCAGCGCATTTCAGATGTATTGAATGCAGATAATCCTGAGTTTCGCGATGATGCCAACCTGAAAGAGAAAGCCCTGTTTCCGCTCGCAGAAGTGGAAATGTGTATGCCTGTAAAAGTTGGCAACTACACCGATTTTTATTCCAGCATGGAACACGCCACCAATGTTGGCACCATGTTCCGTGATCCTGCAAATGCATTGTTACCCAACTGGAAACATATACCTGTTGGTTATCACGGGCGTGCTTCTTCTATTGTTGTTTCGGGCGTAAATTTTCACCGTCCTAAAGGGCAGACAAAAGCAGATGATGCGCCTGCGCCAACATTCGGACCAACCAAACAACTGGACTTTGAATTGGAGATGGCATTCATTACCAACAAAAACACAGCGCTGGGAAGCAGCATCAGCACTGCTGAAGCAGAAGATTATATTTTCGGAATGGTATTGTTCAACGACTGGAGCGCACGTGATATTCAGAAGTGGGAATACGTTCCGCTGGGACCATTTCTTGCCAAGAATTTTGTTTCGTCTGCTTCGCCCTGGATTGTAACGTTAGATGCGCTGCAACCTTTTAAAGTAAAAGGTCCTGAACAAAATCCGGAAGTTTTACCTTACCTGAAATACAACGGAGAAAAAAATTACGATATCCATCTTGAAGTTTTTATTCAGCCCGAAAAAGCAGAAGCAAAGAAAGTATGCACTTCCAATTTCAAATACATGTATTGGAATATGGCGCAGCAACTGACGCATCACACATCCAACGGTTGCAATATTTGCGTAGGAGATTTATATGCCTCGGGAACTATCAGTGGTGCCGAAACGGATTCATACGGCAGTATGCTGGAACTTTGCTGGAAAGGCACCAAGCCTATTACTATGCCTGACGGAACAGAACGCAAATTTATTTTAGACGGGGACACTGTTATCATGAAAGGCTTTGCCGAAAAAAACGGAGTGCGTGTGGGCTTCGGAGAAGTTAAATCAAAGGTATTGCCAGCAACCTGATGAGTGAACTGAAAATTCCTTTTACCAATATAAAACCTGAACCCGGAAAACTGCTGATTGCAGAACCTTTTCTGGACGACCCGTATTTCAAACGCAGCGTGGTATTGCTTACCGAACACAATGAGAACGGCACAATTGGTTTCATACTGAATAAACCTATTGAAATAAAACTGAAAGATGCGGTAGGCGAATTGCCGCCTATTGATTCAAACATTCACCTTGGCGGTCCTGTGGCACGCGAAACGCTGCACTTCCTGCACACCGAAGGCGAATTGATTGACGGCAGTCTTGAAGTAATGCAGGGACTTTTCTGGGGCGGTAATTTTGAAACGCTGAAAAAACTGATTGAGCAGGATAAGATAAAACCGGAAGCTGTTAAATTTTTTGTTGGCTACTCAGGCTGGGAACCAAAACAATTAGACAAAGAACTTAAGCTAAACAGCTGGATTGTTTTAGAAGGGAAAGTTAACGATATTATGAAACGCAACACAACTAACCTGTGGAAAGATATTCTGAAAGAAAAAGGAAGGGAGTTTGGTATTATTGCTGATTTCCCGGAAGACCCCAATATGAATTAGGCTGCAATTGCTTTTTTCAGTGTAAATGAAAATACTGAACCGGCTCCTTCAGTACTCAGCACGCTTATTTTCTGATTATGCGCTTCAATAATGTGCTTTACAATGGCAAGTCCTAATCCGGTTCCGCCCAATTCGCGTGAACGGCTTTTATCAGCACGATAAAAACGCTCAAAAATGCGCGACTGATGCTCTGATGCAATACCAATTCCATTGTCGGTAACTTCAACTAAAACTCTATCGCCAATATCATTCACTCTTATTTGGGTAATTCCACCGTCTTTGCCATAACGCACTGAGTTCATTATAAGGTTTACCAACACCTGTCGTATCCTGAATTTATCGGCTGTAACAACAAGCGGTTGCGTAACATCATTAAAAATTTCAAAACTGATGTTCTTTTCCTTCGCCCGCATTTCCAATGATTCCAGAACATCTTTTGCCAACGCAACTACATCAAAATCTTCTTCATTCAATTCCAGCACGCCACGCTCTAGTTGACTGATGGATTGCAAATCATCAACAATTGTAATCATGCGTTCCACACTCTTTTCGGCTTTGGTTAAAAATGAACGATTAATTTTAGGATCATCAATACCCCCATCTAACAAGGTAGAAATATAACCCTGAATATTAAAAATGGGTGTCTTCAGTTCGTGCGAAACATTGCCCAGAAATTCTTTTCGGTACGTCTCGTGCTTTTTCAGTTGTTCAATCTCTTCACCTCTTTCAGCTATCCAGCGCGAAGCACTTTTTTCAAGTTCAGCAATTTCGTCAGCACTCAACGGCTTTTTCCCATCAGAAAACATGGAATATATACCTTGAATTTTACGAAATACCAGAAACTCCAGCACCAGAAATGAGGGAACAAAAGTCATCATAAAAACCAATGCTGTTAGACTATAGCTGGGCGAAACCACATTTACATAATCACCCGAAAAATAAATAAACAGGCTAACTAAAGCCGAGGCTGAAAATGCAAGTACAAACGAAAGCTGGATTGATTTTTTCAATCTGAATAAGTATTGAATGCAAACTTAAATTATTTAATGAAATAATCTTTGCACAAAAAATCAGCAGTATACTAAACTACGAATTTGTAGCCAACCCCTTTTATGGTTTGGATATAATCATCGCCCAGTTTTTCGCGTAGTTTGCGGATGTGTACATCAATGGTGCGGTTGCCCACAACAATATCCTGTCCCCAGATATCACTGAGAATATGTTCACGGGTAAAAACATTGCCCGGCTTTGACATAAGCAACTTCAGCAATTGAAATTCCTTACGGGGCAGATTTAATTCTTCTCCCTTTTTAACAACAATATGACGATCCGGATCAATCGTAATATCCTCCGTTTCAACTGAGGCTTGTTGTGTTTGCGCACTTTTTCTGCGCAACAAAGCTTTTATGCGGCTGATAAGCACTTTGGGCTTAACAGGCTTACTGATATAATCATCTGCGCCTGCTTCAAAGCCTGCTATCTGTGAGTAATCCTCACTGCGTGCAGTTAAAAAAGCAATCACCGTATCTCTAAGTTTTGGAGAGTCCCGCAATGCCTGACAGGTTTCAATCCCATCCATTCCCGGCATCATAACATCAAGTAAAATCAAGTGTGGTTGATGTTTTAGCGCCTCAGCTACACCATCTTTTCCATTAGATGCAGTGTAAACAGTAAAATCTTCCTTTTCAATGCTGTATTTCAGAAACTCCAGAATATCCGGCTCATCGTCAACAAGAAGAATTTTTGGGAGACTATTATTTTTTGCGTTCATCAAAGGGAGTAAAAACAACGCTGCAAAACTATCTGCACAAAGATTCTACAACATTACGCCATTGTTAATTCTAGTTTAAATCAACGAATGGTAGATTAACTTCAACTTTTATAGTCCCCCGGAACATGATACAGTGACTTTTTCCGAGATGCTGAAACAAGTTCAGCATGACTTTAGACTTAACATTTACTTAACCTTAGCTTCATCATATAATTACACTGTTGGCTTTGTTTTGCAGCGTGAAAACAAAACAACATTTAATGAAAAACGCACTAACACTTATTACCGTTCTTTTCTTTGCTATTTCGGGCTTTGCCAACAATGAAAAACCAGGATACATCATTGGAAAAGTAACCGAAGTAATTGACGGAAAATCAACACCTGTTCCTTTTGCTAACGTTAGTATTAAAGGAACTGCCAATGGTGCAACCACCGATTTTGACGGTAATTACAAGATAACCGTCAGCGAAGGTGTTTATGAAATTGTGGCAAGCTTTGTTGGCTATCAACCCGTTTCAAAAGCAGGCATAACCGTTAAAGCCGGAGAAACCACTAATCTTGATTTCACAGTTCAGGTCTCTGCACAGCAGTTGAAAGAAACAAAAGTTTCAGCGCAGAAAGTAACGCACACCGAGAACGCTGTGCTTACAGAAATGAAACGCAGCACTGCCGTTGTAAGCGGAATATCATCACAGCAGATTGCAAAATCTCAGGACAGGGATGCATCGGAAGTAATCAAACGTGTTCCGGGTGTTACTATTATGAACGACCGCTTTGTGATGGTACGCGGTTTGAGCGAACGCTACAATTCTGTTTTCCTGAACAACGTAACAACGCCCAGCACCGAGTCGGATGTAAAAGCGTTTTCGTTCGACATGATACCCAGTGCGCTTATCGATCGCATTTTGATTTACAAAAGCCCTGCTCCCGAAATTTCAGGAGAGTTTGCAGGTGGTGTTATTAAAGTGTTTACCAAAAACACTCCTGACGAAAACCTTTTGTCAGTGGGCTACTCTGCATCCTACAGACAAGGCACAACCTTTAATGACTTCTACATGAATCCGGGCAGCAAAACCGACTGGATGGGATTTGATGACGGAAGCCGTTCACTGCCTTCTGACTTTCCGGCCAACGTACGCGATATTTCTAATTCAAATGATCTGGAACAACTAACTACTGTTGGTCGCTCGCTGAGCGACAACTGGGGAACTGTGCATTCAAAGGCCGCACCCGATCAGCGTTTTAATATAACCTTCGCACGCAAGTTTGATATTAAGAAAGTTCACGTAGGTCATATAACCGCTCTGAACTACAGCAACACTAATCAGTACTTTGTTTCGCGCAGAACAGATTACAACACCTGGAATCCTGAAACACAAGGCAGCGATACCATCTATGATTATTTTGACAGCCGTTATGCCAACAACGTAAGAGTTGGCCTGCTTCACAACTGGTCGTTCAATTTCCTGAACCACAAGATTGAATTCAAAAATATTTTCAATCAGGCAGGCATGAACCAAAGCACCCTGCGTGACGGAAAAAACTTTGAAGAAGGTGAGTTGCGCAAAGAGTATTCGTATTACTACATGAACCGCAGTATTTACACCGGCCAGTTAAGTGGTGAGCACAAATTGTTTGAAGACAAAACCAAAATTGACTGGACACTTGCTTATTCAAAAGCCAAGAAAGAAGAGCCGGATTGGAGACGCGTTCGCACAGCTAAAGACATTAATGCAACTGAAGAAGAACCTTACCAAACCTACGTACCTTTTGGAGCAACACCTTTCTTCCTGGGCCGCCTTTACTTTGATTTGTACGAAGAGTTAATGACCGGAACGGCCAACCTTGAACAGAAATTAAGTATCGGAAAATTTGAACCGAAAGTTAGTGCCGGAGTTTACTTAGAGCGCAAGTGGAGACAATTCAGCGCACGCAACTTAGGCTATGCATCTGCCAACGTTTTCCAGTTCGATAACAGCCTGCGCGAAATTCCTATTGACCAACTTTTCAATGACACCAACATTAACTCAACCACCGGGTTGAAGATTGATGAAGACACCCGCCTGAGCGATGCCTACACCGCACAAAATGATTTGATTGCATACTACCTTGCTTTGGATATTCCGTTTGCAAAATGGCTGAACCTGCACACCGGTGCACGCGTTGAAAACAACCGTCAGCGTTTGGAAAGCTACACCGTAACAGGCAACCCTGTGAATGTGGACAACCACATTATCCGCCTGCTGCCTTCTGCAAACCTTACGGCCAACATCAGCGAAAAGATGCTGATACGCGGTGGCTTTGGTATAACGCTTAACCGTCCTGAATTCAGAGAGCTTGCGCCTTATGCGTTTTATGATTTCAACTTCAACAGCGTAAACTACGGTAACGATTCATTGCAGACACCCAGCATCTATAACTACGATGCCCGTTGGGAATATTATCCCGGTCATGGTGAAATCATCAGCGTGGGTGCGTTCTACAAAAACTTTGTAAACCCTATTGAAACGTATTTTGTTCCCGGAACAGGTTCGGGAGGCACACGTAACTATACCTACCGCAATGCCGAATCAGCAAGCAGCACAGGGATAGAACTGGAAGTGCGTAAAACCTTTAACAAGCTTACTACTCCTTTTGTACGCAACCTTGGAGTAGTATTGAATGCCAGCTATATCTGGAGCAAAATAAACCTGGGCGACCAGGCACAGGGCCAAAGCGAAAACCGCCCTATGATGGGACAATCGCCTTACATCATTAACAGCGGTATTTATTACCAGAACGACACACTTGGCTTGCAGGTAAATTTGCTTTACAATGTTATAGGCGAGCGTATTGTTATTGTGGGCTCTTACGGTATTCCTGATGTGTACGAAATGCCGCGCAACACGCTTGACCTTACCATCAGCAAACGTTTGTGGAAACGCCTTGATGTGAAGTTTGGTATTCAGGATATTTTAAATCAACCTTACCTGTTGGTGCAGGATGCCAACGAAGACGGAAAAGTTACCCGCAACAACGACCAGCAAATACAGTCTTACAAACGCGGAAGCTATTATACACTGGGACTGAATTTCAGGTTCTGATAATCCATTAACAATATTTTAAAAAGAAATGCAATCAAACTGATTGCATTTCTTTTTTGAGGCAGCTTCTTCATTAATATTCTCTTAACAGAATCATAAGAATCATGTAACCTCAAATTTATTCTGCCGCAATGTTGTGGGTATAGTTTTGCCGCATCTAAAAACAATAAAAACATGAAGATGAAAAAACTATTACTTGCGGCAGCCCTTCTGGTTGCTAACATTGCGGGTAGTATTGCGCAAACCGTTATTACGGGCAATATTACCTCAGACATGACACTTACCAACGACAACGTTTATCTGTTAAGCGGTTGGGTGTATGTAAAAGAACCTGCTACCTTAACTATTGAAGCAGGAACAGTTATTAAAGGAGAAAAAATAACACAAGGCGCACTCATCATTGAGCGAGGAGCAAAACTAGTGGCTATCGGAACTCCGAACCAACCTATTGTATTTACTTCAGACCAAAACCCAACCGCACGTAACTATGGCGATTGGGGTGGTATTATCATCTGCGGTAAAGCAGCAGTAAACCTGCCTGGTGGCGAGGGTGTTGTAGAAGGCGGAACAGGCGCAATCTTTGGTGGCGGCCTTACTCCCGATGATGCCGACAACTCAGGAACATTAAAATATGTTCGTATCGAGTTTCCCGGAATTCCTTTTCAACCTAATCAGGAGATCAATGGTCTTACACTGGGTGGCGTTGGGACTGGAACAACAATCGAAAACATACAGATTTCTTATTCAGGTGACGATTCTTATGAGTGGTTTGGCGGAGCAGTAAATGCAAAACGCTTAGTTGCTTTCCGCGGTTGGGACGATGATTTTGATACCGACCTTGGCTTTACCGGAAAAGTTCAATACGGTCTTGTACTGCGTGATGCGGCTATTGCTGACCAAAGCGGTTCAAACGGTTTTGAAAGCGATAACGATGGAAGCGGAACAACTGCTACACCACAAACACACCCTATCTTTTCTAACATCAGTGTTTTTGGTCCGCTTGAAACACCTTCAACTACTATTAACAGCAACTACAAACGTGCATTGCACCTGCGCAGAAACACTGCAACTTCTGTTTACAACTCATCATTTGCAGGATATCCTGTAGGTCTGTTGATTGATGCTGCTTCTACAGAAGGAAATGCGGATAACGCCTTGCTGCAATTCCGTAACAACATTATTGCCGGTTGCACCGACCCTGCCGCTGTTGCAGGTTCAAGCATCTGGGATATTGACGGTTTTCTGAACAACGGTTCATTTGCTAACTCAGTTCTGTCTAATACTTCAGACCTGATGGCAACATACCCTTTAACTCTTAGCAATCCTTCATTATTACCGCAATCAGGTTCACCATTGTTAAGCGGTGCAGATTTTACCAATGCTAATTTGCAGGATGCTCACTTTGAAGCTACTACTTTCCGTGGAGCGTTTGGATCTGAAAACTGGGCTTCTTGCTGGACCGAATGGGATCCACAAAACGAAATTTATAACGGAGCTATTGATTACACACCTGTAATTACCATCAATGCAAATGGTCCAACTACTTTCTGCAATGGAGGTTCTGTAATTCTTACAGCAAGCGCAGGAACTTCATTCCTGTGGAGCAACGGAGCAACTACACAATCTATTAACGTAACTACAGGTGGCGATTATACCGTTCAGGTATGGAGCGAAAGAGGTTGCACAGCTACTTCTAACCCCTTAACCGTTACTGTTAACACACCCGATGCAACAGTTACAGCAAGCGGTGCTACTACATTTTGTACACCAAACACTGTTACCTTAACTGCTGCTTCAAACACCTCATACCTGTGGAGCAACAATGCAACTACACAAGCTATCACAGTAAATGCTTCGGGTGTTTACAGTGTTACCGTTACCGATGGAAACGGTTGCACAGCAACATCAACACAAACTACGGTTACCGTTAATTCAGCTCCAATTGCCAATTTTGTTGCGCAGGCGTTTCAATTGTTGGTTAACTTCACTAACACTTCAACCGGAAACGGCAATACCTACACTTGGGATTTTGGTGACGGAAGCAATGCTACCACTACCAATGCAACCCACAACTATGCAAACAGCGGTTCTTATGATGTAGTGTTAGCTGCTACCAACTCTTGTGGTACTAACAGCAACACACAATCTGTAAACATCAGTGACGAAGCAATAACAGTTACCGGAAATATCACCACCAACACTACCTGGTACAATACCAATGAGTATCTGTTGAGTGGATTTGTTTACGTGAAAGACGGAGTAACACTTACTATTCAGCCCGGAACATTAATCAAAGGTGAGAAATCAACCAAAGGAACCCTGATTGTTGAGCGTGGAGGAAAACTGATTGCAAACGGAACACTGAATCAGCCAATCGTTTTCACTTCAAACGAACCTGCCGGAAGCCGTAACTATGGCGACTGGGGTGGTATCATTATCTGCGGAAGAGCAGCAGTGAACCTGCCCGGTGGTGAAGGAGTTATTGAAGGCGGAACAGGTGCATCATTTGGCGGAGGTCTTTCTCCTGATAATGCTGACAACTCAGGTTCTTTAAAATACGTTCGTATTGAATTTCCCGGAGTTCCTTTCCAGCCTAATCAGGAGATTAATGGTCTTACACTGGGTGGCGTAGGCAGCGGAACAACCATTGAAAACATTCAGGTTTCTTATTGCGGTGATGACTCCTATGAAATGTTTGGCGGAAACGTTGACATGAAAAAGTTAATTGCACTGCGTGGCTGGGATGATGACTTTGATACCGACAACGGTTTCAGCGGAAAACTGCAATACGGTGTTTCTATCCGTGATGCAGCCGTAGCTGACCAAAGCGGCTCAAACGGTTTTGAAAGTGATAACGATGCAAGCGGAACAACAGCTACTCCCCAAACACATCCTATCTTCTCTAACTTCAGCATCTATGGTCCGCTGCTGGATGCAAACACTACTATTAACAGCAACTACAAACGTGCTTTGCACCTGCGCAGAAACACGGCAACATCTGTTTACAACTCTGTATTTGCAGGTTACCCTGTAGGTCTGTTGATTGATGCTGCAACTACCGAAACCAATGCAACCAATGGATTGTTGCAATTCCGCAACAACGTTATAGCAGGATGCACCGATCCGGGCGCAGTTGCCGGTTCAAGCTCATGGGATGTTGACGGTTTCATAGCAACCAATGGCTGGAACAACACCGTTATTGCTGACAATGCTAACCTGCTGGTTGATTACCCTACCAACGATTTAACTGCACCGGTATTGTTGCCGCAATCAGGTTCACCACTATTAAGCGGTGCTGATTTCACGAACAGCAACCTGCAGGATGCTTTCTTTGAAGATGTAACCTTTAAAGGTGCATTCGGAGCAACAGACTGGACAGCTTGCTGGGCTAACTTTGATCCGCAGAACACTGTTTATGCAGGAACTATTTTCTTAGCAGGCGCAACAGCTGATTTCAGCGCGAGTACTACAAATTTCAACACTACGTTCACAAACGCATCAACGGATGCAGACTCATACCTGTGGAACTTTGGTGACGGAGCAACATCAACACAGGAAGATCCTGCACATACGTATGCTGCTTCAGGTGCTTATGTTGTAACTCTTATCGCATATAGCCCTTGCGGAAATGATACATTGACAGAAACCATCAATGTAACTGTTGGTATCGAAGACATGATACCTGCAATTGCAAACGTAATGGCTTTCCCTAACCCGTTCAGCACCGAAACCAACATTCAGGTAACGCTAAATGAACGCACCAACATGAATGTTGCGGTGTTCAACATGGAAGGCAAACTGGTTGCTAACCTTTACAACGGTAAAGCAAATGACGGTGTTCACACGCTTAAATTCAATGCAGAAGGTCAGCCAACAGGTTTGTACTTTGCGCGCATTGTAACCGATAAATCTACACGCACTGTTAAATTGGTGGTGAGATAGTTTTTTATCAATTTTTTTAATGCAAAAAGCCCTGCGCCTAAGGCGCGGGGCTTTTGTTGTTAATCGAAAAATAACATAGTAAGCAATATTTGTCTTAAAATGGGTTATATTTGTCGCCCTTAAACAGGGCTTTATCATTGAATCTGAATTATTAGCAAACAAAAAAACTGCTGAACAATATGAATAAATTTTTACAAACAACCTTACTTATTGCGTTAACCATCTGCACGTCTTATGCGCAGAGTTTTGCTCAACAACGCAAAGTAGCTTTGCTTGATCTTACAACCCGCAATGCGGAAGAAAATACATCACGTTACCGCTCTATGCAATGGTTGCTTAATACTGCCGGAGTAGAATATACCAGCACTACGAGTCTTAGCACAGCACTTACCCACCCCATTATTGTTTTTAGTCCGGTGGTAAAAAGCACAACCTTCAATTCTGCCGAGCGCACTTCGATTACCAATTATGTAAACAACGGTGGTGTTATTGTATGCTCTTCCATGCAGGCTTCAACGCTTTTCAGCCTGTGCGGGGTTTCGGCTGTATCATCTTCAACAACACGCAAATATTTTAACTCAACCACTACCAGCCTGCCTTGGTTGTATGAGCGTATTACAGACCCTGCTGAAACCAGCATCCGTTTCTTAGGCACTACCAGCGGAGCATCTTGCACCAGCCGCTCTTATACCTTGAACGGAGGTACATCACTTGCACAATATGAAGACGGCAAACACGCCTTTGTTTACAAAGCAACCGGACAAGGACACGTTTACACTTTTGGTATTGATTTGCGCGATGTAGTTCTTCGTTTCCAGATTGATGATGACGGCAATGCACAGGAATCGTATTCCAACAGTTTTGAGCCAGGCTCAGACGTGTTTATGCTGTTAATCCAAAACATAATCCGCCACCATATTCCTAACACCGTGCGCCTGCATACCAGCCCGTATTGCAGCAGCTCAAGCGTAATCATCACGCATGATTATGACTCAAAAACCTGTCAGGATACCAGCAAATTTTTTGTGGACATGGAATACGCAAGAGGTATAAAAACCACTTACAATGTTACTACCAGCTATTACTCAAACGGATGGATCAGCGGATTTTACAACACAGGGGTACCTGCTGTTCAGTACATTTTGTCAAAAGGCCATAATGTAGGTTCGCACTCGGTTGGGCATTTCCCCGATTTCGAAAACTCAACACGTTTTCCATTGGGTACTCAGGGAGTTCCTCCACTTAGTTATCACCCGCTTTATTCAACAAGTACACGAGTTACAACAGGAGGCACCGTATTTGGCGAAGTTGAAATTTCAAAAGATTTATTAGAAAACAATCATGGAATTAATGTAAAAACTTTCCGCGCAGGTGAGTTGTGTTACAATAAATACCTGGCCTATGCACTACAGCAAACAGGCTACACATTCAACTCTACTTTTTCGGCCAACGATGTATTGACCAATTTCCCTTTCTATACTGTTGACCAGAAAAAATACTCAGGCGCACAGCTTCGCGTACTGGAGATACCAATGACTATTTCTGATGTGTGGACTCCTTCTATGAGCAGCACCAATTACCCTGAAAAAGTTGCAGTATGGGCTTCGGTTACCCGTAAAAACGATGCGAATAATGCTCCAACTGTATTGTTAATTCACCCTAACCGCACCTGGAAAGTTACTGCTGAAGAAATGTACCTCGATAGTCTTCCGGAATCAGCTACTGTGATTACTATGGAAGAGTTTGGAGAATTCTGGCAGGAGCGCGACACACTTGATTTTACCTCTACGCTTACCGACAACACCTTGAGAATACAGATTAACACCGATGCACCTGACGAGCGCCTGAGCTTTGTAGTTGACAATGCTAATCAGCTTGACGGGGTGCAATTCTTCCTGCAAAACGGTGATGAGTTTTTTCCAACACCGGTAGAATGGGCTAACGGAGCAACCCTTTACTGCGGTGACGAAATGAGAACTACCGCACTGGCTGAAACCGAAACAGGATCAGGCATAAACGTATATCCTAACCCTTCTTCGGCTGATGTATATTTCAGCATTGAGGATGCGGCAAGAGGCAATTACACACTGATGGTTTATGACGTATTCGGCAAAACCATTCATGCTGAGAAAATGATGGTGCCTTCTAACAGCAACATCCAGTTTACATGGAACGCTGAAAACACTGTTACAGGCTGCTACTTCTACTCTATTGAAGGTGCAGGGAAAGTTTACAACGGAAAAGTAATGATAGCGCACTAAGCCTTATCTTCCATTCTCACGATAAAAAAAGAGCAGTAGTGATACTGCTCTTTTTTTTACATGTATTTTCAATTAACCGAAATTTAACAAGGTGTTAGTGTTAAACTCTTAATAATAGTTGTTTTTTGCAGTGCAAAAATCACTGCATGATCAGCAGGTTTCTTCACCTTGTTATTATTAACAATGTGCTATTAATAACTCTGTTACACTTAACAAAGCAGTAATAATAAGTTAGCATTGCTGCTGTTTCTTTGCATCACAATAAATTACAAATGCAAAAAACAGCAGAAGCAAAACTTCCAAAACGCAAAGTAGAGGTAGCAATTATCTCCGATGTTCACCTCGGCACCTATGGCTGCCACGCAGCTGAATTGGTAAAATACCTTAAAAGTATAAAGCCCGAAACGCTTGTGCTGAATGGCGATATTATAGACATCTGGCAATTCAGCAAAAGCTATTTCCCGAAAGAACACATGCAGGTGATAAAACAAATCACAGGTATGATTGCCAAAGGCGTAAAAGTTTACTACGTTACCGGAAACCATGACGAGATGATGCGCAAGTTCGAGGGCTTTGAACTGGGTTCATTCAAAATCGTGAATAAAATTGTTCTGAATCTGGAAGCGGGAAGAGCATGGATATTTCACGGTGATGTGTTTGATGTAACCATGAAACATACCAAGTGGATAGCCAAGCTGGGCGGGCAGGGTTATGATTTGCTTATTGTCTTCAATCGTTTTATCAATCGCATACTGGAAAAAACAGGAAGAGAAAAAATATCACTCTCCAAGAAAATAAAAGACAGTGTTAAAGGTGCGGTAAAACATGCCAACAATTTTGAAGTTACTGCTGCCGAAATCGGAATATCAAACGAGTACAACTATGTAGTATGCGGTCACATCCACAAGCCTGAAATCCGCGAAATAAAAACTGACAAAGGAACTATTATCTACCTCAATTCAGGCGACTGGGTTGAGAACCTGACCGCTCTGGAATACAACAATACGGAGTGGAGTATCTATCGCTACAATGATGATACACTTGCTCAGAATTCGAAACACGAAGACGAGCATAAAGAAGAACTGACCACCACCGAACTGTATGCAAATCTGCTGCAGGAATTTCTTCCGCTCAACTACCACGCATCTAAAAAATCACCACCCGAACCAATCGGCAAACCGGGTAAAAAACATTTCTTCGGACTATTCTAAATGACAAAAATCCTCTACGCAATACAGGGAACAGGAAACGGGCACATCAGCAGAGCCATTGAAATAATCCCCGAGTTGCAGAAAAGGGGAAAGGTGGATATTCTGATAAGCGGTTTCTCTTCAGACATTGAGTTGCCTTTTGAAATAAAATACAAGTTCAAAGGTTTGAGCTTTGTTTTCGGGCAAAAGGGCGGCATCAACTATTTTCAGACCTGGAGCAAAAACCGCATACGCAGATTTTACAAAGAAGTAAAAAAGCTGCCGGTAAATGATTATGACCTTGTTATCAGCGATTTTGAACCTGTTTCGTCATGGGCTTGCTTTCTTGCCGAAAAAACCTGCATCGGTTTGAGTAATCAGGCAGCTGTTCTTGCGCCCAATGCCCCGCGTGCTGAGGATGATGATAAGCTCGGTCGCCTGGTTTTAAATTATTATGCACCTGTAACGGCTGCTTATGGTTTTCATTCTCAGCGTTACAATAACAGTATTTACACACCCATTATCCGCAAAGAAGTGCGCAGGCTTAAAACAAAAGATGACGGACACTATACGGTTTACCTTCCCGCCTATGCTGATGAGAAAATAATCAATCGGCTCAGTTATTTTTCTGATGCGCGCTGGGAAGTATTTTCAAAGCACACCAAAAAAGCATACATCAAAAACAATGTGCTTATCCGCCCTATTGAAAGCAAGCTTTTTATGGAAAGCCTTGCTAGCTGCAAAGGTATTTTGTGCGGTGCCGGGTTTGCTACTCCCTGCGAAGCACTGTTTCTGAAAAAGAAACTGATGGTAATACCCATGAAAATCCAGTACGAGCAGCAGTGTAACGCAGAGGCGTTAAAACAAATGGGTGTTGCGGTAATGAAATCGCTGAAGAAAAAGCACCGCCCTGTTTTACAGGAATGGTTGAACAGTGATACGGTTGTAAAAGTTGATTACCCCGATAATGTTTCGGAAATAGTTGATGTCATTTTCCGCAACCATGTTGCTTCAGCCAGAATGGAAAAACTCAGAAAAGTAGCTTAAACTACTAACGACTTCAACTACTTACTCCAGAATAGGACTAAGAATATAATAAACCAACGCAGCAAGCACACCCGAAACCGGAATGGTTAAAATCCATGCCCACAACAGACTTACAGTAACACCCCAGCGCACAGCTGAAATACGTTTGGTAATACCAACACCTACAATTGCTCCCGTGATGGTGTGTGTTGTGCTTACCGGAATACCGAAATACTGACTGAGATAGAGTGTTACTGCTCCACCCGTTTCTGCAGCTACTCCTTCTAAAGGTGTTACTTTGGTAATACGGGTTCCCATGGTTTTAATAATTCTCCATCCGCCCGAAAGCGTTCCAAGAGCAATAGCCGCAAAGCAGGCATACTGTACCCAATATGGAATATCTGCAATGTCTTTTTTGGGTTTCAATGTACTAACGGATACAAATGCTTCTTTAGGGGCAACCATAAACTCTTTTCCTTCCTCTGAAATGGTTGAAAGGTCTGAACCTTTCACTGCAATGTATTTCTTGTCTTTTGCTTTTCCTTTTTTTGCAAAGTTGCTTTTCTCTGCCATCATCACTTCTTTACCGTCCACATTGCCAAGTACCAGTTTAGCAGAATCAAGCGCATAGTAAGCGGTGTCAATTTTATACACGGTCTTTACGTGTGTCCATTCGTGACGGTCATATTCTTCTTTGGGAGCAGTATTGGCAAATACCAACATAGCAGCCGCAATAATACCCATTACTTTTTGTGCATCATTTGCACCATGCCCCAAACTGAATGCTGCGGACGAAACCAATTGCAAACGCTTGAACCACTTATCCGATTTTGCATGACTGCTTTTGCGGAATAAGTTCATGATAAGTGCTGTAATAAAATAGGCCAAAATCATTCCTATGATGGGAGCAAGAAAAATAAAAGCAAGCGTGGTGTAAATCTTTGCCATGTCTGCAAGTACACCAAAACCTGCTTTAGCAATAGCAGCTCCGGCAAATCCACCCATCAATGTGTGTGAAGAGCTGGAAGGTATGCCAAACCACCAGGTAAGCAGGTTCCAGGTAATAGCAGCAATCAATCCGGAAAGAATTACCGTCATGGTAATAGCATCAGTCTTTACGATTTTTGCAACCGTATCGGCTACTTTAAACTCGAAACCCAGTAAACTATGCTGGCACAAAAACAATACAATAGCATTAAAAAATGCCGCCCATGCAACTGCCTGAAATGGCGACAGCACTTTGGTAGATACAACGGTGGCTATTGAATTTGCCGCATCGTGAAAACCATTGATATAGTCAAATGCAAGGGCAAGAAATATGACAATGAGAAGAATAGTCATGTGTAATTCTTAAGAGTATTTAATCAGAATGCTTTCAATGGCGTTGGCTGCATCTTCGCACTTATCGGTAGCTTCTTCCAAAGCATACAAAATTTCTTTGTGTTTGATAATGGTGATGGCATTGGTTTCTTCTTCAAACAGGCGGGCAATGGTCATGTCAAAGATATCGTCAGCATGATTTTCAATGCTGTTGATTTTAACACAAGCTTCGCGGATTTTTCCTGATTTTTTGATGTCTTTTAATCCCGATACAGCAATCTGTAATTGCTCAGATCCTTGAAGGATAAGTTCTGATAATTTTATAAAAGCTGTTGGCATTTCGGTAACGCCATACAATTCAATACGCTTTGCCGAACCGTGGATAAAATCAACCACATCGTCAATAGAAGTTACCAGAGCATGAATATCCTCTCGATCAAAAGGGGTAATAAAATTGGCGCTGAGCTCGTGAAAGATTTCGTGCGTTACAGCATCGCCAACATGTTCCAGCTTTTCAATTTCACGTATAAGCTCTTTTCTCTTTTCAATATTGGATGTGCCAACCATATCAACCAGTACCTTTGAAATTACCAAAAGGTTGTCGGTTGCTTTTTCAAAAAGAGGGAAGAATTTTTTGTCTTGAGGGATAAAGAATTGAAGAAGATTTGCCATTGTTTTAGTGATGTTTAATTTCGGTGCAAATGAAGATATAATAGTTATTGCCCATGTTACGGCAATGTTAATTCTTTAGAAATTTACCTGAGCCTGAAGCCTTAGCAAGTTACCGCTTTGTTTATTATTCTGTTTAGAAAAATCCTCAAATCTGCGGTCAGACATAGTGTACATAGCAACAAATTCAAAGTTCTTAAATGGCTGCCACTCTACGCCTACTTCATACTCATGAACAGTATAGCTGCGAGCATCTTTTTCATGTTTTTTTCCTCCGTCATAATACTGCGCTCTTACAAAAGGATAAATAAAGTGCTTCCCAATTTTTGCCATATAGTTCAATGTTATATATCCACCGGTGAGGCTTTTTGTATCAATAGAATCGGTGGCATTATTAAACTCCGGTCCCTGACCAATGTTATACTCTGCCTGAATACCGAAAGGACGAGGGTAAAGTACAAAACTTACTGCTGCACGTTGGTCAAGATAATTTAGACTGTTATTGGTTTTTACACCCGTTGACAATAAATCAGAAGGCATTACATATTTACCAAAATATCCCTGAATTGAAGGCTCAATAATCTGATTGCCGATTTGGAAAGGATAGGTTAAACGTGCCACTAAATGTGGTTCTTTGTTCAGTTCCAGCTTGTTTGCTGTTTGTCCGTTGTATATTCCAATTCCAAAAACGCCATAATCACCTGAGCCTTTATAGCCATCGCGCACCAGCATAGAAAAACGTTCACGTATTTTTTCGGGAGCCCAGTAAAAGAAAATACCTAAATCTCGCTCGTTAGAAAGAGCACTGTTCAATGCATCATTTCGGTCCAGGGGCAAGCGGTTTTGGCTCGACTGTAAATTCTCAAAACCAAAAGGAACCTTACTCTGTCCTATACGAAAGCGAAACTGATTTTTTTTATCAATTCCTATATCAAAATAAGCATCTCTTACCTGCCCGAAGTGCAACCCGGTTGAACTGGCAGAACTGCCAAAGTCAGGTTGAAAATAAAAATACACCTGTTTATGAATTTGACCGAAGAAGATAATCCGTAAGCGTCTGAAGAAAAAACCTCCGCCATCGCCCCATGATTTATCGCACTGCTCACATTTCAAATCAGGATTGGTTTCCAAAAGCCTGTTGTAGCGCACCTGCATATACCCACGGATATTGATACTTTCATACCAATGCTTCTTGGGCTCCTCCTTTTTTGTGCTGTCTGCCGGTGAAAAGCCAAATGCATTCTGTGCAGCAAAGAACATTACCAAAATGTAAAGCAATTGTTTATTCATTGTAAGTTTAATGTTATGTAATGGTTAAGTATTTTTAAAAACGCGGCAAAAATGGAGTATACAAACGGCTCAAAAATTACGAACAGTTTAACTCTATGTTAAGAAATTGTGAACAGATTAGTTTATTAGGCATACTTAGGCAGTAGCTGTACTTATCAAAAACATATAAAAACAGAGTAAGAAGTCACGTGTACTAAACAAGTAGTCATGACTACAAAACCTGTAGTCGTGACTACCAAACCAGTAGTCATGACTTTAAGGTTAGAAGTCATGACTTTAAGGTTAGAAGTCATGACTTCTCGGTTTTAGCAGGGGTGCAGAAGCTATAAAGTCATGACCGGAGGTTTAGAAGTCGTGACTACTAAGTTAGTAGTCATGACCGGAAGGTTAGTAGTCATGACTACTGGTTTAGTTTTTATGACTTCCAGGTAAGAAGTCATGACTTTTAAGTTAGAAGTCGTGACTTCTAACTTAAAAGTCGCGACTTTAAGAATACGATGTGCTTATAAATGAGCAAAATCATATTTCAATAACAAATTGCAAGCTACCATTGCAGTATTATTATTGATACACCTCTTGAGGTAACATGAAAACCCTGATTGTTTTACTTATTGCACAACTTACGGCTACCTTAACCATAGGCCAAACGGCAGAGGAGTATTTTAAAAGAGCGGTTACCAAAGATAGCCTGAAGGATTACAGAGGTGCCATAGCCAACTACAACAAGGTAATTGAATTTGACCCTTTGAATGCCGAGGCCTATAACAACCGCGGAATTGCCCGTCACATGCTGCACGATTACAAAGCAGCCATTGCCGATTACGATAAAAGCATTGAACTGAATTCAGGGCAGGCAAAAACCTATTACAACCGCGGAGCTTCAAAAGCCGAACTGAATAACCCTGCAGGGGCCATTGCAGACTACAACACAGCAATTGAAATTGACCCTGAACAGGCAAAATTCTGGTCGGGCCGGGGCTCGGCAAAGCATGTGCTGCAGGATTATAGGGAAGCAATAGCAGATTTCAGCAAAGCCATTGCGCTGGACCCCGAAGATGAAGTGGCCTACAATAACCGGGGAACCTCAAAAAAGAATATACTCGACTATAAGGGAGCTATGGAAGACTTTAACAAAGCAATTGAACTTGACCCCACCCACGCGGTGCGCTATACCAACAGAGGACTTTTAAAAATCAGTCTTCAGGATTTAAAAGGAGCAATAGCAGATTTCAGCACAGCAATAGAAATAGACCCTAAGTACATTGATGCCTGGTTTAACCGGGGGCTTACAAAAGCTAATCTTCAAAACCACAGAGGCGCGGTGGCCGACCTTAGCAAAGTAATTGAACTTGACCCCGAAAATACAGTGGCCTGGTATAACAGAGGTCTTTCTAAAGTGCAGCTAAAGCAGAAAGAGAGCGGATGCATTGATTTGAACAAGGCAAAAAAAGCAGGCCACCGCGATGCTGTTGAAGCAGTAAGGCAATATTGCAGGTAAAACACCTTCCGCACTAATCAGGAATACACTTCCGTAATCAAACCCATTGACTTTCTTCGTAGGTTTGGGGCCTCTATGGAATTTATTACCGACCATAAATCATTTTTCAGCGCAGCAATAGTCATTATTGTTGCCATTGTTGCCTCGCGTATTATCCGCAGGCTGCTGAAACGTTTTTTTGACCAGAGCTCAGAGCACCTGAATGTTGACCCTACGCGCTACCGCTTTTTCCGCAACATGGTTGACCTTCTTATTTTTACCCTTGCGGGAATACTGGTAGCCTACAGCATACCCGCCCTGCGCACACTGGGGCTTACTTTATTTGCCGGTGCCGGTATTATTGCTGCCATTGTGGGTTTTGCATCGCAGCAGGCTTTCAGCAATATCATCAGCGGTATTTTCATTGTTATTTTTCGCCCCTTCCGTGTAAACGATATTATTAAAGTAGGCAGTTTCGACAGCGGCATTGTGGAAGACATTACCCTGCGCCACACCGTTATCCGCAGTTTTGAAAACCGCAGACTGGTTATACCCAATGCCGTAATCAGCGAGCAAACGGTGCTTAATTCAAGCCTTGTAGACGAACATGTGTGTATGTATATTGAAGTAGGCATTAGCTATGAAAGCGATGTGGACAAAGCGATTGCCATTATGCAGGACGAATGTGCAAAGCATCCTTTCTGTGTTGACCAGCGCACGGTTGAGCAGGAAAACACGGCCAGACCTAAAGTAGAGGTTAACGTTTTAAACTTAACCGAAACGGCTGTGGTGCTGCGTGCAGGAGCCTGGGCAGACGATGCCATTAAAGGTTTTCAGATGAAGTGCGACCTGCTGCTGACCATTAAAAAGCGCTTTGATGCAGAGGGCATTGAGTTTCCCTTTCACTACCGCACCACTGTTTTTAAAAACTAAAAATGGGCAAAAACAGCAGACGTAAAAAACGCGACAGCCTTCCCTTCGGAACGCTGGTTCCTGTTGGCGACAAGCCCGGAATAGAACAGGTGCTCATCAGCAACATCAGTTACACATCGGGCTATTACAACGAGAATCATGCGGTGGATGTAAACAACCTTGCCAAAGAAATAACCGAAGATAAATTCCATTGGATTAATATCAACAGCCTGTATGATTTGAATTTACTGGAAAAAGTGGGCAAGCACTTCGGGCTGCACAACCTGCTGCTGGAAGATATTCTGCAAACCGAACACATTCCTAAATACGAAGAGTTTGATAAGCACCTGTTCATTACCCTTAAAATGATTTCAGTTACCGAAGAAGGCAAAATTGAATTTGAACAGGTGGCTGTGGTACTGGGTAAAAACTATGTTATTTCGTTTCAGGAACAGCCGGGCGATTTCTTTGACCCTGTGCGCAAACGCCTGCTCGACCCTACGGCACAGGTGCGCAACAAAAGTTCCGATTTTCTTTTTTTCAGATTGATTGATGTGGTGGTTGACAACTACTTTGTGGTGCTTGAAAACATTGCCGACCAGATGGAAGAAATGGAAGCCCGCACCATGGGCGAAAATGAAGAAGACAACCTGCGCGAAATTCTTAACGTGAAGAAAAACCTTATTCACCTTCGCAAATCAGTTTTTCCATTACGCGAAGCATTATCTAAACTGAGCAAAACCGAATCAGAGATTATTCTGGATAACAACCTGAAATACCTGAGCGATATTTACGACCATACTATTCACGTTATTCAGTCTATTGAAACCTACCGCGATCTGGTTTCAAGTCTTATGGATCTGCACTTGTCAAGCATCAGCTACCGCATGAATGTGGTGATGAAAGTGCTGACTATTATTTCTACCATTTTTATTCCGCTCACCTTTCTGGCCGGTGTTTACGGCATGAATTTTAAATATTTTCCCGAACTGCAATGGCAATACGCCTACCCTGCTTTCTGGGGAATTTGCATTGTGATTTTTGTTGCCATGATGTTTTATTTCAAAAAGAAAAAGTGGCTGTAAATGGGTAGAATACTGGCAATAGATTTCGGAACAAAGCGCACGGGCATTGCCGTTACCGATACTTCAAAAATTATAGCCACCGGACTGGCAACTGTTGCAACGCACGAAGCCATTGAATTTCTGAAAAAATACATTGCCAGAGAAGAAGTGGAATGCATTGTTGTTGGCGAGCCCAAACGCATGAATAATGAGCCTGCACAGGCAGCGGCAGGCACCGAACTGTTTATTAAGCAACTGCAAAAACATTTCCCTAACCTTAAAATTGAACGCGAAGACGAACGCTTTACTTCTAAAATGGCTTTTCAAACCATGATTGATGGCGGACTGGGAAAAAAGGCGCGCCAGAACAAAGAGCTGGTAGATACCATCAGCGCAACTATTATTCTGCAAAGTTATATGGAGCGATTAAGCTCATCATCGAATAGCTAATCCTTTGCGAATATACGAATGAGGAATTTCGTTATTCGTTGATAAACACAATCTCTATCTTTGCACTCTTAAAATTAAAAAATGATTCTTCCCATAGTAGCCTACGGTGACCCCGTTCTGAAAAAAGTAGCCGAAGAAATAGACCCCGATTATCCCGGACTTGAAAAACTGATTGCCGATATGTATGAAACCATGTATTCCAGCAAAGGTGTAGGATTGGCAGCCCCGCAAATCGGCAAATCAATACGGCTGTTTGTAATTGATGCTTCGCCTTTTGCTGATGAGTATCCCGAACTGGAAGGCTGGAAACGAACATTTATTAATCCGCAGATACTGGAAGAAGAAGGCGAGGAATGGGATTTTAACGAAGGCTGCCTCAGTATTCCCGGCATACGCGAAGATGTGGAACGCAAGCCCGAATTAATTCTGGAGTATGAAGACGAGAACTTTGAACTGCACGAAGAAAAATTTGATGGCGTTATTGCCCGCGTTATTCAACATGAATACGACCACCTGGAAGGCATACTCTTTACCGACCATTTAAGTCCATTGAAAAAACGTTTGCTCAAAGGCAAGCTGAATGATATTTCAAAAGGGATTGTGGATGTGAACTATAAGATGAAATTTCCGAAAAGATAGAAACCCCATCAACGAATAGCTGATCCTTTACGAATATGCGAATGACAGCATTTCACATTCGTATATTCGCACCCAATTCGTTATTCGTTGATAAAATACTTAATTATGAAACGCTACCTACTGCTCACTGCCTACTGCCTGCTACTTACTTTAGCCTCCTGCACCAGCGAACAACAAAAACTGGAACAGGCCATTGCTGCAAAAGAAAAGGAATTGTATGGCGACAGCACCATGAAAGTTGATTTTTCAAAAGCCAAAGACATGATTGCGCTCTATGCCGACTTTGTGAAACAATATCCTGAGGATGAAAAAGCAGAGGATTATCTCTTTAAAGCCGGAGAAGTAAGTATGGGCGCTATGCAAAGCAATGTGGCCATCAAATATTTTGAGCAGTATTATCAGAAATTTCCGAAAGCAGAGAAAGCGCCTTACAGCTTGTTTATGCAGGGTTTTATTTACGAGACACAATTACAAAACACCGAAAAAGCAAAATGGTGTTACGAGAAATTTATCCGCGATTTCCCTGAACACAAACTGGCTGAAGACGCCAAATACTCTATTGCTAACCTTGGCAAAAGCGAGGAAGAATTAATTCGCGAATTTGAGGCAAAACTAAAAGGCGATAGTGCAACAGTAACTAACTAATTTAATCATGGAATTATTCGGGGCTAAACTGCTTAACGTTGAAGATTTCAGCGAACTTATTTTTCGCTTTGTGTTCAACTTTGTGTTCATGATTATTATTGTGCGGCTGATCTACTATCCGGTACAAAAACGCAAAGACTACCTGTTCACGTATATCATTCTTAACATTCTTATTTTCTTCATCAGCTTTTTGCTGAGCAGTGTAAAACTGCAACTTGGTTTTGCATTCGGGCTGTTTGCGGTATTCAGCATTTTGCGTTACCGCACCGAAGCACTGCCTATTAAAGAAATGAGCTACCTGTTTATTGTTATAGGTCTGGCTGTTATCAATGCGCTGGCAAATAAAAAAATAAGTTGGGCCGAATTACTGTTTACCAATACAGCCATTCTGGGTATTACCTACGGACTTGAAAAACTATGGCTGCTGCGCCACGAAACCCAACGCTTAGTTATTTATGAAAATCTGGAATTAATAAAGCCCGAAAACAAAGACAAGCTGATTGCAGACCTGAATAACCTTACCGGACTAAACATTACCCGCACCCGCCTGAAGAAAATTGATTTCAAACGCAAGGTGGCTTCTATCTACATCTTTTATTACGAAGACAAGCCGGAGGGTTATAGCAGCGTACCTGACGGGGGCGATGATGATTAGTGGTTAACGTGTATTATTTACACATTAAACCTAAAGTGCATCACATCTCCATCCCCTACTACATACTCCTTACCTTCAATGGTAAGTTTTCCGTTTTCGCGGGCAGCGGCCTCTGAGCCAAAGGTTACAAAATCGTTGTATTTAATAGTCTCGGCACGGATAAACCCTTTTTCAAAATCGCTGTGGATAACACCGGCAGCCTGAGGGGCAGTCATGCCTTTAGTAATAGTCCAGGCGCGCACTTCTTTTACCCCTGCTGTAAAGTAAGTGCTCAGGTTAAGCAAGCGGTAAGCCGCTTTAATCAGTTTATTTACTCCGGGTTCGCTCAAACCTAAGTCGGCAAGAAAGTCCTTTCGGTCATCAGGGCTATCCATGGAAGCAATTTCTGATTCAATAGCAGCAGAAATCAGGAGCACTTCGGCACCTTCGTTCTTCACTGCTTCTTTTACTAATTCAGAATATTTATTTCCGTTTACCACCGAAGCTTCGTCTACGTTACAAACATAAAGCACCGGCTTGTCGGTAAGCAAATGAATGTCGTCAATCACAGAGCGGTCTTTGCCCTCAACAGGTGCACTGCGTGCTGATTTACCTTGTTCTAAGTGGTTCTTGAAAATGGCCAGTAACTCGTATTCTTTCTTGGCATCTTTATCACCCGTTTTTGCAGAACGCTCCAGCTTCTGCATCTTCTTTTCCACCGATTCCAAGTCTTTCAGTTGCAACTCAAAGTCAATGGTTTCTTTGTCGCGGATAGGATTTACCGAGCCGTCAACGTGCACCACGTTAGGATCTTCAAAGCAACGCAATACGTGAATAATAGCGTTGGTATCGCGTATGTTGGCAAGAAATTTATTTCCAAGCCCCTCGCCTTTGCTGGCACCTTTTACCAGACCAGCAATGTCCACAATCTCAATAACAGTGGGTACTACACGCTCAGGCTTTACAAACTCACTCAGTTTATTAAGCCTTTCATCGGGCACGGTAATAACACCCACGTTAGGCTCAATGGTGCAGAACGGAAAATTAGCCGCCTGCGCCTTGGCATTTGATAAACAGTTAAACAAGGTTGATTTACCCACGTTTGGCAAACCCACTATTCCGCATTGTAATCCCATAGTTATAGAACGCTGATTATTATGATTTTTATGGTTTTCGCAGATTTTAAATAATTCTGCTTCCCATCAAAAAAGCGCGCAAAGATATATGAAAAAGGTAGCAAGCGATAGAACGCTGATTTTATCTTAATAAATCTTAATAATCATAAAAATCAGCGTTCCATCATCCAAGTATCTTTTCAAAAATTATTAACACACCAATTCTCACCTGCCATTTAAACTACTTTTGAAACCTCAATAAATCCTCTCCCATCTTATGCCAAACATTGACGAACTAAAAAGCATTGCTTCCCAAACCAGACGCGACATTGTGCGCATGGTTCATGCCGTAAACTCAGGCCACCCCGGAGGCTCACTCGGCTGCACCGATTTCTTTGTTGCGCTTTACCATGAAGTAATGAAGCCCGATGCAAAAAACTTTACCATGGATGGTATTGGCGAAGACCTTTTCTTTCTTTCCAACGGACATATCTCTCCGGTTTGGTATAGCGTGTTGGCACGTTACGGATATTTTCCGGTAAGCGAACTAGCAACGTTCCGTAAATTAAATACCCGTTTGCAGGGGCATCCTACAACGCACGAAGGCTTACCCGGTGTGCGCGTAGCTTCGGGTTCATTGGGTCAGGGACTTTCGGTTGCAATAGGTGCAGCATTGACCAAAAAACTGAATAACGATAAATCATTGGTTTATACGCTGCATGGCGATGGCGAAATGCAGGAAGGACAAATTTGGGAAGCAGCCATGTACGCTGCTGCCAACAAGGTCGACAATATTATCGCTACAATTGACGTTAACGGAAGACAGATAGATGGCGACACCGACCAGGTGCTGAACATGGGCAGCCTTGAAGCAAAATGGCAGGCTTTTGGTTGGGAAGTAATGCACATGAACGGAAACGACATGCAGGAAGTAGTAAACGGATTGAACAAAGCCAAAACACTAACCGGCAAAGGAAAACCCGTTATGATTTTAATGAAAACCGAAATGGGAGCCGGAGTTGACTTTATGATGGGCAGCCACGAATGGCATGGAGTAGCACCTAACGATGCTCAATTAGAAAAAGCACTGGCACAGTTGGCAGAAACACAAAGCGATTACTAAACAAAATGTCACCCAGCCTGTCCTGAGCGTAGTCGAAGGATAGTCGAAGGGCAATTATATATGCAAAGTTTAATAAAGCACATTTTAAAAACATTCGCTTTCACAGCGATTGCTTTGCTTTGCTTCAACTCAACCTCTGCACAGGAAGCCCAGAAAAAACCCCAGCCTCTAACCCGCATACTCTTTGTATTTGACGGCTCGCAAAGCATGTTCGGACAATGGCAAAGCGGGATGAAGATTGATGTGGCGAAAAAGATGATGAATGAATTGTTGGACAGTTTACAAACCGTTCCGAACCTTGAACTTGCCTTGCGTTGCTACGGCCACCAGAGCCAGTATGTAAGCAGCACCCAACGCGATTGCAAAGACACCAAACTGGAAGTGCCATTCTACAAAAACAACATCACGGCAATAAAGAATAAGATAAACACCATTCAACCAAAAGGCACAACCCCTATCGCCTACTCTCTGGAACAAACAGGTAATGATTTTCCGAAATGCGATGACTGCCGCAATATTATTATCCTCATCACCGATGGTATTGAAGAATGCGATGGCGACCCTTGCGCTGTTTCGGCTGCCTTACAGAAAAACGGAATTATTCTGAAGCCTTTTGTAATTGGCGTAGGATTAGATCAGGACATCATGAAACAGTTTGACTGTGTAGGAAACTACTACGATGCCAGCAACGAGAAAACATTTAAAACTGTGCTAAACGTTGTTATTTCTCAAGCACTGAACAATACCACCGCACAAGTGAACCTGCTTGATATTTACAGCAAGCCAACAGAAACCAACGTAAACATGACCTTCTACGATAGTTTTTCGGGAAAAATGAAATACAATTTCATCCACACCATCAACAACCGCGGCAACCCTGATACGCTGATTATTGACCCCTTGCCTACTTACAAAATTGTGGTGCATACCATTCCCGAAGTAATGAAAGACAGCATTAAACTCACTCCGGGAAAACACACCATCATTGCCATTGATGCACCGCAAGGTGATCTGGAATTAAAAACAGGAGGAGCCAGCGAGTATAAATCCCTGCAATGTATTGTTCGCAAACAAGGCGAAATGCAGACATTAAATATTCAGGAATTCAACCAGAAAGAGAAGTACATTATCGGGAAATATGACTTGGAAATCCTTTCACTGCCACGCACCTATGTCAACAATGTGGATATATCACAAAGTAAAACCACAACCGTTTCAATTCCTCAACCGGGAAGAGCCAACATACTTAAGAACACTGCCGGTTACGGAGGAGTTTATCTCGAAGACAACAACAAACTAACCTTGGTTTACAATCTTAAAATTGAGAACATACAGGAAAACCTGGTGTTGCAACCCGGCAAATACCGCGCTGTTTTCCGCCCGAAGAATTCAAAAGAATCAGAATACACACTTGAAAAATCATTTACAATCACTTCCGGCAGTTCGGAAGTGGTAAAACTCTACTAACATGGAAAAAACGCTACCTATGAGCATTGAAAAAGTATCCGAGGACAAAGACACACGCAGCGGATTTGGTGCGGGTTTGCATGAACTCGGAAAGAAAAACAAAAACGTTGTTGCGCTTTGTGCCGACCTTACCGGCTCCCTGAAAATGGATGCCTTCAAAAAAGAATTTCCCGACCGTTTTTTCCAGGTGGGAATTGCAGAAGCCAACATGATTGGCATTGCAGCGGGACTAACCATTGGCGGCAAAATTCCGTTTACCGGAACCTTCGCCAACTTTTCTACCGGAAGGGTTTATGACCAGATACGTCAGTCTGTTGCTTACTCAGATAAAAATGTAAAAATATGTGCATCACACGCAGGTCTTACCTTGGGCGAAGACGGAGCAACCCACCAGATACTGGAAGACATCGGCATGATGAAAATGCTTCCGGGAATGAGTGTTATCAACCCTTGTGATTATAATCAGACCAAAGAAGCAACGATTGCCATTGCCGATATTCACGGACCTGTTTACCTGCGTTTCGGCAGACCTAAAGTTCCCAACTTCACAGGCGGACAATACCCGTTTGTGTTTGGCAAAGCTTTAAAATTCTTTGACGGAACAGATGTAACCATCTTCGCAACAGGCCACCTGGTTTGGAAAGCGCTGGAAGCAAAAAAGATCTTGGACGAAAAAGGTATCAGCGCAGAAATAATAAACATACACACAATTAAACCTTTAGATGTGGAGGCTGTCATAGCATCTGTCAGGAAAACAAAAAGTGTGGTAACAGCAGAAGAACATCAGATGAACGGAGGACTTGGCGATAGCATCGCTCAGGTTCTGGCGCAGCATTTTCCGGCTCCCATTGAAATGGTAGCGGTGAACGATAGTTTTGGCGAAAGCGGAACTCCGGAACAATTGCTTAAAAAATACGGACTCGATACTCCCAACATAGTGCAGGCGGCTGAAAAAGTAATCTCAAGAAAAGGGAATTAATCCGTATTCGTTTGTATGCAGTTCTGAGTTGACACTTTTGTTTCCTTCAACATAAATTGAAACCTCATGGAAACAGAAGATAAAAATTTACTCGAACAGTTTCGCAACGAGACAACACGCAGCAGCGCATTTAATTCAATCCTCAGCAAATACCAGAAAAGGCTTTACTGGCACATCCGCAAAATGGTTATTGACCATGATGATACGGATGATATTCTTCAAAATACATTCATAAAAGTCTGGAAAAGCCTTGATAATTTTCGTGAAGACGCACAGCTTTACACCTGGCTCTATCGCATTGCTACCAATGAATGCCTGACTTTTCTTGCAAAGAAAAAGAACAGCAACACCATTTCCATCAACGAAGTGGAATACAGCCTGCACGAAAAAATTGACAGCGAAAAGAATTACACAGGCGAAGAAATTCAGCGTAAGCTGCAAAAAGCAATTTTAACGCTTCCCGAGAAACAGCGCCTTGTATTTAACATGAAATACTTTGACGCCATGAAATACGAAGAGATGAGTGTAGTTCTTGAAACTTCGGTGGGTGCGCTGAAAGCATCCTACCACCATGCCGTAAAAAAAATTGAACATTTTATTACCAACGGTTAAACCTTTTTAAACCAAATGAATCATAGTTGCAAATGAGCACAGAAAACAAGAATATAGAATTTGATGATGGCAAGCTGAAGTACGAAAGTCCCCTGCTTTCCAAACTCAAACAATCGCCCATAGATTTCAAAGAGCCTGATGGTTATTTTGAAGATTTCAACCGCAGGCTAAACGAGAAGATTAAATACCAACAACCTAGCATTACACCGTTAAAAAAGCAAGGTGTAGTAAGAAGATTACTGCAACCGCGCTATGCCATTGCTGCCGCTTTGATCACAGCAATCTGTGTTATTGGATTTAAATTTATAAAAGAAGGAAAACCTCTGACACAAAATGATATTGCAGAAGTAGTATCAACCGAAAAGATTGAAAGCATAGACGAAGAAGTGTTGATAGATGCTATTGAAATTGAAACACTGGATGAAACCGAAATGCTGAATGAAGAAGAAATTTCAGACGAATTAATTATTGATTACTTAGTTGAAAACGATATTGATCTGGATTTAATAAACGAACTATAAATAAACACATGAATACTATGAAAACTGCTATGCTCACCTTCTTTGCTGCACTTGGTTTTATCGCTATTTCAATTGCACAACCAGGACCAAAACACGAACAGAAAAAAGAAAAGGTAGAGGCGATGAAAATCGGTTTCATTACGCAACAGATGGATTTAACTCCTGAAGAAGCGCAGAAGTTCTGGCCCGTTTATAACCAAATGAACAATGAGATTGAGACGTTGCGCAAAGAACGAAAACTCTCACGTGAAAATGCAAAGGAGACTTTTGATGTTATGACTGATGCCGATATTGAAAAACTGATTAACGATGAAATGGCAAGCCGCCAGAAGGAATTAGACATCCACAAAAAATATGTGGCGCAGTTTAAATCGGTGTTGCCGATAAAAAAAGTGGCGCAATTCTACAAAGCAGAAGAACAGTTTAAGCGCAAACTGCTGGAGAAAATTCAGGAGAAAAAGCAGGAGTAAATTTCCGGTTTATTTATCCGTTAATTTTCCCAATCTTTGAGGGCTTTCGTATCAAATGCGAACAGCCATAACAACACAGCCCTCAATGATTGTTTTAAAAAAAGTCGCATTCTTTATTTTAATTTTTGCAGGCTTGTTGTGGCTAGTTACCGACCGCCACAAATACAATCCTGAGTTTACATGGCGAAGTAACCTGTGGGCCGACCCTGCGGGTTACTATGTTTATCTACCTGCTTTATTCATTTATGATTTTGACGCAGAAAAAATGCCTGCAAAAATTGACAGTTTGTGCGGTGATGGATTTGATATTGACAAAACAAACAACAAGCTATTTACAAAATACACCTGCGGAGTAGCCATTCTGCAATCGCCATTTTTTCTGACAGCACATTTGATTGAACAAGGGCAACCATCCAATTACAAAGGCTTTTCAGGCTTGTATCAGAAAGTACCCGATATGGCTGCCGCCTTTTATGGCAGCATAGCATTGGTGTTTCTTTTCTTCTTCCTGCGCTTTTATTTTGATACCTGGCTCTCTGGTTTTATAACAGCGGCCATGTTCCTTGGAACCAATATTTACTTCTTTACACTTTACGGAAACGGAGGTTCACACGTCTACTCCTTCGCTCTCTTTGCTGTATTTCTGTATCTGACAAAGACAATAACAGAAAACAACAATCCTAAACTCGCTTACATTATTGGCTGGGCTTTTACAATTGCTTTTATTCTGCTTATCCGCCCGCTTAATTTGCTGTTTCTTATTCCTGTAGTTTTTATTGACTGTAGTTCGTTCACTGAAGCATGGGAACGTGTAAAGTTTTTTGCAAAGCCTAAATTCATTGCAATCACCATAGCCGCGGGGTTTCTCACCTTTCTTCCGCAGTTTATCTACTGGAATTATCTGAGCGGAAACTGGATTTACTATTCCTACCAGAATGAGACCTTCAGCTACTGGAAATCTCCGCAATTAGCACGTTTATTATTTTCACCAAACAACGGGTTATTGCCTTACAACCCGATTTATTTTTTCATTGTATTTGCATTAGCCGCTATGCTCTTTTCAAAAGCAAAGAACGGTTTCCTGATTATGTTTGCTTTCCTGATGCTGGTATATCTTTCAGCATCGTGGCATGCAGTTGCATTTGGTTGCGGCTATGGCAGCAGAAACTTTTCGGAGTATGCCGCATTGTTTGCGCTTCCGCTTGGCTGGTTTTTTCAGCAGGCAAAAAACAATAACATCTTTAAATACCTGACCGGTATTCTGGTGGTGTTTTGTGTATTGATAAATCAGAAAGCTGTTTACTCGCACGACCGCTGCTTTTGGGGAGGTGACTGGGATTACAAAGAATATACACACCAGTTAACACGCGGAGGCTACTCAAATACATTTATCTTGAAAGATGGCGGAGCATTTACACCTGAAAAAGAATATTCTGAATCATTTTATATCCGCCAGGAAAAGTACACGCTTTCAAGTTTCAGGAATATGAAAATAACGGCAAACATAAAGCTGATTAACACCAGCGCTGACGCAATGCTGGTTATTGACCTGAAAGCTAAAGACGGCTCGCGCATAGAATGGAAAGCTGTAAACCTGAGAGATTATTCTACAACACTCAATGCTTTTGAAAAGGTAACACTTATAGCACCTTTGCCGCGCGAGTTTAATACAGAAGCCGATTATCAGCTCTATATCTGGAATTCAAAAAAGGATACGTTCGTAGTTAAAGACCTTGAAATTACGCTCCGCTGATTTTACTTTTTACCGAAGTTTCCCTCACTCGTAAAGTTAAATTCAATCTTAGGATATTGCTCCTTTGCCATCTGCAAGCCCCAGGCTGAATCAGCAAGGAAAACAGGATTGCCGTCTTTGTCTTCGCTAATGTGATCGCCTTTACGCTCCATAAAAAGAGCCAACGCATTTTTATCTTCACTGCTTATCCAACAGGCTTTGTGCAGGTTGATGGGTTGATAGCGGCACGATGCACCATACTCGTGCAGCAAGCGGAATTGAATTACCTCAAACTGCAGCGCACCAACGGTACCTATAATTTTTCTGCCGTTCCATTTGCTGGTGAAAAGTTGCGCCACACCTTCGTCCATCAGTTGTTCCAAGCCTTTTGCAAGCTGTTTGCTTTTCATAGGGTCTGAGTTTTCTACATAGCGGAAAAGCTCGGGCGAGAAACTGGGGATACCTTTAAAGTGTAATTGCTCTCCTTCTGTCAACGTATCACCAATTTTGAAGTTACCGCTATCGGGCAGGCCGACAATATCACCGGGAAATGCTTCGTCAATGATTTCTTTTTTATCGGCCATGAAAGAAGTGGGCGATGAAAAACGCAATTGCTTGCCCAATCTTACATGCAGGTAATTTTTACTTCTTTGAAACTTACCCGAACACACGCGCACAAAAGCAATACGGTTGCGGTGGTTAGGATCCATGTTGGCATGTATCTTAAAAATAAATCCGCTGAATTTTTCTTCGTCAGGGGCTACAGCACGTTCTTCGGTTGTTCTGCCAACGGGTGATGGCGCAATTTCTATAAAGCAATCCAACAGCTCGCGCACACCAAAGTTATTGATGGCGCTACCAAAGAAAACAGGTGAAATATCTCCCGCTAAATAATCGCTGACTTTAAACTCAGGATAAACACCTTCTACCAATTCCGAATCTTCGCGCAGCTTTGCGGCAGCTCGTTCGCCAATTTGACTTTCTAATTCAGGACTATTGATGTCGGTGATGCGGATGGTTTCTTCGTCTTTCTGTTTGCCGTGCGGATTGAAAAGGTTCAGCGTTTTTTCCCAGATGGTATAAACACCTTTAAAATCCTGTCCCATGCCGATGGGCAAACTGAGCGGGCGAACTTTGATGAACAGCTTCTTCTCAATATCGTCCATCAGGTCGAAAGGGTCTATTCCCTCGCGGTCTAATTTATTGATGAAAACAATGATGGGCGTTTTGCGCATGCGGCAAACTTCCACCAGTTTTATGGTTTGCGGCTCTACTCCTTTTGCAGCATCAATAACTACGATAACGCTGTCAACTGCAGTGAGTGTGCGGAATGTATCTTCCGCGAAATCCTGGTGACCGGGTGTATCAAGGATGTTGATCTTTTTGCCTTTGTAGTCAAATGCCATTACCGAAGTGGCAACGGAAATTCCGCGCTGCTTCTCAATTTCCATCCAGTCGCTGGTGGCGGTTTTCTTTATCTTGTTTGATTTTACGGCACCGGCAATCTGTATAGCGCCACCGAATAAAAGCAGTTTCTCGGTAAGCGTGGTCTTTCCGGCATCGGGGTGACTGACGATGGCAAAGGTTCTTCTACGTAAAATTTCTTCTTTAAATGTCATTTTTTTACCACTATCTTTTTTCACCACTAAGGACACAAGTTCACTAAGATTATTCTAAGTGTGCTTGTGTCCTTAGTGGTAAAGTTTTATTCCATTAGTCCGCGACCTGATTTCTGAATTTTATCTTCGCGTTTGAAGTCAATTAATATCTTGTCGAGAATACCATTGATGAAGAGTTTGCTCTGCGGGGTGCTGTAGTCTTTCGAGATTTCAATGTATTCGTTCATGCTTACTTTGGTGGGCACGGATGGAAAGTTGAGGAATTCGGAGATGGCCATTTTCATCAGCAACACATCCATAAAGGCTACGCGTTCCATTTCCCAGTTCTGTAATTTGGGTTTAATCAGGTCATCATATTCCTTTTCGTGGATAATGGTTTTATGGAAAAGGTCGAGCATAAATCTGCGGTCTTCATCGTCTTTAAGCAAAGGAAGCAGCGGTGCATCGTTGCCTGCATTTTCGCCAATAGTTCCCAGTGTTTTAACTACCATGCTGTTGATGAATTCCAGATCATCAACCCAGTAAATGCTTTTGTCTTCAAAGAGTGAATGCAGGCGTTCTTCGGTGGCAACGTATTTCTTGAAAACACTTTGCACAAACTTTTGCTCTACTGCATAACTCTTGTCTTCATTGCTCATGTAGGCAGCATATTCTTCGCTATCCACAATGCTGTTGTAAATCTTTTTAATCAGCTCGGGTTCATCGGCCCAGGAGAGTTTGCGCACTTCGGCTTCTCTGCGCAGGGCATTGTTGTTAGACAATTTAGCAAGCAAGGGATTGTCAACAAACCGGGTGTTGGGATTTAAATCTTCGGGGTTGGGGATGCGCTTTTGCTTGCGCTCGTCAATACGTGCTTTGCCGAAATCAACGAGCTCGGGCAGCAGCAGCAGGATGTAAATATAGAGGTCGTAAATCTTGTTGACGCCTTTTAATAATTCTTTTTCGCCTTTGGCGAGGTCGTTATTATCGCCTTGAAGGAATGCATAAATGGCTTGCATTACCTTAACTCTCAGGTGTCGTCTGCTCAACATGATTTAAAGAACGGGGTGTTTATTTAATTGATAATGTTTAATTGATAATTGATAATGTTTTGTTGTCACCCTGAGCGTAGTCGAAGGGCTTAATGCTTGGTGCTTCGACTACGCTCAGCATGACATTAATTTTTTCTTGCTGCTGCTATTCGCGCCATTGCTGCATTCAACGCTGCCTGGGCAGTGGTGATGTTTTGCTCTTTTGCGGTGTTTAATATGTTTAAGGTGGTATCGTAAATTCTGGCGGTTTCTTCCATTGTTTTCTGCATGTTGTAGCCTGCTACTTCGGCATAAACAGTAATGATTCCACCGGCATTGATGAGAAAATCGGGGGCATATACTATGCCGCGGTCTTTGAGCATTTGTCCGTGTACTTTCTCATCCAGCAACTGGTTGTTGGCTGCACCGCAAACAATGGCGCAGCGCAGTTGCGGAATGGTTTCGCTGTTGAGCGTTGCACCCAGAGCGCAGGGAGCATAAATGTCCACTTCCTCGGCATAGATGTTTCCGCTGACGGCTATGGCATTGTAGTTGGCTACAATGGTTTTCACACGCTCCGGATTTATATCGTTTACAAAAACAGTTGCTCCTTCTTTGGTAAGGTAATCAATCAGGGTTTCGCCTACATGGCCGGTGCCCTGCACCAACACCTTTTTTCCGGCAAGCGAATCGGTACCCCAAGTAAATTTTGCAGCGGCTTTCATGCCCCTGTACACGCCATAAGCGGTAACGGGTGATGGATTTCCGTTGCCCCCCATTTCAACAGGCAGGCCGGTAACATGGTCGGTTTCTTTTTTGATGTACACCATGTCCTGCGTTTCCATGCCCACATCTTCGGCAGTGATGTATTTGCCGCCAAGGGTTTCAACAAACTTGCCGAACCTGCGCATAAGGGCTTCGTTCTTCTGGGTTTTGGCATCGCCTATAATCACGGCTTTTCCGCCACCGAGTTTAAGTCCGGTGATGGCAGCTTTAAAGGTCATTCCGCGCGAAAGGCGCAACACATCGTTAAGGGCTTCTTCTTCCGTTGCATAGTTCCACATGCGGGTGCCGCCCAGGGCAGGACCAAGCACGGTATTATGCACGGCTATAATGGCTTTCAATCCTGTTTCTTTATCCTGGCAAAACAGTACCTGCTCGTGTTCCATTTCGGCCATTTGCGCCAATACGCCTTTGGCAATGGAAGCAGAAACGGGTGTTGTTTTAAACGACATGATTTTTTTGATTTTTAAGCGGGGGCAAATGTAGTAATTAGCTGATGAGTAAATTAGCTGATTAGCTGATTATTTTTTTACCGCTAAGCCGCGGAGGTTTTGCCACAGATTCACAGATTAAAAACATAGAACAGCAGACATTAAATCTGTGAATCTGTGGCAAACTATTTTTCCTATTAAAAAATTTGCCCAACTATTGCTTTTGTCAGGTGAAGTTTATAGTTTAGCCTGCGAAAACATACAAAAATGTATCTCTTTAACCACATAAAACCTTCTGAAACACTCGCCCGCGTAGAGAGAGAGAGAGAGAGAGAGAGAGAGAGAGAGAGAGAGAGAGTAACAGCCCTTTAGTTTCCGTTTTCTTACGTTCATTTTCGCTTCGGGTAGAATGTCTTCCGCTTCGGGTAAAAGCATTTTACCTCAAGGCAGAATCATTTTCGCTTCGGGTAAAATCATTTCACCCTGCGGTGGAATCATTTTCGCTCATGAGCGAAAACCGTTTCACCTTAGCCAAAGTGGGTTTACCCTGTGGTAAAACCGTTTTCCCCCAAGGCACAGTCATTTTCCCTTGGGGGAGAATCATTCTCCCTCAAGGCGCAACCGTTGTCCCCCGGAGAAAAATGGGCCTGCCCCGTTCAGCAGCCTGTTTACCCTAAGGGAAAATGATTCTACCCAACGCAAAAACCAATTCTTTATATACAAAACCGATTATTAACCCTTAAAAAAAACCAAAAAACATGGCAGACTTTGTAAAAGACAACGACCTGCAATTCGCTTTGCAGTATAAAAATTTCAGCGACAAGGTAACCAGTGCAACCTACGCTGCATTGTTCGGGCTAAGCGCAACCGAAATTGCCGCCATACAGGCAGATGCTGAATGGGCTACCTATGTAATTACGCGCCACAACACGGTGCCCAACTATTCGCAGGACTGGACAAAACTTAAAAACCAGCTTCGCTACGGAGGCGATGGACTTACCATGCCGCCATTTCCCGTAGCGCCCGATGTATCAACCCCGCCTGTGATGCCCGCTGTGCCAAACATTGAAGGTCGCCTGCGCTCGCGTGCCGCCACCCTTAAAGCACACCCCAACTACAGCAAAGCCATAGGCGAAGACCTGCAAATTGAAGCCCCCGAATCAAGCGTAGATTACAGCACCTACAAGCCCGAATTTACACTGGAAATAGCAGGCGGACAGGTTTTGATAAAATGGAAAAAACTGAAAGCCGATGGCATAAACATTTACCGCAAAAAAGGCAGCGGGGCATGGGAAAAAATTGATTTTGACCTCAAGCCCAACTACCTTGATAAAAGCCCATCGCCCCCCGAAGGCACTACCGAACAATGGAGCTACCGTCTGCGCTACTTTAAAAATGAAGTGGAAGTTGGCGAAATGAGTATTGAGCAAACCATTAAAGTGGTGGGCATTTAAAAAAAATGGATGAATTAGCGCAAATGGAAACAGGAGTGCAAGTGCTCTACTGGTGCTTTGCAGTTTACTTTGCGCTACTTCATCTTATTATTATAGGCGGCTGGATATGGCGTTATAATAATGAAAGAAAAAGATAAAAATCCCCTCTTCTTTTTGAAGAAGAGGGGATTTTTATTATAATTGCTAAACATTAAAACCAAAACTATGAAAAGACAATTATCAGCCATAGGAACACTGTTAGCTTTTGCATTTGCAATAAGTTCATGCAACTCAGCTGCCGATAAAACCAACAAAACGGACTTAGAAGAAAAGCCCGTTACTCATCAAGGCGGTTGGTTTAAAGCAGGCAGCGACCCTCAGTATTATACTATGGGAATTGTTACGGGTGCCGGCAGAGATGGTAAAAATACAGGGGGAATTAAATCCAATGAAAATAAAATTAATGGCTTCGGCACCTATATGCAAACGTGCTTAGCAGATAACTACAAAGGAAAGCGTATTAAAATGACAGGCTATGTGAAAACAGAAAATGTTTCTGATTGGGCAGGTCTTTGGCTGCGTGTTGATGTGGATACTGCTTTTGTTGCGTTTGACAACATGCATGATGGCAAAAAGAAGAGGTCAATCACCGGTACAACAGAATGGACGATGTATGAAATTGTATTGGATGTACCTGCAAATTCAACAACTATTAATTTCGGTGCATTGCTTGTAGGAACAGGTGAAATTTGGTTTGATGATATAAGCTTTACAGAAGTTGATAATTCTGTTGAAACAACAGGAATCACAACACCCTATGACTTACAAAATCCGCCTAAACCTTTTACACAAGTAACCGAACCATATAATCTGGACTTTGAAAGTTAGTGAATAATCCCTGGCTAAGCGCAATTTGCAATTGCGCTTGGAACATAAAGGAATTTATAATTCCGCTTAACCACATAAAAAAGAGAAGCCCCGCGCCTAAGGCGAGGGGCTTTTGCTTTTTATAAACCCGTATATTTGCCGCCTTTCCCTGATGAAACACCTCTTCTACCTCAATAAATATTTTCTTCGTTATAAATGGTTGCTCGGCATGGGCATTCTGTTTGTAACCATTTCTAACCTGTTTGCCATTTTTCCGGCACAGATTATACGCCATGCCTTTGATGTGGTGGCCGAAACCATTAGTATTTACCAACTCTTCAAAGGCTTTGAAATGCAAAGCCCTCTGTATGATTTGCTGGCAAAAACGCTGCTCATCTTCGGGATGGTTGTGTTGGCGCTTGCCCTGCTCAAAGGCGTGTTTATGTTCTTTATGCGGCAAACCATTATTGTTATGTCGCGCCACATTGAGTATGACATGAAGAATGATATTTATGAGCAGTACCAGAAACTGAGCCTTGCCTTTTTCAAGCGCAACAATACAGGCGACCTGATGGCCCGCATCAGCGAAGATGTAAGCCGTGCGCGGATGTATGTTGGTCCTGCCATTATGTATTCCATCAACCTGGTGGTGCTGGCGGTGCTGTGCATCTGGGCCATGCTCAGCGTAAATGTGGAACTAACTTTATTTGTGCTGCTGCCCCTCCCCTTTCTTTCCATTGCCATCTATTATGTAAGCACCATGATAGACCAAAAAAGCGAACAGGTGCAGGCTCAGCTTTCGCGGCTTTCCACCTTTGTGCAGGAAACCTTTTCGGGTATCCGTGTAATTAAAGCCTACACCCGCGAAAAAGAAATGGAGCAGGAATTTGTTAAGGAAACCAATGAGTATAAAGACAAGAGCATGGAGCTGGTGCGCATCAACTCGCTCTTTTTCCCCATTATGCTTTTGCTGATTGGATTAAGTACCCTGCTTACTATTTACATTGGCGGCAAGCAGGTTATTGCCGGAAAAATAACTTCGGGAAACATTGCCGAGTTTATCATCTACATCAACATGCTTACCTGGCCGTTTACCGCAGTGGGCTGGGTTACTTCCATTATCCAACGTGCGGCAGCCTCACAACGCAGGATCAATGAATTTATGCTGATGAAGCCCGAAATAGAAAATCCATCCACGCAAGCCACGGAGGTGAAAGGCGAGATTGTTTTTGATAACGTAAGCTTTGTTTATCCCGATTCGGGAATACAGGCGTTGAAGAATGTATCGTTTAAGGTAGAGCCCGGAAAGTCATTAGCCGTAATCGGTCGCACCGGCTCAGGTAAGTCAACCATTGCCGCCCTTATTACCCGCCTTTACGATACCACACAAGGCAGCATTTTTATTGACGGCAAAAACATACGCGAAAGCAATCTGTATCAATTGCGCAAACAAACAGGCTATGTTCCGCAGGAAGTTTTTCTGTTCTCCGACAATGTGTTTAACAACATTGCCTTTGGCATTAAGCCCGAAAGTTTTTCGGGCAGCCTGAAAGAAGCCGTTGAGCAGGCAGCAAAAGATGCCGCAGTATATGACAACATCATCGATTTCCCTGCAAAATTTGATACCATGCTGGGCGAAAGAGGTATTACCCTCTCAGGCGGACAGAAGCAGCGGGTTTCCATTGCCCGCGCCATTATCCAAAACCCGCGCATCCTTATTTTTGATGATTGCCTGAGTGCGGTGGATACCGAAACCGAAGAAGTAATATTGGGCAACCTGCGCAGGATTATGAAAGGAAAAACATCGGTTATTATCAGCCACCGCGTTTCGTCCGTTAAAGATGCTGATACTATTATAGTATTGGATGGCGGAGAAATTATTGAGCGCGGAACGCATCAGGACCTGATGCAATCAAAAGGCGCTTACTACGAACTTTATCAGAAACAACTGCTGGAAGAAGAGAAAACGGAAGCGGCTTAGCTGTCACCTTGAGCGTTCCCGATAGCTATCGGGACGAAGGGCTGGAACATAAAAAAAGCGTCCCGCCTGAGGCGGGACGCTTTTTTATTTTATTGAAGTTAATCTATCCTTCAGTAGTTGTTTCAGGTCTTGCAGACTCAGTACGACCTTTGTAACGGTTACGGAATTTATCAACGCGACCGGCAGTGTCAACCAGTTTCATTTTACCTGTATAGAACGGGTGAGATTTGTCTGAAATCTCTAATTTCACTAATGGATACTCATTACCGTCTTCGTGAACTATTGTTTCTTTTGTTTCAACAGTAGAGCGGCAAACGAATGAATAATCAACCGACATGTCTTTAAATACAACAAGTCTGTAGTTAGCTGGGTGTAATTCTTTTTTCATCTTCTTATTTTTTAGAGGGCGCAAATATAGATATTTCATTTTACTTGCCAAATATATTTACTTGCCAAGACATAAATATTCGGTGTCTTATTCAGGAAAAAATATATTTTTGCGCCCTCAATTATCAAAAACATGGCAAAAGTAAAGGAAAACGAAGAAGTAATTATCAATGTAGAAAGCGCTTACGACAAAACTGAGCAGTTTTTTGAGGACAATCAGAAAATTATTCTGGGTGTTGTGGCTGCCATCATTGTAATTATTGGCGGTTATGTGGGCTATAAAAAATTCATTATTGCCCCTAAACAAGCCGAAGCGGCTTCTCAGATGTTCCGTGCCGAGCAGTATTTTCAACAGGATTCTTTCCGCATTGCTTTGGATGGAAAAGGACAATACCCCGGTTTTCTTCAAATTATTGATGACTACAGCATGACCGATGCTGCCAACCTTTCTTATTATTATGCAGGTGTTAGCTACTTACACCTTGGCGAATACGAAAATGCTATTGAATACTTAGGCAAATTTGATTCAGATGATGAAGTGCTGAGTGTTATTGCTGAAGGTGCAACAGGTGATGCTTACATGGAATTGGGCGAAACCGATAAAGCCATCAGTGCATACATAGCAGCTGCTGACGAGAACAACAACAAATTCACTTCACCTGTTTACCTGATGAAAGCCGCACAGGCACTTGAAGGTAAAGGCGAAACTGAAAAAGCAGTGAAACTTTATGAGCGTCTGGAAAAAGAATTTCCAACTTCAAACGAAGGTCGCTCTGCTGAAAAGTATAAAGCAAGAGCGAAAGCATCTTTATAAGCCCTTCACTTGGCTTCTGCGCTAAAAAACTTATCACAACACGACAGCAGCAAAATTCCTTCTGCAAAAGGAATGCGTTTTGTCCTTGTTGTTTCGGAATGGAACGATGAGATTACCTATGCTTTGCGTGATGGAGCAATTGACACACTTGTTAAATACGGAGCAAAAGAGAGAAACATTTCAGTGCATTATGTTCCCGGAAGCTTTGAACTGACTGCAGGAGCAAAATGGCTTGCAGACACTAAGAAATATGATGCTGTTATCTGCCTCGGTTGTGTGATACAGGGAGAAACCCGCCACTTTGATTTTATCTGCAATGCAGTTGCAATAGGACTTACCGACCTGAATACCACTTACAACATCCCGTTTATTTTTGGTGTGCTTACCCCAGAAAACATGCAACAGGCAAAAGCTCGTGCCGGAGGAAAACATGGTAATAAAGGTGTAGAAGCAGCTGTGACTGCTATTAAAATGGCAGCGTTGCGCTCGTCATTTCCTAAATCCTAATACAGAACTCTGAACCTTATCGTGTGGTCAATTTTCTTGAACTCACTGATAACATCTTCATTATACTCTTTATCAATATCTGTAATCAGGTAACCGATATTTCCTGATGTTTTCAGGTACTGACCAAGAATATTAATTCCGTAACGCGCAAAAATGCTGTTGATTTTTGCCATGATACCCGGCACATTTTTGTGCAGGTGCAACAAACGATGAGCCTTATTTAACTCAGGCAAGGTAAGATTTGGCAGATTTACACTGGTGAAAGAATTTCCTGTGTTAATGTATTTAATGATGTTCTCGGGAACATAGGCTGCAATATTGCGCTGTGCTTCTTCGGTGCTTCCTCCAACGTGTGGAGTAAGAATGGTATTGGGTAAGCCGCGCAGTTCCGTTTTAAATTCTTCATCATTCGTTTTGGGCTCATAGGGGTAAACATCCACTCCTGCTCCTCTTATTTTTCCGTTCTTAATGTATTTCTCCAAAGCTTTAATATCTACCACATGCCCGCGACTGAGGTTGAGGAAAATCACACCTTCTTTCATCATTTTAAATTCCTCTTCAGCAATAAGGTTGGTGTTTGTTTCGCTGCCATCAACGTGCAGGGTAATGATATCAGCTTTTTTGAGTAGCTCACGCAATGAACCGCATTTATATGCATTGCCAAGCGAAAGTTTTTCCACCACATCGTAATACATTACCTGCATTCCCAGTGATTCAGCAAGTACAGAAAGTTGTGAACCAATGTTTCCGTAGCCGATTATTCCCAGTTTTTTACCACGAATTTCAAAACTGCCTTTGGCTGATTTATCCCATTTGCCTTCATGAAGCAATCTGCTTTTATCAGTAATACCGCGTTGCAGCATGATAATTTCACCAAGGGCTAACTCCACCACGCTGCGGGTATTGCTGTAAGGTGCGTTAAAAACAGCAACACCTTTTTTCAGTGCTTCATCCAAATCAATCTGGTTGGTGCCAATGCAGAATGCGCCAATAGCCAATAGCCTGTCGGCATTTTTCAAAACTTCTTTAGTAACCTGCGTTTTGCTGCGAATACCAAGAATAGAAACACCCTTGATAGCTTCTGCAAGTTCAGCTTCAGTCATTGCTCCATTGCGGGTTTCTACCTGATAGCCTTCTTCTTTGAAAATTTCCAGAGCATCGGCATGTACATTTTCAAGAAGCAAAACTTTGATACGATTTTTTGGATACGAAATATTCATGGGCAATTTATTTACGTAAAGAAATTCGTCAAAACTCGGAGTGATATGATCGGCACGATGAAGAATGTTGCTTCGCTCTATATTTTCGGTATAGGCGAAAAACTTGTGTGCCAGACCGGCTTCGCGCATCTGGTAATCACTGTAGCCATCACCGATTACATATATCTCACCGTCAAGGTTAAGTTCCTTCAACTGACCAATTTTCCCGTTGGGTTGTGCAAGGTGATTGTTACGATCGAAACCGATGATGTTACCCTCATTATCAAAGGTAAATGTGTTGGCATACACCCGTTCAGAAGGAATTTTGTATGCTGCAACTATCGGGTCAACGAACTCTTTGAAGCCACCGGAAATAACATAAATATTCTCTGAATTTTTCAGAAAAAAATCCTTGTTGCTTTTAATGGATTTAGAAATTTTATTCTTCAGTTTCTTAACCAAAACATCCAAATGTTCACGTTTTGCATGGAGCAAAAGAATTCTTCGCTCAAGAGATTCAGTAAATGTGATGGTGCCGTCAACACCAAGATCGGTTATGTGACCTATTTCTTTTACAATCTTGTCTTTGTCTTTATTGCCTTTGAGCGCAATTGCTGCCAGCTCTTCAAAGGCTTCGACTGCAGTGAGCGTGCTATCGAAATCAAAGACGTAGTATTTGGGTTTGGGAACTATCTGCATATGGAGCGCGAAATTACAATTGCAGAAAATCTTTCAAGACAGAACTTTTCCAAAGTTTTAAACTTTGTGAAAATGTGATTTTAACTTAGCGCTTCTTCAACCACTTTCTCCAACTGTTTCACATCCTTAAAATACGAAAGCAGTTTTTTCAAAACAGCATCTACAATTGCATCAGGACAGGAAGCTCCGCTTGTTAAGACAATATTTACTTTATCTTTTTCGGGTAGAAAGTTTTGCGAAATTTTTATTTCGTGTGTATGAAAATTGCAGTGACGTATCTCAGCTTGTGAAAGAATTTCTTTTTCAGAACTGATAAAATAAGTGGGGAATTTACGTTCGCACAACTCAACCAAATGTGATGTATTGGAGCTATTATAACCACCTACTACTATTGCTAAATCTGCATCCTGCTCCAATAAACCGTAAGTGGCCTGCTGATTATCGTTAGTGGCATAGCAAAGCGTGTCACGGGTGTCGGCAAAATGATTTTTCAAATCTGTTTCACCAAATTTCTGAAGCATTATATTTTTGAGGTAATCAGCAATCTCTTGTGTTTCGGTGGCAAGCATGGTGGTTTGGTTTACTACACCAATTCTTGACAAATCTTTTTCAGGATTAAAATTCAAGGACGAACGGCTGCGGAAATGTTTATCAAATTCTGAAAGAGGGAGCTTTCCGAGAATAATGTCACCCAGAATTTTCGTTTCTTCAATATTCTTTACAACCAATGTTGGTGCGGTCTGATTACTATGCGAAAACGTAGCCCGAGTTTCTTCGTGATTCGATTTCCCGTGAATAATAATGGTATGATTTTCCTGACCGAGTTTTTCGGATTTTTTCCAAACGCGCTCGACAAAAGGACAAGTGGTGTTGTAGGTTTGGGGATTTACTCCTATTTCGTTCAGCTTTTTCTCAATTTCGAGAGTTGTACCAAAAGCAGGTATGATGACAATATCATCACTTTTCAATTCGCTCCACGGAATGAATTGTTTGCCTTCGGTATCCATGATGAACTTTATCCCGCGTTGTTGTAAATCATTGTTCACATCAGGATTATGTATCATTTGACTTAAAAGGAAAATGCGCTTATCCGGATTTTCTTCCAAAGCACGGTAAGAGATTTCAATCGCATTTTCCACTCCGTAACAAAAGCCAAAATGGCGAGCAATATAAAAACGCACAGGGCCAAAATCAAGAACAGTTGGTGTAAAATCTTTTTTGCGCGGATCGCTGTCTTTGCGATTTTCCTTTATAGCACCAATTACGGAAGAGCGGTAAAAGGCAGGTATATTAAACTCTTTCATTTAGGGACAAAATTACAGGAAGAAAATAAATGCAAGAATAAATATCACAACCATTGCTACTAAAGTCCACAACATATCATTCTGGATATAAACCTTGTATTCTTCCCAGAACTTCTTCAGGTCATTCTTCATTTTAACTTCGGATTGTTTTTGTGACGTTCACTGTCGCGCTTGGTTTTCTTTTCAAGATTTTTATTGAGTTCTGTTGTTAAGTCAACTCCTGTCTGATTGGCAATACACAATACAACAAATAAAACATCTGCCAATTCTTCACCCAGTTCGTGCTTTTTGTCGCTTTCCTTGAAACTTTGTTCACCGTATTTGCGTGCCATTATGCGGGCAACTTCACCCACTTCTTCGGTAAGAATAGCCATATTGGTAAGCTCGTTGTAATAACGCACTCCTGTGGTTTTTATCCATTCATCAACGGTTTGCTGGGCTTGAGAAATAGTCATTATCAGTTTTTTGTGCAAAGGTAAAAAAGCTAACTTTGGTCAGTTAAATATTATTTACAGCAAAAGCGCATAATGCGCAACAATTTACATAATGAAAAAAGATTACACTTTATTATTGATTGCTTCTTATCTATTGACTTTAAGCAGTTATGCACAACAAATTATTTCGATTGACTTTTTGCGTTCGTTTACAACAGAGCAAATTGATTCAACCTTTACGGCAAACGGAATACCGCTATTAGTTGTCCCTACAACGTATGCTGTAAATGCTTATAAAATAACTTACAATACGGTAAGCTATGACGGAATAACACCAACTTTTGCAACTGGCGCGTTGTTAGTACCACAGGGAACTCCCTGCAAAACACCTTTAATCAGCTACCAGCATGGAACAACAACATTGCGTTACGGTGTTCCCTCCTATTTATCAGGCGAAATTGTAATCGGACTGGCCGAAGCAACAGATGGCTATACCATTGCTATGCCTGATTATCTGGGACTTGGTGATGGTCCCGGTATCCATCCTTATATACATGCTGCTTCAGAAGCTACTGCATCATTAGATATGTTGAGGGCAACACGCGAAGCGCAGGATAGTCTTGATTTTGCATTAAACGGACAATTATTTTTAGTAGGCTATTCGCAGGGCGGACATGCTACCATGGCTTTACATCGTTTGATTGAAACTGATTTTTCGGATGAATTTACCGTTACTGCTTCTGCTCCTATGTCTGGCCCCTACGATGTTTCGGGTGTGCAGGCTGATGTAATTGTTAATGATAGTGTTTATTCACAGCCAGGGTACTTACCATATATTTTACAATCATACAATACGGTTTACAATTTATTTGTTGACTATGCAGATGTTTTTCAGTCGCCTTATGATGTTACACTGCCACCGCTGTTGGATGGTACTCACGATATGGGCGAATTGAATGCTGCCATGCCCAGCATTCCAAATCAAATTATGATTCCTGAAGTATTGGATTCATTCATCAACAATCAGGATCATTATTTCAGAGCGGCCTTGCGCGATAATGATGTATATGACTGGACACCTGTTTCGCCCGTAAAAATGTTTTACTGCGAAGCAGATGATGAAGTATACTACATGAATGCACTTGTGGCTTATGATAAATTTATTGAAAACGGTGCTACATCTGCAGAACTGATGAGTGCAGGTGCAAACTTCGGACATTTTGAATGTGCGTTTTATGCTTTGTCGGGTGGAAAGACATGGTTTGATACGTTTAGGAGTGATGAAATAAGTCTTGACTATATAATACAACCTCATGTTTCTCCTAGTTTTGGTGGAGTTGGAAGCATAGAACTCACTATCCAAGGCGGAACAGAACCATTTACATTTCAATGGTCCAATGGAGATACAACACAAAATATTGATAGTCTTGAACAAGGGATTTATTCTGTATCAGTAACAGATGCTAATGGCTGCAGTGTAAATGGTCAGGCTGAAGTATACACAATAGGTATAAATGAGATTTCATCAACCAATTTCCAACTTTTCCCTAACCCTTTCAACGAATCAACAACTATTAAATTTGATGAAACACCTGCCAACGCAACGCTTGATATTATTGACCTGAGCGGAAAATTATTACGCAGTGAAAACATTTCGGGTAAGAATCAGGTTATGATAGAACGCAAACAAATGAGCAGCGGAACTTATTTTTTGAGGGTTACGGAAAAAGACAAGTCTCCATCTTTTGCTAAGTTGATAATTAATTAGCCCTTCTACTACGCTCAGGGTGACAATATGGGATACAACAGTTTACGCGAATGCATCAACGACCTTGAAAAAAACAAGCAACTTGTTCGCATAAAAGAAGAGGTTGATCCCAGCCTTGAAATGGCGGCAATTCATTTGCGGGTGCATGAAGCAGGTGGCCCCGCTGTATATTTCGAGAACATAAAAGGCAGCAAATTTCCGGCAGTTTCTAACCTGTTTGGCACAACAGAGCGCAGCCGTTTTATTTTTCGTGACAGCTTGAAAACAGTTAAGAAACTAGTCGCACTAAAAGCTGACCCAACTGCATTTATAAAAAATCCCTTTGAGTATGCGGAACTTCCTTTTCATGCTTTCAATGCGCTGCCAAGAAAGAAATATCGTATTCCTCATCTCACTGCAAACATCTCCGATTTACCTCAAATAAAATGCTGGGAAAAAGATGGCGGAGCATTTATAACATTGCCACAGGTATTTACTGAAGACATTGACAAGCCAGGAGTGATGAATGGAAATCTGGGTATGTATCGCATTCAACTTAGCGGCAATGAGTATGTGCAGGAGAAAGAAATTGGCCTGCACTACCAATTGCATCGAGGTATTGGCGTGCATCAAACTAAAGCAAATGCAAAAGGGCAACCTTTGAAGGTGAGCATTTTTGTGGGCGGCCCTCCCTCCCACTCTTTTGCTGCGGTGATGCCGCTTCCCGAAGGTTTGAGTGAACTTACTTTTGCAGGTGTTTTGGGCGCACGCAGATTTCGCTATGCTATTATAGATGGCTATGTTATTTCAACTGATGCTGATTTTGTAATTACCGGAGAAGTTTATCCGAATGAGAATAAACCCGAAGGTCCGTTTGGTGACCATTTGGGTTATTACAGTTTGAAACACGATTTTCCTTTGATGCGCGTTCACAAAGTGTATCACCGCAAAGATGCTATCTGGCCTTTTACCGTTGTAGGGAGACCACCTCAGGAAGACACAGCATTCGGAAATATGATTCACGAAATAGCTGGTGCAATGGTTCCCGCTTCCATTCCGGGATTGCACGATGTGCATGCAGTAGATGCAAGCGGAGTGCATCCTCTTTTATTGGCATTGGGAAGCGAGCGTTATACACCTTATCTTAAAGAACGTAAGCCGCAGGAGATTCTCACGATTGCAAATCATATACTTGGTTTCAATCAGATGTCGCTGGCTAAGTATTTAATTATTGCCGCTAAAAATGACAATCCTGATTTAGATACGCACGATGTTCAACCTTTCTTTAGACATGTACTGGAACGTGTTGACTGGACACGCGACCTACATTTTCATACACGCACTACAATAGATACATTGGATTACAGCGGAACAGATATTAACAGCGGAAGCAAAGTAGTGATAGCAGCAGCGGGCGAAAGGAAACGTGAACTCGGAACTTCACTCCCTGCAGATTTTACTTTACCTGAAGGTTTTTCGCATCCGAGAATTGCAATGCCAGGTGTACTTATTTTAGAGGTTAGAAACTCAAAGTTAGAAGTTGAAAAACTGGAAAAACATCTACTATCTAACACCCAACTTCTAACCTCCTTCCCATTAATTGTTCTTGTTGATGATAGTGATTTTACTTCAAAAACATTAAACAATTTCCTTTGGGTAACCTTTACCCGCAGCAATCCATCGCACGATATTTACGGTGTTGATTCGTTTACCGAACACAAGCACTGGGGATGTAAAGGTTCACTGATAATTGATTCGCGCATCAAACCACATCACGCTCCTGTGCTGGAGAAAAACCCGGAGATAGAAAAGCGAGTAGATGCTTTAGGTGTGAAAGGAAAATCCCTGCACGGGTTTATTTAACCCGCTTTCTTTACATATTTGGTAAGTATTACAATCGTCTGACCATTAACTCGGCCCTCTATCTGCTCGGCATTATCCCAAACCAGATTTATGTTGCGAACAGAAGTGCCGCGCTTGGCAGCAAACTGCGAACCTTTAATATCCAAATCTTTAATGATTACAACGGTATCACCATTTTGTAACACTGAACCATTGCTGTCAATGTGTTTTACTTTATCATCGTTATTAGCAGCTTCATCCTGTCCGGTCTGTGCCCATCTCAGAGTTTCTTCATCAAGGTACATTGTGTCTAATAAATCCTGTGTCCAGCCTTGCGAGCGAAGGCGAGTAAGCATGCGCCATGCCACAACCTGCACAGCAGGAACAGTGCTCCACATACTCTCATTCAGGCAGCGCCAGTGATTGGTGTCTTCTGTTCCGGGATTATTGATTTGAGCCGAACAGGTTTCGCAAATCAGGGTACTTTTATCTGCACTTCCGTCTGAAGGAGCAACAGCAAATACGGTTAAACCATCTGTACTTCCGCACAATTCGCAGCTTGTTGCGCTGCGTTCTTTCAATTCACTTTCTACACTCATTCCTTATTTTATTTAAAACTGATTTCGCTTAACTCAATTGTTTTCTCAATTCTCTGCTCGTCTTTCACATCCCATATTTCCATTTTTATTTTTGGAACGGTTGCGTTCCAGTCAATCGAGATTAACCCGAAATGATTTTCCATAATGGGGCCTTCTATCCTGTTTTTATTGGGACATGCGAACTTCCATGTTGATGATAAGCCGCTGGAAGTAACATCGTAAATCGGATACAAATCAGGTTCAATAAGTTTTGAGATTTCGGCATAATGAACATCACCTGTGATGAAAACAACACCATTTGCTTTGGTCTTTTTTATGAGATTCAGAAAACGTTTTTGCTCGTGCGGCATGTTGGCCCAGGCTTCGTAACCATTGAATTCAATACCGAATTGTGTGCCTGAACCAATGATACGCATATCAGCAGGTTTGCTTAGTTCACCTTCCAGCCATTTCCATTGTTCTTCGCCCAAAAAAGTTTTGGTGGTATCGGTATGTGGCGTATAATCGAGGTGATAGAAATAACGTTTGTCTCGACTGAACTGCCCTGTGTATGGTTTCAGATCATCGCGAAAGGTGCGGTTGTCAACCAGAATGATTTGTAGTTTTTTGCCTTTAGTTTCATACATGTAGGAAGTATAAATGCCCTCGTGCTTGCGTCTTTCAGAATCCTTTGGTTCATTGAAAAACTCCAGAAATATTTCCTTCGATTCAGCTTTAAAAGGATAATGGCGACCTGCATCATTTTTGCCATAATCGTGGTCATCCCAGGTGGCAATAATGGGAACATTTTTTTTTAGATTTTGAAAGGTAGGTTTTGCGGCAAGCGTAGCATAATCCTCTTTCAGGTCACTCATGTTTCGGGTATCGCCATAAAGGTTATCGCCAAGAAAGATGAATAAATCGGGTTTGTGCTTTACCACCACATCAAAAATGGGCAAAGGGCTATCCTGACTGCCGCAGGATCCAAAGGCTATTTTTGAAACGGAGGTTTGTGCAAACGAATGATGAACTGTAAAGCAAACCAGAAAAACGGAAAAGAAATTTTTAACAAACGACATAAAACTGATTGTTAGTTATGCTTTAATATCCCTTCAGCTATCAAGTACTCAGCAATTACATAGGTACTGAAAATAGTGAACCCTGCATAGTAAGTTGGTTCTGACAGCGCCAGAAAATTAATGGCAATAAGTGAATCTGAAATAAGAAAAATACAGGCGCCTATAAAGGTAAGCCTAAAGCTTTGTGCAGTTGTTTTTCCGTAGCGGCTTAATGCAGTTGCCGCCATGCTCACTAGCACACCCGAATAAATAATAACCGGGATAGTTGCCGCCTGCTTTTCTTCGTTTGACTGCAAAGGCGGCAAAATAACAGCTAACATGATTATCCAGAAAATGAAGAAAGGCAGATAGTATAATTTTTTCAAGGGAGTTGGTGATGATGCAACAGTTACCGATTTGCTGTACGATGTTATAAATAGAATTTGTGTTACCAGAAATGAAGTTAATCCACCCAAAAAGTAATTCTTGTTTTTAGAGATACCCATGATTGTTGTATCGGCAGCCGTTTCAGGAGTGAGCATCAGAAAAATATCGCCAAACCACGAGAACAGAAATGCAGCAAGCATAAGTTTATGAACTGCAGTTAAACTTCCCTTTACCGATGTAAAAAAATAAAGCGCAATGAGCGGGAGAACCAAGGGCTTGGTAAAAAACACCAACTGACTGTCGTGAATAAACTCTGCGTATAGTTCAATAAGTGAAACACTAAAAATAAGGTAACGAAGAATAAGCGGAGAGTTCATACTTCAGTTATTCCGAACTGATTTTTATTTTGTTTTTTTAACCTTAACGGCATTCATTCCTTTTATGCCGCGCTCCAGTTCAAAACTGACGTGATCATCAGCGGCAATCTCTTCAGTTACTCCTGAGATGTGTACAAAATACTTCTCTCCTGTGCCTGTTTCATTGATAAAACCGTAGCCTTTGCTTTGGTCAAAAAACGCTACTTTACCTTGACGTTCAGGAGATTCTTCTTCGCCTTCTTCTTTGCGCGGAACACCCAACTCAATGGTAGATGCATCAACTTTTTGTTTTTTTGCAGGATCGGGAGGTGTGCTGGATATTCTTCCGTATTCGTCCACATAGGCAATCATACTTTCGAAGCCACCGCTGCCGGCATTTGCTCTGCGTTCTTCTTTTTTCAGTTCTTTTTCCTGACGCTTTTTAAGGCGTTTGTTTTCTTTTTCTTTTTTAGCGTAAGTAGCTTGTGATTTTGCCATTGATTGTTATTACTTGTTTGATTTAATTATTCTTTACCATCTTGAGCACTTCATCTACCATCAAATGAAAGTCCTGTGTGTGTTGCTCGCCTTCTTTGGGTGGTATGCGTGTATGTCCTAATCTTACTATTACCGTATTATATTCGGGTATGCTGATGATGTATTGCCCTAAGATACCGCGCTGATAAAACACCTTGGTTCCGTGTGAGTCATCTAGCCAGAAGGAGTAGCCGTAGTAAGGCACGAGAGGTCCTTTTGTAGCCAATTGCACAAAAGCAGTATCCAGAATTTGAGTACCGTTCCAGTTGCCCTGATGCAACATCATTTTCCCGAAGCGGGCAAAATCGCGGGCGTTGGAATTAAAGCAGCAGTAGGCAAGATCAGTGCCCACCTCATCGGTGTGCCACCTGGCTTCATTTTTTGCCTGCATGGGTTTCCATAACCATTCAGAGGCAAGTTCGGCCAATGTTTTTCCAGTTGCCTGCGTTATGCAGAGGCCGAGCAGCTGGGTAGAGCCACTCTGATAGTTATATTCTTTTCCTGGTTCATTTACAATGGGCAGGGTAAGCATCAGTTCTTTTACATCATCGCCATAATAGGCTTTTGCTGTAACGCTGAAGGGGTCTTTGTATTTCTCGTCCCATTCCAGGCCTGAGCTCATGGTGCTGAGATGCCATAGTTCCAACTCAGGTGCATGCGGGCCTTTTAATTCTGGTAACAATGTATTTACTTTTTGATTCCAGCCCTGCAGCAAACCTTTTTGAATGGCTATTTGTGCCAACATGGTAGTGATGCTTTTTGCCATGGAAAAAGAATTGGTTTGCGAGTTGGCCGAATAATTATCCCAATAGTTTTCGCTGATGATGCTGTCGTTTTTAATAACCAGAAAAGCAACGGTTTGTATCTGCTCCAGCGTTGTTCTCAGTTCGGGACTTATTGGTGTTTTGTTATAGTTGCGGTGCAGGTCCCACTCTTTGGGTTGCGCGGCCGGTTCAACAATATGGGTATCAAAAAATTTAGCATCGTCAATGGTGGCCGAATTGTTGCCGTGCAGGTAACTTGCCCATAAACCTTTTACCAGATAGCCGTTGCCGCTTAGTTTTGCTGCTGCAAAAAGCAAAACAAAAAACAGAGCAATGCCTGCCAGAATTTTTAAAAGCCGTTTCATTAGCGGAATTTTTTTGAGAGAGATTGCGAAGATACGAAATTATAGGCTGCATATTTACACATTGCTTATCTAAGCAAATTCAATCTTCCTCTGTGTAATAAATTTCTACTTTTGCCCGTGCAACTAATCACAAAACAATGAAAGATATTTTTGAAAAAATAGCCGCTAACCGCGGTCCTCTTGGCGAGCATGCCAAAGAAGCACATGGATATTTTACTTTCCCAAAACTGGAAGGCGAAATAAGTAACCGTATGGTATTTCGAGGAAAAGAGCGTTTGGTATGGAGCCTTAATAACTACCTTGGCCTTGCCAACCATCCCGAAGTGCGTAAAGCCGATGCCGATGCTGCAGCAAAATACGGAATGGCATTGCCTATGGGCGCACGTATGATGAGTGGCAACAGCGATTTGCACGAACAGTTGGAGCGCGAGCTTGCACAATTTGAAAGCAAAGAAGATTCGGTTCTGGTAAATTTCGGTTATCAAGGCATGGTAAGTGCCATTGATGCGCTGGTTGACCGTCACGATGTTATTGTTTATGATTCAGAGTCACATGCCTGCATATTAGACGGAGTGAGATTGCACATGGGCAAACGCTTTGTGTATCCCCACAACAATATTGAAAATTTAGAAAAACAATTGGAGCGCGCCACCAAAATGGTAAGCGAAACAGGCGGAGGAATATTGGTAATAACCGAAGGGGTATTCGGCATGAGTGGCGACCAAGGTAAACTGCGTGAAATTGTTGCGCTGAAAAAGAAATTTCAGTTCCGTTTGTTTGTGGATGATGCGCACGGCTTTGGCACACAAGGCAAAACAGGAGCCGGCACAGGCGAAGAACAAGGTGTACAGGACGGCATTGATATTTATTTCGGAACCTTCGCTAAAGCTATGGCAAGCATCGGAGGATTTATTGCCACCACTGCTGACGTTGCTGAGTTTCTGCGCTACAACATGCGCTCACAGATATTTGCCAAAGCTATGCCCATGCCATTAGTGGTGGGTGCATTGAAGCGATTAGAACTTCTGCGCACCAAACCCGAACTGAAAGATAAACTCTGGAATATTGTAAACGCCCTGCAAAACGGATTAAAAGAAGCCGGCTTTGAAATAGGCAACACACAAAGCTGCGTAACACCTGTTTACCTCAACGGCACGATACCCGAGGCCACCAACTTAATACTTGACCTGCGCGAGAACTACGATATTTTCTGCTCAATGGTGGTTTACCCGGTAGTTCCGAAAGGAATTATTCTGCTGCGCCTGATACCAACAGCAGTGCATACCATGGAAGATGTAAAATACACCATTGACACTTTTTCTAAAATACGTGTTGCACTGAAAGAAGGCAAATACCAGGGAACAAAGGTTACTCAGGTTTTAGCATGAAGAATTGGTGAATTAGAGATTTGGCGAATTGCCAGCAATCACTAATTCACAAATCGCTAAATAAATGTGAATGAGGATACTTCTACCCGTTGATTTTTCTTCCAATTCAAGAGTTGCGGTTTATTATGCGCTCGAATTGTTTCCACAAGAAGAGAATTTGCTTATCCTTTTCCATTGCGCGAAGCCCGAAACCGAAGAGGCCGAGAAAAAACAGTTTGACGAATTTATTGGCACGCTGTCAACCGATAAAACATTTGAAACACTGACCGCAACAGGAATAACCGCAGAAGAAATAAAAAGCTGCGCACTGGAAACCCATGCCGATATAGTTGTATTAGGTCGTCACGGCAAACTCAATAGTCCTGAAAATGTGTTTGGCAAAACCATTTCAGCACTGATGGGCAATATTGAAACACCGCTGATTGTAGTACCCGAAGCGCATCGCAGCACAGTACCTAAGAAAATTATTTACGCATCGGACCTTACCAACATAAATGAAGAGTTAAAAGGCATTATCCGTTTTGCAAAACGCTTTGATGCGCTTATTCACATTCTGCACATAGTACCCGAAGAACTGGAAGGCGAAACTTTTGACGAAGAGCAACGCAACCTTCAGATGATAACCCGCAATCTTTATCCAAAAATAAAATTTACGCCCTTTACCGGCAACGGAATTATTGAAGGTATTGATGAATTTGTAAAATGCGAGTACCCTGATTTACTTGCCTTCTATAAACACCCCGGCAACCTGCTGCAAACTCTCTGGGACATGGCACTTGCCGAAAAGGTAAGTATGCATAATCATTTGCCGGTGCTGCTGTTCAGAAAAGAGGAATAGGAGTAATTTATAATAAATTATAAGCCCGTCACTGCGTTGATGTAAGAGTTGCAGGTGTATTTACTGTAACAGATGCTCCGCTATTTACAGTAATAGTATTCACAAATGCAGGTGAGGTATTTACTACAGGCAACGTTCCAACAACAGGAACAATGGCATTGGTTATATTGCCTGGTACACAGTTAGTCCAATTACAGACATCAAACCAATTAGTACTCACGGCACCTGTCCAGGTTGAAGCTGTTTGGGTAGTGCAAGGCGATGTGTTTTTTCTGAATTTTAATATTGCAGAAACTCCCGTAAAATCATGCATCTGGCAATTATAACGATTGACAATAGCTATATGGTCACCAGTATATGTTGCAGTCCAGGTTACTGAGGCTGCAACACCTCCACAATCGGGGCCATTATCGTCATTACCTGCTCTGTAGGTCCATGCCGGATTTGCATCATAAATAGATATCTGTGTATCAAAACTGCTTCCACACGTACTGATAGTATAACTTACACCAGCATAGGCTGTAAAATAGGTGTAAGTTCCACTACCTACAGCAATGTTACCCGAAAAAGAACCGCAGGGTATGGTTGGATAATTTGTGCCTGACCATCCTGCCCAGTTGCATGGTTGTGCAAAGGATTTTGTATTGACAAAAACTCCAATCAATAAAATGATGCTGATATTTAAATAAAGTCTGTTCATTAATAGTACTTATTGAAACACATTTTTATTTATTACCTGTTACGTTGTTGTTTAAATCACCTGTAATCATATTGATTTTAGCTTCCATCTGTTTTGTGTATTGTTTAAGAAAAGTAATATCATCAACGCTGCCAGTAATTATTTGCTGTTGAGAATTAATGGTTTGCTGCTGTTTTTCAATAGTTGATTGCTGCTCTTTGATGGCTTCAATCAATACAGGAACAAGGTGGCTGTATTCAACAGCTTTCCAACCTTCTTTATCGGTATCAACTAACTCGGGAATAATTTTTTCCAATTCCTGAGCAATTAAACCGTATTGTTTTCCATCATCAAGCCCTTGATTAACTGCCATGTCTGTTCTCCAGTTATAGGTAACTCCCTGCAAAGCCATTATTTTATCAAGTGCACCACCAATAGGTGTGATGTTCTTCTTCAATCGTTCATCAGATGGTTCAATAAAACCATTTGAGCGCATGGTGAGGCATTTAAATTTTTCATATGCCGTTCCCGGATTGTTACGGATTGCAATAGTACCGTCACTTTCAATTGCAATTTGTGAGGCAACAACTCCGCCCCAGTGAAAGCCCAGTCGCGGAGGCTGCTGTCCTGCGCCTGCAAAATTAGTTTCTCTTAATTCTAAGGTGGACTGGGAATAACTTGTTGCATTGCTATTTGATGCGATTTGCCAGTCACCACTTCCATTGTTGGGTATCCAGCCCCCATAGTTGCCCAGATCATTTGTAAATGAAGACAGCGCAGTAGGACGACCTGTAACACCTGTCCAGGCCACATTATCAGCTACTCTTGCTACATCCACTCTTACGCCATATGTGTTGGCTCCATTCCACCCCATTAAAGTAGGGTAACTAGCAGACCAGGCAACTTGTGCATTAGTATTATTAACGGCACCTCCATCAGGCGAGGTACCGGCAGATGCATCAAATATGGTATGGCTGTTACCATAGTTTTTCCATGATAATTGTTCTGCTACAAATCCACGGTGAATTCCGCTCCACGCAGTTCTGGTAGGTATGCCTGCAAGGTTGGCATAGGTAGTTGCGCCTGCATCAATCCGCGACCATCCTCCAATGGTTCCGTTTTCAACTGTTCTCATCCATACACCTGCTGTGGAAGTGTTGAAGCGAGGGAAAGCAAGTTCCATGGAATATCCCCCTGCTCCTCTTGCCGGATAATCTGAACCAAGGCTTACTACCTCACGATACCATTGCGATGATGTTGCATTGGGTGTATTGGTGCTTCCCTGTACATAATTCCAGCCCCAGTAATTAGGAACTGTATTGGCATCCGCAGTAGTGCCGTGTGTCTGAAATTGCCCGAAATTACCTTGGGGACGTAGCCCATTACCCGCAACAGTTGTGTTACCATAATCCAGGCTGATTGTTCCGGTTGTTGTAATGGTTCCGCCTGTTATACCGTTACCTCCGGTGGCTACACTAGTAACCGTTCCGCTTGTTGCAGGTGCAGCCCAGGTTGCATTACCCGCAGCATCAGAAGTAAGCACCCTTCCTGCTGCCGGGCTTCCCCCTGCAATTTTCAGTGTGCCATCTATATAACCGTTTCCAATGGTATGGAAATTACCATTGCTTGCATTGATTGCAAATTTTACTGTTGGTGCTACACCTGCTGTATTTGCACCTGATTCAAATAACCATCCGTAGGTACCTATATTTTCCATATTAAATCTGCGCGCCCAAGAACTAACACCCACTGTTGCATCGCTTGGAGCTACAGTGCCACTGGGTGAGTTTGTGGCTCCGGGAGGCGCCATATAATCATACCAGGTAACAAAGGATGGATCGTACCAGCTGATACCATGTGCTCCGGAGCCTTGTCCGGCAGATGTTCGGTGATATAATATTCCCTGATTGTAGATATTTCGATTGGCTGAAATGTCTCTGGCTATAAAATTCTCATACCCTGTTCCCGGATTATCGCGTATGGCAATTGTGCCCGAGTTTTCTATCGCTATTTGTGAAGCAACTACGCCTGAATAGTGAAACGCCAAACGTGGGGCTATTGCAGAAGTTCGTATTTCAATAGGTGCTGTGGTATATGAGGTTCCCGTTCCTCCTGTAACATCAAACTGCCCTCCTGCTGTAATAGTTGTAGCATCATCTGTAATTAAAGAATTACCGAGTGTGCTTCCGTTTGGAGTCCATTTAGGGATGGTGTTTAATGTTCCGCTGCCAGTTACAACTCCTGATGAGGTACTGCTGGTTGCTGCAAGATTTCCGCTGGCATCGGCCACTACAAAGCGGGTGCCTGTGCCTGCTAATGAATTGGCTATTATGTTTCCTGAAGTGGTTGTAAGTGCTACTTTCCCTCCGCTTATTTCATTTGCTATAGTAAAGTCATTGACTAGTCCGCTGGGGTAGCCTGTATAAGCTTTTCTGCCTGCAGCAAAACCATCGGGATACCATTGAATGTAGCTATGGTCCGTGCCTTCAAGGTTCATTGTTGCTGCATTTTGCACTACGTGTAATCGGGTTCCGGGTGCATTGGTTCCTACTCCTACAAAAGCATCATCTCGTACAAACAGTGCTGATGTTCCATTATCCTGCACATCAAAATCGCCTGTGCTGGTAAGATTTACGGTAGTATTACCACTACCTGTATTTGAAATCGCAAAGGTTTCGCTGCCATCCTGAGTAATCGTTGTTGCGGCTTGAGTAAGATTTCCGCCTAAGTCAATATCATCGGCATTGGTGGTTAGTCCGTTATCGCCTACTGCGTTTACGGTTATGGTTCCACTTGTTCCTCCGCCTGTTAAACCTGTTCCGGCTGTTACTCCTGCAAGGTTACTTGTAGTGTTTGCAATTAACACCCATGCTAAAGTTGCTCCGTTGTAATAATAAAATCCGGCAGGAGCATCGGTTTGGTAAACCATCAGTCCGTCACGGGCTGCGTTTACCGGTATTGCTCCACGCTGTGCGGCTGTCATACGCGGAACTAACACACCCTGACTGGTGCTTTGTGCCTGAAATACTGCCGAAGCATCGCGTGTGGTTGCATTGTTTGGATCAATAAGAACTCCGTCTGTGCCTTGCGAAAATGAATTTACTGAGATGAATAAAAGACTTACTAAAAAAACTACTCTTGATTGTTTCATTGCCTGTATTTGTTTGTACTGACAACAAAGAACAGGTTTATAAGTTCTGTGTGTTTAACACATATTCTTCAATAATTAGTGCTCCGAATAACAATGTGCAGTATATGGCAAAATCTTCAATACAGATAATAAGACAACTTATACAACTATTGATACTAACCATACACTCATTTATGCTGTATGGCAATTAAATCATATTGTTTTAACGGTAAGTTTCAGAGCCAACAGGATACTGATAAGAATCAGCAAAATTTAACTGGGTATTAATTATTGTTTAGTTTGTTTTTATCCGAAGGAAATATGATTAACTAATTTTAAGGATACCAAGCTTCAACAATAACTGTAACTCTTCTTCCGGTAAGATTATCGTGCAGGTGAGGCCACACTCTGTAGGTAGGCGCTCCAAAAGTAGCTTCTCTGTTAAGAATATATTCTATACCACCCGAATATGCTACTCCCCAATCCAAAGTAGCTCCCCCGACATCTGTAACACTGTACCAAGTTCCCACAGTTGCAAGATTTATATCATCACCACCTGCATCATATGCCATATCCCACCAACCGTTAAAACCTGTTTTAGGGCTCATACGTAATTCGTAAACATTTCCATTTCTTCTTATCCCTATTCTCATGGCATAGTCTTCATAAATAATGTATTCTGTTAAAGTGGTAGCAATCTGCACCTGAGTTCTTCTTTCCACTTTTTTTGCGGTACCTGCTCCCATTCCCGCAGCGTTGTCATAAATTAACATACCACTTGTTTCGGCATTGGTATTGGTAGTTCCTGTAATACGGGCTGCGCCTGAATAAACAGATAATTTTGAAGCAGGAGAAGTTGTATTAATACCTATATTAGCTGTTCCGTTGCTGTAAAGATAAGCACCTGCACCTGTGCCTAACTGCACACTGCCGTGTGTGGTGTTTTGTTGCCCGATAATACCCACGGTATTGGCAACGTTCACATCATTTAACGTGGCATCATCGCCACCGTTTAAATACGCTGTTCCGTTTGCATCTGCATAAATGGTACCGGTGCTTCTGATATCACCGCTTACGTCTAATTTATAGCCAGGCGCTGCATTACCAATGCCTACGTTTGTGCCGTTATCATAGGTTGCTCCTATTCCAAGGTTGGTTGTTGAAGTCCAGCGGGCAAGGTAATTAGTGGTTCCGGCAAATGTAGTTCCTCCGGCATCAATACGCGACCATGCTCCTATTCCACCATTTTCAATTGTCCTCATCCAAAGGCCCGCAGAAGCAGAATTAAATCTCGGAACAGCCAGTTCAAGTGAATAACCACCGGCCCCCCTTGCAGGATATTCTGAACCGAGGCTGACAACCTGACGATACCATTGCGAAGAAGTGCCGTTAGGCGCGTTTGTTGTGCCCTGCACATAGTTCCATCCCCAATAGCCCGGGGCGGTATTAAAGTCAGTATAAGTGGAGTGTGACTGAAACTGCCCGAAATTACCGGTGGGGCGCAACCCGCCTGTGCTGGCGTTACCATAATCCAGACTTATGGTTCCGGTGGTGGTAATGGTTCCACCGGTAATTCCGTTACCTCCGGTGGCAACGCTGGTAACTGTTCCTCCGGATGCTGGTGTAACCCAACTTGCCAGACCTGCAGCATCAGAGGTAAGCACTTTGCCCGCACCGGGTGCACCGCCTGTAATTTTTACCTGCCCTGCTACTTCAAGCCTGGCACCGGCCGATGTAACTCCAATTCCCAAATTGCCATTCTTTAATTGCATACGGGTTGTTCCGCTTGCTCCTGCACTGGTTTGTCCATCTATCCAGTTCCATTCAGCAGTTGCTGTTGCTGCACCCGATTCATAGTTAGTTACATCATCCGTCCAATAATGAATATTTCCGCTGTCATATATTTTGGTAAATGTATTTCCCCAATTGATATCTGCTCCATTAGCCGCAAAACTGAGTTTACCCGGCACTGATGTAGTTCCTATACCAATATTCCCCCCCATACCGTAAAGGTAAGTAGCTGTATTACTACCAAGCTGTAGCTGACCAATAGCATTATTGCTAGTGCTGTAAAGAGCAAGAGTATGAGCCTGATCAATGTCTGTTAAGTAGGTATCATCTCCTACCATAATGTTTATAGAACCGGCTGCTCCATAGTCTTGCGCCCTTATTGCACCACCGGCTACATCTAATCTGTATGCAGGAGCACCTCCAATACCTACATTATTACCCTGTCCATTAATTATAAGCGGCTTACTGTTCCATGATTGTGCATAGGCATAACTGGCATCAGACCCTAAGGTTAAATCAGTAACTGTGGCCCGTTGAACGGCAAGGGGGTAAGTGCCTACCGTTGCTGCTGTAGTTCCGGCATTGTTTATGGCAGCGCCTAAACTGAAAGTACCAAGGTTACTCCATGTTTTAGCTCCGGCAGCAGTTTGAATGTTTGTTAAATCAACCCAGCCCTGTGTTGAAGAACCTGTACCACCGTTAGCTATTGGCAAAATACCACTTACATGTGTAGTTAATCCTATTTTACCATAAGAAGGGGCCACACCCACCCCGCCAGATATTAAAGCATTGCCGGTGGCTACATCAGCCAGTTTAGCCAATGTAGTAGCTGTATTTGCATATAAAATATCACCAACAGTATAAGATGCAAAACCTGTTCCGCCATTTGCTGCGATAAGGGTACCTGCTAATGTAACAGCTCCCGTGGTTGCTGAATTGGGTGTAAGCCCGGTAGTTCCTGCGCTAAACGAAGCAACCGATGAACCTACCAGCGCCACAGTACCACTTGCATCTGGCAAGGTCCATGTGCGGTCGGCAGTTGGGTTTGCGGGGGTAAGCAATCCTTCAAAACCATCGGCAAGTGAGCCTTCAAAAATCATTCCTGTGCTGCCAAATACTGTTCCGTTAGATGATAAGGTGGGGTTGCCTGCCAGTGTTGAACTATAATCAAAGGCAAGCGTTGGATTGCCTGCAACTCCATTGCCATTGGTAACTGCTATTTGTGGTGATGTTCCGGTTATTGTTCTGGGTGTTGCAGTTCCTGCGGCTGTAATAGTTGCTATGCCTGTTCCCATAGTATGTAATGATAAGGCCTGACCTGTAAGAGCAACGGTGGCTGCCGCACTGCCGTTATAACTAAAAGCTGCTATTCCTGTGCTTTGAGTAAGGGCTGCATGGGTATGGTCTCCTGTAGCAATGGTTCCGGAAGTTGTTCCTATTGGTATGGGTACTATGTTTCCTGCCAATCGCCCTAAAACGTTATTGGTGGGAATTGCCAGATCGGTAGGGTCTGTAAGAGCTGCCGTAGCATTAACTTTTACGGTGTTTCCAGCCATATCGGCAAGTTTGGCGTTTGTAACTGCATTGTTGGCTATGGTTGCGGGCACACTGCCGGGGCCTGTTGCGGTTACATCGCCTGTTAGTGCTGTAATGTAATTGCCGGGGGCCTGATAATCGGTTCCTGCAACAGCAATGGCTAAGGTACCGTTACCGGCACTGGTTTTAAGCAAGCCGTTGGTTGTATAGTTATTTAACTGAACTATGCCGTTGTTGTCAATTAATAAACGGGGTGTGAAGGTGGTATAGTCGGCAGAGCTGCGGATAACGTAGTTTCCGGCACTGGAGCCAAATTCCCATGCGGGGCGGGTGGCTGATATGGGTGACTGTATGTCGTAGGTTAGCA
>JBFWYU010000020.1:0-73482 GCA_050186075.1 Bacteroidia bacterium
TTTCAGGCGTTTTTGGTTATATTTTTTAAGGTAGCAGCAGGCGCAGTTTTTCTGTTTTGTGTGGCTACTGTTCAGCATAGCTTCGCAGGTGTTCAGCACAGGTTGGCAGGGTGTCAGCATAATTCAGTAAGGTATCAGCACAACTTAGCCAACACCGTGCAAGGTTTGGCAGGGTATCAGCATAGCTTGGCATACCCTCAGCATCTCTTAGTCAGGTATCAGCATTTATTAGCCAAAGTTCAGCACATTTTAGCAGGGTTTTGGCATAACTCAGTTGGGTTCCGGCACAACTTAGCAGAGGCTCAGCACAACTTAGCAGTTTTATAAGCGGTTTGATTTAGTCTGTAAAATGTATTATTTGAACGATAAATTGAAAAATGAGCCAAAAACAGCCTTCCAAAACAAGACGCAAAAAACCACCTACCTGCATTCGGATAATGAGGCATTATTACAGGTGTATGCTTTACCTGCTTTTTTATCCCGATTTCGACAAAGGATTTAGAAACAAACCATAACAATTAATAATTACTAACTAAAACTAAAAACAACATGGCAAAACAAGCAAAACGCAATTACAACAAGGCAGACACCCTGATGCTGCAACAGGCGGCTGTAATCTACAGCCTGCTATTTGGTACCGATGGCACCGATGGTGACCTGCCGGCCTTTACCACTGAGTTTCCTGAATTCACTGCCATCTGGCTGGCAGCATTTCTTACAGCCATTGATGCGGCAGACGATACCCCGGGCGATGATGAAGTAGTTACCGATCAGCAACTGGCAACTCTGGAAGTAGATACCATTATGGCATTGGCACGCAAACGCATGGTGCGTCTCTACCGCTATGCCGACCTTACTTATCCTAACAATCCGTTGGCACGCGATATTTTCGGCTATCAGGTGTTTGTAAAAAAACGCTACAACCAAACCAAATTAAAAGAAGCCATGCAGGTAGCCTACAGCAAGGCAAACGCAGCACCTTACAATGCCGCGCTTATTGCCAAAGGCTTTATACAAACCCGCATTGATGAACTGAATACTATTGCTCAAAGTCTTGAAACAAGCGATATTATTCAGGAAGTAAAGAAAACCGAACGTCCGGAGATTACACAGGACCGTATTGAAAAACACAATGCCGTATGGGGAATATGGGAAACCATCAGCAAAGCATCAAAAGTGGTGTACGAAGATAATTATGCAAAGCAGCAGCAATACCTGCTTTATCCCGAAGCCGGTAACGACAGCGGAAGCACCACCTCGGGCACACTTACCTCGGGCGAAAACAAGGTTGTTTTCAGCGGAAGTGTGTTGCAATCGGCAAGCAAGTTTAATGCATCATCTCCTGCTAATCCAAGCGGTGGTGGTTTCTGGCTGTTTTCGGCCATGACCGCAGCCGATGGCTATTCGGGTTCGGGCACCTATGTTAGCAGCGGCAGCGACCTCAGTTCATTAGACTGGTCGAACCTGGGAGGCGAAAAACCTTTTGTAAAAGTGTATAACCCCAATGGCTTTGATGTTGATTATGAGGTAGAGGTGTTGTAAGTACTCCATCACATGTACAATTAAAAACAAGAAGCCCCCGTTAGTCGTAGCGTCCCGCTACGACCAGTTTAACCGGCATCTTGCCGCATTTGCAATGCAGGAGTTTTGCTTTTGCAAAACCTTATTTTAAATAATCATGAAAAACGGTTGGAGCAGTGACCTTTGGAAATTCCGCGAGGAACGTTTTAAAGGCAGCATCTTTACTGCCGTAGCAGGTATGGTAGTATTGCTGGTGTTGATTTTACTGGCCTTTGCCTTTGGGTTGGGGTAAAGCAGTAATCCTAAAAATCATCCTCATCGTCCTCAAAATCATAATCAATAAATTCAGTCAGCTGCTGTTCAAATAGTGCGGTGGTTTCGGCCAGCAAGGTAATATCACCAACCGGATGTGGCAGAAAAATGCGTTTAAGCAATTTACTGTTCAGCCGATTGAGGTAATACTTGGGTTCCCAATGTTTTTCGGTTATATCTTCCAGTTTAATAAAATCATCTTTAAACTCGGTTGACTTTATTTGTCCTATGCGGTAGCGCATGGTTGATTCGGCCAGCGCATGTTCGCCAAAACATTTTTTGTAAACCGGAAAAACCGCTGAGGTATTTACATACTCGCGCTTTATTTTGTTTACCGTATCCTTATCGGCTTTCAGTTTTTTCAACGCTTTTGTAAACGCAATAAACTGTTGCTCGAAGGGAAAGTTTTCGAATGCGGGATTGTTGTTGTCGTCCCTGAGTGAATGTGAACTGGCGTAACCTGTTACCGTTTGTATCTTTTGGTAAGCTAATGTTCGCTTTCTTCTGCCGGGATGAACGTGATGATCTTTCTCCATGCTGTTAAGATTAATACTACAAAATTATATAAATATTTTCCAGTATTCAAAATTTTGAATAAAACAAGAAGCCCCTCGCCTAAAGCGAGGGGCTTCTTGTTTTACATAAAAGATATAATTGCCTAATACCCCGACATCTGCTTGATAGCCTGTGCCGTTTCGTTTTCTATAGGCTCGTAGATAAACATGGCGCGCATCTCGTTGTTTTCGGTAATAAAATCAATGCCCCGCTGCATAAACATATATTCGCCCACATAGCGCTCTTCCATTACCTCGGGATGGCCCATGGCTTTTTTAATCTTTTCGGCAGGGCTGTGGAAAGCAATGGCATTGGAGGTAGTAAATTTACTATACATAGCATCGTCATAACCGTAAGAGGTAAGCACCATATACACCAGCTGGTTGTTGCGGAAATAGAGTTTATACACCGGGTAATCAACCTGTGCATTGCAATCGTTTTTATATTTAAACACACGGTCGTAGTGGGTGTTATAGCATATCTCCTGACTGATGTTTTTACCAAACTTCACTACTTCTTCTGCCTGCTCCTGCTCATAGCTGCGTGATTTTTCGGGAAGGCCCAGCAGTTCAATTGCTTTTTCGGTTGATATGCCCAACACCAGTTCGCCTACCCCTTTGCCGGGTGTAATCTGTGTATAGCTTATTGCTGTTGCCTTGCCTGTGTTCTGTGCCGTTGCAGCAGAAAAAACTGCTGATAAAACGACTAATGCTGCTAAGTTTTTCATGATGTTATAGCTTTTGTTTGTGGTGTTTCAAACGGATGAGGTTTCAAAAGGTTGCTCCTTCATCGATAAACAGGCCTTTGCAGAGTTTGGCACGAAATTGGTTTTCGGCCTTACCAAACTTTAAAACGGAGGTTAATATGAAAAACGTAATCCTTACTCTCATCATCGGTTTCAGCGCACTGTCGCTTAAAGCCAACCACTTCTCAAACCTTAACATCAATATTGCCGATCGGGCAAATTATGAGGTTATCTTCAACAACCAGTTTCTGGGAAATAACGGCAACAGCTTCACTATGAATCACGTTGCTCCCGGTCGCTACCCCTTGCTGGTTACTAAAATTGTACCTACCCACTGGGGCTTTCATAAAAAAGTAATCTACAACGGTGGCATTGAAATACCTGCCGGTGCTGAGGTTTCGGCCTTTATAGACCACTTCAACAGATTGCAGATAACCTGGAGACCTTTTGCTCCCGTTACCACCTATAACCCCGGTCATTGCGGAACACCTCCTGCGGGTTACTACGAGCCAATGCCAATGGGTATGCACCCTGCCGCTTTCAGCCAGTTGAAAAATGCTATTGACAACCAGTGGTTCGATAGCGGTAAACTGCAGGTAGCACGCCAGGGCATTATGAGCAATAACCTAACTGCTGCCCAGGTTGCCGACTTAATGAACCTGTTCAGCTTTGAAAGCTCAAAACTGGAAATTGCTAAAATGGCTTTTGCCAATACTGTTGACAAGCAGAACTACTACATCGTAAACAACGAGTTCTCGTTCTCAAGCAGTGTGGCCGAGCTGGACAGATATATAAGACACATGTAAGCCGCAGCTCAAACTTGTAAAAAGCCTCCCGAACATCGGGAGGCTTTTTTATTGCATAAACATTCAAACTTTGCGTTCTTTGCGGGAAACAAATGAAAGCAGTAATCCAGCGCGTATCCGAGGCATCGGTAAAAATAGAAGGCATCATTAAAGGTCAGATAAACAGCGGACTTTTAGTTTTGCTGGGCATTGAAGAAGCCGACACAGCCGAAGACATAGAATGGCTCTGCGGGAAAATCTGTCGCCTCCGCATATTCGGTGATGAAAACGGAGTGATGAACCTGAGTGTGCAGGAAATAAAGGGAGAGGTGCTGCTCATCAGCCAGTTTACGCTGCATGCCTCCACCAAAAAGGGCAACCGGCCTTCTTACATCAAAGCCGCCCGCCCTGAAATTGCCATTCCGCTTTACGAAGCATTTATCAAAAAACTGGAAAAAGAGTTGGGCAAGTCCATACAAACCGGTGAGTTTGGTGCCGATATGAAGGTGAGCCTTGTCAATGATGGTCCGGTTACTATTATTATCGACTCTAAAAATAAAGAGTAGGCAGTGGCAGTTGGCAGTAAACTACATACTACCAACTGCCACTGCCTACTGTTTACTTTTCCTATCTTTGCGCTCCCTTTCAAAAAAATGACCGTTACTCCCTATAAAACCGAAGCCAGTAAAAAAGAGCAGGTGGCCGAGATGTTCAACAACATTTCGCCCCGCTATGATTTTCTGAATCATTTTCTTTCGTTGGGAATTGATGTGTTGTGGAGAAAAAAGGCCATTGCCTTTCTGAAAGAAGCAAAGCCCAAAACCATTCTGGATATAGCCACCGGCACAGGTGATTTAGCCATTGAAGCCCTGAGCCTGAACCCCGATAAGGTAACAGGAGTGGACATTTCGGAAGGGATGCTGGCCGTAGGAAAAGAAAAAATAAAGAAGAAAAAGCTGGAAGATAAAATAGAACTCCAGTTGGGCGATTCAGAAAAACTTTTGTTTGCCGACAATAAATTTGATGCTATTACCGTTGCTTTTGGTGTGCGCAACTTCGAAAACCTTGAAAAAGGGCTGGCAGATATTTACCGGGTGCTTAAACCCGGAGGCACGTTTGTTGTGCTTGAATTCTCAAAGCCCGAAACATTCCCTGTGAAGCAACTGTATAACTTTTACTTTAACAGCATATTACCCTTCTTCGGAAAGGTGATTTCAAAAGATAATTCGGCCTATACTTACTTACCAGAATCTGTAAAATCATTCCCTGATGGAGAAAACTTTACCCGGCTTTTAATTAAAACAGGATTCAGCGCTACCAAAATGAAACCACTTACCTTTGGTATAGCAACAATTTATGTGGGTAAAAAAACAGGTTAAACCAAGTGTAACCTCACACGTGAGATTTGTAGTGTTCATGCGGATTATAGTATCTGCACTGTTTCTTCTTTGTCTTTTTCCTGAGCAATCAAACGCCCAGATTTTTACCCGAAAATTTGCAGGCGACCCGCACAAACGTTTGCCCAAATACGATCGTCAGCGTCTGCACTTCGGTTTCACACTCGGAGTCAACAGCACCACCTTCAGTGTGCGCAATGTTGATAATATTAACCAGTTTGATTCGGTGTTTGTGATTGACCCGCAGCCGCAGGTAGGTTTTAACCTGGGTATTATTACCGACCTGAGAATAGGACAACACTTTAATCTGCGCTTTATTCCCGACCTTTCGTTTGCCGACCGCAGATTGAAATATACGCTGAGTACCCTTGATACACTTGGTCAGCCGGTACAAAGAACCGAAGAACAAAAGCTGGAATCGGTATTACTGGAGTTTCCGCTTTCCATGAAGTTTAAGTCGGTACGCATTAACGATGGCAACTGGAGGGTTTATATTCTCGGAGGCGGAAAGTTTATAATGGATATGGCCTCGCAATCAAAAATTAAAACAGGTGATAACGAAGTGGTGGTAAAGCTAAATCGTATTGACTACGCTTATGAAGTAGGCGTGGGCTTTGATTTATATATGCAGTATTTCAAATTTTCACCCGAACTCAAAGTCTCATTCGGATTGAATAACCTGCTGGTTAAAGACGAAACCATCTACACGCAAAGCATCAATAAGCTGAACTCAATGGCGTTTTTGCTGTCGTTTCATTTTGAGTAATCGTCATTGCGAGCGATAGCGAAGCAATCTGATAATTTAAACAGATGTTCATAATAAGAGATTGCTTCGGGTGAAAAACCCTCGCAATGACGGATAGCCTACTCCCACTTAAAAACATCCTCAATTCTGCGAGGTCGCAGAATGTTTTTCCACGAAAAATCTTTGAGTTTTAAATCTTCTTTAGCTACTTCTTTTAGCGGATAAAGTGTAGCATCGGGTTTAGTAATGAAGGTGATGGATTTTACCTTGTTGCTGTCCACAAAAATAAGCATGTCGCTGCTTTCGGCTTTGTTTACGTTTTCTAATGGCTTGCCTTCTTCGCGGGCATAATAAACGGTTTGTCCGTTGCCGATAACGCGCACTTTGTAGAGTTTACTGTTCTCAAAAAAACCGTTCATGTTCTTGCCTTTTATCTGGTTGTAGTGGGCGGTATCTTCGCTTGAAATAATAAAGGCATTGTTGCGCATGCGCATTTCATGCATTTTGCCGTTGGCCATTTGCAGAAAGGTAGTATCAGCGGTAAGCTGGTTGCTGTCGTTCCAGAGTATAGGAATGCGAAACATGCTGATTGCCGAATCTTTGTAGGAATAAACGAGCGAGTCGCACATTCCCTGAAAATCGCTTTTAAAGAATTTGGCTTTGTGATAAGCGAAGAGGGTACGTTTTTCTGAAATTGTATCTAAGGTGGTTTTCAGTGTATCGGCATGGAGGTAAAGTGTGTCGCCATCCATGTTTTGTTTCATCAGGGCTTTGCCGGTAACAATGGTTTTTTCATCGCTGCGAAAAAACTCACCGTAATCACCATTGATAACCACTTCCTGCACGGTGTCGCGCAACACAATGTTATTGATGGCTTTTCCAAAGCCGGTTGCGCGATCGTAATAAATACTGTCGCCCGTTATGGTTTGTTCTTTGGAAGTTATTTTGGCGTGTTGATTAAACTGCGAAACATCGTTGCGGGTATCGTACCAACCGTTCTCGCAGTAAATGGTGTTTTCATCGCTTACAATTACAGTAGGCCCTACAAAGTAAGCTACTTCAGTAGTGGTTTTAAACTTAAGTGTGTCGCTGTTGATGGTATATTTTGGATTTACCAGCACCACGTTTTTGCGGAAGTGCAGCATCTTTTCACCCGAATAATAATAGCCGAAGATGCTGGTAAGCGTATCTTCTTTCTGCACTATTTTTCCGCCTGTTGTGTAATTGCTGATGCCGCTGGCACGGTCGTAGGTCAGCCTGTCGGTAGTTAGTTTTATCTCTTTGTCAATGAGCACTACATTGCCGGTGACCACTGCTACTTTAGTGTTTCCGTTGTAGTTGAGTTTGTCGCCATAGAGGTCTAAGGTATCGCCCTGATTGATGTGTACCCGGCTGAAGGCATCCATGGTATTTGTTTCGCTGTAGAGCCAGGCGCTGTCGCAAAACATAAGGGCATCATCGTGTTTGAACTGTACATCGCCCAGCAGCCTGCGAACTTTACCTGTTTGGCGTTCATCGTACTGAAGCTCGTTGGCATGCAGCAGTTCTATTTTGCGCGGGGCATCCTGCGCAAAGGCATTTACTGCAAGAGAAATAAAAAACAGAAAATGTAAAAAACGCATACGGGCAAAATTAGCTAATCGCATGAATAGCTGATGAGCTAAGTTTGGCAAAGATTAATTCAGCTTTTTCTCCAGCTTGTTTTCTTTCTTATCCAGTTCCTGCAGTTCCAGGTTGTATTCTTCTTTCTTTTTGGTGATTTTGCTCTTGTCTTCCAAAAGGCTTGCGCGTTGGGCCATGATGTCGGCTTTTGCAGCTTCAACCTCGGCAGGTGTCATTTTGCCTTTTGCAATTCTCTTGTTCAGTTTGGCTTCAGCTTTGTCAATCTTGCTGCTTTTTTTGTCCAGTTTTTTCTGTTTTACCTCCAATTTGGCAACATCTTCGGCAACGTTTAATTTTTTGTCTTCAATCTTGTCAATTTTGCCTTGTGTTTTAGCGCGGGCAGCTTCTTCTTTCTCTTTTTTCTTCAGTTCTTTTTCAGCGGCTTTGGCTTTTTTCTCGGCTTCTTTCTTTTCTTTTTCGGCTTGTTTGGCTTTCTTTTCGGCTTCTTCGGCCGCCTTCTCTGACTTCTTTAAGTCTTTCTCCAAGTCTTCATTTTTCTTCTCAACCTTTTCAATCTCTTTTTCTTGTGTTTTTAAAACTTTTGCTTGTTCGGCAACCAATGATTTCATGTTAGCCTCATAAGTTTTTCCTGCCGCAAGACTTACATTTTTAAGCGTAAAGGTTTCGTGATTTTTCTCCTTAAAAATAATTTCAACAGGCGCAAGCAGAGCTGGAATACGCACGGTGTAGCTGCCATTGGCATCGGTTATTCCGGTAAAAATAAACTGTGTGTTTTGCTTTATTTCAAAGCTGGTATAGGGCAGCGGTTTGCCTCCCGAAAGTGCTTTAATGGTGAAGCTAAGGCTGTCGCCCGGCAAAGCAGCAAATGCAGAACTGAAAAGAGTTAAGGTAAACAGTAGGATAAGGGTGCGTTTCATGTTGTTTGTTTTTAATCGGGTGCGAAAATATCAAAACAATTCCAACTGCTTTGCTTCGCCCGGTCTGCGGAAATCGGCAGTGTTCAGTTCTTCGGAATAACGACCTTTTATGTAGCGTTTTACTGAATTCACAAATATCTGTTTAATAGAGTCGGCAATTTTACCTTCACCTTTTATGCGTGTGCCGTAGCGGCTGTCGTTCAGTTGTCCGCCATGACATTCCTGAATTTGGTGCAATACTTTTTCTGCCCTGTCTGGAAAGTTTTTGTGTATCCAATCGGTAAAAATTTCGCCAATAGAACCATTCAGCCTCACGATGGTGTAACCCGCATTTACAGCACCGTTATCGGCAGCCTGTTTTATAATAGAAGGAATTTCCATGCTGTTCAATCCTGGAATAATAGGCGCAGTCATAACTCCGCAGGGCACACCTGCTTTTGATAATTGATTTAAAATATTCAGTCGTTTTTTTGCAGAAGCAGTGCGTGGCTCCATTTTTAATCGCAACTCTTCTTTCAGCGAAGTGATGGAAACCATTACGTGAACTAATTTATGTTTCGCTAATTCACTTAGCAAATCAGTGTCGCGCAGAATAAGGCTGTTCTTTGTTATCATCGCAATCGGGTTACGGTATTCCAAGAAAACCTCCAGCAACTGACGGGTTATTTTTAGCTTCTTTTCAATCGGCTGATAGCAATCGGTATTACCCGAAACCATTACTGGACTAGGTATCCAACTTTTCTTTTCAAATGCTTCACGAAGCAATTTGGCTGCATCGGGCTTAACAATAATCTTTCGCTCAAAATCTAAACCTGCACTAAAACCCCAGTATTGATGGGCATTGCGTGCATAGCAATAAATGCAACCATGTTCGCAACCCTGATACGGATTAAGCGAATACAAACCGGGAATATCAGGGCTATCCACTTTATTGATAATCTTCTTAGGATGTTCAAAAAATAACTTGGTGCGCTCATCACCTAAAAACTCTTCGTCCAAGGCTTCAATATGTTCCTGCACATATTCCTGTTTCAGAAAACGGTTGGCAGTGTTGAGTTGAGCGCCTCTGCCTTTAAAGTATTTGTCTTCGTTTTCCATACCCTAAAAATAATGAAAGCTGTTTTGGTTTTAGTTGTTGTTAATAAATTTCTTTGTGCAACTTTGTGACTTAGTGTCTTTGTGGCAAAATGAAAATAAGAGAAACTGTTTTTACTGAATTAGCCGACAACCTTGCCGAGAAAGGCTGGGCTCTTACCGATGATTTTTTTGTCCATGATTTTTTGCAGCAACTTTTAAACGAAGAAATACTTCTTTTTAAAAGCGGTCAGTTTAAACAGGCCGGTATCGGTAAAGGCTCAGAACATAAAGTGGTTTCCGAAATCCGTAGTGATTATGTTCATTGGCTGGATGAGGAAAATCTGAGCAATCTTCAACTGCAGTTTTGGAATCAAATGCAGGAGTTAAAACAGTTTTTGAATCGCGAATTTTTTCTTGGCTTAAAAGAAGCGGAGTTTCATTTTGCCGTTTATCCTGAAGGAAGCTTTTATAAAAAACACCTTGATCGTTTTCAGCGTGATTCGGGTCGCACTATTTCCTGTGTGCTTTACCTTAACCAAGACTGGACTGACAATGATGGCGGGCAACTCCGCATTTACAATAAGGAAACATTTACAGATGTTACACCTGTTTTCGGACGTCTGGTTTGTTTCAAAAGCGATGAAATTGAGCACGAAGTATTGCCTACAAATAAAGAACGATATAGTATTACAGGATGGATGAAGAATTAGTATTCATCAACGAATAGCTTATCTCTTACGAATATACGATTGATGGCTTTGCCTATTCGTATATTCGTGTTTTCATTCGTTATTCGTTGATAAATAAATTATGGCACAAACCCCAACAACCCTAATTCCCCTCGGCTTTGAAGCTCCCGCATTTTCATTGCCGGATACAGTCTCCGGAAAAGTAAAATCTCTGGACGAATTGAAATCAGAAAAAGCAACGGTCATTATGTTCATCTGCAACCATTGCCCTTTTGTGGTGCATGTAATAGATGAGTTGGTGAGGCTTGCCAATGATTATATTCCTAAAGGTGTTTCCTTTGTTGCAATCAGTTCCAATGATGTGGTTAAATACCCGCAGGACGGACCGGAAATGATGAATGTATTTGCAACGACCAATAAATTTCCGTTTCCCTATTTGTATGACGAAACACAGGATGTGGCACGAGCCTATTCTGCAGCCTGCACTCCCGACTTCAGTATTTTCAATGGGGATTTAAAATGCGTTTACCGCGGACAGTTAGATGATTCGCGTCCTTCCAACGGCAAGCCCGTAACAGGAAAGGATATTCGTGAGGCATTGGATGTTATTCTTGAAGGAAAGCCCGTGAGTGCCGACCAGAAAGTGAGCATCGGCTGCAATATCAAATGGAAGTAACCGCCTTTTTTGCGTCTTGCCGTTTGCTGTAAATTATATTCAGCAACACACCTGCTATAACCAAGGCTATTCCAAGCACAGCAAGCCAGCCGTGAGTTTCGCCAAAGAAACCCCAGCCGAAAGCAAGCGCATAAACTACGCTTAGGTATTGGAGAATCATCACCTTTCCTGTGGTTTCAACATGCAAAGCTTTAGTCATATACAGTTGTCCCACCTGCACGCAAATACCCATCATCACTAGAAAAAACAAATCAAGTGGAGTAGGAGTTACCCATTTGAACAGACAGGCTATTGCTGCAAAAGGCAGTGAAACCAGTGGGAAATAAAACACCACCACTATAGGATGGTCGGTATCTCTCAGCTTGCGCACAACCGAATATGCAAGTCCCGAGAACATTGCCGATGCAACTCCCAACGAAAGCCAGAACAGACTGATGCGCTCGTCAAAGCCTTTGATAAAAGCAACACCTGTAAATGATACGGCAAAGAATAGCCATTGAAGCGGTTTTAATTTTTCGCCCAAAAAAATCATTGCAAAAATTGCGGTAAAAACAGGACTTAGATTTTGCAGCGTTACAGCAGTTCCAAGAGGAATAGCCTGCAGAGTTGAAAAGTATATTGACAAGGAAATAAGTCCGATAAAGCCTCGCAGGAACAACGACTTCTTGTTGTTGCCGAAAGGATTTAACCCATAGTAATGAATGGAAGAAATGCTGAGAATAATAGAAACCAACGAACGGAAAAAGATAAGCTCATGCGGAGGAATATTCGGCAAAAACTTAACGAGCAAATTCATTAATGAAAATGCCAGCGTGCTGATGAGCATATATAGAATTGCTTTGCTCATCAGGTTTTTCTGAAATTATAACCCATGCCGACACCGAGTGTGTAGCGCGTTGTTATACCAATTGTTGGATAGCCCTTCTTATCAATAGTTGCCCAAACTCCGGGAGAAAAATCTCCCAGCTTAATCATACCGGGGTATACATTGGCACAAATAAAATTATCGCTCACATCACTTACCTGAATGGAGGCAAGCAATGAATTATTCCGGTCGTAAAATATCCCTATGCTGAATGGTGTAGTAAGGCTTACTTGCCTGCCCTTTTCAGAAATCAAATAGCGTTCTGCCGAGCGCACTCCTGCCCCTAATGATACTGCTGTTCCGTTTGAAAATTTCCACGATAAACCACCTAATGTTCCCATTCCCACCCGGGCGAATAAAGCTATTTTTCGTTCAAAAGGTAACTCCCATTTGAATGAAAAATATTGTCCGCTGTTTTGCAATGTAAAATCTGTAAAGGTGATAGTAGGTTGTAAACTCCAGTCTGTCATATGAAGTTTTTCGCTGAAAAATCTGCACACTTTTTCGGAACTGAAAAGAGCTACACCTGCCAGATTGAAAATGTAAACATCTCCTAACGGATCAGTATTATAGCCCTTGTAGCCATTATTTTCAATCACTTCATTAAGAAGAAATGCACTCATGAAAGTTGTAAATCCTAAAACTTTTGGATATTTAACATTGTGAAACCGGTACCATTCAGACATGGTTCGGTAAGTCATTCCGCCCCCCATAAGATGAAGCAAATAGTTAGGAACCCATTGTGCTTTCTCAGGTTTAACAGAAGTCGGAATTAGTTCTGTGCTGATAAAATGCCACCATCCAACCTCACCGATTACTTTTATTGGATGTCCTAAATTCCAGAAGACATTAGATGCGGATTTAGAATATGGAAATGAAAAAATATGTCGATCGTGATTTGTGAGTTGATAAATATCAAATCCTGCATTTAATGTAAACGATAATGGATTATAAGTTCCCTGAGAACCGTATTTATAGCCTTTGTAGAAATAATAAGTTTTTGCAGCAACGCTGTCTTGTTGCGCAACAGATCGGTTAGTTAGTAACAAAAAATATGAAAAGAAAACTAAAAGACTAAATCGCAATCGGTCAGGCTTTGTGTGCTTTTACATACGTAGTTACGTCAGCAGCTGAAATCTTTTTATCGCATAGAATGATGAGGCGTTCCACCACATTTCTAAGTTCACGGATATTGCCGGTCCAGTCAATAGTTTGCAAAGCTTTCAGTGCATCGGGTGCAAATTCTTTTTGCGGCATTCCGTATTCGCTGCATATCTGCTGAAGAAAATGTTTTGCTAAAGTTGGTATGTCATCTTTGCGTTCGTTCAGCGATGGAACATGAATTAATATAACACCAAGTCGGTGATACAAATCTTCGCGGAAGTTCCCTTTCTCAATTTCTTTTTTCAGGTTTTTGTTGGTGGCGGCAATTACGCGCACGTTCACATTTATTTCTTTATCGCCTCCAACGCGGGTAATTTTACTTTCCTGCAAAGCGCGTAATACTTTTGCCTGAGCGGAAAGGCTCATGTCTCCAATTTCATCCAGAAATAATGTTCCGCCATCTGCTAATTCAAAATTCCCTTTTTTCTGTCGGATGGCAGAAGTAAACGCACCTTTCTCGTGCCCGAACAATTCGCTTTCAATTAATTCAGACGGAATAGCAGCGCAGTTTACTTCAATCAGCGGTGCTGATGAACGCTGACTGTTTTCATGGATAGCATGAGCCACTAATTCTTTTCCCGTTCCGTTTTCTCCGGTAATTAAAACGCGCGCATCCGTTGGTGCCACGCGGCTAATCATCTCATGGATTTTTTTGATAGAGGCTGAATCGCCAATCATCTCGTACTTCTTACTTACTTTCTTTTTCAGGATTTTTGTTTCCGTAACCAGGTTTGATTTCTCAAAAGCATTGCGGATGGTAACAAGCAGGCGGTTTAAATCAGGCGGTTTTGAAATATAATCGTAAGCCCCTTTGCGGATGGCATCTACAGCCGTGTCAATATTTCCATGTCCGGAAATCATTACCACCGGCACATCAGAATTGCTTTCCAGAATTTTATCTAATACTTCCAATCCATCCATTTTAGGCATTTTGATATCGCACAAAATAACATCGTAATGATTTGCCTTAACAAGTTTCAGTCCTTCCAAACCATCAGGAGCATCGTCAATTGCGTAGCCTTCGTTTTCAAGTATATCGCGCAGTGTTCTGCGGATACTGTTTTCATCGTCTATGATTAAAATTCGTTTCATATCGTTTTTGTTATTTCTGATAATACACCTTCTTTTAATGCAAAAGTGGAGAGGCGCATTTTAGTTAATTTAAGTTCGCGCAAAATAAAATTTGTAAACAATGACGCAAGGACAATCATATCTACACGCATTTCAATCAGGCCTTCCATTTTGTAACGTTCATGAAGGTTAGAGTTGATAATCAGGTTGTGTATTTTGTAAAAATCAGCCAATCTGAACTCATAAGAAGTTTTGTTGTCAAGTGTTTCACCTTTGTGAAATCTGCAGAAAATCATCTCTGCAAAAGTATCAAACGACCCCGATGAGCCAATCAATGTATTGAGCGGATTTTGTTCAATTGCTTTGAAAAGCGGCTGCAGTTTTTCGCGCAAATAATCTTCCACTTTTCGGATTTCTTCCTCTTTAATCGGTTCTGAGTGTTTGAAGAATTCATACATGCGAGAAACACCCAGATCAAAACTGTGCTTCCAGAATATCTGTTCATCATTGCAGATAATAAATTCAGTGCTTCCTCCGCCAATATCCATTACCAGTACTTTTTCTGTGCCTATAGCTAATGCCTGACGAACACCGGCATAAATCAATTCTGCTTCTTTTTCTCCGGAGATAATGTTTACTTCAATGCCGGTTTTTTTTTTTATTTCTGCAACAAATTCATTTCCGTTTTTTGCACTTCTTACGGCAGAAGTAGCAAAAGCAAAAATCTTGGTTGTACTGTATTTATTGGCAGTTTCAAGATGTTGCTGCATTGCGGCAGTACCGCGTTGAAAAGGTGCAGGAGCTATTATTCCCGTATTAATTCCGCCCTCGCCAAGTTTAACTGCAATCTTTGTGTTGAATATAATTTTGTAGGAATGATTGGTCGCAATTTCCGCCACCAGCAGGTTAAATGTATTCGTGCCTAAATCTATGATTGCAATGCGCACAGGTTTGTTTTTAGTGATAACGAATCCACTTCCATAATTCTTTATAATTCACTTTTTTACCGTACATCAGAATTCCTGTGCGGTAAATTTTTCCTGCAAACCAGGTGGTAGCAATGAAACCTATCACCAATAACGCCATTGAAATCCATAAGTCTGTATAAGGATAAGGAATGCCGAATGGCAAACGCACCATCATAATAATGGGAGAAGTAAACGGAATAATAGAAAGCCAGAAAGCCATAGGACCCTCAGGATTATTCATAACAAACTGAGCCATTACAAAGGCTAGAATAAGTGGAATGGTAATAGGCAGCATGAATTGCTGGGTGTCAGCTTCGTTGTCAACTGCTGCACCAACAGCGGCAAACAAAGCTCCATAGAGCAAATATCCTCCAATGAAATAGAAAATGAAAACACCAATCAGTAAAGGGAAATTTATTTTGTCAATGCTTTTCCAGAGTTCATCCATGTCTTCGCTGTCAGCTTGATTGGCCGGTAGATTTGGTTGTAGCGCTGATTGTTGTCCGTTCAAGGTTTGTTCCATAGGAACAGGTGCAGGTAGGGTATTTTTATCAACTCCCAGAAATCCTTTTGCTGCCGAAACAATTGTTGTAGTCAGAATTATCCAAAGCAAAAACTGTGTTAATCCTACCATTGCAATGCCGATAATTTTTCCCATCATCAGTTGAAATGGTTTTACAGAAGAAATAATTACCTCCACAATGCGGCTCGATTTTTCTTCAATAACACCGCGCATTACCTGAGCTCCGTAAAGGAATATGAAAAAATAAATCAGCACCCCCCCCAACATTCCCACTACCATACTCAGTTCGGTATTCTTGCTTTCTTTCACACCGCTTTCGTATTTGCTTTTGCGCATTTTGATGTCGGTTTTAGCTGCTGCAAGTGTTTTCTTATCAATGCCTGCTTCTGAAAGCTTCAGACCTTCCAACTCATTTTCAATAGAGGTTTCAATAAACAAAATGGTATTGAAACCCGGTTGTTTTTTGTAAATTATTTCTGCTCCGTTGCTGTTGATTATATTCTGAGGGATGTAAAGCACTGCTGAATAATAATCCTCTTCCAGTTGTTTTTCGGCTTGGGTAATTGTAATATCTTTTACAAAGTGGAATTTCAGGTTTTCTTTGTCAGGAAAACTGTTGTCAAATAAGTGACTTTCATCTACCACCAGCACATCAGTTTTTTCGTCTTCCTGCGTTGCAACCCAAATAGGTACAACAAACAATGCGCCCATGAGTAAAGGCCCCAGAATAGTCATGATGATGAATGACTTTTGTTTCACGCGTGTGAGGTATTCGCGTTTTATAATAAGTGCAATCTTATGCATGTTTCAGTTTTTTTGAAGCGTTCATTTCGTTCACTTTTTGAATAAAAATATCATTCATGGCAGGTATTTCTTCTTTAAAAGAAACGATACTTACATGAGGAATAAGAGCAGAGAGCAACTCGTTTGAATTACGATTTCCGATTTTTATTCTCGCCACTTTTCTTCCTTCTTCCTCTTCGGTGGCAAGTAATTCAAAGTCGCCTGGAAGCTGAAGTGCGTTGCTGTTTTGAGCGTGATAAGCAACTTCCCAGATATTGTTTTTATAAGCCGAACGGATTTCGGAAACAGATCCGTCCAATATTTTCTTAGATTGATTTATGAGTGCAATATCATTACATAACTCTTCTACCGAACCCATATTGTGTGTTGAAAAAATAATGGTGGTTCCGTTTTTCTTCAGTCGCAGTATTTCTTCTTTTATAATGTTTGTATTAATCGGATCGAAACCGCTGAAAGGCTCATCTAATATGAGTAATTCGGGTTCGTGCAGAATAGTAACAATGAACTGAACTTTTTGCGCCATTCCTTTTGAAAGTTCTTCCACCTTCTTTTTCCACCAGCTTTCTATTTCAAATTTCTCAAACCAGTATTTTAATTTTGTGAGTGCATCTTTGCGGCTTAAACCTTTAAGCTGTGCAAGATATAATGCTTGTTCACCCACTTCCATTTTTTTATACAAGCCGCGTTCTTCGGGCAAATAACCAATCTTTTCGGTGTCGGCAGGAACAAGTTTTCTGCCGTGAAAAAATAAATTTCCGCTATCAGGTGCTGTAATTTGCGTTATCATTCTGATAAGTGTGGTTTTGCCGGCACCATTGGGTCCTAGTAAACCAAATATGCTGTTTTCTCTCACACTGATGCTTACATCATCCAATGCAAGATGCGTGGCATAGCGCTTGGTAATATTTTCTGCTTTGAAGATTTCCATGAAATTTTGATGTTAAAAATCTGATACTAAGTAACAAAAAAATCCCCCGCGTTAAGCGAGGGGATTTTTATTTTTGTCAATGAAAATAATCTTTCATTTTCTCGTAAAAACTTTTATCGTTTTTGTCGGGCTTAGGTTTAAAATTTTCGGAATTGCGTAATTTCTCAAGCATTGCTTTTTCTTCAGAACTCAGATGCTTGGGTGTCCACACATTAATATCTACCAAAATATCTCCTTTGTGTCTTGTATTATTGATGTCGGGCAGACCTTTGTCGCGAAGGCGTAATACTTTTCCTCCTTGTGTTCCGGGTTCAATTTTTATTCGGGCTTTTCCATCAATGGTAGGCACTTCAATGCTTGTTCCTAATGCCGCATCAATAAAACTTATATGCAAATCATAGTGAAGATTTATTCCATCACGTTTCAATTGTTCATGCGGTTCTTCTTCAATGGCAATAATTAAATCACCGGCAATTCCGCCACGGGCAGCCGCATTTCCTTTTCCGTTCATGGATAGTTGCATTTCATCACTCACACCGGCCGGAATATTTATTTCAATTACTTCATCGCCTTTGACAATGCCGTCACCAAAGCAAGTATTGCATTTGTTCTTGATGGTTTTTCCTTCGCCACCGCAGTGAGGGCAAGTTGTAGTAGTTTGCATTCTGCCCAAAATGGTGTCGGTTACGCGTGTAACTTGTCCCGAGCCATGACAGGTAGAGCAATTTGAAAAACCTGATGCAGATTCTGCGCCAGTTCCTTTGCAACCGGTGCATGAAATGTATTTGTTTACCTTGATTTTTTTCTGCGCTCCGTTCGCTATTTCTTCCAGATTAAGTTTCACTTTCACGCGAAGATTGGTTCCGCGGTTTACTCTTCTTCCTCCGCCACCAGCGCCTCTTCCGAAACCACCGCCAAAACTTCCGCTTCCGAAAATATCACCAAACTGGCTGAAGATATCTTCCATGTTCATTCCACCACCACTGAAACCGCCACCTCCGTATCCGCCACCGCCATTGCCCATTCCGGCATGACCAAATTGATCGTAACGGGCGCGTTTGTCTTTGTCGCTTAAAATCTCATAAGCCTCTGCAGCTTCTTTGAATTTTTCTTCAGATGCCTTATCCCCAGGATTTTTGTCGGGGTGATATTTCAGCGCCATTTTGCGGTAAGCCTTTTTCAGTTCAGCTTCATCCGCATTGCGGGCAACACCTAAAATCTCGTAAAAATCTTTTTTAGCCATTCGCTTAATTTTAATTTCCTACAATAACTTTTGCAAAACGAATAACCTTTCCGTTCAGCGAATACCCTTTTTCAAGTTCTTCCACTACTTTGCCTTTTAATTCTTCGCTGGGAGCCGGAATATTGGTTATTGCTTCGTGAATATCGGCATCAAAAGCCTGTCCTTTGCTTTCCATTGCCGCCAAGCCTTTTTGTTGCAGGCCGTTTCTCAGTTTGTTGAAAATTAGTTCCACGCCTTCTTTTACTGCATTAATATCTTTTGCTTCATTCATTGCAATCATGGCGCGTTCAAAATCATCTAAAACAGGAAGCAAAACCTTGAAGATATCTTCTCCTGCAGTTTTGTGAAGTTCAACTTTTTCTTTCTGTGTCCGCTTGCGGTAATTATCAAACTCAGAATAGAGACGGATATATTTATCATTCAACTCCTCAACTTTGGCATTGAGTTGTTTTTCAATGTTTTCAATTGCTTCGGTAATCGGTTTTATGTTTTCCTGTTCCGTTACCTCGTTGCCTTCAGCACCCGTCTCCTGAGGTAAGTTTTCATTTTCCTGAATCTCTGTCTTGTTTTCTTCTGTTGTCATCTTTTTTTCGCTTTAAAATTGTGCAATCGCCCCATTCAAATAGCCTGCCATTGCTTGTTTTAAGACAATTTGTCAGCGGGCGATTTTCAGCAGGGCGCAAAAATAGCAAACCAAGCTGAACAATAACTTAATCTGCTAAGTATATTTGGCGCTGATTAGTAACATGTTTAAATGAAAGAAAAGGCGTTAAATGCACAGGAGGCTGTAGGTGTAATTCAATCAGGACAAAGGGTTTTTGTGCAGGGAAGTGCTGCCACACCTTTACATTTACTTCATGCTCTGGAAAACAGGGCAAACGAACTGAAAAATGTTGAATTGGTTTGTCTAAGCGTGTTAGGTGATTTGGGCGTAAATAAGCCAGAATATAAAGACAGTTTTCATTTTAATGCACTGTTTGTTTCTGCTCCCGTTCGCAAAAACGTTAACGGTTCAAATGGTGATTATATTCCTGTTTTTCTCAGCGAAATTCATCTTTTATTTGAAAAAAATATTTTACCACTTGATGTTGCGCTCATTCATGTTTCGCCTCCCGATAAACATGGGTTTTGTTCACTCGGTGTTTCGGTGGATATTACCCGCGCGGCAGTGAAAAATGCGCAGCATGTAATTGCACAGGTAAATCCACAAATGCCCCGCACACATGGTGACGGACTGATTCACATCAGCGAAATTGATACGATGGTTGAAGTAAACGAACCGCTTCCCGAAGTAGATTATGCCAAAGAAGTAAGTGATTGCGAACGCATAATCGGTAAAAATGTGGCTTCTCTTATTGATGACCGTGCCACTTTGCAAATGGGCATAGGAACCATTCCTGATGCAGTTTTGGAATGTCTGGGAAACCACAAAGATTTAGGCGTGCACACCGAAATGTTTTCGGATGGCGTGATGCATTTAATGCAGAAAGGCGCTATCACCAATAAGTTTAAAAGAAAACACCGAGGCAAAGTTGCCACTTCTTTTGCAATAGGAACCCGACAGCTTTATGATTTTGTAGATGATAACCCGCAGTTTGCTTTTCTGGAAGCAGGTTATGTAAACGATGGAAGTATTATCCGGACCAATCCCGGAGTGATTGCCATCAACAGTGCCATTGAAATTGATTTAACAGGGCAGGTTTGTGCAGATTCTATTGGAACTATGCTCTATTCCGGTGTGGGAGGACAAATGGATTTTATCCGTGGAGCTGCTCTTTCTGAAGGTGGAAAACCAATTATTGCAATGTCTTCAGTTACTTCAAAAGGTCAGTCCAAGATTGTTCCTTTTCTGAAACAGGGCGCAGGTGTGGTTACTACACGTGCACACGTGCATTATGTGGTAACCGAATATGGAATAGCTGATTTGTTCGGAAAAAACTTAAAACAACGTATGCATGAGCTAATTAAAATTGCTCATCCCGATCACAGGGAACAATTGGATAAAGAGGTGTTTGAAAGGTTTGGTAAATAAAAAGTCACGCTTTTGGCGTGACTTTTTATTTGAAATTTCAGTTGAATTACTTAACCAAGTATTGTTGAATAGCCTGTTCTAATGCAGGTCCACGAAGGTTTTGTCCGATAATAATTCCTTTGCCGTCAATCAGCCAGTTGGTAGGAATACCGCGAACACCATAAGCAGCTGCAGCTGCAGAATTCCAGCCGGCTAAGTCACTTACATGTGTATCCCAGATTAATCCATCTTGGGCAATTCCGTTTTTCCAGGCTTGCGCGTTCTGATCAAGTGAAACACCAAAAACGGTAAAACCTTTTCCGCGTGTAAAATTTGCATCTTTATATTTGTTATAGGCGGCAACTACATTGGGGTTTTCCATGCGGCAAGGGCGGCACCACGAAGCCCAGAAATCAATCAGAACAACTTTGCCCCTTAATGATGAAAGTGCAATTTCCTGTCCTTCGGGATTTTTGAATTTAAGTTCGGGGGCAATGTCGCCCATTCCAATTCCAACTTTAGGAGCAGCAGTAGTTGCTGTAGCTCCTGTTTGAGCAAATACCCCAATCTGAAAAGTAATTAGTGATATAAGAGAAATAAAAAGTGATTTGTTCATGTTTCGTTTTTTATGTTTCGCAAAGTTAAACAATAATGCTGCCAAAAAAGTTTTAATCTATTCGCACGATGTTTGCTCCTATTTTATTGAGCCTTTCATCAATATGTTGATACCCGCGGTCAATCTGTTCAATGTTGTGAATGGTGCTTTTTCCTTTAGCTGAAAGTGCTGCAATCAGCAGCGCATTTCCTGCACGGATATCAGGCGAAGTCATTTCAATTCCTTTGAGTGAATGTTTTCGGTCCATTCCTATAACTGTGGCGCGGTGAGGGTCACAAAGAATAATCTGTGCGCCCATATCAATCAGTTTATCAACAAAAAATAATCGGCTTTCAAACATTTTCTGGTGAATAAGAACACTGCCTTTTGCCTGAGTTGCAACCACCAAAACAATGCTAATCAAGTCAGGTGTAAAGCCCGGCCAAATGGCATCGGCAACAGTAAGAATGGAGCCGTCAATAAATGTATCAATTTCATAATGTTCCTGCGAAGGAATGTAAATATCATCGCCTCTGCGCTCTAATTTTATTCCCAGTCTTTTGAATGTGTCGGGAATAATCCCCAAATGTTCATAACCAACATTCTTGATAATGATTTCGCTTTGAGTCATGGCAGCAAGACCGATGAAACTTCCAATTTCAATCATGTCAGGAAGCAGGCGGTGTTTGCAGCCAATCATGGAATCAACACCTTCAATGGTAAGCATGTTGGAGCCGATTCCAGAAATTTTAGCACCCATGCTGTTCAGCATTTTGCACAATTGCTGAACATAGGGCTCGCAGGCGGCATTGTAAATAGTGGTTGTTCCTTTTGCCATTACAGCAGCCATTACTATATTGGCTGTTCCTGTAACAGAGGCTTCATCCAAAAGCATATAACAGCCTTGGAGTTTATCTGCTTCTACTTTATAAAATTTGGTAGCTGAGTCGTAAATGAATTTAGCTCCCAGATTCTGGAAACCGATAAAGTGTGTGTCCAATCTTCTGCGTCCAATTTTATCGCCACCGGGACTTGGTATATATCCTTTTCCGAAGCGAGCCAGCAGCGGACCAACAATCATAATAGAACCGCGCAAACCGGAAGCTAATTTTTTGAAATTATCGGAGTTCAAAAATTCCAAATTAACTTCATCTGCCTGAAATGTAAATTCTTCGTGTCCTGTTTTTTCCACTTTCACTCCAAGAGCAGCAAGTAATTCTATCAGTTTATTGACATCTCGGATGTCGGGAATATTACTGATGGTAACTTTTTCGGGAGTAAGCAGAACAGCGCAGATTACCTGTAAAGCTTCGTTTTTAGCGCCTTGCGGGGTTAGTTCACCTTTCAGGCGAACACCTCCTGTTATTTCAAATTTAGCCAAGTGTGTTTTGATTAAAGTTTAGGACGTGAAATAAATGAAAAAAATAATTGCTTATTCAGCTAATTCAATAAAACAACTCACAGCGTGATGGTCAGAAAGTTTTTCGGGCAAAACCCTGAACCCTGATGAAGTGATTGCCGGACTGTGCAGGATATAGTCAATACGGAAGGAAGGCGCTTTGCCGATATAGGTATTCCCGAATCCATTACCGCTTTCTATAAAAGCATCGTCTAAGCCGTTAGCTAAATTATGATAGGTGTAGGAAGCCGGAGTGTCATTGAAATCACCACATATAATTACTTCATATTGGCAGTTTTTAACATGCTCTGAAATTATATCAACCTGCTTTGCACGTTTTTCAAAGGCTTCTTTCAGTCTCCATATAATTCGTTTTCCGGAAATTATTGAAAGATTGTTTTCATTTTTATAGTTTTCCAGTTGCTCCATTGTCTGATAATCTTCGGGTTTAAATTTCACAGATTGCAAGTGAGCATTGTAAACACGGATGGTATCGTCATTTATTTTCAGGTCAACATAAATACAAAGGTTGCCATGGCTTTTTTCAAATTCAATAACGCCTTTATCAACAATAGGAAAGGAAGTGAATAATGCAATTCCCCACCAGGCTGTATCTTTCATGGCAATATAATTATGAAGATAGTGTCGTTTTATTCCCTCAATTTCTTTTAGTGAATTAATAGTAGGGAAGTAGCCGGTGTTGTCATGAAAAAATTCCTGAATGCAGAGAATTTGCGGTTTTTCTTCTTTCAATAAAGCCATAATCTTATCTCGTGTTCCCGTATTTCCGCTCCAGTTGTAAAGATCAAAAAGGCGAACGTTATAACTTAAAACCTTGATTGCATTTTCGCCCGTTGTTTGTTCTTTGTTTCCAAAACTATAAGACGCAAGAATAAATTTATAGCCGATTGCAATCGTAATTAGTGAAACGAGAAACTGCAATTTTATTTGCACTGCCCAATAAATAACAAACAGCACATTTATGATAAGTATAAAGGGGTAGGCTAGTCCGAAAAATGCAATATACCAGGCTTTTTCAGGGCTTATAAACGATGCGACATAGGAGAGGAGCAGCGCAAATTCAGCGAGTAGGTTGAAGAAAAAAATAATCTTGTTGAACACCGACAGGTTTTTCATTTACTTGTTTTCGTTGCTCGCCTTAAACAAAATTTCTTTTTCTTTTTTAGTCAGACTTTCATAACCTGAAGATGAAATTTTATCAAGAATTTCATCTATTTCTTCCTGTCTTATTTTTCGTTTCAGGTTATACTCCTCGTCACTTATAGAACGTTTGTGAACGACTTTTATTTTAGACTTTCTGTTAAATATTTTTTTTAGTCGAAAAGTAAGGTTGTTAAATCCTGACGATAAATCTGTTCCTTTTTTCATTTGCGCCACAAATACATAACCGAATAATGCACCACCAAGATGTGAGATGTGTCCGCCTGCATTATTGAAATAAGTTACCCCAATCATATCCAGCACTACTACAAAAAGTGCAATGTATTTCAATCTCACCTGACCGATAAGAAGAAGGTGTAAGACATAATCAGGAACCAAGGTTGCTGCAGCAAGCACAATAGCCATAACACCTGCGCTTGCGCCTACCATAAAATCTGCAGGGGCATGTAGTTTAAATGTTGGAATAAACTGATACGTAACCAGTGCCAGCAAAGCCCCTATTAAAGCACCATACATATAAACTGCAAAAACCCTTTTACTACTTGCATATTCCTGAAAAATTTTCCCGAAAACAAACAGCATCAGCATGTTTCCAAAGATGTGCCAAAGGCTATAGTGCACAAACATATAAGTGATAAAAGTCCAGGGTTTGTAAAGCAATTCATTGAAATGCATTGGTAGGGCAATCCAACTCACTGCACGGTGAAAAACAGAAGAACTTTCATCCGGTGGAAAGCCTGAAATGGTTAAGATAAACTGAAAAATAACCAGCACCATAAAAACAGAAACATTGATGACGATTAATTGCCCAACGCTGTTTCCCGTTTTGAAAGGTGATTTTATATCATCAGCAAAGGAACTCATTTCTACTAGTAAATGTGCCTGTTTTTATTCCAGTAACGAATTAAGAAATAACCAAAAATCATACCTCCGATGTGTGTAAAGTGTGCAACATTGTCGCCCGGATTGTTCTGTATTCCGGAATAAAGTTCAAATGCTCCGTAAAGCATTACAAAGTATTTTGCTTTAATCGGTAACGCAAAATACACGTAGATTATTGTGTTGGGAAACATCATTCCGAATGCGAGCAAAACACCGAATACTGCGCCTGATGCGCCAACGGTTGATGTATTTAAAAGTATATTCAGTTTTGCCATTTGAGGGTCTGTATAATTCTGAAAACTCTTTAGAATACCTGCGCCATCGCGTAACACTACCTCAATATCTTCAGGTGAAATCTCAGAAATAAGACTATGGATTTGAAATTCAATAATCCCAAGGTGAAGAGCTGCTGCACCTAATCCGGTAAACAGGTAATAAATGAGAAAACGTTTCCCGCCCCAGTAATTTTCAAGGGCATTGCCAAACATCCATAAGGCAAGCATGTTGGAGAAAATGTGCATCAATCCTCCGTGCATAAAAAAGTGAGTAACCAGCTGATAGGGTCTGAATAATTGAGACTCGAAAGGATGTAACCCTAGCATCTCAACTAAATCAAATTGGGTAAGTGTAATGGTCGCCAGGAAAAACAATCCATTAATAATTAAAAGATTTTTTACTACTGGAGGAAGTATGCTGAACCCCGAAGGGCGATATTGCTGATAACTCATTTCTGAAATTTCTTTTCTAAATCTTCAAGTGATAGTTTAATGACCACAGGTTTTCCGTTCGGAGAATAGTAGGGCATTTTGCAGGCAAAAAGTTTGTCAACAAGGTCGCTCATTTCTTCTGTGCTCAATACCTTGCCATATTTTATTGCTGATTTTCTTGCAAGTGATTTTGCCAGTGCATCGTGTCTGTTTCGACTTTCCGAAAATTCATTTTTGAAAAACTCCAACATATCATCCAACAGTTGCGGAATATTGTCGGATGGAAAATGGGAAGCCACACCATCTACTGCAAAGGTGTTTTTTCCAATCTGTCGCAAACTTATTCCAAGGTTGCGAAGGTCTTCTTCCATTTCTAATAAAAGATTGAAATCTGCTGGAGAAAAAGCAAGTTCGTGTGGAAATAAATGTTGTTGGTTGATACTTACGCCAACTTCAAGCGAAGCCAGAAAATTTTCATACAAAATCCGTTCATGTGCTCGGTGCTGATCAATCAGCATCATGCCTGATTTAATGTGTGAAATAATGTATCGGTTGTGTAACTGATAGTGTTGTTTTTTTACTTGCAATTTTTCCTGTTCTTCTTCAGGAATAATTGGTTTTAGTTCTACTTCTGTTTCAGCTTTTTTGCCTGCATGTTTGTCAACATCTTCGTAGAGTTTACGCCAGTCATCACGCTTGCTGCGCTCCAGAATTTTATCTTTTGTTCTTTCCGAAGCAGTTGCTTTTTCAATCTTAAACGGGTTATAATCTTTATTGAATTTTATTTCAGGCTGAATAAGCGTCATGTTCTTAGGCGGTGGCGGAATATCCATACTTGCCTCCATTTCAAAGTCAATGGTTGGTGCAATATTGAACTTACCTAAAGAAAGTTTTACCGCAGATCGCAGAATGGCGTAAACTGATTTTTCGTCCTCAAATTTTATTTCAGTTTTTGTAGGATGAATGTTGATGTCAATAAAATCAGGCTTTACATCAAAGTAGAGAAAGTAAGACGGAAAGCTGTCAGAGTTCAACAAATCATTAAATGCGCTTTGCATAGCATGATGCAGGTAAGGGCTTTTAATAAAACGGTTATTGACGAAAAAATACTGTTCGCCTCTGGTTTTTCTTGCGTATTCAGGCTTTCCGATGTAACCTGTAATTTTTATAATGCTGGTTTCTTCTTCCAGCGGAACTAACTTTTCATTGATAGGATTTCCGAAGATTTCAACTATACGTTGCCGTATGCTGCCAGCTTTAAGATGAAAAACTTCTTTACCATCATTATGCATGCTGAAACCAACTTCAGGATGAGCCAACGTCAGACGCTGAAATTCCTCAATAATATGCTTGGTCTCAACACTGTTTGATTTGAGAAAATTTCTGCGTGCAGGAACATTGTAAAATAAATTTTTAACGGCTATGCTTGATCCGGGCGGGCAATGAAAAATTTCCTGGCGTTTTACTTCCGAACCTTCAATGTCTATGCGTGTTCCCAGTTCCTGGTCGTGCAGACGGGTTTTCATTTCCACATGCGCAATAGCGGCAATAGATGCCATTGCTTCACCGCGAAAGCCTTTGGTGCGGATGGCGAACAAGTCATTGGCCTCACGGATTTTCGAAGTAGCGTGCCGCTCAAAACACATGCGCGCATCGGTATCACTCATGCCGCAACCGTTATCAATTACCTGTATTAGTGTTCGTCCTGCTTCTTTTATAATCAGTTGAATAAAAGTGCTTCCTGCATCCACCGAATTTTCAAGCAACTCTTTCACTACCGATGCGGGGCGTTGAATCACCTCACCGGCCGCAATCTGGTTAGCAACTGAATCAGGAAGTAGTTGAATGATGTCAGCCATATTTTTTGTTCGAGGCGCGAATTTACCGATTTATTTCAGCAAAAAGTCTTTCGCATCCTTTGCCGTTTCTTCAGGCAATTCTTCCATCGGCACATGTCCGGCTTCGTAATATTTTACCTCTGAACCAACGATGTCTTTCTTAAATCTTTCAGCATCTTCAGGAACTATCCATGTATCATATTTTCCCCATTGAATAAGTGTTGGCGTTTTTATTTTGTTCACTTTTTCTTCGGCTTCATATTTAATCACCTTTACTCGGTCGGCAAACGCCTGGCGGTTTCCGGGACGTAACAGCATTTCAAAATAATGGGTTACCACCGAATCGGTTACTTTGCTATCGTCATAATAAATGTCATGCATTGATTTTTCAATAATGCGTTTTGGAGTAACTTTTTTCATAACCTTATTAAGTACATTGTTCTTTGCAATTATAAAAGCAAGTGGAGTTGGGCCTGTTCTTTTGTATCCTGCGGCATCTATAAGAATCATTTTCTTTACTCTTTCGGGATGCGTGTAGGCATAGTTCCAGGTGATTTCTCCGCCTAATGAATTTCCTGCTAAATAAAATGTATCAACACCTAAAGCTGTTGTAAAATCATCAATGAATTTTACATAGTTTTCAATCGTGTAATTGCGCTCTTTTGTCTCTCCTGTAATTCCGAAAGCGGGTATATCCATTCGAATTACTCTGAAATCATCTTTCAATTCGTTTACCCAAGCATCCCAGGTGTGCAGCGAAGAAGATGTTCCGTGAACTAATACTAAAGGATAGCCGCTTCCCTCATCGCGGTAATGGATTTGCTGTCCGTTTATCTCAATGAATTTAGATTGCTCATTGCAGTATTTTTTTTTCAGCGTTTCAAGTGGAATATCATTCTGCCAGTAAAAAGCAGTGTATCCGCCAATTAATACAACAATAAAAATCAGAATTCTCAAGAGCCATTTTTTCATCAGTAATATATTTCGTTATTCTGCCAAAAGTAATGAAATCAGTCAGTGTTTAAATCAATATATCTTTGCCCTGTAATATGAATATACCAGAAACAAATCTTCCTCGTGTAGTAATTGTTGGCGGTGGCTTTGGAGGCCTGAGTTTAGCGAGTTCCTTAAAATCAGTCCCTGTGCAAGTTATCCTGCTCGACAGGAATAATTACCACACCTTTCAACCTTTGCTTTATCAGGTTGCATCTTCAGGCTTGGAGCCCGATTCTATTGCTTTTCCAATACGGAAGATTTTTCGCAACCAAAAGAATATCGAGTTTAGAATGACGGAAGTGCTTGAAATTATTCCGGATAAAAAAACAGTTCTTACAGGTATCGGTGAATTGGAATACGATTATCTTGTTATAGCTACAGGTTCGCAGACAGGTTTTTTCGGTTTAAAAAGCGTTGAGCAAAACAGCATGGCAATGAAATCAATTCCGCAGGCACTTGACCTGCGCAGTTTGATTTTGCAGAATTTTGAAAAGTCAATGCTTTCTAATGATGCTCGAGAAATTGAAAAGCTGCTGAATTTTGTTGTAGTTGGCGGTGGTCCCACGGGAGTTGAACTTGCGGGCTCATTGGCAGAAATGAAAACACATGTTCTTCCTGCCGATTATCCGGGACTGGATGCAGGTAAAATGCAGATACATTTATTGGAAGCCGGTCCACGATTATTGCCCTCACTTTCGGAAATTTCGTCTCTCAGCACTTTTAAATTTCTTTCAACTTTGGGAGTGAAAACTTTGCTGAACACAGCGGTGCAAGACTATGACGGAGAAAAAGTGAAAACAAATACAGGTAATGATTTAATTTCGTCAACTGTTATTTGGGCTGCAGGTGTGGAAGGTGCGGCAGTAAAAGGAATTGAAGGTGATGCCTTGTTGCGAAATAAACGATTAGCGGTTGATGAATTTAATCGCGTGAAGGGCTATGAAAACATTTTTGCTATTGGCGATGTTGCAAATATGACCAACGATGAGCGGTTTCCTAAAGGACATCCGATGGTGGCACAACCCGCTATTCAACAGGGAGAATTATTGGCAAAAAATCTGAAAAGTATATTGATATATAAACCGTTGAAACCATTTAAGTATAAGGATCTTGGCTCAATGGCAACTATCGGAAGAAATAAAGCAGTAGTGGAATTGCCTTTCATGAAAATGCAGGGAATTTTTGCCTGGTTTATCTGGATGTTTGTTCATCTGATGGCATTGGTGGGTTGGCGCAATCGTGCTGTAACATTAGTCAACTGGATGTGGAGTTATTTTAATTACGACCGAGGAGTAAGGTTGATTATAAGACCATTTAAGAAATGAGTATTTCTGAAAAAGATAAAAGTTACATCTGGCATCCTTACACGCAAATGAAAGATGCGTTTCCCAATATTGTCATTGAAAGGGGAGAAGGTGCTTATCTTTTTGATGAAAACGGAAACAGATACATTGACGCTGTTTCATCGTGGTGGGTAAATCTTCACGGACATGCACATCCTTATTTAAGAGAAGCAATCAATAAACAGTTTACGAAAATTGAACATGTGATTTTTGCAGGATTTACACATGAACCTGCAGTAAATCTTGCCGAAAAATTATTAGCTCATCTGCCTCCAAACCAAAGCAAGGTTTTTTATTCCGATGATGGTTCAACTGCTGTGGAAGTTGCTCTGAAAATGGCTTTGCAATATTGGCAGAATAAAGGTGAACAGAAAACAAAGCTGGTTGCGTTGGATGGAGCATATCATGGTGACACATTCGGTGCGATGAGTGCCAGTTCACGCAGTGCATTTACTGCGCCATTTCAATCATTTTTGTTTGAGGTGGAGTTTGTAGATTTTCCTTCTGAACATAACAAGACTCTTATTCAATTAGAAGCGTTGTTTGGAAAAGGCGATGTTGCTGCTTTCATTTTTGAGCCATTGTTGCAAGGAACAGCAGGAATGAAAATGTATTCGCCTAAGTTACTTGAGAATATGCTTAAACTCTGTAAAAAGTATAATGTGATTTCCATTGCAGATGAAGTATTCACTGGTTTTTACAGAACAGGGAAATTCTTTACCTGCGATTACCAAAACGAGCAGCCTGATATTTTTTGCTTATCAAAAGGCTTGACAGGTGGCGTTATGCCTTTAGGTGTTACCAGTTGTTCAGAAGAAATTTACGAAGCATTTTTGTCTGATGGTTCAGATAAAGTAAAAACATTTTTTCACGGACATTCCTACACTGCAAATCCGCTTGCTTGTGCGGTTTCAATTGCAAGTATAGAGTTGTTGGAGAATGAAGCAACACAAAATGCAATTCAGCATATTTCTGAAAGACACAAATTGTTTTCACGAAAAATAAAAACAAATAAAAATGTAAAAGAAGTTCGACATCTGGGAACTATACTTGCCATTGAATTGGCAGGTGAAGCAGGCTATTTCAGCAAGATGAGAAATGAATTGTATCAGTTCTTTATTTCAAAAGGCATCCTCATTCGTCCGCTTGGAAATGTTATTTATCTTGTGCCACCGTATTGCATCAGTGATGAGGATTTGGAATATATTTATGCGGCAATTGCTGAAATGATTGAAAAGTTGAAAGATTGAAGTGATTGTAAAACTTAGCGCCTTAGCGCCTTTGCGAGAAGTGAAAAATGAAATCAATTTTTGAAAAAGAAGTTCAGGGAGAAATTTTGCGAAGAGCAAAAACACTTAAACCTTATTCTGTTCGGCTTTGGGGAAAGATGAGTGTGGAACAAATGCTTTGGCATCTGAGTGCACAACTGCGCATGGGTTTGGGTGATATTAAAGTTAAACCATGGTTCAATAGAATCATCAGTCGTATTGCAGTTTGGACTTTCGGAATAAGAATTCCGTGGTCGAATAACTTAATGACAGCTAAAGAAATGAAGACCGATAATCCCGCTTCATTTCAGGTTGAGCTTGATAATTTTCTGATTACGTTTGATCGATTCATTTCAAAGACTGAAAGCTATAAATTTTCACCCCATTCCATTTTTGGTGAAATGAGTCGCGAGGAGTGGGGCAAAATTGCTTACAAGCATATTGATCATCATTTCCGCCAATTCGGAGCTTAGCCTCCTGTTCCTGTTCCCAATCTTCTTCCCATAACATGCTCTATGCGTTCAAGCAATTGAAAAGGTGAATGAGTCCGCCAATCCAGATCATTGAACTCCCCGCCAAACGTGATGTAATAATCAATATTGGTGTCCGACATTTCTTTTAATACATGGTCGCGGAAATTGATTCCAGCTATCCAACCTTCTTCTACATCGTCCAGCCATTCTTCGTAATAACAATCATCTGACGAGTGGAAATTCAACACATTTTCACCAACAAGAACAAATTTGTTTATTCCATGCCTGATTAATTCATCAACAATATCGCGTTTTAAAATCATGATGTCGTTGTTGATTGCATCGTTCCATTCTCCGATTAATTCAATAATTGCAAAGCCTGATTCATAATCTGCAAAAATGATTTTGATGAAAAGCGTGGGCGAACCCATAAAATCCCACTGAGGATGGATGTAATAATTGTAAATAGTGTGGGTATATTCAAACTCACTGTATTCTCGCTCATAAAAAGGGGAGCGCACATCTTCTGATGAAATATACAGCTCGCGCCAGTTGTAAAATGGTTCTATGTCCTGCATTATTTTCCTCCTTCTACCGCTTTCCTTACACTGCCATATTTTTTCAGCAGTTCATTAGCCGTTTCGTAATCTGTTTTCAATTCATCCATCACCATTTTAGTGCCGCGGTCAATCAGTTTGTTATTGCTCAGTTGCATATCCACCATGCGGTTGCCTTTCACTCTTCCGAGTTTTATCATCACCGTTGTGGAGATCATATTCAGCACCAGTTTCTGGGCAGTTCCTGATTTCATTCGCGTGCTTCCGGTTACAAACTCAGGACCTACCACCACTTCAACGGGAAACTTTGCAGCCTGCGCCACAGGGCTTCCGGGATTACAAGTGATGCTTCCCGTAGCAATTCCATTTTCATTGCATTTTTTTAATGCGCCAAGCACATAGGGAGCAGTTCCTGAAGCAGTAATTCCGATTACTGTATCGTTAGAATTAATCAAATGCTCCTGCAAATCTTTCCAGCCTTGCGTTTCATCGTCTTCTGCAAATTCCACTGCTTTGCGGATGGCTTTGTCGCCTCCGGCAATAATGCCAATCACCAATCCATGTTCCACTCCGTAAGTAGGTGGACATTCTGAAGCATCTACAATTCCCAATCTGCCGCTGGTTCCTGCACCGAGATAAAACAACCTGCCACCTGTTTTCATTTTTTCTGCAATTACTGCTACTAATTTCTCAATCTGCGGAATAGCCTTTTCCACTGCAAATGCAACCGTTTTATCCTCATTGTTAATGCCGGTAAGCACTTCTGCAACCGACATTTTTTCAAGGTGATGATAATTGGATTCCGATTCGGTAATTCTGTTTGTCATAATAGTTTACAAAATTAGTTTTATTTCCTCTTTTGTTCTGCTGTCAGTTTTTTGTTGATAAAAAATATGATGCCGTTTTGTGCGGCTGTCTATCTTTATTCCCTTAAACTAAAAACATGAAATTTTTCATAGACACTGCAAATCTCGCACAAATCAAAGAAGCACAGGAACTCGGAGTGCTTGATGGAGTAACCACCAATCCTTCGCTCATGGCGAAAGAGGGCATAAAAGATCAGGATAAAATCATTCAGCATTATATTGACATCTGCAATATTGTGGATGGTGATGTAAGCGCTGAAGTAATTTCCACTGATTTTAAAGGTATTGTTGAAGAAGGCGAAAAGCTGGCTGCTTTGCATCCTCAGATTGTAGTGAAAGTGCCAATGATAAAAGACGGTGTCAAAGCATTGAAATATTTTTCGTCAAAAGGAATAAGAACAAATTGCACACTTATCTTTTCAGCAGGACAAGCTCTGTTAGCTGCAAAAGCAGGAGCAACGTATTGTTCACCTTTCATTGGCAGATTAGACGATGTTAGCCAGGATGGACTTGAATTGATTGCACAAATGCGTTTGATTTACGACAACTATGGTTACGAAACACAAATACTTGCTGCATCTGTTCGTCATCCTATTCACATTATCAAGTGCGCTGAAATTGGTGCTGATGTAGCAACTTGTCCGTTGAGTGCAATTACAGCATTGTTGAATCATCCGCTTACAGATATTGGTTTGGCCAAATTTTTAGCTGACGCTGGGAAGAAGTAATTATGATACTGAAAATCCATCCGCAAAATCCCGAACAACGGAAAATTGATCAGGTAATTGATTGCCTGCGTGATGGGGGTGTAATCATTTATCCTACTGATACTGTTTACGGAATTGGTTGTGACATCTACAACCAGAAAGCGGTGGAACGCATTTGTCGTATCAGAAATATTGACAGAAAAAAAGCAAATTTTTCTTTTATCTGCTACGATCTGAGTCATCTTTCAGACTTTGCACGCAATGTAGATACTGCAACCTACAAGCTGATGAAGAAAGCTTTTCCGGGTCCTTTCACTTTTGTATTGCAGTCGAAGAATACGGTGCCTGATTTATTTAAAAGCAAAAAGAAAACGGTGGGGATTCGTATTCCTGATAACAACATTGCCCGTGAAATTGTAAATCGTCTGGGCAATCCCATTATGTCAGCTTCGGTGCATGACGAAGATGAAGTGATTGAATACACAACCAATCCCGAACTGATACACGAAAAGTATGAAGACATGGTGGACATGGTGATTGATGGTGGATATGGTGATAACCACGTTTCAACCGTTATTGATTGCTCCAACGGCAGTGCAGAAATTCTGCGTCAGGGAAAAGGAATTCTGGAAGACCTGTACTAATTAAAAACGGAAGCCGTTCAGGTACATTTCCTGAACATTGTAGATTGGTTCTTTTCCGCCAATATAAAGTACGGCAAGCGTTTTAGTGTCTGCCCACGCTTTTACTATGTATCCAAATCCTGTTTCATCTTCCCAGTAATCAATTACTCCAACTGCGTTCGGATTTGATTCTAATGTATGCCCTTTTCCATAACCTGCGGCAGAGGTAATCATAAACTGCGTTTGTAAAAAATCAAGATAAGAAGTGAGCATTTCTTCCATATCTTCTTTTGAGCTTCCGTCCATAGTTCCGGGAACAAAATCCACTACAATCATTCCGTAGAAACTGCTGTCAAATTCTACTTCAGCCGTGTAAACATCTGCGCCATCATCAGACTTTGAAGCGTCAAATCCTCCGGGGGCGTCAGGGAAGTAAGCAAAATGTCCTGTTTCATTAACCGGATATTTTGCAAGCCGCGGAACCTGAGCTGAAACAGTTGTAACAAATAGAATGATAAACGAAAACAGTACGATTGTTTTTTTCATGGTGTTATATAGATTAGTTGCCTCGCGGTATGTTTCTTTTTGGTTGAACAGGATCGGTTTCGAAATAGGAAAGCGGTTTCATCAGTTTGTCAAAAGTAAAATATTGAATGAGTGCAAGGTCCTGCTCTTCATTAATTTTTGCATACATGCGGTCGGGGTCATAATCAATAGGGTTGCCTTTTAAATCAACGGCACCGGGCTTTGCTTTAATTGCATAAGCAGTAACAGTAGTTGTTTTGCCGTTGCTTTCGGTTAGCGAAATGCTGAAAAATTTAGGAGAAGCAAGAATAGAGTCGCGTGTTTCCTGTTTTAGTTTTTCAAATGCTTCAAAGTGAATGTTGCTGTAATTCACCAAATATTCTTTCACCGCAATACTATCATAGTTAGTAACAGGAGAATTAAATTTCAGTGACTTTAATACAATTGCTCCATTTTCGTTTTTCATAATTTCAAATGAATCTTCCGGCTTCTGGAAGTATTCTACTTTTACAGAGTTAATCTCGCTGTAAGTACTTTTGAAAATGCCGGAACTGCGCCATTTGTAATCCAGCACAATGTAGCGAGTGGTAAGGTAGCCGTTAAATCCGGGAATGTGTGTGATATACGGATCCGAAAAATCTCCGTCATCTTCCAGTGCCATGTAAGTTCCGGAATTGTCAGGTGTTGGTCCGCCAACATAATAAACCTTTTCAGGCTCATCATCATTGGTATAGATTTCAATTTTAATACCGCGAGCTGCCAGATCTTTCAGAATGTTTTCTCTCGCATTGATTCCTATTGGCGCTTTCATTTCCACTTTTTTTATGGTTTCCAACAACTTGTTTATGCCATCCTGACGGGCAGGATAAGTTCCGTTTACATTCCACTCGGTTGCACTTACTCTGTTTAGTGTTACCACATGTCCGTTTTTGTCGGCAAGAAATAATTTGGTGATAGCAGCAGTGTCTTCTACTGCAAAACTTGTTTTTTCCACATTCAACGTTGAACTGCTGTTGTTGATGACTAAGTAAACCGCCAGTGCTGAAAGCAGCAGGGCTATTATGATGAAGGCTTTGTTTTTTTTCATAGTGTATTCTCTTGCGTTTGCTGTCATGCTGAGCGTAGTCGAAGCATTAATTATTTCCCCTCGACTACGCTCGGGGTGACATCATTTCGCGTATCTTCTCTTCCTTAGTATAGTTTGCACAACTCCAAAAATAATAATCAGCACAACAGGCAATGCCACATTCAGTAACTGCCATTGCAGTCGTTGTTTTGCCACTTTCTTTTTGTCTAACAAACGTATTTTTAATTCCCGTGCCCGCACCGAAATTAACCCCGAATCATCACACAGGTAATTCACGCAGTTGAGGATAAACTTTTTGTTGCCGTAGGTCTGTTCCGTATACGTATCAAAACCTAATGGGAAAACTTCACCCGTGCTTTGCTTGTATTTATTTTTAATCACATCACCATCCGAAACAACAATCATTTTGGTTGCAACACTTTTTTCCTTGAACCCTATTTCTTTGCTCAACTGAATGGATGGGGGAACACGATTGGTAAACACCGATTCAAATTCTCCTTCCAGCAAAACAGCAACCGGCTCGTACGATTTGCTGAACAGTGCTTCATCGGGTTTATTCACCAGAATTTCCAGTCCTACTTTAACAGGTGTCGGCAAGGTGCGTGCGTATTTTGAAGAAGCAAGCAGAATGGTTTTCTTAACGCCTTTTGCACCAACGGTATCAATGCTTGACACAAATTCCGTGCGGATTGCATTCAGGTTACGCACCACCGGATGCTCGCTTGTCGGCACGATTAAAGGAAAGAAAAGCCAGGGCTGCAAGCCCCATTGCACCTGGTTTCCTACATATCCGGTTGGAGCAGGAATTTCGGCTGCACGCAAATCCTGTAACACATTGGTATTAATCCGTACACCGTATTTAAAAAGCTGATCGGCAAGGTTTACATCCACAGGCATTCCCAATGTTGCGCTTGCATTTTGCAGGCTGTCCATGCTGGCTTCGCAGCCATCAACCAACCACAACACTTTTCCTCCGCGCATCACAAACTGGTCAATAATGAATTTGTCTTTTTCATCAAAAGCAGTATCGGGTTTGGCAATGATGATGGCTTTAAAATCATCCAGAATTTTCAGGCGTGAGTTGATAACAACGGTATCAACAATATAGTATTCACTCAACGCTCCGGCAATGTCAGCAACAAAAGGTTTTGCCAGTTCACCATGACCCATCACAAATGCTATTTTATCTGTTTTGTCTTCGCTCAGTTTGCGGATGGTATTAGAGATTTCGTATTCCAGATCTTCAATGGAATTATTCAGCATCTCCACAGGGGCAGCACCCAGTCTGCTCTTCAGCAGTTGAAGCGGCATTTCTTTTTCGCGGTAATAAAATATTGCTCCCGGGAAAATGGTGTTCTGCACCGCACCTTCCTTTTCATTCAGTTTGTAGGTGGTGGGCTGTAATCCTTGTTTTACTAACTGACGATATAACTTCTCGCGTTGCTTTTTATCCGGATTTTCTGATGGATTAATAAACTCGTATTCAATCTTGTTTTTTCCGTAGGCACGGAATTCGTCCAGCATTTCCTTGGTCTTGTTGCGCAGACGCTTGAAGTCGGCAGGGAAGTCTCCTTCTAAGTAAATTTTCACATATACCACATCATCTAATTTGTTAATTAAATCAATGGTGGTAGGGGAGAGTGAGTAGCGTTTTTCGGCAGTAAGGTCAAAGCGTTTGAATAAAAAACTACCGATTATATTAATTGCAATAATGATAATAAGAACAGAAACAAGTTTCACACCTGCTCTTTCCGAAAATGATTTGGCGGCATTTTTTCCACGTTGCAAAGACAGTTGCGTCAATACAATAAACACCGCACTCAGGCTGATGAAATAAATCATGTCGCGTGTGTCTAATACGCCCCGACTCATGCTGATGTAATGTTCCAGCATTCCAAGATTAAGCAGAATGTTATCCACCTTTCCGAAAATATCCAGTGAACTGATGCTCGCAAAACCATCAAAGAAAAACCAGGAAAGAAACAGCGCGATAATGAACGAAATAATCTGGTTCTCGGTAATAGACGAAGCAAAAACACCTATAGCAACAAAAGCTGCGGCAAGAAAAATCAGTCCGAAATAAGAACCCATCACGCTTCCGGTGTCAATGTTTCCCGCGGGAAAGCCCAACTGATAAACCGAAAAATAATACACCAGAGTAGGCGCAACTGAAAAGAGAACTAAAAGAACACCGGCAAGGTATTTCGCAAAAATGATTTGAAAATCAGTAAGCGGTTTAGTCTGTAATAATTCTATGGTTCCGCTTTTCTTTTCATCGGCAAAAGAGCGCATGGTAATGGCAGGAACCAGAAACATAAACACCCAGGGTGCCAGTGCAAACAAGCTGTCAATAGTGGCATATCCATTGTCGAGTATATTTGATTCATACGGAATAACCCACATGAATAAGCCGGTAATAAGCAGAAAAACACCCACCACAATATAGCCGGTGAGTGAGTTGAGAAAACTAAATAGTTCGCGCTTTAACAGCGTAAGCATAGTTTTTAAATTGAGGCGCTAAATTAGCGTTTAATCTTGCATTGAGTTTTCATGTTTGCAGAAAATATTAACGATAATTATACGGTTCTAGATAGCACTTTCGTTATGCTGAACTTGTTTCAGCATCTATAATTTCGTATTATTGTGTGCAAATAATTTTTTAATGAAGTTGTATTTACCTTTACTATTTCTGACCAATTTGCTACTAATGTCCTGTAACAAAGAATGTCGGGATAAGAATTTGCCTGAGATTGAATGTTTAGATGGTTATGATTTGATTGAAAATATATACATACAGCGAGGGGGGAATACAATTGGTTTATTTTATGGGTTGAAACCTACATACTTGATTAATGATGATAGTACATATAATGCACCATCACCTTTTTGGTATAAGCCATTTGACACTATCGATTTTGCAACAAAAACACTATTAGGTGTAGAGTTTTCATCACCCTATGGAATAGGTGTAGGCTACCAATCATTTTTATGTCATAATTCTTCAACTAAAACGTGGACATATACTGTTAATTATGTAATGATTGACAAATGTGATGGAGAAGGTGCAGGATGTTCTATTTGGATGCTTTGCCCCAAAATTCCAGATACAGATACTGTGATTTTTGAAGTAATAAATATCAATCCTTTTTCAGATTGATTTTTATAAACGCCCTTCTGTAAACAACCCCCTCCCCCCATCCTTCCCTCCGCCTTCATTATTTCCTAATTTTGAAGCAAAATGTTTAACAGGAACTGCAACTTCAACGTTTTTGTTCTGCTTCTTGCTTTTTTCTTGTCAGCCGGAAGCGTCAGTGCTTCGCATTCGCAGGGGGCCGATTTAACGTATGAGTGTCTTGGCGGAAATCAATACCGTGTTACACTTTCCTTTTACCGCGATTGTGCGGGTGTGGCTGCTCCCAATGCTGCTATCATTACGGTGAGCTCTGCTTCGTGCGGACAAAACTTTACCATCAACTTAAATCCGCTTCCCGGAACGGGACAGGAGGTTTCGCCCATTTGTCAGACTGCTACCACGGAATGTTCGGGTGGTGTTCTTCCGGGTGTGCAGGAATACATTTACACCAATACCGTTATGCTTCCTGCCAATTGCAGCGACTGGGTTTTCAGTTATGATTTGTGTTGCCGCAACACCGCCACCAATACCATTTTTGATCCCGGAAATCAAAACATCAGAGTGGAAGCAACGCTCGACAACCTGAATGTTACCTGCAACAGTTCGCCTGCGTTTTCAAATAATCCGGTGCCGTTTATTTGTGTTGGGCAAACCTTTTGTTTCAACCACGGTGCCATTGATGCCGATGGTGATTCGCTGGTGTATTCCCTGGTTGCGCCTCTCAATGCTTCGGGTTCTTCGGTTGCTTATCTGGGTGGATACTCGGCTACACAGCCTTTAAATTCTAATCCTGCTGTTACGTTTGATAATGCTACAGGCGATATCTGCATGACACCGCAGGCACTGGAAGTGGCGGTGGTTGCTGTGTTGGTAGAAGAATACCGCAACGGACAACTGATCGGTTCGGTGATGCGTGATTTGCAGATACGTGTTGTGAATTGCACCAACGACCTGCCTTCTATTGATGGTATTGACCTTTCGGGCGCAGGAACAGGCAGCGGGAATTACACCATTTCAACCTGTGCGAATACTAATCTTTGTTTCTTCATTAATAGTTTTGATGCCGATGTCGCCCAGAATTTATCGCTCAGCTGGAACAATGCCATACCTGCTGCAAGCTTTAACCCCGGTAACGGACAGCGCCCGCAGGCACAGTTTTGCTGGACACCAACGCAAGCCGACATCAGCAACATTCCGCATTGTTTTACCGTGCAGGTAAAAGACGATAACTGCCAGTATTACGGCACTTCGGTTTATTCTTTCTGCATCACGGTAGAAGGTATTACCGTTGATTTAGGTGCCGATCAGAATATTTCCTGCGTTAACCAGACTGCCCTGAACGCAACGGTTACAGGCGGCAACGGAAACTACACGTATCTCTGGAACACAGGCGAAACAAGCGCTTCCATCAATGCTGCCGAAGGAACATGGTATGTGGATGTAGTTGATGTGCTGAACGGTTGCACCGGCAGCGACACGGTTGTGATTACGTACATCAATAATCCTGTTGCTGATTTTACATTCAACACTGCCTGCGAAGGTACAGCCACCAATTTCACGGATGCATCGCAGAGCGGGGGAGGCACCAACATCACTTCCTGGAACTGGGATTTTGGTGACGGAAATACTTCCATTGCTCAAAATCCTGCGCATACTTACAATGCTTCGGGAACATTTACCGTGCGTCTGGTGGCTGAAAACAACATCGGTTGCCGCGATACCATTTTGCAGGATGTTACCGTAAATCCTGCACCTCAGGTTGATTTTTCTTTTACAGATGAATGCGCAGGAACAGTTGTGAACTTCACCGACCAAACTGCTTTTCCTTCCGGAAGCATTACCGACTGGACATGGAATTTTGGTGACGGTTCGCCTGTTGACAACACCCAAAATACAACACACAGTTTCACCAACGCAGGGCAGTATAGTGTTACACTGGTGGCCACCGGTGATAATAATTGCACTACTATTTTTTCGCAAACCGTTGAAGCATTTCCGATACCTGTTCCCGATTTCAGTTATTCCAATGCCTGCATGAACAGTGCGCTGCAATTCACCGACCAGTCAACTATTGCAGCGGGAACAATCAATTCGTGGTCATGGGATTTTGGTGACGGAAGTCCCGTTTCTGCGCAACAAAATCCGGTGCACAGCTATAGCGCAACAGGCAGTTTTAATGCAGCGCTGTCGGTTGTTTCGGATAACGGCTGCCCCGGTTCGCTCTCGCAAAATATAACGGTGCGCGACTTGCCGCTGCCTGCTTTCAGTAACACTACCGCCTGCGAACAAAGTCCTGCCGACTTCACCGATAACTCCACCATTGCTAACGGTTCCATTGTTGCCTGGGACTGGACCTTTGGTGATATCTCCAGTAATTCAAACGAGCAAAATCCGGTTCACATTTATTCAGCCGATGGAAATTTTGATGTAAAGCTGGTGCTTACTTCCGACTTTGGTTGCATGGATTCGCTTACACAAACCATAACGGTTTATCCGGTGCCGGATGTGGCATTTACCGCAACCAATTCCTGCCTGGGCGATACCAGCGTGTTCAGCGATTTGTCAACCATTACATCGGGTTCCATCACTTCATGGACATGGAGTTTTGGCAACGGAAATTTTTCTTCGGCACAGGATACTGTTTATGCTTACCCTGTTGCAGCAAGCTATCTGGTGGGACTGCAGGTGGTATCTGACAGGGGCTGCACCGCTACCGAAACCACGGTGTTATTGGTAGATGATATTCCGCAGGCCGCATTTACAATCAACGATATTTGTCAGAACGACAACGCGCTGTTCACCGACCAGAGTTTTATCACCACGGGCAGCCTCGCTCAATGGGATTGGGATTTTGGTGATGGCTCTCCCGTGTTTTCAGGAAGCAATCCGCCTGCACATAGTTATGGTAGCATGGGGCTTTATTCTGTTTCACTCATTGTTACTTCGGTGGGTGGTTGCAGCGATACCGCCTTTAATAACATTGCCGTGTATCCGATTCCTGAACCCGATTTTACAGCAACTACCGCTTGTTACGGAACAGCCACCGCCTTCACCGACTTGAGCGGTATTGCTTTCGGAAGCGTTGAATCATGGACCTACGATTTTAACGACAACGGTGTAATCACCAATAACTCCAATCCGCTTTATACTTTTTCAACGCAGGGAGTTTTTGATGTTACACTTACCGTTGCCAGCGACTTTGGTTGTGAGGCCGACACTACGTATTCCGTCATTGTAAATGCCGTTCCCGAGGTAAATTTTTCTGCCACTGCTGTTTGTCTGGGCACTGCCACCGCCTTCACAGATTTATCTGCAATACCCTTCGGCAGCAACATTGCATGGGACTGGAACTTCAACGATGGCGCTACTTCCACGCTGCAAAATTCTTTTCACACCTATGCCAATGCAGGTATTTTTAACGTAAACCTTACCGTTACTTCCGACAGCGGTTGTGTTGCCGATACCATTTTACCGGTGGAAGTTTTTCCTGCACCCGATGTGGATTTCACTTCCGATATTGTGGAAGGCTGTCAGCCGTTGGCTGTTAATTTTACCGACCTATCCATCATTGCTCCCGGTTATAACATTGTATGGTGGCTGTGGGATTTTGGTGACAGCAATTCTTCTTCCGCTCAAAACCCTTTGTATGTTTTTGACAGTGCCGGTGTGTTCAGTGTTATATTGCACGTAAAATCAGGTAACGGCTGTGATAATTCAGACACTATTGCCGGTATGATTACCGTGCATCCCAAGCCGGTGGCCAACTTCAGTGTTTCACCGCAACCAACCACCATCATTTATCCGCACATTGATTTTACCGATAATTCATCGGGTGCCAATCAGTGGCAATATGATTTTGGTGACAATACCAATGCAGCTTTGCAAAACCCGCAACACAGCTATTCCGATACCGGAACCTATATCGTTCAGCAGATTGTTACCAATCCCTTTGGCTGCAAGGATACCATTCAGCGCATTGTTAACATAGATGCCGCCTTTACCTTTTACATTCCGAATTCATTTACCCCGAATGCCGATGGCGATAACGATTATTTCTTCGGTACCGGCATAGGAATAAGCGCTTATGAAATGCGCATCTTCAATCGCTGGGGCGAACAGGTGTTTGCCGCCTTTGACGAAAACGAAAAGTGGAACGGGGTAATCACCAAAACCAACCAGTTGGCCGCGCAGGATGTGTATGTGTATGCTTTCCGCATTACCGATGTGTTTGGTACTTCGCACACCTACAGGGGCAAGGTAACGGTGCTGGCGGGCAGTCGTTAATCAGTCCTCGTTATTATAAATATTCCCCTTATTACTCAGAGTCGCAGCGCGATTACTGTCAGTCATCGCCCGATTACTCATAGTATTCGCCTTATTACTCCTGGTCGCAGCGTGATTACTGCCGGTCATCGCCCGATTACTCGGAGTATTCGCCTTATTACTCTTAGTCGTAGCGCGATTACTGTCAGTCATCACCCGATTACCCGTAGTATTCGCCTTATTACTTTTGGTCGCAGCGCGATTACTGTCAATCATCGCCCGATTACCCTTAGTATTCACCTTATTACTCTTGGTCGCAGCGTGATTACTGTCAGCCATCGCCCGATTACTATGCGTATTCACTATAATAGCACAGATAATTGCCCGACATACCCGATCAATGTAGCATTCCCCTTTTCCACACCCCCTTATTCATAATTCACCGTTATTACCCAACCACTTAACCCAAACTTTCGTATATTTGAAGCAATGTTAATACGATTGGTAAAGGCTGTTTTTTTCTGCTTACTGATTACCGCTTTCTGCTTATCTGCTTCCGCGCAATATGCAGTTAACGGCAATGCCTCGCAGATTTCATGCAATTGCTATCAGCTTACTCCCGATGCAGGTGGCCAGAGTGGTTCGGTATGGAACCTCAATCAGATAGACCTGTCAACCCCTTTTGATTTTTATTTTGATGTATTTCTTGGCTGTAATGATGGCGGTGCCGATGGAATTGTATTTGTGTTGCAGCCGGTAAGCACTACCGTTGGCGGCAGCGGTGGCGGGTTGGGATATGCCGGAATTGTGCCTTCGCTGGGCGTGGAACTGGATACCTATCAAAATGGTTGGGATCCGGGTGCCGACCACATTGCTATTTTGCAAAACGGTGATGTAAACCACGGAAGCGGTAATAACCTTGCAGGTCCTTTTGGCGTGGGAAATCTTGAAGACTGTGCGTATCACATTCTGCGCGTAACCTGGGACCCTGCTACCAATTCGTTCAATGTTTACCTGGATGGTGTATTGATAGCCTCCTATAACGGTGATATCATCAACAATATTTTTGGTGGCGACACTAATGTTTACTGGGGTTTTACCGCAGGAACAGGCGGTGCGCAAAACGAGCAGCGTTTTTGTGTGGCCATCAATCCCGTTATTCTCGTAGCACCTTCCAACAACTGTCTGGGCCAGCCCACTCAGTTCAACGATCAGAGTTACAGCCCCATTGGTCCCATTGTTTCGTGGCTATGGGATTTTGGTGACGGAACCACTTCAACCGACCAGAACCCCACCCATACCTATCTTGCTGCGGGAACCTATAACATCTCACTTACCGTTACCGATATCAATGGTTGCTCCGAAGCGGCCACCACATCGGTTACCATCTTTGCTGCCGCAACGGCCAATGCCGGTGCCGATGATGCATTTTGTGACGGCAGCAATGTAACGCTCAACGGAAGCGGTGGTGGTAATTACCTCTGGTCGCCCAACACCGGTTTAAGTGATGAGTTTATCGCTAACCCTGTTGCCAATCCTGCCGCTACAACAACCTACACACTTACCGTTACCGATGCCAACGGTTGTCAGGGCACCGATGATGTTGTTATTACGGTGAATCCATTGCCAACCCCTGATTTTTCAGCCACCAGCGAATGTTTGGGAACGGCTACACAGTTCACAGATTTAAGCAGCATCACTTCAGGAACCATCAACCAATGGGATTGGGATTTTGATGACGGAAATACTTCGGCATCACAAAGTCCTGCCTATACCTATGCAGCGGACGGAACCTACACTGTATCGCTCACCGCAACATCGGCCGCAAATTGCTCTTCCACCATCGCCTACCCTGTAACAGTTTATCCCGTGCCTGTTGCTGATTTCAGCAACACCACTGTTTGCGCTGCAACCGTAACCGACTTCACGGATTTAACAACCATCAATACCGGTTTAATTGCAACCTGGAACTGGAATTTTGGTGACGGAACAGCAAATTCTACCGACATCAATGCACAACACATTTACAGCGTTGGAAACACCTACAATGTTACACTCACCGTTGTTTCTGATTTCGGTTGCACCGATGCCATCACACAACCTGTAACAGTGTACCATGTTCCCGTTGCTGATTTTACGGCAACCAATGCCTGCCTTGGCGACCTCAGTACCTTCACTGATAATTCAACCATTCCTGCCGGAACTATTACAGGTTGGGTATGGTCGTTCGGCAACGGAATATTTTCGGTAGCCGCGCAGGATACTGTTTATGAATACCTCGCTCCCGGAAATTATACCGTAGGCATACAGGTAACCAGCAACGATGGCTGCACCGATACTGAAACCGGACCCATTACTGTTTCGGATTTGCCGGTTGCAGATTTTTCGTTCACCGATATTTGTCAGAACGAAACCGCAGTGTTTGTAGATGAAAGCACCATACCATCGGGAAACATCACCCAATGGGAATGGGATTTTGATGACGGCAGTCCTGTGTTTGTTGGCGCTGCACCACCTGCACACAGCTTTCCGAACTGGGGCGGCTATGATGTACAACTCATTGTTACATCAGGCGGAACCTGCAAAGACACCATCGAACAAACAATTGGTGTTTATCCTGTTCCTGTTCCTGATTTTGTTGCATCAACCGAGTGTCTGGGCACAGCAACTGTGTTTACTGATTTAAGTGATGTTGCCTTCGGCAGTGTTGAGTCATGGACTTATGATTTTGATGACAACGGTGTTATTACCAATAACGCCAATCCGCTCTATACCTTTTCAACGTTCGGAACATTTGATGTAAGCCTTACCGTTGCCAGTGATTTCGGTTGCGAAGAAGATACGGTGTTCACTGTTCGTGTGCATCCTGTTGCAACGGCAGATTTCAGCGCCACATCCGTCTGCCTGAACGAGATCACTGCATTTACAGATGAGTCAATTATTCCTCAGGGAACTATTGTTGCCTGGGACTGGAACTTTAATGACGGAGGAACTTCTACACTGCAAAATTCTTTTCACACTTATCAGAATGCCGGAATTTTTAATGTAAACCTTTCCGTTACCAGCGACAGCGGTTGCGTTGCCGATACCATTTTACCGGTTGAGGTTTTCCCTTTACCCGATGTTGATTTCACTTCCGATATTGTGGAAGGTTGTCAGCCACTGCCTGTTAATTTTACTGACCTTTCCATTGTTGCTCCCGGATATAACATTGTGTGGTGGCTGTGGGAATTTGGTGACGGCAACACATCGTCTGACCAAAATCCTTTGCATATTTACGACACTGCAGGAGTGTTTGATGTTGTTCTGCAGGCAAAAACCTCCAACGGTTGTACAGTAAGTGATACAGCTTTTTCAATGATTACAATTTATCCTAAACCGGTTGCTGCTTTTTCAGCAACACCGCTCCATGCCGAAATCATTTATCCTTACATTGAAATCAACGACCTTTCTTCGGGTGCAAACCAATGGCAGTATGATTTTGGCGACAGCACTAATTCTCCTTTGCAGGAACCTTCACACAATTATCCCGACACCGGAACCTATACGATTGAACAGATTGTTACCAATCAGTTTGGTTGCAAAGACACCGCTTATTTTACTGTTTACATTGACCCCAGTTTCACGTTCTATATTCCCAATACATTCACGCCAAATGAAGATGGAGATAACGATTATTTCTTTGGTACAGGCATAGGAATAACCGGTTATGAAATGCGTATCTATAACCGCTGGGGCGAGCAGGTTTTTGCTTCTTTTGATCAGGATATTAAATGGAACGGACTGATTGAAAAGTCGCAGCTATTGGCAACGCAGGATGTTTATACCTATACCTTTCGTGTGAAAGATATTTACGATGCCTGGCATACTTACAGAGGAAGAGTAACGGTTTTAAGTGGTGAATTACGTTGATGTATGAGTAGTATTTTATCAAATCGGTTATTGAAAATGAAAAGGGTAATAAAATTATTAGTCTTAATAATTTTGCCATTTTCTTATGCATTTCCCCAGTGCGTAACCAACGTTGATTTTAATACGTGGAATGAGGCCGGGTGGCCTGCTAACGGTAACTGGGTTGTGCAGGGCGGAGGTACTTCGGTTCACCAGACTATAAACGGTTCGCCTGCATTTTTCATCTCTCCTTTTGAATTGATTAATGTAAGCATTACAGGAAATTTCCGCACAACAGATAATGATGATGATTGGATGGGCTTTGTATTCAGTCACCTCAGTCCGGTTGGAACTACAGTGGGCTTAGATTCATATAATTCCTGGCTTTTTGACTGGAAGCAAGATAATCAGGGGGCAGCACCTCAGGGTAAATCATTATGCAGGTTAAACGGTACAATTCCTCCTGCAAATTATGCTGCTACGTTTAACAACCATGTAAACTCTCCACCTGATTTTCTTGTGGTGCAGAATGATTTCGGAGGTCCGGGATGGGTGCGGAATTTTAATCATCAGTTCCGTCTCGATTTAACATTTACCCGATCTGTTATTTACATTGATGGCGCATTGGTTTTTGACCAACAGGATTGTTTCTTTCCGATTCTACAACTACTCGCAACAAGATTGTTATTACAGTAATTTTCAGTATTCACTGTTTATTGATTTTGTTGTTTTAACGCCACAGGTTTGTCCCGGCATTCCTGCCGAATTTCAGTTCCTGGATCCTTGCTTTGGTTTCAATTTTAATTTCAATCAGTATCAGAGTTTAACATGGGATTATGGTGACGGAACAGTAGAGGTAAATAATAACCCGACAGTGAATAATGTAAATCCTACACATGTTTACACAACACCGGGAACGTATACAGTTACTTTGGATATTTTAGACACGCAGGGCTGCACAGCAACCGCTACGCAGCAAATTACAGTGCTTGCTCCGCCCGACATCAGTTTTACTGCAAGCCCCACCTGCGATGGCAATGCCATGAATTTTACGGACAACAGCACCAATAATCCCGCTATGTGGAACTGGGATTTCGGTGATGGTTCTTTGAATGATAACAACCAGAATCCTTCGCACATTTATGCTGCGCCCGGAACATACACAGTTGAACTCACTGCTACAGCGCAGAACTGCTCAAACAGCGGAACAATGGATGTTACGGTGCATCCAAATCCTGTTGCCGGTTTTGATGTGCAAAACGGATGCGTAGGCACTAACACTGATTTTACAGATCAAAGCAACGTTGCATCCGGAAGCATAGCGCAATGGGCATGGGATTTTGGCGATGGAAATACAAGCAATCAGCAAAATCCTTCACACAGTTACCTTGCTGACGGAACGTATAATGTTTCACTAACCGTAACTACCGACCAGAATTGTACAGATGTTTATACAAGCACGGTAACTGTTTATCCTCCTCCTGTTGCAGATTTTACCTTCACAGATGATTGCATGGATGATGCAATTGTGTTCACAGACCAAAGCACTGTCAGCAGCGGAAATATTGTACAGTGGGACTGGGATTTTGGTGACGGTTCAGCACCCGATTTAAATCAAAATACATCTCATACCTATACTTCTTCGGGAATAAAAAATGTAACACTGGGAGTTGTTACGGATAATGGATGTCCGGGAACGGTAACACATCAGGTAACGGTTTTTCCTGAGCCTGCAGCAGCATTTTCTTTCACCGATGAGTGTAGCGGCAGTGCAACAGACTTAACAGATTTGTCAACTGTTTCGTCAGGAACAATTGATTTATGGGATTGGGATTTGGATGATGGTTCAACTGAAACGCAGCAGAACTTCAGCTATCTGTATGTCACTGCAGGCGTTTACAATGTAAGTCTTACGGTTACTACAGACAACGGATGTATTGATGTGATTACACAATCCGTTGAGGTTTTTGATTTACCTGTTGCAGCATTTTCTTTTCAGGATGTTTGTCAGAATATAGCTGCTTCGTTTACCGATAACTCAACAATACCTTCAGGAACAATCAGTGATTGGTTGTGGGATTTTGGTGATTTGCAAACCAGCACACAGCAAGATGCTGCTAACAATTATAATGCAGCCGGAACCTACACCGTAACACTCACCGTAAGTTCCGGAGCAGGTTGCAGTGATCAGTTGCAACAGGATATTGTTATTTTTCCGGTCCCTCTTGCAGATTTTACCAATACCACAGCCTGTGAAGGTTATGCAACTGATTTTGCCGACCAGAGTTCGGTAATCAATGCAAACGTTGTTAACTGGAATTGGGATTTTGGTGACGGCAATAGTTCCGTTCAGCAAAACCCTTCTCATAACTATAACGGTTTTGGAATTTATAACACAGCGTTAACAGTTACTACTGATGATGGTTGTGTTAATTCAATTACAAAGCCTGTAACCGTTTATGCATCGCCTGTTCCTGATTTCATAGCAACAGATGTTTGCCATAATCTGGTAACAGATTTTACAAATACTTCAACAATTGGCCAGGGCGCAATCACTAACACGGATTGGGATTTTGACGACACACAAACATCAACACAACATTCACCACAGCATACCTATGCGCTGCCCAATACTTACAATGTTACGTTAGTTACAACTACTGACAATGGGTGTGTGGAGCAAATAACAAAACCTGTAACGGTATTTCCTTTGCCTGTTGTTTCTTTTATTTCAAACTATACCGAAGGATGTGAGCCCTTTAGAATATCATTTTTTGACCAGAGCACAATCTTGCCTGCCGATATTCTGGCACAGTGGGACTGGACATTTGGTGATGGAAATACTGCAACACAACAGAACCCGGTAAATGTTTACACGGAGGAAGGTGTATACGATGTTACATTAACCGTTACTTCAGGAAATGGCTGCTCCACAACCATTACAACTGCTGATATGATAACAATATGGCCAAAGCCGGTGGCAGGTTTCAGTTATGATCCTATGCGTGTTTCAATCATTGAGCCTATGATAACTTTTACAGATGAAAGTACAGGAGCTAATCAATGGTACTGGGATTTCGGAGACGCCAATAATTCAACAGACCAGAGTACGCTACATCACTACCGCGATACTGGAAACTATGTTGTGGAGCAAAGAGTTTTCAATGATTTTGGATGCAGCGATACAGTTTTTCATACTGTAATTATTGATCCTGATTTTATCTTCTATATTCCCAATGCCTTCACACCAAACAACGATGGTAATAATGAGGTATTCACAGGCTACGGATTATTTTTCTATGATTTTAAAATGCGTATTTTTAATCGTTGGGGTGAACAGGTTTTCACAAGTGACGATTACTCAGAACCCTGGAATGGCAGGCTGGACAACATAGGAGTTGATCAAAAACAGGACGTTTATGTCTATGTGATTTCACTTAAAACACAATCAGGAGAACCTAAAGAGTTCAGGGGGAAAGTCACACTATACCGTTAGTTATTTTATTACAACTTTCTCGGAATAAGTTTTCTCTTTCAGATATATTTGAAGATTATAAATTCCGCTGGAATAATTCTCTATAACTATTTTCTCATTCACCATTCCTGCTGAATAATTTTTGAGTATTGACTTTATCAATTGCCCTTGTGCATTGAAGATATCAATCAACACTTCTTCCTCTTCGTTTAAATCAAAACGGATGAAAATCTCATCAGAAGCAGGATTGGGATAGATACCAAAGTTGTTCATGTTTTCGTTTTCTATTCCTGTTCCTGCCGATGGTTCTACAGTTAAAGCAACAACAGGTTGTCCATCGCTCCATTCGCCCATGCCGTGTTGCTCAGGTGTATCACCAAAAGCGGTAGAGCAGTTTTCTCCATAAAAGGCACAATCCATCAGCGCATCAAATAATTTCCAGTAGCAGAAATAGTCTACGGCATCTGTCTTTGTGCCTAGTCCGCAAACGGTAGTGAATAAATTACTTTCGCCTGTATCATAAGCATCATCGCGGCTGCAGGGTTCAAAGTGAGTGGAACCAATAGCTGGGCTTCCGTGATTATCGGAATGATGGGTGATTAAATTCTTGTGCGAAGTAGGAGTGTTGATGGTTGAATCCATCAGAAAATGTCCGAAGGTGGTGCCCACAATTGCATCGTTGTCGCCAACCACAATCAGTAGATTTATGTCGGCTGGCATAACGGCATAATTGGGTAAGCGTGTGTCGGTTGTATTGTCGGTGTAACCCTGGCAGGAGAACAATGCCTTTGGTTGCGGAAAGCCGGATGTAGCAGCAAGAATTCCCATGTTGGCAGTCATCAAACCTCCGTAAGAATGTCCACCGACAGCAAGGTTTTGAAGACGCGGTTTAACGTGTCCGGGAAGTTGCAACGTATCTAATGCATTTACAATTGCGGTAACTGCGTTGGCATTAAACTCCGAAGCCGGGACCTGTGCATTTGCATCCTGGTATTTCGGATAAATAACAATGTTTCCGTGTTTTACTAAATGGTTTATCCAGCCACCGTATAAATGCGGACTAACCAGAGCAAGTCCATGCAGAAACACCACTACGTTTGCCGAATCGGGAACAGGGGAGGAGGGCTCAAAAAGATAGAAGCCATCAGGGTTTGCTGCGTAGTTGTAAAACGAAACATCGCTGTGTGTATAGTCACTCCCGCCCGGGCCGCTGGTGGGTTGTGTTGGTTGTGATTGCGAAAACAATTGCTGACTTAAAATCAGCAAGCAAAAAAAGGCGTAGATTTTTTTCATCGTAAATGAATTTTTACGCAAGATAATAATTGTTTCATTTATTGATAATTACTGCTCTGAAATAAACAATGGACGGTTAATAAAACACTGAGCGGTCAGAACAAACAGGGCTGTTTAATGGTTCTCTTTGTAATAACTAAAATCCAACGAGTATGAAAAGCTATCCTAATAAATTCGAACGCTCGCAGCCGCTCACTGATAAAATTATTTATCTCGCAGCAGTTTCGGTTATTTCCACACTTGCAGTGCTTTCTCTGGTTTCGTTTCTGTAAACAGAAATTTAATCAGGTACCACTTGTTTTTCCAGAGCCAGCGGCTGTTTCAGTTTTACAGTGCTGTCAATGCCTGAGATGATTTCAATATTTATTCCGTCACTCAGGCCTGTTTTTACATAGCGTTTTTCAAAGGTTTGTGGTGCTGTCTCCACTTCCACAAAAGCTGAGTCTTTGGAGAACGTAATCAAGCTTTCGGGAATGGCAAGTACGCTGTCGCGCTTATCCAACACAATATCGGCATTGGCGCTGTATCCCGAGCGTATGAATACAGAATCCTTTAACGTAATAGCAGCTTTGATTTCAAATTTTATCGCGCCTTTGTCCTCAACACCTTTCGGAGCAATAAATTCAAGATTTGCTTTGAACGATTCGTTTTCAATTGCACCGATATTCAGTACCATTTCCATTCCTGTTTTTATTTTACCTACTTCTGATTCATCAACTTTTCCCTGAAAAATCATTTCGCCAAGGTCGGCAACTGTAGCAATGGTGGTGCCCTCGTTAAAGGTGTTGCTTTCAATTACCGAACTTCCCACTTTAACAGGTACGTTTAAAACAGTTCCGGTAACAGTTGCACGGATCATGGTGTTGGAAACTTCACCCGATTTTTTTGATGCACCTTCTTTGATTAAGGCCAGATTATTTTCAGAAGAATTTACTTCTTCGTTGGCATTATTCAGCGCAAGTTTGAATGGCAGGAATTCGCTTTCGGCAATTACTCTGTCTTCAAATAATTTCTTCTGGCGGTTGTAGGCAGTCTGCGCATCCTCCTGTGCAATCTTTGCGCGACTCAGGCGGCTTTCTGCATTGTTAAGGCTCACCATGTCGGGAATAATTTTCACCTTGGCAAGAATGTCGCCCTTGTTTACTTTATCTCCGGCTTCAACATACAGTTCATCAATAATTCCCGACACACGCGATTTTACATCTACCTCTCTGCGGGGAACTACTGAACCGGTAGCAACGGTTTTCAAAACAATGTTGGTTGTAAATGCCTTTTGCGTTTCAAATACCACCGGCTTTTCTTCGTTTTTGCTGTAGAGGTAATAAAGTGTTCCTCCAAAAATTCCAAGGATAATAAGTAGTACAAAAATTCTGATTGCGATTTTCATATAGGTCTGTTGTTTATGTGTTCTTGTGTTGTGTTGTCATGCTGAGCGTAGTCGAAGCATTTTATTTATGCCCTTCGACTACGCTCAGGGTGACAAGTTATTCAGCTCTCAATGCTTCTACCGGTTTTATTTTTGTTGTTCTGTATGCAGGTATTAAGCCTGCAAAAATTCCTGCTACGACTAATGCTGCCAGTGCTTTTAATGCTACCTGCAAGTCAACGTTCGGGTTGGCAAACATTTCGGCATCCACTTTGAATTCTATTAAGCCCCATGCTACCAGTTCAAGTAAACCTACACCTGCAACGAGTCCGAAGTAGCCTGCAACAAAGGTAAGTATCACCGATTCAAACATAACCTGAATCATAATGTTTGCAGGTGTTGCACCGATGGCTCGTTTTATTCCTATTTCTTTTGTTCGTTCTTTAATAATAATAAGCATGATGTTACTGATGCCTATTACGCCTGCCAGCAATGTTGCTCCGCCTACAAAAACGGTGAGCCAGCGTATGCCGCTGAAAACTCCTGTCATTTGACCAAACTCTTTTTCTGCATTCCACGAACCGAATGCGCGTTCGTCATCGGGCGCTACCTGATGGCTTTTCTTTAATACCTCAAGTACCTTTTCTTCAACTACAGATACAGAAGCATCGGGTTTTGCCATAATAGCAAACCAGCCCACCACGTTTCCATAATGGAATGCGTTCTGGAACGTGCTGAAAGGAATAAAAACGGCCTCGGTTTCGCGGGCGCTCATGCCCGATGTGCCGGCAGTAGTAAACAGACCGACTATTTTGAAATACACTCCGTTTATCTGAATGTATTTTTCAATGGGGCTTTGGTCGTTGCCGAACAAAACCTCCTGAACACGTTTGCCGATTACCGCCACTTTGCGTCCGTCATCCAGATCTTTCTGATTCAGAAAACGGCCTTCGAGTAATTTCTTAGGCTGTATTTTCATGAACTCAGGATAATCGCCATACACTTCAAAGGTGCCTGCCTTGTTTTTATAGGTTACATTGTTATCTGAATTGTATCCGTTGAGCTGGTTGCGCGGAGCAAGAACGGCTATCTCAGGAACGTTGCGCTTGATCAGTTCGATGTCTCCGTTGTTAAGATTGAAGCCTCTTCCTGAAGGCAGTCCCTTGTAAGGTTTTGAAGTTTGCTCGCTCCATATATACGTGCTGTTGGTGGCAAAATCACCGAAGCCCTGCATTACCCCGTTTTCAAGGCCTTTGCCGGCACCCAGCATGATGATGAGCATGAAAATGCCCCACGAAACACCGAGCGCGGTGAGGAACGTGCGCAGTTTGTTACGACTGAGCGTAAGGTATATTTCGTGCCATTTGTCTAAGTCAAACATGCTGTCTCTTATTCGTCTCTTAAGGCTACCACCGGTTTTATCTCTGCTGCTTTCATGGCAGGAAATATACCTGCTATGGTTCCTGCAACAACTAATAAGATGGTAGCATATATTGCAATCATAATGTCAACTTCAGGGCGGTCGAAAAACTGTGTTGGCGGAATATTCTTTGACACCAATTCAAGCAAACCTACACCTGCCACCAAGCCGAAATACCCTGCCACGGAAGTAATAACAATAGCCTCCTGCACAATTAAGCTAACCACCGAAAAAGGAGTTGCTCCCAGCGCTTTGCGTATGCCTATTTCTTTGGTGCGCTCTTTTACGACAATGGTCATGATGTTACTTACGCCCACAATACCGGCAATGATGGTTCCGATGCCGATAACCCAGATGAAGATGTTTACTCCGTCAAAGATGTTGGTGAACATTTTGAGTTCTTCAATTTTGTTGGAGATAAAAACTGCATTGCGGTCGTCCAGTGCAAAGTTGTGGCGCGCGGCAACTTTCTTTCTTATCTGTTCGGCAATGGCATTGCTTTCTTCGAGTGAGGCTGTGTTAACCGTCATCATGAAATTGTTGATGTTGGTTTTCATGTTGAACACCTTTTGAGCGGTGGAGATGGGAAGGTATATCTGTTCTCTGCCCTTTTCTCCCCCGCTGTCGTCAAAGATGCCGATAACTTTGAAGGGTATGTTGTTGATGCGGATGTATTTTCCTATGGCGTCTTCATCTTTAAACAGTGCCGCTTTCACGCTTTTACTGAGTGCTGTAACCTTACGGAATCCCATGATGTCTGCCTGATTGATGAAGCGTCCTTCCAGCTGTTCCAGTTTCTCGATGTGGCGGTGACCGGGCAGCGATGCGCGTATTTCAAAAGAACCTTCTTCGTTCTTGTAATTTACCTGAGTCTCGGTCCAGATGTTGGTCTGGGTTGAGATGTGCTGCACGCCCGGCACTGAACGTTTGATCTCGTCAATATCCGCATTGGTAAACTGGATGCGTCTTCCGGGTTGCAGGCCGTTGTGAGGCAGACTTGTCATTCCGCTATAGACCCAGATGGTGTTGATGGCATCGTTGCTGAACTCGTTCTTCAGTCCGTTCTCGAGCCCGTTGCCGGCACCTAACAATATAATGAGCATAAATATTCCCCAGAACACGCTAAAGGCCGTGAGAAAGGTCCTCAGCTTGTTTTTGCTGATGGAGCTGAATATCTCTTCCCATTTGTCTAAGTCAAACAATGTGTTCGGGTGTTAAGGTGTTGTGTGTTCAGGTTGTTTTGTTGTCGCTTCGAGCGTAGTCGAGAAGTCTTTTAATTGATTATTTAGGTTGCTTCTCGACTACGCTCGAAGTGACAGCGTTTTTATATATTAGTTTTCTATTACTCCATCCCGCAAGCGTATTACCCTCTGTGTCATTTCAGAGATATCCTTTTCGTGGGTTACTATTATTACAGTTATGCCTTGTTGGTTAATTTCTTTGAGCAGATTCATTACTTCCACCGAAGTTACCGAATCTAAAGCTCCCGTTGGTTCATCGGCAAGGATTACCTTAGGCTGTGTGATGAGTGCGCGGGCTATGGCAACACGTTGTTTTTGTCCTCCGCTCAGCTCGTTTGGCATGTGCTCTGCCCAGTTGCGCAGTCCCATTTTGTCAAGATACTCCAGCGCCAGAGCGTTTCGCTTTTTGCGGCTCACTCCTTTGTAGTAAAGCGGCAGGGCTACATTTTCCATGGCGTTTTTAAAGCTTACCAGGTTGAACGACTGAAATACAAAGCCGATAAACCGGTTGCGGTAGAGCGCGGCTTGCGTTTCGCTGAGGTCTTTTACCAGGGTGTTGTTCAGGAGGTATTCTCCGCTGTCGTAATTATCCAGAATGCCCAGGATGTTGAGCAGTGTTGACTTTCCGCTGCCCGATGAACCCATGATGGAAACCATTTCGCCTTCGCGGATATGCACATCAATACCCTTAAGCACGTGCAGATTGTTCTCGCCCATGCGGTAGCTTTTGTTTATGTTGGTGAGTTTAATCATCGGGGTGCAAAAGTGGAGAGTATTTCTGTTTTATCAACGTGATTATATAAGTATTATTGTTAAATTATGTGAAATGTATTTTAACTGCTTCTTAACAAGATACCTGCGCTGCATATTACTTTAATGCCTACTTTTGCTCGGCTTTCAGTTTTGCTTCTTGAAAAGAATTTTAGTCCTCTTTCTTTCTCTTTCCCTGCCATTTCTTGCCTCGGCACAGAACTGGCTGAACACCACTGCCGGTGCTATACGCCACGTTGAGATTGGCGATCTGGACGTTCCCGGAAACGTGATTACCGTTGAGGCATTGGTTACCCGCACAGGGCCCAGTGTGAACATTGTTTCCAAACACTCGAGCCCTTCGGACTTAAATTACCTCTTGCGAGCCGGTGGCTTTGAAATGACTACCACTAACGGTTACGCCAATGTGGTAAATACGTTTCCTTTAGTGGATAACACGCCTTATCACCTGGCTGCCGTTTATGACGGAGCCACTCTTAAATACTATGTTAACGGATGCCTTACGGGCACTGCCAATGCAACGGGCAATTTATTTCAAAACGACTGGGAAACTTCCATTGGTAACCGCGATGACTGCGAATGCGAACAGTTTGTTGGCTATATTGATGAGGTACGTATCTGGAACGTAGCCCGCACCCAGACCGAGATACAGGCCAACATGAATAACCTGCCTTCGCCTACCACTCAGGCGGGCTTATTATCGTATCACAAGTTTGAGGGCAGCTTTGTAAACGCGCAGGGCAACACCTCGTGGAACGGCACCGGCATTGGCGCTCCCCCTATGACGGCTAATCCTTTTTACACCGCAGCTATTCAGGGAGTTTTGCTTGACTTAACGCTTGTTACCGATGTAACGTGTTACAACGGAAGCGATGGCGCCATCAGTGTTTCGGCATCGGGAGGCACCGGACCTTATACCTATTCTATTGACGGAGTAAACTTTCAGAACTCACCCGACTTTACGGGCCTTACTGCAGGTACCTATACCATCACAGCCGAATCGGCTACGGGATGCCAGGCACAGGTTGATGCTACTATTGAAGAGCCGCTGCCCATCAGCTTTACGCTGGTATCGGCAGTGGATGCCAGTTGCGCGGGCGGGGCTGACGGAACCATTACGGTGGCAGTGGTAAACGGATTTCCTACCTACAGCTATTTATGGAGCGCAAACAACCAGACTACCAACCCTGCAACGGGCCTGGCAGCGGGAACCTACACCGTTACCGTAACCGATGATGACGGCTGCACAGCCGACACTTCTTATTCAGTGGGCGAACCGCCCGCCATCAGTGTGTCGGTTACAGCTTCCACGCCTGCACTTTGTTTCGGAGGCAGCGATGGCACTGCCAATGCCTCTGCGCTGGGCGGAAGCTCGCCCTACACCTATGAGTGGGACAATGGCGAGACCGGAGACTTTGCACAATTTCTTGACGCAGGCAATCACGTTGTTACCGTTACGGACGACAACGGCTGCTCGGCCACTGATGATGTTACCATTACCGAACCCACCGAGCTTACCGGCACCATTACCGCGCAAACAGAGCCTACCTGCTTTGGCGGAGGCGATGGTTCGGCAACCGTAACGGCAGCCGGAGGAACGGGTCCTTATCTTTACCTGTGGAGCAACGGAGAAACAGGCGCTACTGCCGTATCGCTGGGCGCCAACAGCTACTCGGTAACGGTTACCGATAATAACAACTGCACCGCAGTTACCTCCGTAACCATTACACAGCCTTCGCAGCTTACTGCAGTGATTGACCCCTTCAGCGATATCAGTTGTTATGGCGGCAACGATGGCTTTGCAACGGTAACAGCAGCCGGAGGAACTCCCGGATATACCTACCTGTGGCCTGACGGGCAAACCACCACCACTGCATCCAACTTAACAGCCGACTTTTACATTGTGGAGGTTTTTGATGCCAACGGCTGCATTGCCACAGGCAGCATTACGCTTACCGAACCCGATACCATTATTGCCGCTATGCAATCGTTTACCATGGTTAGCTGCAACGGAGGCAGCGATGCCACTGCAACGGTTGCCGTGCAGGGCGGAACCAACACCTTTACCTATGCGTGGAGCAACGGACAAACCAATGCCACGGCTACCGGCCTTGCGGCAGGCAATTATAGCGTTACCATTACGGACGGCAACGGCTGTCAGGTGCAACTGGCGCATACCGTTATTGAGCCCGATGTGCTGACGGCTTCGGTTATTGATTCAGAAAACGTGCGTTGCTTTGGCGCAAGTGACGGAGAGGCTACCGTGCAGGCGCTGGGCGGTTTTCCGCCTTACTCGTACTCATGGTCTTCGGGCGGAAACCAGGCAACGGACAACAATCTGGTTGCCGGAAATAACACCGTGAGTGTGGTGGACATCAATGGCTGTATTGCCAACGCGAGTGTGTTTCTGACAGAGCCAACACAGGTAAACATGGCGGCTTCGCAGCCTACAACGATATGTTTGGGTAGCAACACCACCATTACGGCCAATGCAATAGGCGGTGTGCAGCCCTACACCTTTACCTGGAACAACGGATTTGTGGGCAACTCACAAACCGTAGGCCCTAACCAGAATACCAACTACTTTGTTACCGTGCGTGATGCCAACAACTGCGTTGCAGGCCCCGATACGGTTCAGGTATTGGTTCGTGCACCGCTTGCGGTAACTGTAACACCGTCCTTCGAAATCTGCGAGGGCGAAAGCGGAAGCCTGCAAGCCAATGCCACGGGTGGCGACAGCAATTTCTCGTACCTGTGGGACAATGGCCTTGGCACGTCTCCCGGTATTATCACCGTTACGCCCGATACCACAACAACGTACACCATAACGGTGACGGACGGATGCGGAACCCCCGCAGCCATTGGCGTTGTAACGGTTACGGTAAACCCCTTGCCTGTTGCCTTATTCTCATCGGAAGACACCACAGGCTGTGTGCCGCTTCCGGTGCAGTTTGATAACCTTACCACTATTGAATCGGGAACTGTAACACAGTATCAATGGAGCTTCGGAGTAACGGAAACGTCTTCGCTTCCCAACCCGTTAATTGTTTACGATGTGCCCGGAACGTATGACATATCGCTGATTGCCATCAGCAACAAAGGATGCCGCGATACCTTTGCCATTGACGATTACATCATTTCGCGCCCGGTGCCGGTAGCGGATTTCAGCGTTGACCCCGAGATAACACCCATTGTTTCACCGGAGGTAAAATTCACCGACCTTTCGGTAGGCGCAAGCATCTGGGAGTGGACCTTCGGTGACGGTGATTCATCCGACATCAGCTCGCCTATACACACCTACCGCGATACGGGAACCTATTACGTTTACCTGCACGTAGAGAACGACTATGGTTGCTTTGACGATGCTTTCCACCGCGTTATCATCAATCCTTTCCCCACCATCTGGGTGCCCAGTGCGTTTACGCCCGATGCCGATGGCATTAACGATACCTGGTTTGTGAAAGGCTCCGACATCTATGAGTTTGAGCTGAAGATCTATAACCGCTGGGGCTCACTGATGTTCTATGCCAACGATCCTTTTCTGGGCTGGGACGGACTTACACCCAACACGGGAATCAAGGCCAAACAGGATGTATATGTGTATACCATTTACTTCCGTGACGAAGCAGGCAAGCAAAACAGGCTTGCGGGGAACCTGACGCTGATACGGTAAGGCGCGGGAGTTGCCCGCAAAGGCGCAGAGGCGCTAAGTTTTATTCCAGTTGTGATTGCCGCGAAGTTTGTTATCCGTAATTTATAAGCAGTGCTATCAGGTTTGTTTACGTATTCAGTAATCGAACATTGATAGCTATGCTAAGCCCGCAGGGCTTAAATAATAATAGCCTCCGATGCAATCGGAGGTTATTATAGGTGTGGTCTATGGTTGAACCCTGTAAGGGTTCAATACCTGTTTCGTGTATATTCTCCCGATTTCATCGGGAGCTATTCAAATTTAATCCTTTCAGGATTGTCGGGAATTGGCTTGCAGGCTAATAACCTGAAAGAAACAGACCAATGGTTTATTGCAGCGCGGAGCTATGCGGTTGCTGCTTTAATTTATGCCTTAATGGCCCAGCGCAGCTTGGCTGAGCGGGCGCGGGGATTGCTGCCTATTTCTGCCGCTGAGGGGCGGATGGGCTCGGGACTTACCTCGCTGTAAACGCCTTCGCGGAAATAGTGCTGAAACGACTTCTTCACCCTGCGGTCTTCGCCCGAGTGGAAAGACAGAATGGCTACCCTGCCGCCCGATGCCAGTGCTGCGGGCAGCTTTTCCAGAAACTTTTCCAGCACTCCGAATTCATCGTTTACCACAATGCGCAGCGCCTGAAAGCAGCGCTGACAGGTTTTCTTAACAATGTCCTGCCGCTCGGCCTGCGGAATAAAATCAAGCGTTTGAGCAATGATGTTTTTAAGGTGGGTGGTAGTGTTGAGCTCCCCGCCTTGGTCGCGGTAGGTTGTTATGGCTGCGGCTATCTGCGCGGCATAAGGCTCGTCAGCATTTTCAACTAAAATCTCTTCCAGCCTTGGGCGGCTAATTCTTTTCAGGATAGCGGAGGCCGGCTGACCGCTCTTAGGGTTCAGGCGTAAATCCAGAGGGCCTTCCACCTTCAGGGAGAAGCCCCGCTCGGGGTTATCTATCTGCATGGAAGACACGCCCAGGTCGGCCAACACAAAGTCTAAAGGCCCTGCTTCTGTAACAATCTGTTCGATACCCGCAAAATTCATCTTCTTTATCTCCAGCACTTCGGGGCCAAAGCCCAGGGCAGCCAGCCGCTCGCGGGTGCGGGGCAACTCATAGGGGTCTACATCGGTGGCATACAGCTTGCCGCCCGGCACTATGCGTTTGAGCAGCTCGGCACTGTGGCCGCCATAGCCCAGGGTGGCATCCATGCCCGTTTGTCCGGGCTGGGGTTGCAGGCATTCGATGATTTCGTTTACGCAGATGGAGCGGTGCATGCCGGCAGGGGTGTTGCCCTTTTGCATTACCTTTTCTATGTCGGCTGCATACTTTTCGGGTTGCAGTTCTTTGTACTTTTCTTTAAAGGTGCGGGGGTGGGTGCCTTTGTAGCGTACTCTGCGTTTGGGTTTGGGGTCCTGGTTGTTCATGGTGGGCTATTGCTCGCAAAGGCGCAGAGACGCAGAGGTGTAACGTACTTTATAATTCATTGTACTTTTTGTTGGAGCCTTTGCTCTTATCTACGGGATATTTGGCTGCGTTTTTCAGGAGCTTTGCGGCAATGGCTTGGGTAAGGTCAATGTTGTAATGTTTGCTGATGTAGATAAGGAAGATGGCGATGTCGGCTATTTCGTCTTTAACTTTATGGGTATCGATTTCGGCAAGTTGTTCGGGGCTTTTCCAGAGGTGCAGTTCCTGCAGTTCGCCCACTTCGATGTTTAGTCCCAGGAGCAGGTCTTTTATCTGGTGAAATTGTTTCCAGTTGCGCTCATCGCGGAAGGCAAGCACTTGTTGTTCCACATCGTTGAAGTTCATGAAGGGGTGTTTTTGTTTTGGGCTAAAGTATTAAAAAGGGAGCAATCACCACCCCCTCGGTCCCCCTCCTTGAAAAAAGGAGGGGGATGCCGGATGCCTGTTACATTATTCGCTTGTGTTATTATTAAAGAACCAAGTCATCGTTCCACTTCCTTGAAAAAAGGAGGGGGATGCCTTGCCGGCTTCACCCTTGCTGAGCTTGCTCTGTTCCCCTCTCCTTTTTTCAAGGAGAGGGGCCAGGGGTGAGGTACCTACACCACCTCCACCAATATATGCGTCTCCACTCCGCTGTTGTTAACGGCAGTAAGGTAGCGGTGTGTGCCGTAGTTGCTGATGCCAAACTGGTTTATAACAACCTTCTCGTCCTGATTGGTGTTGCGGTACACAGGGCTGCTGTCAGTGCCACCGGGCGTTGAGGCCAGGTAGAAGACAACGGGTCCCTCACCGTCAACCTTCAGGCGCAACTCGTCATCGGCCACAAAGGTGCGGGTAAGCACCGCCTTGGTTTCGCCAATGGCCAGCGTAGCATTGAAGATAGTTTGCTGCTTATCGCGCAGGGTTTGCAGGTCTATATAGGTAGCCGTTACCGCCTCGCGGGTATCGTAGTAATTATCGAGCAGCCACATGGCATCTCGGTATTGCATGCTCATGATGGCGATGCGTGCTGTTTCCACATTGCCGCTGCCCTGGGTAACACTGGCTTTGGCACCTTCCTGATTATCGCGGGCGGTATCGAGCAACAGGTAGGTGGCATCTACCTCGGCCTTTACGGTGGTAAGTGCGGGGTCGGCACCAATGTTCATGCTCAGAATGTCAAAGGCATTGATGTTGGCATCAACACCACCCTTGTTAAAGGGTTTGCGTCCGTTGGGAAAAATAGCCTTGTAGCGCGGTGTGGTTTTGGGATACACCACCTGAATGGCCACATCCCAGTCAGCGATTTTAAGTCGTGCCAGCTTCAGCTGCTGTTTCACGTTCAGTGTCTGGCCTTCCTGACTGCCTCCGGCACTAACCCACTGGTTGTATTTAAGCACAAAGTCCATATGCAGGGGATGGTAGCGCATATACAGTATTCCGCTTATGGCTGCGGGGGCAGTGGCCAAGGCCGAGTCGTGATAATTGCTGAGTTTAAGGGCTTTTTTGTAGCTTTTGTTGGTTGCAATCATGAATTGGTTTTCAACGTATTTCCAGGGTAGTTCCATGATGATTGTTTTTAGGGGTTATGGTGTTACAGATGTGATTGAAAATTTTGCCGCAGCGTGGTCAACGAACCTTGATTGCAGTAAATCGTCCTCCGCAGCGTGGTCAACAAACCTTGATTGCAGTAAATCATCCTCCGCAGTGTGGTCAACAAACATTGACTGCAGTAAATCGCCCTCCGCACTATGGTCAACGAACCTTGACTGCAGTAAATCGCCCTCCGCACTGTGGTCAACGAACCTTGACTGCAGTAAATCGCCCTCCGCACTGTGGTCAACAAACCTTGATTGCAGTAAATCGCCCTCCGCAGTGTGGTCAACGAACCTTGACTGCAGTGCGGAGGTTTTTGCTGTTGGGTTGTTCATGGTTTATGGATTAAATTCGGGTACAAAGGAAGGGTATGGAAAAGGAAAACTACGTTAGCTTTCTAACAAAATTCAGGCGGCTTTCTTTTTCGGGGTGAAGCTGAGTATTTCTCTTCTTACGCCTAAATAGGAGGCAATAATGTCTTTGGTAGCATGTTGTTTCACGGCAGGATGTTCTTTAATAAACTTATAGTATGCATCTTCCGCTGTTTTAACAGACAGGTATTGCGCATGCTCATCCATAAGCAGGTATGCCTTTTGCAGAAAAAGGTGAAGCAACTCTTTCTCATAATCAGAGGGCAATATGTTTTTAAGCGTTTCGCGGTCTACAACCAGCAAGGTTGAATCGGCCAATGCCTTAATGCTGTGGGAAGAGAGTGTTTGTTTGGTAAAGCTTTTATATGACATGGCCAACATGTTGGGCTCATAAAAGCAGTAGGTATATTTTTTGTCATTGGCATCGCAGCTTGTGGCACACAGCAGCCCGCTTACCAGAAAGCCAATTCTGTTGCAGAGCCTGTCCTGCTCGGCAAAGCACTCCACTTTGGCTAAGTGCAGTTCTTCAAAGTTAGTAATCAGTTCGTTTTGTTGCTCCTCTGTAAGGGTGCTGTGTTGTAGCAGAAAATCTTTGAATTTCTGCTGGTTAGTGCTTAAATTCATAGTGTGGTTTTTTACAAAGGGATAAAAATTGTAGCAAACAGCGTGTTAGCTTTCTAACTTTTTGAGGGAGGGGTATGATTTATCAGCAGAAATTGTTATGTTTGTAGCATATAAGTCAATAGGATTTATTTACCTGAACGTTACAAAACCAATAAATGCTGACACTATGAAATTAAAGGCAACCGCTTACCTGATTATTGGCATATTTATCCTAACAGGGTGCAAAAAAGACAAACTCACGTTCGATTCATTTAAATCGAATAACGAAACACCCAGTCAGCACTTCACCGTTCAGGGTGGCGTTGCAACTCAGATACATGGAAACAAAGGTTGTACAGTTTCCTTTGCTGCCAATTCATTTTCTGTTATAGATGGTGTTACCTATAACGGAACAGTAGAAATAGAATTAAAGGAGTTGTATACCAAAAGAGAAATGATAATAAGTGGAGTACCCACAGGAAGAGATTCCTCCTTGTTGGTTTCACAGGGAGTGTATTATTTAAAGGCACAAAAGCTTAACGGAGATGAGTTGGTGATTAGCGAATTTAGTATATCAAAGGAATGGTCGCCTTATCCAACCGACCAAACGGTACTCCCTTTTCTGGGAGGCTCAAGATATGGTTCGGAAGATGATTTCGGTTGGTCGAATACCTCCGGTTCTGTAACTGATACCGTATACAATGGTGATACTGGTTATTATACTATGTATTTGGCAAGTACCTATTATGCTGAGCAGAATTTTAACTGGATTAATTGTGATTTCTTTTGGGGCGATACCTTAGAAAGAGGCGATATTGCGTTACCCTGTTTAGGAGTTCCCAATAATGCAAAATCATATCTTGCATTCAAGGACATTAATTCAGTTGCAAGAGGTAACTATTATAATGGAGAATTCTATTTCTCTAATTTTCCGGTAGGCAGAGAGGTAACTTTTCTTGCTTATTATATAGATGATGGTAAAATATTTGCTGCCACCACAGAATTAACTATAGCTGATAACCTCTCAGTTCCGGTTACGTTTTCGGAAGTATCTGAAGAGGACTTGCTTGATTTGATGGACGGGCTGTAGGCGGCACTGATGGCCGGCAGCATCAGCATAATTTTTTTTTATTGCAAGTAGTTTCTGAAGTTTAGTATTGCAATAGTCAGCTTTTAATTACAAATCAGCTTCTTGATACCGGTCAGTCCTTTTTCATCATACAAACTGATGGTCTCCAGCATGCCCGCGGGCGAATAACTGTATACCTGATAGGACGATGATTTACTGTTTTCTGAACTGAACGAGTAATTTATTTTAACAAGCCGGTTCTGGTTGTCGTACTCATAGGTATTGATGTAGATCGTTTCGTTCTTAACCGTTTTAGTGGTGGCGGCTGTTCCTTCCAGATAAACGCCAAAGATAGAACCGCTTCCCGTGGTGCCGGGAACATACTGCTCATAAGCAGAATACCATACCTGCTTCTCTTCGGTCAGTTTATTGTTTGCGTTATACTTATAAGTGTATTCGCGTTCTTTTCCCTTGGTGTTATCCAGCTTTGCGTTAATCAGATTGTTGTTGCTGTCATACGTGAAGAAGTATCGTTTCTGTTCTCCTTCTCCCCCGTTTTTCGGAGTTTCTTTTGCAGCGAGCAGCTTATTGCCAACTGCCGTACATTCGTAGGCATATTCAACCGGTTGTGCAGGTGTTTTCAACGAAAAGGTTGTTGCCGTTGCTTTGTAAGTGATTAAGCCGTTGGCATCGCGCTGAACCTGCACGTTGTTACCAAACTCAAAGCCGTCATTTGACGCTGCCTGATAAACGTTTAAGCGTCCCGCCACATCATAGTTCCATTGAAAGTTTTCTACCAGGGTATTGGTGTCGCTGCCCAAAGCTGCAACCTGTTGAGTACCGTAAGCCGTGTTGCCAAGATACCCCAGGGCATAAAGCGTTATCTTGTACGGTTTCTTCATATCCACTTTGCGGGTTATAGTATCAGCCTTGTAATACGTTTCCCGTATCCGTGTTATCCTTGCGTTCTTAATACAGTCAAGCGAGGCATACCACATGTCATCGGTAGCCATAATCATCAGCTCGCTCCGGGGAGTTTGGGCGCTTAATCGGGTAGCCGAAAGGCTTACCACACTGCAAAGCGCAACGAGGTACAGTAAAGGTTTGTTCATTGTCAGGGTTCTCGTTAATTGGTATCAAAAGTAATAATCTTTGAAAGAAAAATGGTCTTGCGGCTGTGGTATCCTGAGTGTGTTATAGGGCCTGGTGCTTTTACTGACAGATTCCTCACTATCGTTCGGAATGACATGGAACTATTGTTGGATAGCAGGGTGGAAGAAGGAGGCGCGCGAAGCGCGCCTCCTTCTTCCACCCTGCCTTTTTTTAACACAATCTGTCATCCCGAACGATAGTGAGGGATCTCTTTAATTCTTACTCCAAACTCAGTTTGGTAGCAAATAGCCCTCTGCGCCTCCGCGCCTCTGCGAGCCCAAACCGCCATAACAAATTAAGCATAGCTTTTATCACTCGTACCTAACTCGTACTAAACTTCCTTTGCACTTAGCTCCGCTATAAACCAATCCGTTTCTATCCGCAGCATCCGTGTCATCCGTGTGCCATCCCTAAATTCAAGCTTTGCGTCTTTGCGCCTTTGCGTGCAGCAACCCAACACAATTCCCTATTTTCGCCCCTCATGCGTGCCCTCCTTACAAGTCTTTTTCTGTTCCTGTATATATACGCTCTTGCCCAGCATCCATCAGACCACTACAAGATCTACTGGAACGACACCCTAATAAAAGGAAGAGAGCAATACCTGGCTCAGAACATAAAAACCGGCAACAGTGCGCAGCAACCCAATATCATCATCATTATGGCCGATGACCTGGGGCAGACTGATATATCACTCTATGGCAGCAAGCGCATCAGCACCCCTAACATTGATGCCATCGGCCTGAACGGGGTAACCTTTCAGGAGGCCTACATCACCTCACCTGTGTGCTCGCCTTCCCGCGCGGGGCTGTTAACGGGCCGCTATCAGCAACGCTTCGGTCATGAGCTGCAAATGAGCGACCGCTATGCCCACAACGTTTTTGAATACCTTATACCTAAGCTCCTGCCCGTGTTCCGCCCCATCAGTCCGGTCTGGAACCGCTACTACCCAAGTGACGAAGACCGCATGCGGCAGGGATTACCGCCATCGGAAATAACACTGGCCGAGGTATTGAAGGTAAACGGCTACACCACCGGCATCGTTGGCAAGTGGCACCTGGGCGCACAGGATTTTGCCCTGGCCTGCAACCGCGGCTTTGATTATCAGTACGGCTTTAACGAAGCCTTTACCTTGTACATGGATACCGAAGCCCCCGAAATTGTAAACGGAAAGGTGAAAGGCCAGTTTATGGACAGCCACCAGTGGCGCACCGCAGAGGGCCGCACCGGCAACTGCGCCATTACCCGCAACTGCTGCGAAAAGACCGATGACCCTGATTACCTTACCGACAGATTAACTACTGAGGCCATACACTTTGTTACTTCTAACAAAGAACAACCCTTTTTTCTCTATCTGCCGTATAACGCGCCCCATGCGCCTTTGCAGGCCCCCGCAGATTACTACGCACAGTTTGCACATGTGGAAGACCACATACAGCGCACGTACCTCGCCATGATAAAAAGCCTTGACGACCAGATAGGGCGGCTTACCCGAACCCTCGACAGCCTTGGCATAACAGAGAACACACTTATTTTCTTTCTCAGCGACAACGGGGGCGCAGCCTACAACGGCTCAACAGATAATTACCCGTATCGCGGAGGCAAGCTCACCAACTTCGAAGGCGGCATCCGCGTTCCCTTTATGATGCAGTGGAAGGGTCGTATCCCCTCCGGGATAAGGTTTCCCCATCCGGTAAGCTCTTTAGATATATTCGCCACAGCGGCTGCCGCTGCCGAGGCCACCTTACCTCAGGACAGAGTTTATGATGGCATAAATCTCTGCGATTTTATAACTACCGGCAACGGACTACCAACTGCGGACAACAAACAAACAATGTCGAATAATGAACATAGAATGTCGAATAATGAACAAACAGCTACCGGCATCCTACTGCCTACTGCCAACAGCCCACTGCCAACTTCTTCCAACCCTCCCCACACCGCCCTCTACTGGCGCTCTGGCGAGTGCAAGGCCATCCGCATGGGCGAGTGGAAACTAAGCATCAACACCCTCTCCGACATCAATTCGTTGTACAACCTTACCCAAGACCCGCGCGAAGAACACAACCTGTATGAGCAACACCCCGAAGTGGTAAAGCAGCTTAGCACTGAGCTTGCCGCCTGGGAAGCACACATGGTAAAGCCCCTGTGGCCGCGCGTAGTAAACTATGTATATAAGGACAGGTTGGGCAGGCAAAAGTTTTCGTTTTAGGTATTTGGATTCAGGTGTTTGTGTTTGGAATAGCGTTCTGTCTTAACAGGTCGCCCCTACGGGGCTTTGTGCATTTACGATATATCATTTCTACAAACAGGTCGTCCCTACGGGACTTTTGCAGCCTCAAGGGTATGTCCTGATAAGATAGGTTGGGTTGTAATGATAGTATTCTTTTAAACAGTTTGCTGCTAGGCGATTTTTGCAGCCTCGTAGAGGCGACCTGTTTGTAGAAATCGCCCCGTTTTAGTTTTAAAAGCTCCGTCAGGAGCGACCTGTTTTATATTTTAATTCACGCCCCGTTTTCCTTACCTCATGTTCTTAGTGGTGAAAAAAAAACAATAGTTTTGCCCTGTCATACAATCATGGAAAAAACAGAAATCTACAAACCCGTCAACAAGATACGCATCGTAACCGCTGCCTCGCTGTTTGACGGACACGATGCCGCCATCAACATCATGCGCAGAATAATTCAGGCGAGCGGGGCAGAGGTCATCCACCTCGGCCACGACCGCAGCGTGAAGGAGATAGTTGACTGCGCCATTCAGGAAGATGCGCAGGCCATTGCTATAACATCGTATCAGGGCGGGCACATCGAGTTCTTTAAGTACATGTACGACCTGCTGAAGCAGGCAGGCTGCGGCCACATCAGAATTTTTGGCGGAGGTGGCGGAACCATTCTTCCCTCCGAAATAGAAGAGCTGCAGCAGTATGGAATCACGCGCATCTATTCACCTGACGATGGCCGCGCTATGGGTCTGCAGGGAATGATTAATGATATGTTGGAGAGATGTGATTTTCCCCCTGGAGTTGATTGGAATTGTGAGCCCGAACAGCTATCAACCAAACATCCCAGAACTACTGGACGCATAATTTCAGTAGCTGAAAACGTTCCCGACAAAGCTCCGTTTCTGCTGACACAGTTAGCAGATACGGCCAAAGAAACAAAAACGCCCGTACTGGGCATTACCGGAACAGGCGGTGCGGGAAAATCATCGCTGATAGATGAACTGGTGCGCAGGTTTCTTATTGATTTTAAAGACAAAACCATTGCCATTATTTCGGTCGACCCTTCTAAACGCAAAACAGGGGGTGCATTGTTAGGCGACCGCATCCGCATGAACTCCATTGCCAATGAACGGGTTTATATGCGCTCTATGGCCACCCGTCAAAGCAATCTGGCTCTGAGCAAATACGTGCAGGATGCCGTGAATGTGGTGAAGGCCGCAGGCTATGATTTAATCATCCTCGAAACATCGGGAATAGGGCAGAGCGATACCGAAATTCTGGACCACAGCGATGTATCGCTCTACGTGATGACGCCAGAATACGGTGCAGCTACGCAGCTCGAAAAGATTGACATGCTTGACTTTGCCGATGTAGTTGCCCTCAATAAGTTCGACAAGCGTGGCGCGCAGGACGCACTGCGTGACGTGAAAAAACAGTACAAACGCAACCGCCAGTTATTCGACTTGCCCGATGACAAGACGCCTGTGTTCGGCACCATTGCCTCACAGTTCAACGACCCGGGCATGAATTCGCTCTACATAGCCGTGATGCAAAAGATTGCAGACAAAACGGGCGCTGCGTTTACCTCGCACCTTGGCCATACGGACGAGATGAGCGAGAAGATATTCATTATCCCGCCCGCCCGTGTGCGTTATCTGAGTGAAATATCGGAGAACAACCGTGGCTATGATGCCTGGGCAAACGAACAGGCCGATATCGCCAACAAGCTATACGGTATTCATCAATCCATTACGGCAATCACCGAAAGCAAGGTGGACGACAAAGATCGTTTGCTTAAAAAGTTGCAGGAAGTTTATTCCGAAGTGGAATCAAAACTCGACAACGGAAACAAGAAGATAATAGAAGGCTGGCAGGCAAAAGCAAAGCGTTACAAGGATGAGTTTTATACCTTCAAAGTACGCGACAAAGAGATAAAGATAAAGACACATACCGAGAGTTTATCGCATACCCAGATCCCGAAAGTATCTACTCCGCGCTATGCAGCCTGGGGCGATGTGCTGCATTGGGTATTGCAGGAAAATGTACCCGGTGAGTTTCCTTACGCTGCGGGTGTGTATCCGTTCAAACGCACGGAAGAAGACCCTGCCCGCATGTTTGCAGGCGAAGGAGGCCCGGAACGAACCAACAAACGCTTTCACTACGTGTCAACAGGGCTGCCCGCAAAGCGTCTGTCCACTGCATTCGACAGTGTAACTCTGTACGGCCGCGACCCCGACCTGCGTCCCGATATTTATGGCAAAGTCGGCAACAGCGGTGTGTCTATCTGCTGCCTCGATGATGCAAAGAAGCTTTACAGCGGCTTTAATCTGGCCAGCCCAACCACATCGGTCTCCATGACCATCAATGGGCCGGCACCAACACTCACAGCCTTCTTCATGAATGCAGCTATCGACCAGCAATGTGAGCTGTACATAAAAGCTAATGGCTTAGAAAAGGAAGTAGAAAAGAAGATTGCCGATATTTATAAAGCAAAAGGAGTAAAACGCCCTGCCTACCAGGAAAAGCTTCCCACCGGAAACGATGGCTTAGGCCTCATGTTACTCGGTGTTACAGGTGATCAGGTTCTCCCGAAAGAGGTGTACGAAAAGATTAAGATTGAAACGCTGAAACAGGTGCGCGGCACCGTTCAGGCCGATATATTAAAGGAAGACCAGGCGCAGAACACCTGCATCTTTTCTACCGAATTCTCGCTGCGTGTTATGGGCGATGTTCAGGATTACTTTATTCATAACAACGTACGCAACTTCTACTCTGTTTCCATCAGCGGTTACCACATTGCAGAGGCAGGCGCCAACCCGATAACGCAGTTGGCGTTTACGCTTGCCAATGGCTTTACCTACGTGGAGTATTACCTCTCCAGAGGCATGAAGATTGACGACTTTGCACCCAATCTGTCGTTCTTTTTCTCCAACGGCATAGACCCCGAGTACGCTGTTATAGGTCGCGTAGCCCGCAAGATATGGGCAAAGGCAATGAAACTGAAGTACAAAGGCAATGAGCGTTCGCAGATGCTGAAGTATCACATCCAGACATCCGGCAGAAGTCTCCATGCTCAGGAAATTGACTTCAACGACATCCGCACCACGCTCCAGGCCCTCTACGCGATATACGATAACTGCAATTCGCTTCACACCAACGCATACGATGAGGCAATTACCACCCCAACCGAAGAAAGTGTAAGACGTGCGATGGCCATTCAGCTCATCATCAACAAAGAGTTGGGATTGTCGAAGAACGAGAACCCTATTCAGGGTTCGTTCATCATAGAAGAGTTAACAGACTTAGTGGAAGAGGCTGTCCTCTCCGAATTTGATAAGATAACTGAGCGCGGTGGAGTGCTGGGTGCCATGGAAACCATGTATCAGCGCGGCAAAATACAGGAAGAAAGTCTGTACTACGAAACACTGAAACACACAGGCGAGTTCCCCATCATAGGCGTGAACACGTATTTATCCTCCAAGGGTTCGCCAACCATACTGCCGAAAGAAGTTATACGTGCTACTGAAGAGGAGAAGCAATACCAGATATCAATGCTTTCTGAACTGCACAAAGGCAACGCAGAAAAATCTCAGGAACTATTGCGTGAGCTTCAACTCGCCTCTATCCGCAACGAAAATATATTCGCTAAACTAATGGAAGTGGCAAAGTATTGCTCACTCGGGCAAATAACAGAAGCCTTGTTTGAGGTGGGAGGGCAGTACCGCAGGAATATGTGATTATAAAGCAGATAAAAACGTCTGTGGTACTGTCCTCTCATCCGCCTCAGGAGGATGGGCGGGCAGTACCGCAGGAATATGTAAAGAAGGATTACAGGTATTTGAAATCCTGACCTGCTTTCAGCTCCACTAGGTACTCATACATCAGCTTAATCACATTGTCCACATCGTCTTTGTGAACCGATTCAACTGTTGTGTGCATGTATTTAAGCGGAAGTGAAATAAGCGCAGAAGCCACACCTTCACTTGAGTAAGCAAAAGCATCAGTATCCGTTCCCGTAGCCCTTGAAACGGCTGCGCGCTGGAATGGAATCTTCTTCTTCTCTGCTACTTTAATAATAGAACTCAATACGTTGTTGTGCACTGCCGGACCGTAAGTCAGCACCGGGCCTTTGCCAGCCGCTAAATCACCGCTGTTCTTCTTGTCATACATCGGTGATTGTGTATCGTGGCAAACGTCTGTTACAATAGCCAGGTCCGGTTTTATTTTGCGTGAAATCATTTCTGCTCCTCGCAGTCCCACTTCTTCCTGAACAGAGTTCACAATGTATAAACCGTATTTCAGTTTGTTCTTTTTCTCCTTCAGCATGCGGGCAACCTCTGCAATCATAAACCCACCTATGCGGTTGTCTAATGCTCTGCCAACATAGTAGCGGTTATTCAGTACCATTAGTTCGTCTTCAAATGTTGCCACGCAACCTACATGAACTCCCATTTTCTCCACCTCCTCACTCGACTTGCAGCCCAGATCAAGGAAAATGTTTTTCATGCTGGGTGCCTCTTCTTTTCCTGCATCGCGCACGTGAATAGCCGGCCACCCGAAAATACCTTTTACAATTCCCTTGGCAGTATGTATGTTTACCCGTTTAGAAGGTGCAATCTGATGGTCGCTGCCTCCGTTGCGTCTTAAATAGATGTACCCATCTTTAGTAATGTAATGCACAAACCACGAAATCTCATCAGCATGCGCTTCAATCACTACTTTGTATTTCGCATCAGGATTGATAACGCCAACCACCGTTCCGTAGGTATCAGTAAAATAGCTGTCAATATAAGGCTTGATATAGTCTAACCATATCGCCTGTCCCGAT
>JBFWYU010000021.1:0-68599 GCA_050186075.1 Bacteroidia bacterium
ACCAATATGCCATTGTAATTGGCGAAACCGGAAGCACCTGGTCTTACGGACACGTAGTGCTCAGTAAAATTACAAACGGAGGTTATTATTCAGGCATTATAGACCTTGGGGGAACTTACACGGTTTATCAGGATAACGCAGCTGAATCATACACCTGGATTACGAGTGATATTAACAGTGCCACCAACCCTTCCATCAGCACCAACTATATCCAGAATCAAAATACTTCGGCTCAGGCAGCCAACTATTGGATAAACGGCACAGCCAACAGCCAGGGTGGATATACCAGTACTAGCAACCCCTGGGGAACTTCCAACAGTGCCTTTTTTCCCAATGGTATAACTACTGCTGCATCTACCAACTGGATATACGGAACTACTAATTACATTGGTAATGCGCCCTCCAACGGATTTGGTCACCAGTTCAATGCAACCTCAGGCAATTCCTCGGCATGGTTAGCAATAGGCGGTGGCAATGTGGGTGTAGGTACTACTTCACCGGGCTGGAAATTAGATGTTACAGGCAATGCCCGTATAGGAGCCAATACCGCTCAGAATACCCTTGCAGCTCTTGCTGTTTCGGCAGGACAGGGAACTGCAACTACGTACCGTGACATTGATTTACATGGCTCGTGGTCAGCAAATGAAGGCCATGCCATTACTGCATCGCATGCTTCAGGTGCTTCCAACATTGTAGGACAAATTGTATTTGAGCACAACAGCCCCGGCTCACGCATAAAATTCGGACGACTTTACCACAGCGGTGACCAAACAACCTACCCCATGGAACTGGTAAGTAACGGCTCTAATGCCATTCTGAGAATGAATAACGATGCATACGATTATTTCGGACCAAACTCTAGCTGGGGAGCTTATCTGCAGGTTGGAGGTAACGGCAGGGTTACAACCGGAGCTTCAGTAGCTGCCACTAACGGAAACCTGCATATTGATGCAGCAGACGGAGGATTTGCAACTTATGTAAACTACTACAGTCAAAACCCAACATACATAAACGCTCAAGCCGGTAACATCGGTTTGGGAACAACTGCCACCTTTGATAAAGTTACTGTTAACGGCAGAATTCGTTTCGGAACTAACGATGTTTCGTATACCAACCCCGGAGCAGGAGCAACTTTTGGCACAGGTGACCCTACGCAAGGTATCGGATGGGGAAACCAACCGCTGGATGAATATGGTATATGGGTAGCGCCTCAGGAAAACCTATATGGTAATTATACCCGTCTTATTATAGGATGGCACACCGGGGTGAAAATAGGAGCATCTTCAAGCTATGGAGGTACACGGTTTTATAACAACTCGCCTGTGTATGCGGGAAGCAGCGCTACCGAAATCATGTCAATCGGTAACGGAGATAATCACGTAAGGGTTGCCAATTATTTATTTGCACAGTATGTTAATACATCTGATAATGTTGTAGGGTCAGGAGTAAGTGGTATCATGGTAAAAGCCGGTGATAACTACATGCGTACAGGTAATGCTGCATCTGTTCTCTCATACCTCGGTGTTACTGCTCCTACTGGCGATAACCTTGGGAATCATACAGCAACTACTACACTTAATATGAATGGAAGCGCAATTACGAACAGTGCTAATGTTTATACAAGCGGCTGGTTCAGAAATACAACAAATCTGAACGGTCTTTATAACGAAGCCGTAGGCGCTCACTTTTACGCGTCTGCAGCCCACATTTGGAACATGGGAGGAGGAGGCACCTACCCTCAACTTATCTTCAGAGATAATCATCAATCCACAATAAGAGGTTATGTTTATTCCGATGGAAGCGGCTTTGGTCTATTACACAGCAGTGGCGGATGGGCAATAAGAACACAACCGGGCTTGCAGGAACTTTATGATGATACCTATATGAACAGGGCAAGACCTTATATTACCTATGACCGTGATGATGCAAGTTATTATACAGACTTAAATACATGGTCAAGAATGTGGGGAGTTGGAACCTTCTACGTAAGAAATAATTATGCAGAAAGTACTGACCACCCTTTTGGGGTATATTTTGCAAATGGTATGTCAACTGACTATGCTATTTTTCGTGAATCCGGTGCATGGAATTTTCCCTATCCTGATTTAAGAATTGCTTTTCATACCGGTATAAAACTGGGGGCGCACTGGACTTATGGAGGTACTCGCTTCTATAACAACAGTGATATGGCTACGCTTATATTCTCTGTCGGAGATGGTGATAATTATACAAGAGTTACTTCTAACGGAGGTTCAGACGGAATTGCAATGGGGCAAATACATGGTGATAATACCAATACAATACAAACCTATATAGACGGACAATGGGCAAACCGCGCAAGCTATGCAGGTGGATGTTGCAATCCTTTATTACTTCAGCCGGATGTAGGTGTGGTAGCAATAGGTACTGCATCTGCTAACCTTGGTTACAAACTACATGTAAACGGTAATGTACTTTGCACCACCCTGCGTTCCAATGGTTTTATAGAACCATCAGACGCCCGCCTGAAAGTGAATATAAAACCGCTTGAAGGCGCACTTAGTAAAGTAATGGCCATGCAAGGAGTTACCTATAACTGGAACAAAGAACTGGAGCAAAATAAACCGCTTACCGATAAATTACAGTATGGTTTGATAGCGCAGGAACTGGAAAAGATTATTCCCGAACTGATCAACACCGATGAAGACGGATGGAAGGGTATTGAATACAGCCACCTTGTTCCTGTTTTGATTGAAGCACTGAAAGAGCAGCAACAAACCATAGAAACACAAAAGCAGTTAATTACAGGAAATACAGACGACATTACTTTCCTGAAAAACTATACCAAAGAGCTGGAAGCAAAAATAAACACCATTGCTGCCGATAAAACTTCAACCGGAAATAAGTAAACAAACTTGTTATTTCACAGAATGAAATCGCGCTTATTATCTTTTCTGATTACCGGTATTGTTGCAGCTTTTACGGCAAACACTGCTGCCGCTGCTGTTTATTACATCAGCGCAGGCAACCTTGTTAACGCACCCAATAATTGCGGGTCAACAGGCTCGTATTACAGCGATTGTGCAGGTGGTCAACCCGGTTTTCAATGGACCAGTACCGAAAGTGTTACACCGGTAAGCGTTACCATTGAATTCAGTATTGGAGTAGAATGTGGCGGATGCTGCGGTAACGGATTAACACGTTCAACTTCATTAAACGGAGTTGGGCAAGCCAATTTTAATACAACCGATTGGTGTCAGTGCGACAATTCAGCTAATCCTGTTATTACCATCAGTGTAAACCCCGGAAACTACAATGTTGGCGGTGTAAATACTTTTCTTATTACCAATGCCAGCAGTTGTTTCGGATACATACCGAGCGGGGTATTGGGAGGCTATTATGCCAGAGTAACGGTAGTGGCAGGCCCGCCCTGCGGATGGAGCGGCAGCTCGGGCTACGACTGGCCTACGGTTCCCTGCGGCTCTTTTGTAACACTGCCCGTAGGCAGCGGAAGCTATACACATTTTAACACCGTTGCAGGCGAAAGCTATACCGTAAGCACCTGCGGCAGCAGCTTTGATACCGACCTTTCTATATACCATGCCAATCCGGCCTGGACGTTTGTAGGCGGAAATCAGGATAACGGACCTGATTGCGGAGGCACTGCTGCTTCTTATACCTGGACCTCTACATTTTCGGGCGCTCACCTTGCCGTGGTAAACAGGGTGGGCTGCCAGCAGCACGACTGGACCGGAGTATCTGCTGTTTTAAAAATAAGAAGAAACTCGGGTTGCGGATGCACACCTAACCAACCCACCACCACCTGGACCGGCTCTGTGAGTAATGACTGGTTTAACGGCAGCAACTGGACCAACTGTGTTCCGGGGGTAAATACCAACGCTACCGTTCCGGTGGTAGGCACCTCCTACCCTGTTATTAACGGACAGCCGGCCTATGTAAACACCATTACCGTAAATGTGGGCGCAACGGTTACCAGCAACACTACTTTAACGGCCACGCAGTGACGTGGCTTGGCAAAAAATAAAAAAACCTGACAGGTTTTAGAAACCTGTCAGGTTAATTCAGGAGATTGATTCGGGCAAAAAACCTCTCAATGACGTACAGGGCAACCCTCTTACCTTGCTATTCAGACCTTTTACACAGGGGTAAGGGGTTTGGGAGTCTGATAGAGCAGTTTGGGAGTCTGAAAGAACGGTTTGAGAGTCTGAAAGCATGGTTTGGGAGTCTGATAGAACGGTATGGTGGTGTGATAGAACGGTATGAGAGTCTCCGGCCATGTATTTATTCAGCGGAACCATCTAATGATACAATTGCTCTGAAGCGCGTTGGGGAAAGGTATAGTTTGCGCATGGTTTACAGTGTTTAAGTAATTACTATTGTAAAGATGTGGTATGCGCCATAGCTGCGGAATAGCCACGCGAAGCGGAATGTTCTTCTTTAGGCTTTATGTCGTTCAACCGCACGCGTTGAGCATTGCGCCCAGCAATAGCCCTACACCGGCACTTTAAACTCCGAATTTATCACCACCTTCACTGGCCTTACTCCTGCCCTTTCGGCAGCCTGTGCATCGGTATCTTTATCGCCCATAAAAAAGCTTTGGGTGGCATCAATGTTATAGCGGGCCATTGCTTTTTCCAGCATAATGGAGCCCGGTTTGCGGCACAGGCATTTACCCGAAACATCGTGGTGGGGGCAAAAATAAATAGCGGTAATAGTAATGCCCTTCTTCTTCAGTTCGGCACACATCCAGATATGCAGCGTGTCCACATCTTCTTTGGTATACAGGCCTTTGGCAATGCCGCCCTGGTTGGTGATAACAATAAGCAGATAACCTTTTTCCTGTAATGTTTTCAGCCCTTCAGCAACACCGGGCAAAAATCTGAAGTCCCTGATTTTGGAGGTGTAGTCGAGCACATCAACATTGATAACACCATCGCGGTCAAGAAAGGCAGCCTTATTCATAACCAGTTCATGATGTTATGAATAAACTCTAAACCCGTGGATGGGCGCAGCATCAGCGTAAAAGCAATACCGAACAGGGCACCATACAAATGGGCTTCGTGGTTAATGTTATCCATTCCCTTTTTACCCTGATAATACGAATACACCACATAAGCCACAGCCCAGATAAAACCGGGAAAACACAAAAATGGAATACCGTAAAGACACAGATTGGTAAGCGGCTGAAACAGCACACTGCTGAACAAAATGGCAGATACCGCCCCCGAAGCCCCTACCCCGTTATACCAGATATCGTGCTTGTGTTTGTGCAGCGTTGAAATAACCGAAACCATAATGGCCCCGAAATACATGAGCGTTAAATACAGAATGGCTTTCTCGCGAAAGTAAGCCCTGAAATATTCTTCCACCGCACCGCCAAACATAAAGAGTACAAACATGTTTACAAACAGGTGCATGTAGTCGGCATGCAAAAAGCCGTGCGTTAGTACGCGAAACCACTCGCCCCTGTGAATAACCGAATACGGATTCAGTTGAAAACGGGTCATCATTTCACGGTTATTGAACGCCATGATGGAGATGATGCAGGTAAAAATAATGATGAGCAGCGTAAAAGACATGGCTATAAATTTCGTTTCAAAGATAGAAAGCAAATCGGTTGGTAATCCTCACCGTATCACAAACTCAAAACCTACCGTTTTGTTTTCTTTTAAAGGGTTGTGGGTGCGCTCAAAAAACCGAACCCGGTTTTGATTATCCATCAGCACCACGGTGGAACAAACCGTTCCGTAGCTATCGCTTTTGATGAACATGGACGAAATCAGCTTCTCAATTTCATAAGGCACACCCGTTTGCGGAAGCTCGCTGTCATCGGCCTTTTGCTCGTTGTGTAAAGCAGAAAACAACTCTTCAGCATTGAAGTTTTGCTGACCGATAACTGTTTCCACCGCATTTTTACCGGTCACTAATTTCTTCCAGGGAGTATCTAACAGGGCATTGCTCACTGCATAAAAACCTTTGTCGAGTTTTCTTATTTTGTTCTCTACATTGGAGAAATAACACACTTCATTTAAGTCGCCCGCAACCAGGTTAAAACCATTGTAGCGCTGTGTATCGACAAGGCTTTTCAAATATTGCTCAGGGCCCAGCGAACCGTTTAAATAATCACTCACCAATGCCCCGCGCGAGGGTGCGTCTTTACGAAATGATTTTGGGTCGCGGTAATTGGTGATGAACGAGAACTTACCGGTTTTGGTTATCCCCAGCCAGGTTCCTCCCTGCTCTAAATCTTTGCCGGCAAGCAGATCGGGGGTATCAGTCCAAAAATGCGCGGCTTCCGTTTTGCGTGCATAAAACTCATCGCGGTTGGCAGCGATAATCAGTTTGTAGTCGGGATGAGCTTTATAAGAGAAGATATTTAAACACATAGTGTTATCAACGAATAAAAATCATTTACGAATATACGAATGTAAACAGGCTGCACACATTCGTATATTCGTATTTGTCATTCGCTATTCGTTGATGATTTCTATTTCTTCTCAAAATCCAATGCAGCCGAGTTAATGCAATAGCGCAATCCTGTGGGGTTGGGACCATCTTCAAACACATGCCCCAGGTGTGCGCCACACTTTGCGCATTTCACCTCCGTGCGCGGATAACCTATTTCATTGTCGGTGGATTTACTCACCTTGCTTCCGGGTACTACATCATAAAAACTTGGCCATCCCGAACCTGAATCATATTTGGTGTCGGATGAAAAAAGTTGATACCCGCAACGCACACATTTATACATTCCGTCTTCGTGATGATTCCAGTATTTGCCGGTAAAGGCGCGCTCGGTACCGCCTTCGCAGGTAACGGCATACTGCTCGGGTGTAAGCACTTTTTTCCAGTCTTCGTTGGTGCTTGCCGCAGGCTTTTTGCCCGCAGGTTCGGAAGTTTGTGAGCAGGCACTGAGGCTGAAACACAAAATCATAAGTACATTGTTAAGTATCGTTTTCATTTACTGTTTTCTTTGTGAATGGATAAACTCAAGACAACCTTTTACAATCAGGTATTGTGCCAAAAGGTATGTTACCATAATAACAACCCGCGCATAAGGAAGTTCTCCGTTGTACAAAAATTTATTCAACGCAATGGTTGAATCCGAAAGCATAAAAATAACAGCACCCGAAAGCACCGATACAAAACTTTGTTTGCTCACGCTGCCAAAACGCAGTGCAGCCGATATACCCATTACCGTAATCACCGAAGTATAAACCGCAACCGGAACCATCATTTCGCCCAGCGAAGGAAACAATATCCTGAAAAGCCCCCCTGTTGAAACAAGAAAAGGCAGGATAAATAACAAGGTGTTAGATAAAGGTCGTTTCTCTTTTGCACTGTTGATGTTTTCAAAAAAGGCAAGAATATAAAATACATGCGCTATCAGAAAAGAAATCAGACCGGGAAGAAAGAAACCGGGAAACATCAGAAACACATCACCGCCCCACGAAAACACCAGCGCAGCCAGTATCTTCTTTGCAAACGAAGAAATATCCGGCTTTGATTCCTGATAGAAATAGAAAGCCAGCACTATCATTAACGTTGGCTTAACGATGTAGCGCAACAGTTGCAGTTCTGAATATTCAGTTACAATCTCTGCGATACAGAGAACAAGATAAACAATGAGTAATTTATTTTTCATGGATTGTATATTGAAATGATTAAGATGTTGGTAAATATTTTTTTTACCACATAGGCACATAGGAAACATAGTGTTCCACATAGATTCTATGTGACATTCTATTGTGTTCTATGTGCCTATGTGGTTCAACTTATTGATTTTGTAGTTTACTTAATGATTAAATTCTCATATATTCTTTAGTGTTACTTAGTGTTCTTGTGCCCTTAGTGGTAAAAATCAAAATTTAAAGTAGAACGAAGGTTTAACCATAAAATACCAGATTGATTCGCCCGGCTTATCAAGGTAATTCAAGCGCCAGGTAAAATCAATTCGTGATATTTTGAAAATATTCTCAATACCAAAACCTACTTCATAATAAGGTTGGTTCATGGTCTTGGTAATTTCCGGAAAGTTATAAATCTTCTCATTATTGGCTGCAGTCAGCGTTCCGTAATACATTTTACCGAAGATAAATTCCCGCCACTTCAGTTTATTAATCAGCGGCAGACGGTTAAACAGCAAGCCTTCAAAATGGTGCTCGGCCTGCACCGAAATACTCTGGTCGGCAACAAACTCCAGATAGTTCATCAGGTTAAAACCTACATCATCATTCAGCACCAGCTGATTGGCTACAGGCGTTTGCAGAAAGGGATAAGGCAATGTACCCCATGTTTTACCGGCATCAATACGGTAAAGAAAAAAGCCAAGTTTATTCATCCGCACCGTATGTTCAACCCGTAAATTAAGTTGATGCACATTAAAGTCACTGTCAGCAAAACCATTTATTCCCAATGTATATTCAGCAGAAAACACAGGGTGCTCCGGCACACGCACTCCTTTTAGTCCATAGCCATAATTAGCCGAAAGTTTTTTGTCGCCTTTAGAAAAACGAACAGCAATTTTTACTCCGCCCAGTGTGTAATCATTAGCAATAATAGTTGAGTCGTTATTCTGAAACGTGAATTCAGAACTACCGGAGGTTGCAATGTTATTTCTGAAAACACCTGCCCGTGTTGTGAAACCGGTGAACCACTGCCGCTCCAGAAACAGGTTCTGCTCATCAACATACAGACGGTTATTTAATTGCTGTGTTCGTATGATGGACGACAACACATGGTCGAGCGGTATAACATTGGTGCTGCGGCCGGGCTGCTCAATATCGTGTTTCCACGATGCGCCAATTGTATTGCGCTTATTGGCTTTGCGGTCAAATGAGTATTCGGCATCCACCAGGTATTTCCAGCGCTGATCTTTTAATCCGTATGCAGCATAGGTCTTAAATTTCAATGCACCATCAAACGCACGGATGTTGCGAAAACCCAATTTAAAGCGCGAACCTTCCAGATTGTTATAACTATAGAACGAATAAATATCACCAATGTCAAAGCTTTTAAAAGGCAGCCAGCCCGAGGCAATGGTGATAACAGAGTTCTTCAGCGCACGGAATTTGGGCAATGATTCCAGGGTGTCAATCATGGTAAAAATTCCTTTTTCCTCTTCCGTAAGTTTTTGCCTGCGGGCAAGGTCCCAGAATTCTTCGGATTGTTCTGCTGCATCTTCGGCAATCAGAATGCGGTCTATTCCTTTATAGAATTTATCATCCTTAGGTCTGTTCACAGCAATTTTCCTAAAGTCAGAAGTATTGCGACCAAAGAAACCGGCAAGGTCGTCCTGATTTTCAACCACAGTAAAGTCAGCAAACACCTGGCTTTTGGTAATCATCCAATGCTTTCCGTCAGCAGGTTCAAAGTTCTGGCGTATCCAGTAATTGCGGACATAATTCACATTGGCCTCAATGCTGAATTCAAGGTCAATCTGCTTCACCGCAAACGTGGTGTCGTGAATAAACATCTCGCCCCTGAAAGCAATATCGCTCTTCACCTTGGGCACAAAACGGATTTTGTAACAACGCATTCCGTCAACAAACAAACTGTCCTCCAGGTAAAAGCGGTAATTGGTTTTGTAGCGGTCGTTAATAGGACTCGGAAAACTCTTGCCGAGTATCACCACAAAGTTTTCATATACATTGGGATGGATGTACATATCCTCCACAAAGCGCACTATTTTCGGGCCTTTCAGTCCTACAGCCCTGCGGCCTTTTACAAATTCCTTAGTAGCCTCAGGCGATTTGCGGTGATAATAATCCGAAACAGATTCAGTAAAAAGCAAGGGAAGATACGTTACGCCTTTATCCGTTGTGTCGGCATTATCCCAGATAAACTCAAAGGGTTTGAGCAGCAGGTTCTGCTTGGTCTTTTCCGTAAAATGATTGAGATCAAACTGCACCTTGTGATATACCTCGTATTCATAAGCATCGTATTCCTGCGGATTATTCTGTGGTTTGGCGGCAATCACTTTTCTCAGAATTTCAAAGGCAGGATTTTCACCCGGAAGAATGACTACTTCGTCCAAATCATAATCGTAAGAAGAAAGCTGAATAGTTACCTGTTGCGTTTGAAAAGGCTTGATGGCAATGGTTTTTGACAGGTACCCAATCATGGAAACCGATACCGTGTTGTAATCTTCAGTGGTTTCGATTTTAAAAAAACCGGCAGCATCAGAAATAGTTCCTGTTTTTGAACTGGTAAAAACAACACTGGCAAATGGCAGCGGCTCGCCCGAAATACTATCGCGCACAAAACCTGTAACAAGCGTTTGCTGTGCAAATGCCGGAATACCAATAATAAGAACTAAAATCAGTTGAAGTATAGTTTTCAAGAAGGGCAAATTTATTAATAAAGCCCTTCGACTACGCTCAGGGTGACACGATGTTAAATCTGCGAGAATCCGTTTAATCCGTGTCATCCGCATTCCATTAACTCCTTACCTTTGCCGCGCATGAATTTAAAATTCACCACATCCGATTACCTGAAAATCAATTCGCATGCGGCTTTCGGAAGCAGCCTGCGCAACTGGTATCGCCTGCACCGTGATAATAAATTTGATATTGACCCGCGCTTTATACCCAAGGCGCTGTTTATTACCTTCAATATTCTTTCATCTGCACCGGTTAGAATTTACGAGCGGATGAAGTATGACAAAAAGATAAATGAAGTAAAAGTAAAACAGCCGCTGTTTATTCTGGGCTACTACCACAGCGGCACTACTTTTCTGCATTACCTGTTAAGCAAAGACCCGCGCTTTGCCTTTTGTGCAACCTATGAGGTAATGATGCCGCATATTTTTCTGAGCAGCGGAAAATTTTCAAAATCCATTCTTTCTGCGGCTTTACCTGCAAATCGCCCCATGGACAACCTTAAAATGGGAGCTGATTTACCCAAAGAAGAAGAGTTTGCACTGGCATCTATTGGGGCTGAATCACTTGCTGCCGGGTATTTTTTTCCTAAAAGGCTACAGGAATATTTTGACAAATATGTGTTGTTCAACAATCCAAAGTCAGAAGCAAACTGGAAAAATAATCTGGACTACTTCTTAAAGAAGGTAAGCTATAAATATGGCGACAAGCCCCTGGTAATTAAGAGTCCTGCCAACACAGGACGTATTAAGCAGATACTGGATTTGTATCCCGATGCAAAGTTTATTCATATTCACCGCAATCCTTATCAGGTTTGCCTTTCCAACGAAAGGCTGTATGAGAAAATTCTACCCATGCTGGCTTTTCACAAGGTGGATAATAAAACAGTAGAAGAGTTTATTTTCAATTCCTATGCTTCCACCTACCGGAACTATTTTGAGCAGAAATCACTGATTAAGCCTGAGAATTTGTATGAGTTCTCCTACGCTGATTTCACTTCCAACCCTGTTGACAATCTCAGAAACGCTTACCGACATTTAGGTTATGAGGGATTTGAGAACACAGAGAACCTTTTCCGTGAAGAACTGGCTAACTACAAAAACTACGAAACCAATAAGTTCAATCTTTCGCCCGAACTGAAGAAAACAATTTACGAAAGATGGAAGCCTGTTTTTGATGGTCTTGGCTACAGTCAAGACTAAATTCTCAACTTTTTTATTCAAAAATTTAAACATTACATCCATTCAGATGTTATAACACCTATTAACCCCATTAAACCAATTACAACATGAACAAAACAATCACTCTATTTTCAATCCTTGCTCTTGCATTACTGATTGCATCGTGCGGAAACGAACAAAAACCTGCTGAAGAAACAACTGCTGTCGCAGCTACAACAGGCGAAGAAACTACCTACAGTATTAACACTGACAGCACCAGTCACGTGCTATGGAAAGGTGTTATGCTCGGTGTAAAAGAACACACAGGAACCGCAAATTTTTCTGAAGGGAAACTAACTGCAAAAGGAAATCAACTTACAGGCGGAACGTTTACAGTTAATATGAATTCAATAAAAGTAACGGATAAAAATTACGATGAAAAATCAGGATACGGTGTGAATAAATTTCTGGGCCACATTGCCTCTGCCGACTTTTTTGATGTTGCCAATAACCCTACTGCCACCTTTACCATTACCAGCGTAAACGGAAATGAAGCTACAGGAACATTGAAAATCCGCGGAAAAGAAAATGTTGAAACGCTCAAAGACATCTCTATTACCGAAAATAACGGAACAATTTCTGCTAAAGGCACATTAACTTTCGACCGTAAAAAATACGATGTAGCTTTTGACACAGGAGCTAAGGACATGGTAATTTCAAACGATATAGCATTGGAAATTACATTGACAGGTAAAAAATAATTTTCTCCAGTAAGTTCAGTAAAAAAGGCGGCCCTCGGGCCGCCTTTTTTATTGAGTAGCGCTTAGAATTTAACCGTTGTAAACCTCGTAGTTTACATCCATCCAGCTACCTCCGTTCACGCAGTCAATACCTTGACGTTGTAAAAAGGATGTTGCCTGTCCGCTGCGGCCACCGCTGGCGCAACACAAAATAATGGGTTGCGGAAGTGATTTCAATTCATCCAGACGTTCCTGAATTTCCTGCAAAGGAATGTTGATGGAACCGGCTACATTTCCTCCCATAAATTCTCCGGGAGTTCTTACGTCTACAATTGTTTGTTTGATGTTAGTCATTGTTATTAGTGTTATTGGTGATTTTTTCTTTTTGAAACATGTTAAAAAACAATCCGCCCATCATAGCGCCATACAGCGTGCTGTTAAACGGTTTTGAAGTTATGGCACAGGTTCCACTGGCACAACCTACATAATAGTAATAGAGATAACCCGCTACTGCGCCCACTGCCACACCGATTATGGTGAGTATATTCCTTTTTATAACATTCATTGTTTAATTTTTACAGCTGCAAAGCTCACACATCAGCGGCCTGCACACAGCTACTTATGTTACAAAGCTTTTTGCAGAATAATAAAAAGTTCGCCTCCTGCTCGTGGGGCAACCGAATTATAACAAGGCTCACAGGTAATAAATTTAAAACCTGCCTTAAAAAGCTCTTCATACTCCTGTTTACTTCCTCCGAAAGGCGGACCTTCTTTTTCAAACACTTTATTAAATAAAAGTCCTGCCAGCTTGCCTTCGGGCACCAATAGTGAAAGCATTTTATCTCGATAGGCAGCGCGTAAAGAAGGATTTAGTGCACAGAAAAAAGTCTGCTCAAGAATTAAATCATAAGCACCGCTATGTTCAAAAAAATTACCAAGAATGATGTTGATGCTTTTATTGTCTTTGAACTTATCTTTCAGTTTATTGACCAGGGTTGGCGCAATATCAATCAGTGTAACATCAGTAAAACCTTGCTGCAGCAGATATTCGGCTTCATAGGTATTGCCGCAACCGGGAATAAGAATGCGCAGGTTTTTGTTTTGCAGTTGGTCAATGTAGGCTTTCAACGGGGGCGATACAGCGCCCAGATCCCAACCAGTTTCGTTGGTTTGATAGCGCTCATCCCAAAAGTGCTGTCCTAATTCTTTTTCCATGATTTAGTTTTTATCAATGAATAACATTTTAGCAGCAATAATAATCAACACAACAGCAAATACACGCTTCAGCAAGAGTTGCGGAATATCGGTGGCAAACTTTGCCCCGAAATAACTTCCTGCCATAAAAAATGCAGCCATAACCAATGAAGCCTTTACATCTACAAAGCCTTTCTGATAATATTGAAAAGCTGCCAGTGCTCCAACAGGAAGAACCATCATCATCAGTGCCGTTCCCTGCGCCATCTGCTGCGAGTAGCCAAGTAACATCACCATTGCGGGAATAATAATGATTGCCCCGCCTAAGCCTAGCATACCGCCCAGCAGTCCACTTACAATTCCAATCAATGCAATTACTATTGTATTTTGAATATCCATCTGTGTTTTGTTTTTATAACACAAAACTACAGCAACAGAAAGATCTGGTTGGTGACTAATGTTACAGAAAATAGTTTTCAATGCTGTTAAGCCATTGAAAGTAGTCATCGCCTTCTGCATCAGCAGTAAGTTGAGTTGCTTCGGCAGCAGAATAATTACAAATTAAGAGCGAACACAATTCAGTATCTTCTGTGATACTTCCTGCCTGCATTCTTGAACGTGCTGCCAGTGCAACACCGCATTTCAATTGCAGAAGAAAATTGCCTGAAATAATTTTCAATTCATTCAGAGTTGCCTCATCACAACCACCAACATAAGCAACCGCAATGCCCACACCACGCCACATATCTGCATGTCGCGTTGCAGGAAAACCAAGTAAAAGTTCATTAGTCTTTGCAGCATCTCCCTTGCTGATATACCAGAGGCTGCGTCCCAAACCCTGATAATAAGCAGGGAATTCTATTTCCGAAATATAGGTTGGCACTGCTTTCATACGAACAGTTTGGCGGTTGCGAAAAGCACCATCATAATAGCCGCAACCATCGGCAACGCGGAAGCGCAAAAGTGGCGGAAGATTATCTGTGATTTGTTCTGATTCCAAGACCTCTTGTGCTAATGCCCAGCCCAAACCTGCATAAATCTGCGCGGCATGAGGCTTTGCTAATTCATCAGAAAAATGTTTCCAGTTTTGTAATTGATTATTTGCTTCAAAATCACGTAAACCAATTTGCATGGAAGCCGCTTCATAAGCAATGGAACGGAATTCGCTATTAGCATTTTCGCAGTAAGCAACAATTTTCTCCAAGTCGTTTTCTCCTGCACAAAAAACTTTCGCAGCCTGAAACACTTCACGAATGAATTCCATTTTCTGCGCTACGGTATTCATGGCTACTACTTAAGAACTACTGACTATCTACTACCGACTCTTTTTTCTCATAAAACCACATCACTTCCACGTCTTTTGTAATTTCAGCAGAAGGCTCAATGGCATCAGCACTGGTGGTATCCACTTCTCCGTTCAGCGTTATGGTATAAGGATTTACTTTGATATCGGGCGAAGTACCTTTTACTTCTGTGCTTACCAAACGAAAAATAGCCACCGCCATTTCTTCCAGTTTGCGAAGGTTCACCGCTACCTGTTCCATCAGACTTGTTGTTTCTATATCCACTGTAATTGCCGACTGAAACTGACGCAACAACGCCAGGTCAAACGGGTCAATATAACGGTGTTCAAAAATGCGATTTTCGTAGGGCAGCCATTCTAAAAAGAAGTCCTGCATACGCTTGTGCAGTTCGGCAAATTTGCGTCCTAAACCTTTTTGCGAAGCAAACAAATTGCGTAGTAATCTTAAATCTGTAAACGCATTGTTAACAAACAACACGCAAGGAATTGCCCAATAAACCGCCCAGTCCCAGAAAATTTTAACCACCATAATCTGAGCATTGCCCATCAGTTTATATTTCTCCTGATAAATAGGCAGAAAGCTGTCAACCCAGGCCAGATGGGCCTGTTCATAAACCTGAGCACGCAGCGAAATATCTTCACCGGCAAGGTCACGTAAAATCAAATCGCCCAGCCAGGTATTATTCAATGAAATAAAATCGCTTCCGGGCGAATAGAACGGATCTAGGAAAGCCCCCGATTCACCTGTCACAGCCCAACGGTCGGCAGAATAAATGCGTTGCGTGTGATGTGCAAAATGTTTCAGAATTCTGAAATCCAAAAGACCTTCTCCCCTGCCCAATGGTTCTAACATTTTGTATGCAAGTGGCTCATTCACTCTCATCCACTCTACTGCTTTTTCGTAAGTATTGAAAGTTTCAAAGGGATGAATGTCGGGATCGGCAACAATACCGATACTTGTATTTTTTGTGCCCAACGGAATAACCCACAGCCAGTAGCCCTTATCCAGAAAGTGAACAGTGCTGAGGTACCTCAGATGTGGCTCTAAATAACCTTTCCACTCCTTATTATCTGTCCATTCATCAATATCTATAACACCTTTCAAACGCCACCAGGCTGTGTTAATATGGTGCTCCATGGGTTTCTGAAATTGAAGCTTGCGTTTTAAAACACTGGCCCTGCCGGAAGCATCTGCTACCCAGCGGCATGAAACGCGGTGCTCTACTCCGTCTTTTACATACAGAACTTCATGCAGAGAACCATTATTAAAATTAACACCAGAAACCTTTGCGCCCAAAACATACTCAGAACCTTTTTCCTGTGTGAGTTTTGCCATATAATTTTCCAGAGTTCCCCGGTCTAACTGGTGACTTGGAACCGGTAAACGATAACGAGGCCCTAATTCCACACGACTGGCAATATCTTCTTTGTTATTTGATTTAAAAAAGAAACGCAAACCATGTTTAGGTAATTCATGTTCTTCCAGATAACCCTTTAAATCCAGCACTTCGCGCAAATAATGACTTGCCAGTTCAACAGTTGATTCGCCTACTTTATGAGCAGCCAAAGGAGCTGCAGTCTCTCTGCGCTCAAGAATTAAAATGGAAATATCAGGTTTTGATTTTTTTAGTTGAAGAGAAAGTGTAAGTCCGGCAAGACCTCCACCCAATATAACAACATCGTATTTTTTCTGCATATTTTTCTTTAATGTAAGACTGCAAAAATAAATAAAGGAATTACAGACAGTCTAAGAATTATGTGATAACAGTCAAATAAAAATATTGTTTACTTTGCATTGATGAAAAAAATAGTCAGTCATTTTTACAGCGAGAAACTGATATTGGCAGGCATCCTGCTTAATACCTTTGTTATTTATCTGCATTCGTTTGATTCGCTGTCAGCTTATTTCCCGTTTTTCATTTGGACTGACCATGCTTTTACCATTTATTTTCTTTGCGAACTGTTTGTTAAAATTCTTTTTTCGCAGCAGGGAACTTTTCGCAACTTTTCTGTTGGCATAAAAGAATACTTTAAAGATTCATGGCACTATGTTGACTTCATTGCTATTTCCTGTTCTGTACCTTCGCTGCTGCTGGCCTTCAGCACACACGGTGTTTTTATTGAATTTTTTGTAGTATTCCGTGCGCTTAGAATTTTCAAGCTTGTTCGCGTAATTGAGTTTATTCCAAACGCCAATGAAATAGCCCGCAGCGTTTTTAAAGCGCTTCGCTCTGTATCGTTTATTCTGATTTCGTTCCTTATTTACACAACTATTATTTCGCTTATCAATGTCAGTCTTTTCAAACACAATTCACCTAAATATTTTTCCAATGGCTTTGAAAGTTTTTTCTCCACATTCCTTGTATTTTCAGGTGATGGCTTTTTTGATGTAACTACAAACATTGTTTCTCATGCCAGCCCTCTTAAAGGTTTTTTCACTAAGATATATTTTGCTGCAATTATTCTGTTCGGAAGTATTCTTGGTCTCTCACTGATTAACTCTATTTTTATTGATGAGATGAACCGCGAAAGCAGAACAACGCTGGATAAAGGCTTAAAAGAGATAGGCAAAATGCACCACACTGTTATTTCGTTAGAAGAAAAAATTCTGGATTTGGAAAAGAAAAACAACGAACTACTTCAGGAAATAAGAAACAAGCAGCGGAATTAATTTCTCAGAACAATAAATACGCATACGTGTTATTAAGTCGTAATAATCAGCATTCTAGAAAGCATTAATAACAAAGACGAAAAAAGTGGCTATTGCTAAACCAAAAACATCTGCTATTTTTGCGCTCCCTGATAAAAATGTGCCCGGAAATTGAGTAAGGAAGTCTATATAACCCGCTTAGCAAAGTTTTTACCCAACAGCCCTGTTTCAAATGATGAAATGGAAGGTATTTTGGGTATGATTGATGGAAAACCTTCGCGCGGAAGGCGAATCGTGTTGCGTAATAATGGAATAAAAACACGTTACTACGCTTTAGATAAAAACGGCAACATTACCCACAACAATGCCGGACTTACAGCAGAGGCCGTTAAAGGTTTATTCAGCAAAGATTTCAGTGCTGCTGATATGCAACTGCTTGCCTGCGGCACTACTTCTCCTGATCAGTTACTACCATCGCATGGATCAATGGTGCATGGTGAATTAGCATGTCCTGTTACCGAAGTTGTTTCTTTTTCAGGAGCGTGCTGTGCCGGTATGCACGCAATGAAATATGCCTACATGTCGGTACTAGCAGGCGGCAACAATGCTGTTTGCGCAGGTTCTGAACAAACATCATCATGGATGCTGGCACGTAATTTTGAAGAAGAAACACGCAGTCACCGGGAGTTAGATGAACTTCCTGTTCTTGCATTTGAAAAAGATTTTTTGCGATGGATGCTATCTGATGGTGCTGGAGCTGCATTATTACAAAATGCACCTTCACCTAATGGAATATCATTCAAAATTGAGTGGATGGATTTATTCTCTTTTGCGGGTGAGTTGGAAACCTGTATGTATGCGGGTGCCGACAAAATTGAAAGCGGCAAACTGAAAGGCTGGAAAGAATATGAAGAACACGAATGGCTTGAGAAATCCATCTTCTCACTGAAGCAGGATGTAAAAATGCTTGACAAATATATCGTTACCATTGGTGTAAAAAAACTGGCCGAAACACTAAATAAACATAACATCGGTTCTTCGGAAATTGATTTTGTATTACCTCATATATCATCAGAGTTCTTCCGCAAAAAAATGATGGACGAAATGGCTGCCAGCGGTATTCCTTTCCCTGAAGAAAAATGGTTTACCAATCTAGTGCAGGTCGGCAATATTGGAGCAGCATCTATCTTCCTTATGCTGGAGGAATTGCACAAATCAGACAAACTAAAGAAAGGACAAAAAATTCTTTTGCTGGTTCCTGAAAGCGCTCGTTTCTCTTATGCGTTCTCGCTCTTAACGGTTGTGTAGCATGCAAGTAATTGCAGAAGGCGAACAACTCCTTAAATTTATTCCTCAACGCTCACCGATGGTGATGATTGACAAACTCTTTTTCTCTGACGCGGACAAATGCATAACGGGTTTACACATCAGCGAAGACAATATTTTCTGCCGCAATGGTTTGTTTCGCGAACCGGGATTGATTGAAAACATGGCCCAGACAGCCGCAGTTCATGCAGGCTACAACTCAAGCACGCAAGCTAAAGAGGGCGAATACAGAGGTGCAGCCATCGGATTTATAGGAGCCATTAAAGATTTAAAAATACATTTTCTTCCTGCAGTTAACTCCGAAATTGTAACCGAAATAAAAATCACCCACCAGATTTTTGATGCCACTGTGGTTAATGCTTTTGTAAGCTGCAATGGTGAAACGGCAGCGGAGTGTGAACTGAAAATCTTTATCAAAAAAGACTAAATTCGCGCGTTTTCAAATCAACAGAAAATGGAAAAAGAACAAGTACCACAGGACGATGAAAACCTGCTGGAAGGTAAGTTTACTGTAGTAAAATACGCCCTTGACAAAAACGGGAAATACGTAAAAGTTCCAAGCGTTGGCTGGGAACCTGAAAACGTTGCGCTGAAACAAGCCTGGGAAGTGATAAATGAAAAGGTAGAAGCAGCTCGTAAACGCGTTTTATCAGGCGAAGTAAGTCAGCTGGCTTACTGGATTGAAAAAAACATGATGGACGAAAAGCTGGTGGGCGATTACATGGGCTTCTCCAAATGGAAAGTGAAAGAGCATCTTAATCCGCAAACATTCAAAACACTTTCGGAAGACATTCTTAAAAAATACGCAGAGGTTTTTAAAATTTCTGTGGAAGAGTTAACTAGAATAGCTTAAGCAAATAAGACATTGATTATATCTAACTACCAGCATCACCAAAGCGCCCACTGCGAGAACGGAACAGTTTCCAATCTTCTGAATTTTCACAAACTGGAATTGAGCGAACCGATGGTCTTCGGCATTGGATCGGGACTTTTCTTTAGCTACATGCCATTCCTGAAACTGAACGGAATGCCCGGAACTTCTTACCGTATTTTGCCCGGTGAGATTTTCAAACGCTTGACCAAGAGGCTGAACATTAAAGTAAAAACAGAAAAATTCAGCGACAAGAAAACAGCAATGAATGAACTAGACCGCGCGTTGGACAAAGGTTTACCGATCGGCATGCTGACCAGTGTTTTTTACCTTCCCTATCTTCCTAAAGCATTTCGTTTCCATTTTAATGCGCATAATATTGTTGTCTTCGGAAAACAAAACGGCAACTACTTAGTGAGTGATCCGGTGATGGATAATCCTACAGAAATCTCCTACGAAGATTTGATGCGTGCCCGTTTTGCAAAAGGTGTGATGCCGCCAAAAGGCAGAATGTATTACCCGATTGAAGTGCCCACACCGACAGAAAAGGAAATAAAGATTGCCATTGTAAAAGGCATTAACAAAACCACTTCCGATATGCTCACTATTCCTGTTCCGTTTTTCGGATTGTGGGGCGTGCGCTATCTGGCAAAAAACCTGCGTACCTGGGATAAAAAGTTAGGCGAGAAACAAGCCGGGCTTTACCTCGGAAATCAGATACGTATGCAGGAAGAAATAGGAACGGGCGGTGCCGGTTTCCGTTTCATTTTTGCTGCCTTTTTGCAGGAAGCAAATGATATCATGCGCCAGGATTTGTTTGATGAAGCATCAGCAGAAATGACCATTGCTGGCGACCGCTGGCGCGAGTTTGCCTACCTTGCCGGTAAAGTCTGCAAAGGGCGTGCAACAAGCGACATCACCTATCCTCTGCTTGCCGATATTCTTCTGGATTGTGCCGACAAGGAAGAAAAGGTTTTCAAAAAACTGAAAAATCTTAAAGCCTGATGTCTGTCGCCATCAGCATCGAAAACCTTGTCCACCGCTACAAAGATGTGGAGCAGGTTGCTGTTAATGGCATTTCATTAGAAATAAAAGAAGGTGAAATTTTTGGTTTGCTCGGACCTAATGGTGCCGGAAAAACTACTACTATTTCTATTCTTTCAGGATTAATAAAAGCTATGCAAGGCAAGGTTTTAATTCATGGTTTTGATACGCTGCAACAAAGCGATGAAAGCAAAAAAGTGATCGGGGTTGTTCCACAGGAGATTGCCCTCTACCCTACTCTTACCGCAAATGAAAACCTTGAATTTTTCGGAAGCATGTATGGAATTCAAAAAGCTGTATTGAAAGAAAAAATAAAACATTATCTGAATTTATTCGGGTTAGAGAACACAGGAAACAAGCGTGTAGAGCAGTTTTCAGGAGGAATGAAACGCAGACTGAATTTAATTGCATCGCTGCTGCACGACCCTAAAATTTTAATTCTTGACGAGCCAACTGCCAGTGTAGATGTTCAATCGCGCAACATGATTATTGAGTTTCTGCGCGATCTGAATAAAAAAGGAACAACCATATTATACACTTCGCATTACTTAGAGGAAGCAGAAAACCTTTGCACAGATATTGCCATTATTGATGACGGAAAAATTATTATAAAAGGATCACCACAAGATATTATAGGAAGTCAACAGGGCTTTGATAACCTTGAAAGTGTTTTCTTAAAACTGACAGGCAAAAAACTGAGAGATTAAATGAGATTATTGGCGGCCATAAAAAAAGAATGTCTTATTCTGCTTCGTGATAAAGCAGGACTGGCAATACTTTTTATCATGCCTTTGTTTCTCATCACCATCATGTCGCTGATACAGGACGCACCTTTCAAGGATTACAAAGAGAATAAGATACCGATAGTATATGTAAACAACGACAAGGATTCATTAGGTAGTATTATTGAAAAAGGATTAGTGAATTCAGGGATATTTTCAGTTATAACAACTATAAACGGAGAAGTTGCTGCAAACGAAAACGCCAGACAGGCTGTAGCACGTGGTGAGTACAGATTAGGAATTATTATTCCCGAAGGAGCTACCAAAACCATGAATAAAAACGTGGAAAACCGCGTTGCTAAAATGTTGGCAAGTTTTGGCATGGCAGAAAAAGACAGCTCTGTTTTTCAACCCGATTCAATTCAGCTTGTTATTTTGTTTGACCCTGCTGCTAAAATTGCTTTCCGCAGTTCTGTGAGTAGTGCACTGGACAAGTTCATTACCCGAACAGAGATGGAAACCATGCTCCGAATCTTTTCGCAAAAGCTGGGTGAGGCCAGCGGTATAAAGCAAGAAGCAGCAATAGAAAACCGTCCGCTGATAACGCTGAAAGAGATACAGGCAAACGACAGCAAAGTAGCGGAACTGCTCACCAATTCCGTTCAACACAATGTTCCGGCTTGGGCAATTTTTGCCATGTTTTACATTGTTATTCCCCTAGCTTCTTCCATGATTAAAGAGCGGGAAGAAGGCAGTGCTTTGCGCCTGCTGCTTATTCCGGGTTCCTACATGGTGAGCCTTTACGGAAAAATAGCGGTGTATGTAGCCGTTTGCCTTATCCAGTTTTTTCTGATGATGCTTGTCGGGATTTATGTTCTTCCCTTGCTTGGGCTTCCTGCTTTTGAAATCGGGAATAACATGCTTGCCTTATTACTGATGGTTATTGCCTGCGCCATTGCAGCAACAGGTTATGGCTTTATGGTAGGTTCACTGTTCAGCAGTCACCACCAGGCGATGGTATTTGGTTCGGTGAGTGTTGTTATTCTGGCAGCCATTGGCGGTGTGCTGGTTCCGGTTTATGTAATGCCGGGAATTATGCAAAGTTTCAGCATTGTTTCGCCACTGAGTTGGTCGCTGAACGGACTGAATAATGTGTTTCTGCGGCAAACCGATTTTGCAGGAATTATGCCTGATGTTTTGAAACTATCGGGCTTCTTTGTTGTTATGATACTGCTCTCTATTAAGTTTAATCAGATGAAGAAGTATAAGTAAGTTTGCAGGCAAATGAAAACATCTGCTGTATCTAATTACCTCTCCTTAATCAAATTCAGTCACACGGTTTTTGCATTGCCATTTGCGTTGCTTGGCTTTTTTCTGGCGGTAAAAACAACAGAAGCAAACCTTGACTGGAAGCTGTTAGGCCTTGTTGTTCTCTGTATGGTTTTTGCGCGCAGCGCGGCAATGGCATTCAACCGCCTTATTGATACCGATGTGGATAAAGATAATCCGCGGACCGCTATACGTGAAATACCTTCGGGAATTATCGGCAAAGGCTCGGCATTGGTTTTTGTGATTTTAAACTCCTTGTTTTTTATTACTACTACTTATTTTATCAATACCATTTGCTTATATTTAAGTCCGATTGCGCTGCTGGTAATTCTGGGTTACAGCTATACCAAACGCTTTACATTTCTTTGTCATTTAATTCTTGGTTTAGGTTTATCACTTGCACCTATAGGTGCCTGGCTGGCGGTAACTGGTGAGTTTGCAATACTTCCAATTCTTTTCTCTTTTGCTGTTTTATTCTGGGTAAGCGGCTTTGATATTATTTACGCCTTGCAGGACGAAGCCTTTGACAAATCAAAAGGCTTGCATTCCATTCCCGCAGTAATAGGAACAAAAAACGCCTTGTTACTTTCTTCTGTTTTTCATCTTTTATCTGCCGGTTTTATTTTGGCAGCAGGATTTATCGGCAATGCAGGAGTGTATTACTGGATTGCAGCAGCTATTTTCAGCGGGCTGTTGCTTTACCAGCACAGTCTTGTAAAACCCAATGACCTGAGCAAAGTAAACATTGCTTTTTTTACCACCAACGGCATTGCCAGCATTGTGTTTGCAACACTTGCAATAGCAGACTTATATCTATGAGTTTAGTAATTACACTTCCGGGTGAAGCATTGCCACAGGAATATTTTGATGTGCGTTATGAAGTATTGCGCAAACCATTGGGAGGTCCGCGAGGATCAGAATTGCTCACGGATGACAACACAGCAATTCATGCATCTATTTCTATTGACAATAAAATTGTTGCCGTAGGAAGAATTGCACTGATTGCCGGTGACGGTTCGGTAAAAGATCCTGTGGGCAGCAATTGTCCTGCGTTTGAGCCATTGGGAGAAGGAACAAAATCTGTATTAACTGACGATAAAGGCGAAGCTTTTGCCTCGCGTTTGCGTCCTGCCGTGCAGGTAAGACAAATGGGAACATTACCTGAATTCCAGGGAAAAGGATTAGCAGCAAAAGTGCTTGCTGCCCTGGAAGAAACAGCCAAACAACACTGGAATGCCCGCACTGGTTGGCTACAGGCTCGTATTGCCGCCATTCCTTTTTATGAAAAATGTGGCTGGACAGCCTACGGAGAAGAATACGATGTAAACAAAGTGGGCCCGCACCGCAGCATGTGGAAAAAGCTATAAATGAAACACACTGTAAAAATACGCTTCAATACCGAGTGCAGCGATAACCGCCTTTACTGGCGCGTGTTGTTTGACGGAGTTGAACATTTGGCTGAGAACATCTTTATCAATGTTCCTGTTTATACCAGCGGTGATTTTCTTGCTGATAAAAATCAAACCAAACATCATATCTCCTGCGTAAGTGATAATCTGGTCTGGAACGGAGATGTCTTAACTGTGAATTAATTTCAATAATTTTGTTGCTATGAAATATACACTCCTGCTCTTCGCACTGTTTTCGTTTGCTGTTGCATCTGCACAGACCGAAACAACTACCGACACCATTTACAGCAATAACACCCCGGCCGGTTTGCTTAAAAAATCTGGCGTTGGCTTTATTGCTTATTCATTAGACGGAAAGCAACGCCTTATCAGCATCAAGGAAAACTATTACCGTTTTGCCAACGGATTGATTGCTTATCCCGATGTTACCGTTCGTTCGGCAGAAAAAACGCTGGAAGTAATTGCTGCTAACGGACTTTTCGGTAAAAACGGATTGGACGAAAACAAAGTGAAAGAATTCACCAACCGCTATGCTACTCCGCTTCCTGTTCAACAACTGCAGCGCGAAAGCCGTCAGGAAATTAATTCAGAAGTGAAATAATGAGAGTTGGTTCAGCCCTTGCGCTTTGGCTGCTGATTGGCTTCAGTGCTAATGCCCAAACTAATTACAACGTAAAAGACCTGAAGTGGGAAAAGGTTGCCGTGCTCAGTTTTTCGGATACTAATCCCGACTGGGAAGTTTCGCTGCAAAATATTGAAGTACCTGCTCCGGGAGGTTCTTCATACCGCGCACAACTACGCACCATGAAACAGGAAATGCGAAAAAAATATCCTGTAAAGTCGGGCAATTTTTCTGCACCTGCCTATAAAACCGATACTATATGGCCACTGGTATTGGGGCGCAATTTTGAAGGAAACATTGCGCAGAACAGCATTCCTAATGACAACGACATGGCTATTTCCAACGCGGGAATTGTAGTTTCGGTTATCAACTCACGGGTGCTTATTTATGACACCAACAACGACACCATTCTGAAAGTAAAAACCCTTGGTTCCTTTGCTTCGGGCTTAAACACTACCGATTCAAAGTTTGATCCCAAGATGGTTTATGACCCTGCTGCCGACCGCTTTATTATGGTATTTCTGAACGGAAGCACCTACCAGAAGAGCAAAGTAATCGTTTGTTATTCGCAGACCAACGACCCTATGGGCGAGTGGAATGCCTATGCCCTGAGCGGCAATCCGCTTGGCAACGATACCTGGAGCGATTATCCGGTAATAGGAATTTCGAACAGTGATTTATTTATCGGTATCAACACATTTACCAATGGCTCTACCAACAACTCGGGCTTTACCGAAACCTGCCTGTGGCAGATAAGCAACGAAGACGGTTATGCCGGCAACACACTTACCACCAAGTATTATCACGATATTTTTCTTGGCAACGGCATAAAACCCATCTTCAATATATGCCCGGTAAAAGGCGGAGTTGCGCCTTACGGTCCTGATATGTTTTTACTCAGTAACCGCGCCACTTCTTTTGAAAATGATTCAATTTTTCTGCTGCACGTTACCAACAATGTAAAAAGTAACACTGCATCACTGGAGGTAAAATTTCTTACTTCGGACAAAAAATACCTGCTTCCTCCGGAGGCGCGTCAAGAAGGCACAAACACCTTTGACACCAATGATAACCGCGTGTTAGGTGGTTTTTACGAAAACGGTGTTATACAGTTTGTACAAAGCTGCATGAACGAGGCTACCGGGCTTGCCGGCATTTACCACGGCTTTATTGAAAACCCCGGAAGTGCCTCACCCAATGTGCGTGCCAACATTATTGGCGATACACTGCTTGATTTTGGTTATCCCAACATATCGTATTCGGGGCGCGACCACCGCGACCAGGAGGCTGTGATTACTTTTAATCATACCTCACCTGTGGATTATGCCGGTTTCTCGTACATCTATTACACCAACGATGGGGAATATACCGAACATGTAAAAATTAAAACAGGTGAAAATTATGTGGATGCATTTGGCGATGGCGATTACGAGCGCTGGGGCGATTACAGCGGCTCGCAGCGCAGGTATAACGAAACAGCTACGGTATGGGCAGTAGGCTCTTGGGGAAAAGAAACCAAGAAAAACGGAACCTGGATTGCCGAACTCACCAGCACCGATTCCATACGTCCTGATGAGTTTCCTTCGCTGGAAATAACAGCGTATCCTAATCCCACAGTTGATCTGGTAACACTGAACTTTTACATGGAGCAAACGGCCGACATATCGGTTGACCTGTATGATATGAACGGACGCAGGGTTATTTCCCTGTTTCAGGATCAGGCCAAATTCGGACAGAATATTTTTACCTTTTCAACGGCACCGCTGGCAGCAGGCATTTATTTCGCCACCATTACCAGCGAAGAAAAACACATTTATAAACAGAAAATTGTAAAGGCAGCACGGCCTTAGATGAATGGAAGCAACAGCAGGGTTTGATTATTTTAACTGGGTGATACTGCCGCTGGTTATCTATTTTGCGCGGATGACAGACGTAACGCTGGGAACACTGCGCATTGTTATGATTTCGAAAGGCAAACGCAAAATTGTACCCATCATCGGTTTTTTTGAGGTGCTGCTATGGCTGATTGCCATCGGGCAGATTATGCAGAACCTGAGCAATGTAATGTGTTACTTTGCATGGGCGGCAGGTTATGCCACCGGAACTTTTCTGGGCTTGACCATAGAACAGGCATTAGCCATAGGTACACAGGTAATACGCGTTATTACCAACAAAAACTCAGATGATTTTCTGGAAGAACTGAAAAAGAAGAAACACGGCTTTACCGTTATTGACGGGCAAGGCGCTATGGGCCCTGTAAAACTTATTTTTATTGTGGCCGAACGCAAAAATGTAAAAGAGATTTCGGAGTTTATTGATCAACATTTGCCGGGCTCGTTCTACTCGGTAGAAGATATCCGCGAAACCAATCAGGGCGTATTTAATGAGAGCAACACCCGCAAACTTGATTTTGCAAGAGTGTTGCTTCCGTTGAGAAAAGGTACCTGAAAAGCGTTAACTTCACAGTTTTCCAATCTGTTGTGTTTTCGTTTTAATGCAACGCAGCAAATTCTTCATTACCAATAAATGACAAAGGGCCTTAGTATAGCAGAAGCCAAAGAAAATTTAAAAATTCATGGCTATAATGAATTACCTGCGGCTAAGTCTAAAAACGTATGGCATATTGCAGTTGAGGTAATAAAAGAACCTATGTTTCTTTTATTAATCAGCTGCGGGGTGCTGTACATGATTTTGGGCGATTACGGGGAGGGAAGTATTCTCCTTGCCTCTATCATGCTTATTATTTTCATCACCTTTTATCAATATCGTAAAACAGAAAAAGCACTGGAAGCCTTACGTGAACTATCATCACCAAGAGCTTTGGTAATACGTGACGAAAAAGAAATACGCATTCCGGGACGCGAAGTGGTTCCCTCTGATATTGTTCTGCTGAACGAGGGCGACCGCATTCCTGCTGATGCTCAGATATTGGAAACACTACACCTTACAGTTGATGAATCATTGCTGACGGGCGAATCGGCTGCGGTAACAAAATCAGTACAGAGCAATACTGCCAACACAGCCGGGCTGGTTTACAGCGGCACATTGGTTGTGCAAGGAAAAGCAGTAGCAAAAGTGTTTGCCACAGGCATACATACACAATTTGGAAAAATAGGAACCTCTCTGCAAAATATTGAACAAAGCGAAACCCGTTTGCAAACCGAAATGAAAGTGCTGATAAGAAATCTGTTTATTGCAGGAGGTATTATCAGTATTGGCGTTGTACTTGCTTTTTATTTTACGCGCGGCAATTTTCTTCAGTCACTGCTGAACGGACTTGCTTCAGCTATGGCCATATTACCCGAAGAATTTCCTGTAGTACTTACCGTTTTTATGGCACTGGGCGCATGGCGGCTGTCGAAAAAAAATGTGCTTACCCGTAACCCTACGGCTATTGAAACACTGGGGGCTGCTACTGTTTTGTGTAGCGACAAAACAGGAACTATTACCCAGAATAAAATGGAAGTGGCACTATTGTATCAGGCAGGGTCACTGTTTAAAAAAAATCTTTTTGAGGAGAAGAAAAATGAGCTGAAACAATTAATTGAAACAGCCTTTTACGCTTCTACGATAGACTCCATTGACCCAATGGAGAAAGCCATAGCTAATGCCTACCACGAACTTTTCACTGAAAATATCATTGAATTAAAACTGGTGAAAGAATACCCCCTGAGCAAACAACTATTTGCCATGACAAGGGTATTGCAAAGCAATGCCAAAACTAGCTTACACGTTTATTGCAAAGGTGCTCCCGAAGCTGTTTTCGGGTTGTGTAAACTGAGTGCGGACGAAACCGCTAAACAATTAGCTGCCGTGCAGCAGATGGCTGAGCAAGGTTATAGAGTATTGGCTGTGGCAACCACAACAGCTACCAGCACAACCCTTCCCGAAACACAGGAAGGATTTAATTTCAATTATCTTGGGCTAATCGGATTTGAGGACCCCATACGCCCCGAGGTACCGCAGGCCATAAAAGAATGTAAGGAAGCCGGTATTAAGGTGATCATGATAACTGGCGATTTTCCGGCCACAGCAAAATGCATTTCGGTTCAGGCCGGAATGGATGAGCGTTATGAACTGATAAATGGTGACGAACTTAAAAACATGAGCGATGAAGATTTACGCAAACGCATAAGTAAGGTAAATGTTTTTGCACGCGTAGTTCCCGAACAGAAACTGCGCATTGTGCAGGCATTGAAAGCCAACAATGAAATAGTAGCCATGACAGGAGATGGTGTGAATGATGCACCTGCCCTGAAAGCAGCTCATATAGGAATAGCTATGGGCAACAAAGGCACTGATGTGGCACGTGAAGCTTCATCACTGGTTTTGCTGGACGACAACTTTGCTTCCATTGTTGGAGCTATAAGGCTGGGACGCAAAATTTTTGACAACCTGCAAAAAGCAATGTCCTACATTATTGCCATTCATATTCCTATTATAGGACTGGCACTGATGCCGGCATTCTTTACTTCGCTACCGCTATTGCTTATGCCCTTACATATTGTTTTTATGGAACTGATTATTGACCCTGTATGTTCAATAGCATTTGAAACCGAGCAGGAAGAAAAAGGTATTATGAACCGTAAACCACGCAATCCCGCTGATAAATTTTTCGGAACACGGAAAATGTTGGGCAGCATCATGCAGGGATTATTACTGCTGACAATGGTAATAGCTGTATATTTCCTTTCTATTCGCGAAGGACATACAGAAGGAGAAGTAAGAGCCATTGCCTTTTCATCACTTATTATCGGCAATATCTTTCTTATCCTTACTAACCTTTCAAAAACCCGCAGCGTTATTGCTGTAATACTGGAGCGCAATGTGACTGTTATAATTATCACTTCTATTGCCACTGCAATGCTGCTGCTTATTATTTCTATTCCGGCACTGCTAAAGGTTTTCAGCTTCAACTTTCCGGGGTATGGTCATTTTATTCCATCGGTTGCAGGAGCAGCAACAATGCTGTTAGTTCTTGAAATAGTAAAGTTTATAAACAACCGCAGAAGTAAGTTATAAACTATTTCTCTATGCCTTCGAGCGAAAAGAGAAAGGCATATTTAAGCGCTACATCTTTCAGATAATCAAAACGCCCGGAGGCACCTCCGTGTCCGAACTCCATATTGGTCTGGAGTAACAACACGTTATTATCGGTTTTGGTTGCGCGGAGTTTTGCCACCCATTTAGCCGGTTCAAAATACTGCACCTGACTATCGTGAAGACCGGTTATTACCAGCATATTCGGATAGTTTTTCTTATCCACATTTTCGTAAGGTGCATAGCTCTTCATATAGAAGTAAGCATCTTTTTCTTTAGGATTTCCCCACTCGTCAAACTCGTTGGTGGTAAGCGGAATGCTTTCGTCTAACATGGTGTTCACCACATCCACAAAAGGAACTGCTGCCACTACCCCATTCCACATATCGGGTGCAAGGTTTACTACTGCACCCATCAACAGGCCACCGGCACTTCCGCCCTCGGCATAGAGGTGTTCTTTGCTTGTGTAGTTTTCTTTGATAAGAAATTCACCGCAGTCAATAAAGTCGGTAAAGGTGTTCATCTTTTTCATCAGCTTGCCGTCTTCGTACCACTGGCGGCCCATTTCCTGTCCGCCACGGATGTGGGCAATGGCAAAGGCAAAACCTCTGTTGAGCAAAGTAAGGCGGGCTGAGCTGAAATAGGCATCAATGCTGTTGCCGTAAGAACCATAGCCATAGAGCAAGAGCGGAGCCTGTCCGTTTTTCTGGAATCCTTTTTTGTAAACAATGGAAACGGGAATTTTAGTTCCGTCTTTGGCTGTTGCATACACGCGCTCGGTAACATAATCAGCAGCGTTGTAGCCGCCTACCACTTCGGCCTGCTTCATCAGTTTTTTCTCGCGGGTAGCCATGTTGTAGTCAATGGTTGAGTACGGAGTAACCAAGGAGGTAAACTGATAACGCAGTGTTGAGCTGTTGTAATCAGGGTTTGATCCGGGTGAGGCAGCATAGGCCGGCTCGCCAAAATCAAGCACGTGTTCTTTGCCATCGGCAAGGCTTTGAATGGTGAGTTGTGTTAACCCGTTTTTGCGTTCGGTAAGCACCACAAAGTCTTTGAACTCATCAACACCTTCGAGCAATACATCGGTACGGTTGGGGATAATTTCTTTCCAGTTGCTGCTTTCGGTTTTGTCGAGCGGGCATTCCATGAGGCGGAAGTTTTTTGCATTCCAGTTGGTTTTGATAAGGAACTTATCGGCAAGCGGGGTAACGGAATATAACACATCTTTCATGCGGGGCTGAAATACCTTGAACGCTGCATCAGGCTTGGCGGCATCAATCATGCGGTACTCAGAGCTCATGGTGGCCTGCGAAGTAATAACAATGTAACGGTTGTTTTTAGATTTCCACACGCCTATGTAGTTTGATTTATCCATCTCTTCGTACACGGTTACATCGCTGGCAGCATCGGTACCCAGCACATGGCGTTTTATTTTTTCGGATAAGAGTGTTTCGGGATTTTTAGAGGTATAGAACAAGGTTTTGTTATCGTTGGCCCACACGGCACCGCCCTCGGTGCGCGGTATGGCATCTTTGTAAACCTCACCTGTTTCCAGATTTTTGATGTGAACAACGTATTCTCTGCGCGAGATTTCGTCCACACCATAAGCCACTAATTTATTGTCTTCGCTGATTTCAATTTCGCCAATATCGTAATAGGCTTTGCCTTCGGCCATGGCATCTACGTCCAGCACTATTTCTTCGGGTGCGGTAAGACTGCCTTTTTTGCGGCAGTATTTATAGTACTGTTTGCCTTCATCGGTGCGGGTATAATAGTAATAGCCGTTATTGAACACCGGAACGCTTTCGTCTTTTTCTTTGATGCGGGCTTTCATTTCGGTGAACAATTGTTCCTGAAACTGTTTGGTGCCGATCATCATGGTATCTAAGTAGGCATTCTCGGCTTTCAGGTAATCCACTACTTTGGTGCTGTCGGGACCTTTTTTAAAGTAGTCAATCATCCAGTAATAGTTATCGGTAACAGTATCACCGTGCAGGATGCGTTGCTGGGGCTTCAGCTCGGCCACCGGGGCCTTTGCATCGGGCCATTGGTAAGGAGTTGTTTTCATATCAGAAGAGTTGTTGCAGGCTGCCAGAAGGGTAAGGCCTGAGAATAAGAGTAGTTTGTTATACATGAACTGGGGTTTGGCACAAATGTAAACTTATTACCAAACGACAAGCAGGCCGAAGACAGAAACAGCAGGTTTTCTGCAGCAATCAGGTTGTTTCCAGTCCGTTTACCGAATTCAGATTTCGGTCGCCCGGTGAGTTGCGCACACAATTGAGTTTAAATTTTTCTTCCAGTTGTTTGGATAGTTCCACCTGATTGCCTTTGAGCATATCGTTGGTAATAAAGGTGCGCATTTCTGTTATCCTCTCTTTACTGTAAATGTAACCTAATCCCACACCGGTTTTACTTTGTACAAAGGCCTGATAGATACCCGTTCCGGGCTTCTCTTCTTTTATAGGTTGCGTAACGGTTGTTGCATTGGTTTTGAAATAAATCCGCACAATATCGTGTATGCTCTCGGTATTCAATTTTTCACGTTGCAAAAAGCGGGTAAAAAAATGACCCGACAAATACGTGAGGTGGTCGGTTACAGGTGCATAATTAATTACGGCATAACTGCTATGGGTATAAAAATAACAGTAGTTGGTAATCGTGAAATTATCCTTGCCCTTACCTGTGGCCCCGAAATGATAAACCCAACGGTTTTTGCGCGGTGACAGGTAGTCGAAATACTTGTCGTAGCTGCTCATGTTGGTTTTGCGCATGAGTTTCAATACCTGTCCCGAATGGTTTAGGATTTTGTTGGTAAGCGCTTTTTTTTCCTTTTCAAACTCAGCACGTATTTCTTCAAAGGTCATGGATTCTACAAACATGGCTTAAAAGATTTAAGGGTTATACTTTAATAACGCAGGGCAAATGAGTTTAGTATGCAGGCCAACCAATAGCCCACACAAATTTATAATAATTTGTTTCTAAAAAACAAACAGGGGCTGAAAAATTTCAGCCCCTGCCTGTTTTAATTGCAAATGAAACAACCATTTTACGGACAAATTTTAGTAGCCGTATTACTGGGACTGCTGCTTTTGTTTCTGCGGCCTTTGGCTATTACATGGGCATAGTAACGGGTTCCGCTTACCAGTCCGGTTATAGTTGCCGAGGTTGAAGTGGATTCCGAAACTTTTATCCATCCCCCGGGAATGGGCCCCGGGCCGGGAGTAGGATTACTGCCGCCCGATGCAGGCGGTGTGGGTGTGGTGCCCATCCATATTTCGTACATTACTGCGTTGGCCGCTTTATTGCAACGGCATACCAGCTCACCTTCGTTTTCATTGTAAACGATGCGAAAATTCTGGGGTGCCACCGGATCGCCCGAGGGCACGGGCGGTCTGCGGTAGTCGAAACCGCTGGTCATGTAAATAGCTAAATCATTGTTAGAGCGCGATGCCACATCATTAGCCAGGTTGGTGAGCATAATGTGCAGTTCTTCGCGAAACTGATTACGTGTCTGGCGCTGCTGCGTATTGCCGCCAATGGCAGCCAGCATAGCAGTGTGATACTGCTGCTGTTTGGCAGTAACTGTGGGCAGCGCAGGCTCGGTAATTGGGAAATTCATGTTACCCGTCAGCGCATCTACAATGTCGGCCGAATAGGTGTCAAATTCTGAATAGCTTTTAGCCGCTAATCCAAGCTTTGGTGTAATAATCATGGTTTTAGTTTTAAGGGTTTGATTAAAAATTTCGGCAAAGATGTGGCGCTGTTTGCCCCTTTTTCGTTCCCTTAGGGGAACAAATGCTTTTGGGGCACCGAAAAAAGCATGAAAAGCCCGAAAAAGAGCTTGGTTTCAGAAAAACAGAGCTCTGTTTTTGCTGCTTTAAGATAAGAATGCCAAAAAATGAGACTGTTTTTTGTTTTCCTTACACTGAAGTGCAAAAAACAGAGCCTGCATTGAGCCGCTTTAAGCTTTGAACAGAAAAAACAGAACTCATTTAACTGCAATTAAACACTGTTTTTGAAAAAACAGAGCCCTGCCCCTGCTGCCTTTAGCTCGGTTTATAAAAAACAGAACTCAGCTGGCGCTGCTTTAAGCTGTGAAAATAAAAAACTAACACTGTGTTGGTTTGGATAAAGGCAGGGGAAGGAAATTGTGAGGTAATAAAACGTCATTGCGAGGAAGGAACGACCGAAGCAATCTCCTTATCATAATCACTACACACCATTTTGAGATTGCTTCACCCCGCAGGAAACGGGGTTCGCAATGACGGTTCGCCTCGTCATTGCGAGGGGTTTCTCACCCGAAGCAATCCCCCCAATAAACCACTGCATATTATATAAGTGAAAATATTTATTTTTGAATTATGTATAAAGGAGGTTATGTATATATACTGACTAATAAAAATAACACTGTATTGTATACAGGAGTTACTGCAAACCTTGCAAAACGTTTGTGGGAGCATAAAACCAATGCCTATCCTGGTAGTTTTACTTCAAAATACAATGTATATAAATTAGTATATTTTGAAGGATTTCATTCTATCGAGGAAGCAATAGCACGGGAAAAACAAATTAAGGCAGGATCAAGAAAGAAAAAGGAATTGCTTATAAATTCCATCAATGCAGATTGGCGTGACCTTACCAATCAGTTTATTGATGATTAAGTGTCTCGTCATTGCCAGGGGGGAACGACCGAAGCAATCTCTCCCGTCATTGCGAGGGGTTTCTCACCCGAAGCAATCTCTCCCGTCATTGCGAGGGGTTTCTCACCCGAAGCAATCTCCTAATCATAATCACTGCACTTAATCATGAGATTGCTTCACCCCGCAGGAAACGGGGTTCGCAATGACGATACGCCCCGTCATTGCGAGGGAGGAACGACCGAAGCAATCTCCTTATCATAATCACTACACACCATTCTGAGATTGCTTCACCCCGCAGGAAACGGGGTTCGCAATGACGGTGCCCTATGCCACCCTTACCCAGCCCTGCTTAACAACATAGTCGCGCAGGTGATGCACATTGCCCGGAATATTCAGCTTTTTATACGTGCGCTTGCGCAGGGTATTTACCGAGCCGCTTGATATCAGTATTTTATCGGCTATTTCGGATTGGGTATTGTTCATAGCGGTAAGCAGCGCTATTGCCTTTTCGGTTGTGGTTAGTTTATCAAAGTCAGCGGGGGTAGCGGGCGGATGCATGGCCGCAGTGGTTTGCTTATGCACAAAGGCATGGTCAAGCGGACTTAAGTAAACCCGCACTTCAATACTCAGCTCCTGCTTACAGGTAGTGTACAGGGCACCCAGGTTTTGCATAACGGCAAATACGCCTTCCTGTTTTAGTTTATTGCCCTTAAAAAACAGTTCTAAATCAAGGTAATCATCTTTAGATACGCTACCGCTGTCGAGCAGTAAAACAAATCTGCTAACCATGCTTATAGTATTAAGAACGAGACTGATACGACACTAACAGATGAATGGTTATAGGTATGTGCAATTTTTTTTCAGATTTTGCCCTTGTCGTTTGCAAGGTTTAGCAGCCAGAGGCGGGTGAAAAAGGTTGAGAAATTAAATTAAAAAAAATATACATTTGTAAAGGCTGAGGTTTATCATACCTATACACCCAAAAACAGAGGGATAAGGATGATAGCGTCAGACCTATATATAAGTTAGCAGAAACCCTATTTGCGACCGTGCAACATCAAACGGACAGCAAGAAATTGACGACAAAGCAGGTTGAACTTTGCAAAATGGACGACCTCTTACAGACGAGCCAACGCAGAATATTTTTTATTTTTTTGCCAACGCTTTTTTGAAAACAATTTTTAGGCAACCGCACAAGTGGCACATTTGGTTTTGCCCCGACACACAAAGCCGACCCTTTGCAAAACCAAAAGAGCCACTTTTTTGCCTACGCTTTGACGTTAGCAGAGTAAAAAGTTCTTAATTTGTAGTAACTAAATTGACAATGAAAAAAATCGGAATTATAGGACCTAATAAATCAATGTGTAGCCAACAACTTTATGACTTTGGTGTGCAACTCGGCAGACAAGTTGCAACCATAGACAGGACTTTTGTTTGCGGTGGACTTGGTGGTTTTATGGAGGCGGTTTGTAAAGGCGTTAAACAATCACCTGACACATTCAACGGTCAGACAGTTGGCATTTTACCTGACGACAAAGCAGAAACTGCTAACCAGTTTATTGACATACCTATTCCGACAGGTGCAGGTATCGCAAGAAACATCATAATCGTGCGGACAGCCGATATAATTATTGCAGCAGGTGGCGGAGCAGGGACACTTTCAGAGATTGCTTTTGCTTGGCAACTCAACAAAACTGTTTTATGTGTAACACAGTTTGACGGTTGGGCAAAGGAATTAGCAGGTAAAAATTTAGACAACCGTCACAACGGTTTACTAATTCCTATAAGCACCATTGACGAAATTTTAAAGCATCTTGACAATGGCTAAAGTGTTGATGTTTCATAGAGTTTTGCCCGACAAACTCATAACACAACCAAATGCCTATTCTACATTTGGCACTCTCATTACGCAAGAATATTTTGAAACAGTTTTATCGTGTTTGGCTGACAACGGCTTTCAGTTTGTAACAGTTTCAGAACTCACACAGCACAGCGACACAGACAAACTTGTTGCACTGACTTTTGATGACGGCTATTCGGACAACTTTGAATTTGCTTTGCCTTCACTTCAAAAGTTCAAAGCGACAGCAACATTTTTTCCAGTTGTAAATCCCTGCAAAGACAATTCAGTTTTACCGCTTGACATTTATTATCAGTGCGTGGACGAAGCGGAATTGACAGAGGAAAAGCGAAACGATTTTATATCAGGCGACACGAAAAAGAAATTCTATTGGAGTGACCCCGAACAGCAAAAAGAATTTTTGAAAACAAGTTTTCAAAAACTCCCAACACAAAACAGAGTTTCTTATTTGCGACCAGACCAAATAAAAATTTTAGCGGACAACGGTTTTGAAATCGGTTCACACAGCGTAACACATTCGCTTTTCACAGCCGAGTATATGAATGAAAGCAAAATAAATTTTGAACTGAAACAGTCCAAAATTTATTTAGAAGGAATAACGGGCAAGCCCGTTAATTCCTTTTGCTTTCCTTCGGGTTATCACAACAGCAAGTTCATTGAATTTGCCAAAGAGAACGGCTACACTTCCGTTTGTCTTATAAAGAAAAATGAAAACGAAGAAGTGCAAGCACTTCCTTCGTTTGAAAGAATATTCGTCAAACCAAATTCTATTTCGGAATTAATCACGGCATTGAAATGAAAATTGCAGCAGTTGTTATTACTTGCAATCGTTTGCCGTTGTTGCCAAGGGCTTTGAAATCCATTGCAAAACAAAATCGGAAACCCGATTTTGTTTTTGTTGTTTCTAATTCTACCGATGAAAACTTTGAAGCCGAGAAAATCATTTGCAATGATTTTGGTTTTGCACTCACGAAGAATTTGCGGACACAGACCTACACAGGTGCGTTGAATAGTTCGGTTGAAGAAATCATAAAGTATTTTGGAATTAGCGATGAAATTTATTTCGCTTCGCTTGATGATGATGATGAATGGTTGCCTGACTACTTACAAGAAATTCAAAGCAACAACAAAGACAACTTTGATTTACTGATTGGGAATTTGCTTCGCAAAAGTTCAACAGAAAACCATCTGCAAGTATTACCAAATACTTTATCAACTAAGGATTTTCTTATTGGAAATCCAGGTGTTTGTGGCTCAAATACATTTATCAAACTAACAATGCTTTTAAAAGCAGGTTCTTTTGATGAAGCCGCTGCTGCAACAGCCGACAGAGATTTTTTGGTTAGAGTATTCCAGCAAAACCCAACCTATAAAATAATCAATAAACATCTTGTAACCCAATATACAGATAACGACAGACCAAGAGAAACAACCAGCGGAGAAAAGAAGAAAAAGAGTTTGGAAGTATTCTATTACAAGTATCAGCACTTGATGAATGAAACTGAAAAGGAATTGTTTTTTGCAAGGGCAAAAAACTTCTTTGCCATTTCACGAGAAGAAATAGAAAGGTTACAATACAATAATAAAAAGATAATAAAGCAAGAAATTCAATTCAATGGAAAAGGCGATTACCAATTTATTATTGGCTTTATAGCAGGTAATGAAATAATAGCTGAAAGAATTGCAAAGCAAATTACTGATAGAAACGTTCCAGTTGATTTGGTTATAATTATTGATGACACAGCTAAAGGCAAATCACTTGAAAAGTGCGAAACATTATTTAATCAAAAAAATATTCATTTCAAGTTTGTAAAACACGAAGAATGGCAGAAAAACCTTGGTGATGGACACTATGGTTCAATTTTCAGAAAATTTTCGACAATCAATTCTATTCCTTTAGGTAGAACAATTTTACATCATCATTTATTTACAGAAACTATTGAAATGGATAATCCAGTTTATTGGATTATTGATGATGATATTACATTTAGCTCAACTACATTTGAGGAGTTTGAAAATCAAACAATCAATCTTTTTGAAATTATAAACAACCATATAGGTAAAGTTGATACAATAATTGGAGCAATGAGTTGCGACCCACCTGTGCCGACATTAAGTTGCATCCGTTCCCAATTAGTTGACTTTTTGTATAGTGTTCAAGCTAAATCCTTGGTAAGCGATGACTTTCTAAATGTAAAATTGAAACCTGATTATTACTATGATTTGTCAGATATTCATAGTGACCACTTAGAAACACCAATTTATCACACTTCAACATCAGAAAACGATTTATTGCAAATATTTTCAGGTAAAGCACTATCAAGAAAAGCAATTCAAAAAGAATTAAAATCAGAAGAAAAAACCATTTCAAAAAGAGGTGCAAATACTATTGTTTTGAATAGAGATGTATTGCATTATTATCCAGTAATAAATATTGAAGTCAACAATAACTTTGCAAGACGGGGCGACTTAACTTGGGCTTTACTAAATCAAGTTGTTTCTGGGAAACGATTTATAGAACATACTTTTTCACTTGACCACAATAGACCTGCATCAAAATTTGACTTAAAGAAAGAACTTGAAAAAGCCGCCTATGATATTATCGGCTATTCTTTCAACAAAGGAATTTTAGATGTAATTAAAAATATCAAAGCAGAAACAAATCCATATCGTCCAAAAGATATTTTTGAAAAACTTAATCAAGAAAACTATTACCAGCAATTTCTGAAAACCTACGATTATTTTCTTGTCAGAAGAAAAAATCGTTTTCTGATGAATTATTATAGAATTGTTGGTCTAACAAATCTATTATCATCAAATTTTGAAGCAGCAAAGGAATTTTACAACCAAGTAAAAGAATTTGAAGGATTAGCAACATTTACCAATCTGCTTGCTGATGCTCAAAAAGATGAAACTTTAAAGAAATTCTTCGATGAATTTTTAACTACAATTTGGAATTACAGCAACTCAATAACTGATTTTACCGAAGATGACAAAGTTCACCAACAAATTGTTGAAGATTACTTCAAGCTAAAAAAACCTTTACGCTTATTAGGTAGAGGTAGAGAAGGAATTGCATTTACAGATGATACTTGGGTTTATAAATCATTCTACGACATTCCGCAAAATGCTTGGTTATTCTTAAAGAGCATTTCACAAAACTTTATTCAATGTAATCTGCTTGAAGAAATTGAACTCTTTGAATTAGACGAAAGCAAACTGATACGCTACCCTTTTCATCCATTTCATAAATTAGAAGAAGTGATGAAAGAAGATATTCTTTCCTTTTTGAAATTTAGCAAAGAGAATGGTTTTGTATTCACAAACATTAATGCAAAAAACAGCATTCAAACAAATTCAGGGCAAATGAAATTTATTGATTATGGTAAATCGTTTGAGCCATATACCGAAGGAAAATTTAAAAATGCTGTCAAACGAGCTTATTTACTTTACAAGTTTCCAAAAATGGAGAAGGAAAAATTTCAGAAATTGACAGGAAAAATAAACATAGGCGAAATACCAAGTGAAATTGAAGGTTGGGAAGAATTTTACAATCAATTAAACTAAACTCAAATGAATGCAGAACAACTAAAAGAATTCATTGCTATTCCGACAATAGCAAACGACAAAGAAGCCAATCTATTAGGGATTGATTTCATTTCTAAATTTCTAAAGCCAATTGGTTTTACAATTTCAATAGAAGGCAAAAGTCCGTTTCATCAACCAGTAATAGTTGCGAAATACAACAACCCGAATAATGATAAAAAGGTTGTGCTTTACGGACATTACGATGTAGAGAAAATTAAGGATTGGGAAAAGTGGAACACTCCACCATTTGAACTGACCGAAATAAATGGCAGATATTATTGCAGAGGAATTGCAGACAACAAAGCTGTTTTACTTACACGGCTTGCAGCCGTAAAAGAAATGTTTGAAGAAGGCGAACAACTCCCAAACATTCTTTGGATAATTCAAGGCGAGGAAGAAGTTGGCGGACAAACACCATTTGAAGTAATTCCAAAACACTTTTCAGAATTCAATTCTAAAATTTATTTAGAGGAAACAGGAATTCACAAAGACGGCAAGCCAGTAATATTTTATTTACCGAAATCAGAAATGAAACCAAATTTTCTTGACAGTTTGAATGATGCAATTTATTCGGGCAACGCTTTACTTGAAAACAGAAACTTGAACAAGTTTAGCAAGTGTCCGTTTCTTCACAACATTCCAGCAGACGGCTTTTACATTGGGTTTGGACCCAATGATGCTTTGTGCAACATTCATAAGGACAATGAGAGTTTAGATAAAAATGCTTTGGCAAATCACAAGGACATTTTTAAAAAGTTCTTGACTTGGATAAACGACACAACCATTTAAAGTATGTGTGGCATTGTAGCAGTTTTCGGGAATGACAGTTATTCAATTGCAGAAACGGCATTGAATAAAATAAAGCATCGTGGCAATGATGCAACAAAACTATTACAGTTATCATTTGGCACAATTGGTTTCAACCGTTTATCAATAAACGACAAGTCGGATAAAGCAATGCAACCGTTTGAATTTGGAAATCTTATTGGCGTTTTTAATGCAGAGATTTACAATGCAGAGGAATTGAAAACAAAGTTTGAATTGCAAACCAGTTCAAATTCAGATACCGAAATAATACTTCCCCTATTTGAAAAAATAGGCAGTTCAATCATTCATAAACTTGACGGTTTTTATTCGGGAATTATTTTCAACAAACAGACAAATCAAATTTTCACTCTTAGAGATTACATAGGAAAGAAACCTTTATTCCATTGCCTTACAGAGAAGTTTGAATTTATCATAAGTGAATTGAAAGCAGTTGAACACATCACAGAATTTGAAATTATCCCGAAGGGTGTTTGCGAAATTTCAAACAAAAAAGTTGTAAGAATTGAAGAACATAAAATTTCAACTGTTTCCAAAAGCAACTTGAAAGAGATAATTATTGAAGCAGTTAAGAAGCGTATTCCGAAAGAGGAAGAAATGTTCGGTGTGTTTTTAAGTGGTGGTTTAGATAGTTCAATTGTTGCATCAATTGTTTCAAAGTTTTCTAACAAAGCAATTTTCTATACGCTTGGAAATTCAGAAACATTGGACTTGAAATTTGTGATTGAATTATCAAAAGCATTGAACATTGAAAACCGTTTGAAAGTAATTTCATTGCCAGCAGAAAATGAAATTTCAGAATTGATTAGTAAAGTTGTTTACCATACCGAAAGCTACAACCCTTCAATAGTAAGCAACGGACTTGCTACTTATCTACTTTCAAAAGCAGCACACGAAGACGGAATTAAAGTTGTGCTTTCAGGCGAAGGAGCAGACGAATTATTTTGTGGCTATCCTCTTTCTAAAAATGCTGATGAATGGTTTGTAAAGAGAATTGAACTAATAGAAAATATGCACTTCACAGAATTGCGAAGATTGGATTTAGCTTCAATGGCAAACACAATGGAAATTCGTTGTCCGTTTTTAGACAGAAATGTTTTTGCAGCATCAAATGAATGTTTGCAAAATGATTTGATTGAAATCGCAAACGGCAACCTTCAAGGAAAAAAGATTTTGAGAGAATTGTTTAGTGATGAATTGCCTAAGACAATTACAGAGAGAAACAAAGTTTCTTTTGATGTTGGTTCAGGTATTAGAAAGTTGATGGTTGAATATTTGAACAAACCAAACAACAGCGAAAAGGAAAGTTTGAAAACTGTTTGGTTGAAATATTTCCCTGCAAATTTATCTGACGATAAATATTTTCATTCCTACCCGACATTTAATAAAGCAATTGCAACAAGAAGCACATCACATAAATGACAACTTTAGAAAATATTGAAGCATTGCTATTACAGGAATTTGAAACAGTTCCTTTTCATAATCTGTTTATGCTAAACAGAATTACAAAAGCACCATCAGAGTTAGGCGGCACTTGTTCCGACAAAGTATTGCATTTCAAAAAAGTTCTTGCTGATAATGGAATAATATCAAAACTACATTCTGCATTTATCAATGGCGTGGAGTGCCATAGAATGTTGTCAATTGAAATTGACAACCAAAATTATTTCATTGATGTTGGTTCGGGTTGGGCAAGCACTAAACTATTTCCTGCTTTTGCTCCTATTGAATATTCAGTTTACGGAATGACTTTCAAGACAGAAATGGTTGCAGACAATATTATTTTGTTTCATAAAACTGAAAATGATTTTAAACTAATGGTTACAATTCCATTGCAGACAAAAAGGGAAGAAATCATTTTAGAGGAAATCAATAATCGCTTTGCAGACACTTCAATTTATCCATTCCAAAACAGTTTGAGGTTTTCTAAAGTGAAAAACAATTCATTCTACTTTATCAAAGGTGACACTTTGAGAATTTACAATGACGAAAAGCAAACCGAAAAGAAACTTTCTTCCGAAGAAATATTTAATACGATACAAGATGTTTTTAACTTTGACTTGACAAATATGAAGTTCAATTTCACATAAAAAGCCAACGCAATTTGCAAGCACAATTAAAAACCGCACAAGCCAACACACGACCAAAGTTTTTAATAGAGCTTGCAAAGCCGACCCAATAAAAAATTGTTTTCAAAAAATGCCAACGCTCAAAAAAATAAAAAATATGCAACGCACCGTGCTATCCCTGACAGACACCGCTTTTATTGACAATCCATTCGGACAAAGTGTGTGCAAAATTCAAGCGACAGCACATCGGACAGACAGAAGGGCATCTGCTAACAGCGGGTTTAAGAAATTGGCGGTTCAGTGGTTAAATGAACATTTGTTTTTCGTATCAAGTGTAGTGCTGGTAGACAGTTTAGTGCTTCGAAATCGCCAACTTCTTAAACCCGCAAAACGTTATAAGCAAACCGACCCGACCCCAACCGTTGACACTTTTTAGCCAACTTTTGTGCGGTTGGACACGACCTTTTTCGACCACACGGACTCGACTTTACGTTTCAAAAGCCCTCGCACATTTGGCACATTTAGTTTTGGCTGCCGACCCACTTGCCCACCCTAAGCCAAAACTAAAAGACCCAAATCCCCCACCGCACACCTTTCTTTGTAGTAACCGATATGCAGTTCCAAACTTTATTACATTTACAACTTTCATAGGTTAATTGGTTATCACTTGTCAGGTTGGTTACCAGACAATGTAAAAAAACAAAACCCCGCGAGAGCGGGGTTTTGCATCTTCACCCGTTTGCACTTTTTACAAACCAAAACCTTTCAAACAGGCAAAGCGTGGGGGCACACGTTTTTCATTAAATATTATCTTCAGTGTTAGGTAAATTATTAATATCTCTAATGATTGTTACTGAAGGAGTGTCCACATACATATCTCTAAAGATATTTAATCCTTGTCCCGGATATAAAACATCAAACCCATATTGTATAAGCTTGTTTTCAATAATGGTTTTCTGCTGAATATTTGTTGGTCCATCAACTGATGCACTAATAATTGAACCTGTTTCTACTCCTTTTGAATTGTGGATTTTCTTGATATAAATTTTCATTTTAGCTTGGTTTTAACTTGCTTACTCTTTGTTCAGCTTTTCGGCTACCGCTGTTTTATATTTCATTTTACCGTTTCATAAACTTCTTACTCACCACGCCTTGCTGACTTTGCAACTGAATAACGTATAAGCCAGCAGCAAAGCCGCTGACATCAATGCTTAATTTTTTCTGTTTGTTGTTTACTGTTTCAAAAATCTGTTGACCTCTGACATCATAAATTTTAACCGAAGATTGTTGACCAATTAATTGTATTTCTAAGGTTATGCTATTTGCAGCAGGGTTTGGGTAAATTCTTAAATCTTCATTTACATCTGCTTCATGTATTCCAACGCCACCATTTACAGTCTTTATAATCACGCCATCATCACCAACAGCGTAACATACCTCAGAAGAGGTGCAAAAGACTGAAAACATATAAGCTGGCAATCCTGAATTTATCTGTGTTCGCCATGTTTCGCCACCGTCTATAGTTTTTAAAATTGTGCCAGATTCTGTCACTTGATTTGACCCAATAATATAACCTATATTTTCATCAATCATAAATAACCCTTGAAATCTATAAATAGAGTCGAATACGGTTAAAGCCCAATTATTTCCTCCATCAATTGTTTTTAAGAATGCACCTGCATTTAAAGTATTATTTATCACAGCACCTCCAGTCATAAAGCCAAGAGTATTATTCATAAAGGAAATGTCTTGTCCACCCACATCAATCGTATTTGGAAATAATAAAGTATCAACCTGCCATGTATTACCAGTATCTGAAGTAGCTGAGCAATAAATTCCCGACAACATAACACCATCAGTATTATTTCTAAAATAAATATCTTTTACAACATACATTAAATCTGGACTTACTTCTACCCAATTTATACATCCATCAATTGTTTTATAAACTTTACCATAACCAGGAGCCCCTCCAAATCCGCCAGTGCCAATAAAGCCAGTAAGTGAGTCAATAAAATGAATTGTATTGATTTGTTGAGAAGTTGGACTATTTATCTCTACCCAATTATTGCCTTTATCGGAAGTTTTTAATATTAAACCATATTCACCCGCAACATACCCAAGGCTATCACTGATGAAATTTATAGAATAAAGCATATTAGAAACATAAATTGGATTCCATGTTTCGCCAGCATTTTCAGTTTTTAAAATTAAACCCGATGTCCATCCACCTATTGCAAATCCAATTGTTTCATCAACAAAATATACTTGGTGGAGTCTTGCTGTTGTTCCTGAATTAAGAGCCAACCATTGAGCAAATGCTGTGGGAAACCCCACAGCATTTGCAGCAATAAGAATAATTATATATTTAATTATTTTATTCATGGATTATTGCAATATAATTTTCTGATGAAATAAAGTTCCATCAACTGAAATCTGAACTACATAAATTCCTTTCGCCTCATTTGATAAATCAATTACCCCTGCCTTAATTTGATTGGTTGATTTTTGGTTTTGAATAAAAATAAGTTTCCCCATTGTATCAAAAACTTTTATCTCCGTATTTATACTGTTTAAAGAATTAACTGACCAATTAAAAAGCCCTCTGCTCGGGTTGGGATAAATCAGAATATTTCCAGATGAGTTATTTCCTTCTTCATAAATTCCTGTTTCATCATCTAAAATAAAACGGGCAATGAAAATATCTGAATGGTCATTATCGGCAGGAAAAACGTATGAATAAGTTGTATCACAGTAGTAATCGCTTGGATTTGCACATACATATGGAAAAGTTGAAGAATAGGTAAATCCAGCAAGGTATAAATATTCACTGCCATAAGTAGCAAGTGTCGCACCATGATCATACCCATAAGTGTTATTACTATTATCACCACCAAAATTTGTTGCCCATTTTAATTTATTATCCTGTCCGAATTGAACAATATAGGCATCAGTTTTATAGGTATTACCTGCATTGGTTGCTTGATAATAATACTCAGGTCTATTAAGGACAGGAAACTCATGATTTGGCTTTTTTTCAGTGGAACCCGTAATATAAATATTGTCTGACGCATCAACAGCAATTGCACCCATCCTTCTTTCTACACTCCAACTCCATCCTTCTTCTGTTTTACCACCATACAATGTTGACCATGTTATTTGATTATTGCTGTTAAATCGTGTTACAAAAGCATCGTATAAACTGTCTGCTTGATATTGAACAAATACCCCTGTTGATGTATCTCCGCAAAGAGGAAATCCTCCGTTGACAACTGGTTGGCACATTGCATTTGCAATCGCAGTGGCTCGTTTTGAAATTCCGGTAATGTATACATCACCGCTTGAATTAAATGCAATCTGGTCTCCTTGGTCTTCTTTGTTACCTCCGAAATATGTTGACCACTTTATTTGTCCACTGTTTGAAAATCGTGCAATAAAGGCATCCGACATCCCAGCATTTGTCCCTTGGTTATAGGAGCCACCTCCTCCATTGCATAGAGGGAACCCTCCATTTGTAGGCACAGCACAATTATTATTTGGTGTTGTCGCTGTTCGTGTTGAACCAAGTGCATACAAATCATTTGTTATCTTATTAACCGCTATATCAAAAATTATATCTTGATTACTTCCACCAAAAAATGTTGACCAAACCAGTTTATTATTTGTGTCAAATTTTAATAATAGACCATCTTCCTGAACTCCTCCATAACCATTTTGATAATATGTGCTGCCTCCTGGATTGCACATCTGAATGCCACGGTTTGTTGGAACTCCGCAACTAGTTCCATTTCCTAAAATAAGTGTATCAGCCTGAGTAATAAAACCACCGGCAAACATATTACCATCTGTGTCAAAAGAAACACTCAATATGTCATCTTCAATATTTCCTCCAAAGTATGAAATCCATAAAGGAGTTCCATTGCTCATATCAAACTTGCCTACATAGCCATCTTGATCTCCGCCCAAATCTGCTTGGTCGTAAGCTAAACTACCTCCGTCAAAAGTGGGCAAGCTATCACTGTAAGTAACCGCAGCAATACCTAATACTTTATTTTTTCTATCGATTTCAATATCGTTTATTCGGTCTGAATCTTCTCCGCCATAAAATGTTGCCCATATTCTTTGTGTCCCGTTTTTAAATTTAACTAAAAATCCATCATCTAATGCTCTTAAAACTGTTTGAAATGCGCCATTTGTAGTTGGAAAAAATTCACTTGATGTATATCCACCTAAATAATAGCTATTAATAGAATCAGTAGCAGAAGCATAGGGTCTATCTGTTTTACTTGCACCATAATACGTGCACCATTCTAAATTATCACTACCACTTCCACCAGCAGTAACCGATGGGAAACCTATATCAATAATCAGATTCCGCGAAGTATTATAGCTGCCAAGCGTAAACGTAATTTCATTTCCGCTTCTTACATAAGTCGGAAACCAACCTAAAATATAAGCCGTGCCGTTGTTGTCTAATTCATATGCTGATGCACGAGGGTGTTTTATTTGCCCGAGTTTGGTGTAAATAATAAGGTCATTATTTACAACCCTGATACTGTCTGCACCGCTAAACTTCATTTTTATAGTGGCAGCAGGACTACTTCCGGGCTTGCACACAAAAGTTGTAACTAAACCTTTGCTGTTACCTGTGTAAAGCACATCAATTTTACTGTAAAGTTCAGGTGTTATAAGTCTGTTGTAATTGGTAACGTGCGCCCTGCCTTCGGGTATGTGGGCAAGGTAAAAATTGTAATAATCACTGCGTTTGTTAATTCCGTATTGCCCCGGAGTTTTATGACCTGTGTAGGTTCTGTCAACCCTGTGCAATGTATCATTCGTTGCAGAAAGTGTATCAATGCTGCTTAGTACATAACTTACGGCTGTATCTGAAAAATACGTTGTTGGTGAAGAAGAAAAATTATAGTATTTAATGTTACTTGCACTTGTTCCGTTACTTTTTAGAAGCTGACCAAGATTTTCCGTAAACGTAAAAGTCGAATTAAAAACCTCATTCGGATTCGTTACAGTAGTCGCCTGTCCAATACTTACAGTTGTATAACTGTAACCCGTTGCAGTTTGCGTTTGTCCGCTTACAACAATTTCATTAGTAGAAGGATTAACTGCTATGTCATAAGCCTTATCTAAGCCATTATAAAGTCCATTGTAGGCTTGCTCCCAAACAACGGTGTTATCAGGTTTATATTTTATCGTGTAATAATCCTGCGAGCCTCCTGTATGCGAAGTTCCCGTAACATAAACATTATTACTCGCATCTATATTAATAGCTGTTGCCTCATCAATTCCATTACCTGCGCCATTATGATATTTTGTCCATTGCAGCGTTCCGCTACTGTTGTATTTTACAGTAGCATAGTTTTTCCCTTGCGTATCAGTAGTTGTAAAACCCGTTACATAAACGTTTCCGCTTGCATCTACTACTATGTCAGCAGCTTTATCAGCAAGACTATCCGCACCGTTCCATGTGCGTTCCCATACTACCGACAGGTTACTGTTTTGCAGTTTCGCAATTTTGTAATCATATCCCGTTCCTGTTCCACTGTTGTCAACCGAACCTGCAACGTATGTATAGGTTTGTGAGGCATCTTCGCAAATATCACCCAACTCGTCAAGACTGCCCGTGTTGTTTCCACTTATTTGAGGTTGACCTAAACTAAACCCCGTTGAAGAAGCGTAATTAACCGTTGCATATTTCCAAGTTGTTGAATTATGCTGCACACCGCCTGAAACAACAAGTGTCACCTGATTAAGTCCTGTAAGCGAAATCTTTGCAGCTACATCATAATTTCCATTGTAATTATAAGTGTTTGCCCAGTTTTGCGCTCCTGTTGAAGCATTATAGCTAATTGTAATAAAATCACTAAGGTTAGAAGTAGTCATAGCTCCTCCGCAAATAAAAACACTAGTTCCAGCAGTATTTACAACAATAGCACCGCCTGCATCATAGCTACTCCCGCTACCGTTGTAAGTGCTTAACCATTGCTGCGTTCCCGATGAATTATATTTTATGGTAATAATATCATTGTAATTCGTGCCATTGACATAAGTAGTTCCGGTAACATAAACATTCCCCGAACCATCAATATGTATTCCTGTTGCCATATCATGCCCACCGCCAGCACCATCATATTGCTTAGTCCATTGCACTACGCCACTTTTATTATATTTCACTAAAAGCAAATCGTAGTTTCCATTTCCATTAAGCGTTGCGCCTGCGGTATAAATATTTCCGCTTGCATCTGATTTTGTAATGTTCTTGTAAAAGAAATTTTGCGTTCCGCTGCTTCCAGCCCATTGCTGAAAACTGAATTCCTGTTGTTGTGAAAAACTTGTTGCTACTCCAAGTAATAACAAGATGAGGTTGAGTAATAATTTTTTCATGATTTTTGGTTTTAGGTTAATGCAATATTATAGAAAATTTTTGGTGAGTTTAAAATGTATTCATTATTTCTTTGTTAACTGTTATTTTCAGTGTAAAGAACAAATGCTTATCATCAATCGGAAAAAATCCATACCTCAATTTACTCCGCGCCTTACGTGCAATATCAACTAAATATAATCCGCTCTCATCCAATTTTGCAAGTTCAGTATTCGCTAAAAGTTCTTTAAAGTGATGTTTCACTTGTTCTCTGTTCATACTGTTTAGTTCCTGTATTTTGTTCAGCAAAAAACTTACTTCTTCCTTTTTTATTGTATTTCCCGAAATCACAATAGCCTTATTTTCTTTTTCAAGTCCTACTGAAAGCAATGAAAGTTTCAGTTTTTTATCCGCTTGCTTTTGCAGATTTATATTTTGAAAACATTCAATCAAAATACTGAACACCCTTCTTCTAAAAGTAGAATCATCTACATGTTTTTCTAACTTCTTTTCCGCGTTTCGCAGAAAACTTTCCATCTTGGAATTTGAAATCTTATCAGAATAGATAAGCAATTTCTTTTCACCTCTCCACTTATTCAGGTGATAAATTTCGCTCACTTGCGAAAGAATAGTTTGTGTAGTATTCATGCGATTTTTTTAGGGTGTCTATAAAAAAATCTGCGTGGGTCATTCTGAATTATCCGCTACTGAGGCACTGGTATGCCCATACACGAGATAAACAAAAGCCCACGCATTGCGAAGGCGTTTCGTTTAATCATCGTGTATTTAAAAATTACCAGTTTTCAGTAACGAGAATCAACTAACGCAAATCCTTAATATTTTTCTTTAATTCTATTTCATTTCATTTTATTTACTTTTTACAAATGTAGAAAAGTATAATTACCTAATATTTTCTTTTAAAATATTTTGTCAATTAAAATATTTTATAAATTTACACCACTCATTCTCAACGAGTATCACGCAGTAAATACCTAAACAGAAAACAAAACAGACACTAACCTTTAAATCCATTTATCATGGCATCAACTTCAGAAACCGGACACCCCATCAACGTAGCAAACTTTGAAGATTTAACCTCCCGTTGCATCGGCTACGGAATACGCTACCAACCCACAAAAGCAGCACTGCAAATCCCCTCACTTCAGGCACTACGCTTAACAGCACAGGGAAATCTTATAGCAGTCAATTCAGCAATTGTAATTTTAATCAATTCAATCAATGCCCGTCAAATTGCCTTTGACCCCATTAAGCCATTGGCAACACGCATGGTAAACGCATTAGATGCAACCGATGCTTCCGATGAATTGGTAAAAGATGCACAAACACTTAACCGTAAAATTCAGGGAAAAAGAAAAGGCGAAACCAAACCCCCAACAACACCTACCGACCCTGTGCCACCAGTTCCACCCGTTCCGCCTACCGGAACAGACCCTGCTCCTGTTCCGCCAACACCGGAACAAATTTCAGTTTCTCAACAAAGCTACGACAGCTTACTCGAAAACTTCAACAAACTTATTTTGCTCGTAGCTTCCGAGCCTTCTTATACACCAAATGAACCTGACCTACAAGTAGCCTCTCTTAATGCTTTAGCTCTTACACTTACTGCACAAAACACAGCAGTTATTGACGCAACAACAGCATTGAGCAACGCACGTATTGCACGCAATCACACGCTTTATGACGAGAAAACAGGACTTTACGACATAGCGCAGGAAGTAAAAAAATATGTAAAATCAGTTTTCGGTGCTACAAGCGAAGAATACAAACAAATCCGCAAAATCAAGTTTACCGACTACAAGCCATAGCAACCCCCGACTGCGACTCTAAAGCCGCCTTGAAACTCCGCGACAGTTTTAGGGCGGCTTTTTATTTTACAAACCACCTTTGAGACTTTTCAGTCCAACTTGCAGACTTTTCGCTCCACCAAGTAGTATTCTTGCTCCAACTCGCAGACTTTTCGCTCCACCAAGTAGTATTCTTGCTCCAACTTGCAGACTTTTCGCTCCACCAAGTAGTATTCTTGCTCCAACTTGCAGACTTTTCGCTCCACCAAGTAGTATTCTTGCTCCAACTTGCAGACTTTTCGCTCCACCAAGTAGTATTCTTGCTCCAACTTGCAGACTTTTCGCTCCACCAAGTAGTATTCTTGCGACCTAACGACCTATTGACACCCCACCCACAAAAAACAAACACACTTGCAAGCCGACACAAGCCCCTACACAACCAAAGCTTACAAGTAAGTTTGTTTTTTCACCCTGCCCACACCGCCTATCAACCACCCGACACCCGCGACAGGACACAACCGGTCTGCTTATAACAAGGGGCTTAACGAAATAGCGGTGAACGTGCGTAACCAAACGTAATTACTTTCTACTTACCTTTATCGCGGTTGGACACGAAAGTGCATCTTATCCGCTACTTCGTAAGCCCCCAAACCGTTACCTGCAACTGAAATTCCGTGCTTTTAGACACGTTCGTGCGGACAAATAACGACATCAGAAAAGAGAATCGGCAAAGCCGAAATGCCACCGCTTCGCAAAAATAAAAGAGCTGCATTTTATTATTTGTTTTTTAGCGGTATGCAGCACATTTATTTTTGCCCCAACGCACCCATCTTCGTAATAACTATTTTCTAAACTTTTAGCTTACAGCTATTACGACCCTGATAGTGCCGATTTAGAACTCAAATAATAATCAAAAAATGGTTTTGACATAGTAGAGCTTATTTGAACATTGCGACTGTGTTAAAATCTTCAAAAGCAAAAAGCAGGCTTCAAAAAAGTTTTATTCTGTTTCATTCAGTTTGTAGTTTTAGTTGATTTTTTCCGACTTTTTAGTTTACTTATGAAACCCAAAAACCTTGTCAATGCTGCAAAGTGTCTCTAAAAAACCTATGAAAACCACTTTACAAACCCGAAAAATTTCCATTCTTTTTTCTAATTGATGTAATACATTTGAACGCTACTGATTATGTCATCACCAATTTCAACACCTAAAGGCGGAGGAGCGCAAAGCGGACTGGGCGAAAAGTTTTCGCCTGACTTGTTTACCGGCACAGGTAACTTTTCTGTGCCTATTGCTTTGCCACCGGGACGAAACGGCTTTCAGCCCGAACTTGGACTGCAATACAGCACAGGCAGCGGCAACAGTCCATTCGGACTTGGTTGGAATATGAGTGTGCCGGGCGTAATGCGCAAGACCGCCAAAGGCGTTCCGCGTTACGATGATGAAAAAGACACGTTTATTCTTTCAGGTGCAGAGGACTTGGTTGCAGTAAGAAAAATTGAAATTCGCGACAACCAACAAAACGAAGCAGGTATTTTAGTTTTACAAAACGAGCGCGGCTTCGCCACGCAATACCGCCCACGCACCGAAGGACTTTTCGCACGGATTTATCACCTCAAAACCAACTTTCGCAACTGTTGGAAAGTAATGAGCAAAGACGGCTTAGTGAGTTGGTATGGTAGCAAAGAGTTGTTTGAAGGCGACTTGTCGCTGGTGCAAAAGCCCGACCACACAACAAGCGTCTTTGCATGGAAACTGACTTTCACCGAAGATACATTCGGTAATCATATACGCTACACTTATGAGAAAGAACAAGTGCGCGAAAACGATTACCACAGGTGGGACCAAAACTATTTGAAAGAAATAAAATATTCCGACTATTCCCTTTCCCCCTTCGGTGGTCAGGGATTAGCTTACATGGTTCGCGTTCTTTTTACTTACGAAAATCGCAGCGATGCTTTTTCCGATTACAAAAGCGGCTTTGACATTCGCACAACCAAACGCTGCAAAGACATTCAGATTTTTACCAATCCAACGAGCGGAGAAATAAAAACCCGCACCTATCACTTTCAATACAGTGATGAAGTCCTGCCTGCAAATGAACTTCCTTACAATGGCGCTTCCTTGTTATGCAAAATGGAAGTGCAGGGGCATGACGGAACTGCTTCCGAGTATCTGCCACCGCTTGAATTTCGTTACACGCATTTTAAACCCGCACAACAAAAGTTCAAAAAATTAGAAGGTGGACAAATGCCGCTTGCTTCACTTGCCAGTCCGGGTTTTGAACTGATTGATTTGTTCGGCAACGGCTTACCCGACATTGTTGAAATAAACGGAGTAGTGCGCTATTGGCGCAACTTGGGCAACGGAAAGTTTGATTCGCCACGCACCATGAAAGAAGCACCTGCCGGAATTACACTTGCAAGTGCGGATGTGCAATTAATAGATGCCAACGGTGACGGAAGAACGGATTTGCTTGTGAACGGCACTCAAATGTCGGGCTATTACAGCATGAAGCACAACGCCAGTTGGGACACCAAATCATTTAAGAAATACAGGCAAGCTCCTTCGTTTTCTTTTGCTGACCCCGAAGTGAAACTAATGGATTTAACAGGCGATGGCGTTACCGATGTTTTACGAAACGGAAGTGCCTTTGAATGTTTCTTTCAGGATAAAAATGATGGCTGGACAGAAACAAGAAGAGTAGCCAAAAAGCAAATTGATGAATTTCCCAACGTAAGTTTTGCCGACCCGAGAATAAAACTTGCCGACATGACGGGTGACGGTTTGCAAGACATTGTGCAGGTGCATAGCGGCAGCATTCGTTACTGGCCCAATTTGGGTTATGGTAATTTCGGAAAGCCCATAACCATGAAAAACAGTCCGCGCTTTCCAATGGTGTTTGACCCTGCGCGTGTTTTACTTGGCGACATTGATGGTGACGGGCAAGCCGACCTTATTTTCATTGATGCACAAAAAATAACTTTCTGGATTAACAAAAGCGGCAACGGTTGGAGCGAACCGATAGAGATTACCGGAACTCCTTTTGTTCCCAATGTAAATGGAATCCGCATTGCCGATATTCACGGAAGTGGTGTAAGCGGTGTGCTGTATAGCTTTGATGCTATGACAAGTTCAATGCGTCATCAATGGTATTTTTTGGATTTAACAGGTGGAACAAAACCATACCTCTTACATGAAATGGACAACAACATGGGCGCATTAACCCGTGTCAGTTATCTGCCTTCAACACGTTATTATTTAAAAGACCAATACGGTTTGAGTGATGAAGTATTGGAAGCCGCACCCCCTGAACTAAGCAATCCTTCTCAATTAACTGTCCCCTATCCAACAGGTATTTGGAAACACAACTTCAAGAAACGCAGCCCATGGAAAACTACTTTGCCTTTTCCCGTGCAGGTGGTGAGTAAAGTGGAAGTGATTGACCAAATCAGTTTCGGCAAACTTGTTACACGCTATATTTATCATCATGGTTATTGGGACGGTGGCGAACGTGAGTTTCGCGGCTTTGGCAGGGTTGACCAGAAAGACACCGAAACTTTTCAGCGTTTCAATGCAGCAATCGCACCACCAAGTTTCAGAATAAATGCGCAGTTCAATTCTTCTTTCGTCAGCAATGACGGGCGGGAACTTGTTTTTCAGCAAACAGGTTTTGAGCATTACAGCCCACCCGTTGAAATGCGGAATTGGTTTCATCTTGGACCCGTTGGCGATGAATTTGGAGATTGGGAAGAAGTGAATTTCAAGGATGAATATTGGCAAGATGATTTAAATGTATTGCAGCGCGAACCTGAGACAATCAATTTAATTAAGTCGCTTCCCCGCAGGGCAAAGCGTGATGCTTTCCGTGCATGGAGAGGCGGTTCATTACGCACAGAATTATATGCCTTGGACGAACAGGCAAACGGAGAATACAAACCCGGTGCAGGTGGAAAACCTTATACAGTTACGGAAAGTCAATACGGAATAAGGTTAGAAGCAGCACCTTCAAACTCTAATTTAGGAGAAGAATTAAATAGTCCTTTTGGCAGCGATGTTTTATTTGTTCCAAAAGAAACTTCGGGTTATGTATTTTTTAGTTTCTCTGTGGGAAACCGCAGCACACAATGGGAGCGCGGAAACGACACTAAAACAAATTTTACTTTTTCAGGCGATTATAATGAATACGGGCAGCCGCTCAAAAGTCTTACTATCGCTTTGCCGCGCGGAATACAACCGCCCTACACATCAGGAACAGGAACTTCACCTGTTGAAGAAGGAAACAAAATCTTAAGCACCGTTTCAGTTACAAGTTATGCACTGAAAGACAATGAAGAAACATTTATTGTTGACCGCGCTTGTAAGGCGGCAAGCTATGAAGTAATACAACAGCAAAACGAAAATGTCTTTGATTTAAAGATTAGAGTTTTCAATGCAGAGTTGCCAACCGAAACAGGAAATACAATTTATCCCCTCATTGCTTTCAGTCTGAATTATTACGATGCGCCAACTGCGTTTGGCGATGGTTTGCCACTTGGAGCATTGGGCAAACACGGAGCATTAGCAAGAACCGAAACACTTATTGCAACTGATGAAATTTTAATTGCCGCTTATGGCAGCAAGCCAGAATTTTTTAAATTTTCACCCGAAACACAGGACTTCAGTGCATACCCCACCGACTTTATTTCTGCATTACAAAACGGAGATACAAATCTTGGCTACAAAAAACATAACCATTCAGATGATGTCAACTATGCAACGGGTTACTATACCGAAAGCGGAAGAACAAAATACGACTGGCAAATCAGCAATGACGGAAAAGGTTTGGTGCTGGAAACAAAAGATGTTTTTGAAAACCTTGCAACTATTGAATATGATGATTACAAACTTTTGCCGGTTACAGCTAAACAATGGTTGAACGTAACAGATTTTCTTTCCACAAATGCTGAATACGATTACAGAGTTTTACAAGCAAAGAAAATTACCGACCCCAACGGCAACCGTTCTGTGTTTGGCTTTTCTGCATTAGGTCTTTTAAAACAAAGTGGAGTAATCGGTAAACTGAATGCCGATGAAGGAGATATTATTTCTGAAGTTCCTCTTCTTTATGAGCCAAGCGTCCGGATGGAATATGACTTTCTTGCCTTCTATAATAGCCAACAACCTGTTTGGGTAAAAACAATTCAACGTGAAAAACATTGGCAGGACGACCCCGATGAGAACAGCCCCACCATTATAAAAGTTGAATACACAGATGGCTTTGGTCGTTTGTTGCAAACACGCACACAAGCAGAAGATGTTATTTTCGGCAACAGCACTTTTGGCGATAGTGGTTTACCCGAAATTCAAACTGAAAATGCAGATGCAGTTGGTGTGCAACGCTCACCCAACGCACTTTTAAATGTAGTGGTATCGGGTTGGCAAGTGTATAATAATAAAGGAAAAGTAGTTTTGAAATACGAGCCGTTCTTTAGCAAAGGCTTTGATTTCGTTGCACCCGAAGTTGAACCGGAAGGAGTAAAAGTGAGAATGTTTTACGACCCAAGAGGTAATGTCATTCGCACTGTCAATCCCGACAATACGGAGCAATGGGTTGTTTTCGGAAAACCCGATGACATAACAACAGTTCGGGCAGATGGAACTAATCACTGGAAATTCACCAACTACAATCCTTCACCCTGGGAAAGTTTTTCTTATGATGCCAACGACCTTGCACCACTCACACATCCAAGCGGAAGCGGTGTTCCGGCACAACATAATTTTACACCAAAAAGTTCTATACTTGATGCGCTGGGCAGAACGGTAAAAACCATTGAACGCAATGGGGCGAACGTGAATGATGAAGTGGTAATGAAATATGAATACGACATTCGCGGAAATTTATTGAAAGTAAAAGATGCTTATGACCGTTTAGTTTTCAATCATGTTTACGATTTGCGCCCGAAACAAAAAAACGATAAGGGAGAAGAGCAACCGCTTACACCACTCAAAACTTTTCATATTGATAAAGGAATAAGTAATTTAATTTCTGATGCAACAGGAAAACAAGTAGAAACCGATGATGCTAAAGGCGCACAGGTTTTAAGTGTCTATGATACTTTAAGCAGACCAGTCAGGATTTATGCAAAAGATAAAACAGCAGAAAACATTACTCTAAGACAAAAACTCATTTATGGTGATGATGTAACTGATGGTCCTGCAAGCCCTGAAACAACAAACCATCTTGGTAAACTTTACAAACATTTTGATGAAGCAGGATTACTTACTTTTGATGAATACGATTTCAAAGGAAATGTTTTGGAAAAGAAACGAGAAGTTATAGCAGACAGCGAAATATTAGATGTCTTTTCGGGACCACCCACCGATTGGGCTGTTGAATGTTTCAGGGTTGATTGGGATAATGCGCCAACATTGGAAGGCGAATATTTTACCACCACCGAATACGATGCTCTGAACCGTGTTACTAAACTTATTTACCCCGAAGATTTAGAGACAGAGCGCAAAGAACTTTTGCCTGTTTACAACAACGCAGGTGCTTTAGAAAAAGTAAGTCTTGACGGAGAAACCTACGTTGAGCATATTGCTTACAACGCTAAAGGACAAAGATTGCTCATAGCTTTTGGCAATGATACTATGACAAGGTATTGCTATGATGCAAACACTTTTCGTTTAACACGGCAGCGCAGTGAAGGTTACACAAAAACAAGCTGGACTTTTGAAACCGCAGGCACAGTTCATCAAGACACAGGCTATGAATACGACCTTGCAGGCAACATCATAAAGATAAAAGAACACACTACAGGTTGTGGAGTTGGAGCAACAAACAGCCTTGACCGAACTTTTAATTATGACCCGCTTTATCGGTTACTACAAGCGACAGGAAGAGAAAACTCACCCACTATAACACCAATATGGGACGATAGTTACCGAAGCAACGACAATAGCATAACCACCTTCTACACCCAAAATTATCAATACGATAAATTGGGTAACATACAGCAGTTGCAGCACATCGGCAACAACAGCTTTACGCGAAATTTTAATTACAACTCAAATCATAATAAACTTGAAAGCATAGATGTAGGTATGGACAATTATGCTTTTACCTATGACGAGAACGGAAACCAAATAACTGAAAACACCGAACGCCATTTTGAATGGGATGCAGCAGACAAAATGCGTTGCTTTTTTAATCAGGCTGGAACAGCACAGCCAAGTGTTTATTCACATTATTTATATGATGCAAGTGGAAACAGATTAAAAAAACTCACAAGAAAAGATAGTGGTGATAAAGAAATAACCATTTACATAGATGGAATTTTTGAATATCGTTATAATATAGATGGAAGCAATACACTTATTGAAGAACAGAATGTTCTTCATGTAATGGATGATAAAAGCAGAATTGCAACCAAAAGAGTTGGCGACCAATTTTCAGATGATATTGACAGTGATGTAATCTACAATTTAGAAGACCACTTGGGAAGCAGCACAGTTCACATTGGGAATGTAGGCGACTTTATTTCAAAAGAGGAATATTATCCTTTTGGCGAAACAAGTTTTGGAAGCTATGCTAAAAAGCGATATAAATATTGCGCTAAGGAAAGAGATAATGAAAGTGGGCTTTATTACTATGGGGCTAGGTATTATGCTGCGTGGACTTGCAGATTTGTGAGCGTTGACCCCTTAGCAAAAGACTATACAAATTTAACAGCATATAATTATGCAGGGAATAAACCTATAAACTATTTTGACATAGATGGAATGCAAAGTTCTGGTGGAGATACACCCACTAGTAATAATACAACGCCAGAAAACAATAATTTACCCACGCCAGAAAATAAAGAAAATGTTATTAATACATCTAGCATAGATAACGCAAATTTTACAAATAATATACCTGATAATAGTAAACAAAAATTAGCATCTGCTATTTATGATAAAATACAAAATCTTATTGGCCTTCCTATTACAAGTGGAAAAGAAGTTAGACTGTCTAAGGAAACCATAGAAAGTCATTTGATTAAAGATACAACTAAAAAAGACACATATTTCCTAGTATTATCAGAAGATAATATTTTTTCATTATCATTAAATAAAGGAGAAATTAAAGAAGAAATCAAAGAAGGATTTACTGAGGCAATAAAAGAACCATTTGAAAAAGTTGGTGAATGGGCAGCAAAAAAATTAGTTGGCAAAGAACTAGTTGAAGCATTTAAATTTGTGAGTAAAAAAGCTAATGTATTAACAGACATTCTTGATATAATAAATAAATCTCCTGTTTATGATGAACAAGCGATTATTCAAATGACTGAAATAGGTCTTGAAAGATATTTTATTCCGAAAGATAAGCCCATAGAACTTGAACCACTTAGTCCTTTCGTTCCTGATAACACTGGAATTGGTGTTGGGTTTGGTAATTTTGGTTTGCAATAAGGAAGAATTACTTACATAGAATCTTTAGAAACATTATGTATAATAAAAAAGAGTTCTTTATTTTAATATTTCTTATTCTTTTTTTCTTTAGCTGTAGTTCTCAAAAAAACTCAACAAATGTTCTTATTCCTTATAAGATTAATAATCTCTTTGGATTTTGCGATTCGCAAAAAAGAATAATTATCACACCTCAATATGATGATGTTGATCTGTTTTACAATGGTGTAGCATTAGTTAAAAAAAATGGCAAATATGGATTTATTGATTCTATTGGTCAGTATGTTATTAATCCTGAATTTGACCATGCATATTCCTTTATTGATGACACGATTAATGTATTTAAAAATGGTGTAAAGTATGGTGTAATAAGCACTAAAGGTGAAATAATTTCACCAGCAAAACATGATAGAATATTTGCTGATTTCAAGCATTCAATATTTGCTGTATTAGAAAATAATGTTTACGGGTTTTACGATATTAAAGGAAATGAAATAGTTAAACCTCAATTTAACGAGTGTGGATATTTTCATGAAGGATTAGCTTATATAAGTATCGGAGATAAATATGGCTTCATAGATACTTTAGGGAAGGTAATTATTAAACCCCAATACGATGATGTAAGTGATTTTTATGAAGGATTTGCGATGGTTAAGGTATCAGGTAAAATAGGGTTTATCAATAGAGCAGGAAAATTAGTAGTGGATTTTATTTACGATAAAAGTAACCTGAATGAAATACTATCCCGGATAAAAAGTTATAAATTTTATAATGGTTATGCTTTGGTCTGTAAAAACAACAAATACGGTTTTATTGATAAAAATGGCGAGATGATAACTAAAACCTTATTTGACGATATTAATACGTTATTTGAAGATGGTTTAGCGGGTGTGTGTATTAATGAAAAATGTGGTTTTATTGATACAAACGGTAATATGAAGGTTAAATTAGAATATGATAGGGTTTCTAATTTTAATGATGGGATGGCTGTGGTTTTAAAAGATGGAAATTATGGTTACATTGATACAACAGGGAAAGTTATAATTCCATTTTCATATATTCTTGCAAAGCCTTTCAATGAAGGTCTGGCATCAGTTTGGAATGGCGAAAAGTGGGGATACATAGATAAATCAAATCAATTTTTATGTCTTTTTATATATGAAAAAACTAGTCCTTTTAAAGAAGGATTGGCTTTAGTTAAACGAGATGGTCATTTCGGTTTTATTGCCCAGAGCGGACACGAAATTATTCCTTGTATATATGAAGATGCTAAAAACTTTGAATCTAATTTGTCAAAAGTTAAGCTAAATGGGGTTGAATTTTTTATTGATAAAAATGGAACAGAATATATAGAATGGTAGTTTCTAATATTCAAAACATTTTTTAAGATAAGAAGAGGCAAACCGCGCATTGCATGGCTTGCCTCTTTTCTATCCTTTTTTAATTGGTGTTACTTTTCAAACGAAATCTTCCACTCCCCCTGCACCCCGCCAATATTCTGCACATTCAGAAAACCGTTACCATTTCCAAAACCAACCTGCGCAGCAAACTCAATCGGAGTTTTGCTAATCACACCACCTGCCGGAACATCTAAGAACGAAGAACCAGCACCGTTAGCAGGATTACTTGTAGCATAGTAACGCATGGCACTGTCTTTTGCTTCGGAAATAATCTTTTCCAACCCTTCATCAATCTGATTAATTTGAATGTTGGCGAACTGCCCCGGAGCTAAACTTCCGCTTTTAATAATCACAGCATCCATTACAATTTTTCGTTTCAATTCTTTTCCGGCTGCAATATGCACGTTGGTTTCCGTTACTGTTTTATAAGTTTCCTTTTCAAAAACGAAATCAAAATCACCGGGCAACAATTTCGCGGCATTGAATTTACCTTTCACATCGGTAAACACTTTTGCAACTTCTTCCGTAGTTCCTGTTTTCAAAATTGTAAACGAAACATCTTTCAGGGGAACATCATTTTCATCCAAAACAGTTCCTCTCACTTTCGCAGAAGTAGAACCCAAATCAATGATTTCCCTGCTTTGTTTGTAACCGCTCCAAAACTCAAACTGAGTTGGCTTCAGCGTATTCGCCATTTTGTCCAACTGTTTCACCAAAAGTTCATCAATCACTTCACGCACCATCAACTTAATCTGCAATTTCGCCTGACTTTTACTGATTATCGCCTGCCTTGGATTCTGACTTGCCACACGATACAACCCAAGTGCAGCAAACAAATCCGTTACATCAATAGGCGTAACACCAAAGTTTGAAGCCCCTGCAATATTGTTGTTAGTCGCATCGTGTATCGCCTGACAGGTATCATCAACATCTTCCTTTTTCATTTTGTTCAAATCAGTTTCGCTATAATCCACCAATGCCGCCAACGTGTTATTGTTCGTTGAATTTGCAAACGCCAAAGTTGCGTTAGCGCATTTCACCGCCAGTGTGGTCATTGCTTTTCGCAAAGCATTCGTGTCAAGCGTAACACCTTTCGTTGTGCCGTCACCAATTTGGTTGTAAGAATTTATCAAAAGCATTTTTGCCTTAATAGCCGCCAACACGGTGGCAAAAGCCGGTATGCTCATCGTTACCGTTGTGTTTCCATCACAGAACGTGATGGTTGCGTTAATCATGTTAACGCGATTACTCAATACGTTTTTCATGTTTTTTATTTTTTTTACTACCGAAGCGGAATTGCCTCAATAGGTTTTGACATATAGATGCGGACATCGTAATAATTCCATAACACTTTTGACACACTTTCCTGAACAGTCTGAATATCAGTAAAATAAAAAACGGGCTGGAAAAGAAAATCAATCGGCTGGAAAAGAAAACCTCTTGAACGGAAAAGAAAATCAATCGCACGGAAACGAAAACGACACAGAGGGTCTCAGAAAATCGTTCGGCTGGAAAAGAAAACTCCTCGCACGGAAAAGAAAACGACACAGGGGGTCTCAGAAAATCCTTCGGCTGGAAAATCTAACGACCCGCTTGGAAAAGAAAACAACACAGAGGGTCTCAGAAAATCGCTTGGCTGGAAAAGAAAACTCATCGCTTGGAAAAGAAAACCGCTGGACTTGGAAAGAAAACTCTTCGCGCGGTCAAGCAACTCGCTGATTGTGGAAGTCAGACCGCTATCGTGCCTGACCAGCCTCAGGGGGGTGACAAGCAGTTTGCTGACTGTGCCTGTCACGCCTCAGGCATAGGACACCAACTCAAAAGCCGCGACCGTTGGACTATTGGACTGGTAAACCGACCGCGACCGACCGTAAATCACACCCTTAGTTCGGACTAAAAACTCACCACTCGTGCGACTCACACCAACGGACAAGGACAGCCAACCCAATACGCTCACAATTTCAAGCCGCGCCAGCCAAAGCACAAACCAAAGCTTGCAATAGAGAGCGCAGCCACCGCGCCCAACTGCCCAGACGACCATTCGGACTCCACACCAAACGAGAATCAGCAGCAGGTAACATGGCCTTAGCGTTATTGCGGTTGCAGTAGCAGTGCAAACTGTATCACTTTTATTATACTTTTGTCTTGGTGGACACGTTAGTGCATTTAATCCGCAACAACGCCAAGCCCTCAAACGTTATGGGCAAGTTTAACACACACCATTCCGCGACAAGACGACCGACACCGACAACCGACTTTGACACCTAAATATGACAAATCGTGGAGACCAGCGACCACTTCAAAAACGGGGCGACACCGAAAAGCCAAACGAGTAGGTAAAATAATTTTCTAAATACCATTTTTATGAAAAACCAGTTTAGAATACCGACTATTTTCTTGTCTGCCTTTATTCTCATGTTTTTATTAAGTTCGTGTGGTAAAAAATTAACGGTCTGTGAGTGTATGAATCCTCCAGATAAAAATTATGAAGAAAGATGCAGGGCATGGTTCACCAATGCGCCTAGTGACGAATATGCGCAAATGATGAAAGAAAAAGAAAATTGTAAGTAATAAAAATTAACCATCCTGTAAAACAATCAACAATGCAAACACTACTAAAATACTTAGGACTATTTTTCACACTAATCTTGTTTTCTAATTGCAAAAAAGACCTGTCCGACATTATTAGCGAAAGCGAAGAAGCTTCATTTATCATTTACACTTATGATGAATATGGTTGTCCGAGCGGTTCAGCTTCTGGCTTTTTTATTACTAAAGAAGGTATTGGTATTACAAACTATCACGCTCTTGATGGAGCAACGAAATCATTACTTATTACTTCTGATAGCAGTAAATATGAAATTGATAAAATTCTTGGTTCAGATGAAAAAAAAGATTTAATAAAATTCCAAATAAAGAATAGCGGCAATAAAACATTTTCTTATTTAAATTTTTCTACAAAATCTCCGACTAAAGGTGATAAAGTTTATTGTATAAGCAATCCACTTGGTTTAGAAAGTTCTTTTACAGAAGGAAATATTTCAGCCATTCGTAAAGACAAAAATCATGGTAAAACAATTCAATTTTCTGCTCCAATTTCTCCTGGCAGTAGTGGGGGAGCAGTATTAAACGAAGATGGCGACATAGTTGCTATTGCAACATACACAAAGAAAGGAGGGCAAAATTTAAATTTTGGTGTTGCTTTAAACAATGATTTATTAAATTCTATTTCGGATGATGAATTTACAAAGAAAAATCCAAAATTCTCCAAGCGTGATAATTTTGTTATTCTTAATGTCAAAAGCGACAATGACCCATTTGTAATTCTAAATGCCATTGAATTTGGCGAAAACCTTACTACACTTTATATGACTTATACTAATGTTCGTCTCACAGAAAATAATACTAATTGGGGCATTTGGCTTGAGTTAAATAAAAAGGATGAAGGTTTTTATTTAAAGGACATTACTAATAATACAAAACATTATGTAATTTCTTCAACTGTAGGTGAAGATGCAGAACATCCTACACCTATTTCTATTGCTACATCTTTAAGATATAAGGTCTTTTTTCCAAAAATTAATTCAAAAATTAAAAATCTTGGTGTAATTGAAGGGACGGATTCTCGCCTTCCAAATTGGGCTAATATTAATCTTGATGAATATAAAGACTTACTAGCTTTTGATATAGAAAAGTTTAAAAATGTTTATGCATTTTCATTAATGGAGGAAGGTAATATTGAAGAGTCCGAAAATATGTTTTACGATATTGTATCAAATAATCCTGAAGATATAGAAGCATTAAATACACTTGGCGTAATTTCATTTGTGAGGGACAATAATAGTGACGCAATAACTTATTTTTCAAAAGCTATTGAAGCTAATCCCTCAACTCCAGTAAGCTACATTAATCGGAGTTTTACTTACAAGGGTCAAGGTAATATTCAATTGGCTATAGACGATATTAGCAAAGCAATAAATGTTGCTCCGACTCAACCTGATTATTACAGATACAGAGAAAAACTTTATCTTATAATGGGTAATAAAGTTAATGCCTTTGATGACTTTAAAAAGGCTAACGAATTGTATGCAAAACAATTTAATTATGAAAAGTGGGATGTTGACCATCTTACTGCTGAGCAATTTTATAAGGCGATGGAAAAGTATTATAAAAATGAAAATTAGTAAACTATATAGCAATTATATTAAAGTATAATAAAATGAGAATTATTGTTTTTGCAATCGTTATTTTGATTTTTTATTTTATCATTAGTAATCATCATGATAAAGTAATAAAAACAATAGAAAATGAGCATACGGAATATTTGAAAAAATTTGATTATAATTTGATGGGTATTGTAAATAATATTTATTCTAAATACCCTTTCATTGAAAAAAAAGATGAATCATTTAATGTAGGCAAAACTCTTATCTTTGAAAAAAGCAATAATACTTCTATTGTTTTTGCTGACAATAGAGGTTTATCTGACGAAAGGGTTGCTTATAATAGAAAGGATTTAAAGTATATTATAATCAAAAAATATTTTGAAACACCAGTTGGTGAATATGACAACAACGCTACAAAAGCCACAAGGCTTGATGTTGAAATTACTATAGTGGATGTTGATGATTTGAAAATTGTAGGTCAAAGTTCTTTCACAGGGAAAGCACCTCCAGATGTTATAAGGTATAAAGGAACAGCCCCTGAAACCAAATCTGGAAGCGTAGGCATGACTATTGAAGATATGTTGGATTCAATGAATAGTAGCTCAAAATAAATTCTTGATAATATTGCGAATGGAAAATAATTATTTGAAAATTTATTTAGAGTTAAAAGTTCTCCCTAAAGAAAGAATAAAAGAAACCATTGACAATTATTACAAAACACACGGTCTTCAATTTCTTGAATCTTTGATTACAAATGCAATTTTTGACATTGAATCCGCCCCGACTAATCCTAAGCCAAATCAAATTATAACCTACATAGAAAAGTATTCTGAAAGATTAATTGAAAAAGAAGAGCGGAAAAAGAACCTGCCAAACATTCTTAACAAACTTAACATTTGGCTTATTGCTATTGGGACAATTGGACTTTTAATTTTAGAGATAGTAAAATTTATTTTGGACTATTTCTGTTGGTGTGGACAATAAAACCTGACTCTTAAAATTTAGGTTTGTTGTCTGACTATCTTACGACAGTCTGACAGACAAACCTGCCCATAACATGGGGTTGCCTAAATGCGGGGTGCTGTGCAACTTCAAACTGTATCACATTCTACTTACATTTGTGCGGGTGGACACTGTTGTGCATCTAATACCCGCACTTCGGCAACCCCTCAAACGTTAGCGGCAACTCTACCAGCGACCGTGCGACTATTAATTGACTGGTATAAAAAACGAAAAATGACATGTATAAAGCAGAACTAAATTTTGACAGCGACTTCAATGAAATGCTAATTAATGAACTATCGGACTACCATTACTCCGTTGACATTTCAGAAAGTTCTGACAAAATCAAAATGAAATATTTCAATTTCAAAAGACGCTTAATTCAGCCAATCAAGCGACAGATTTTTATTTCCAAAGAATTTACTTGTCCTCCCGATTTGCAAGTTGGTTTGGACATTGTAAAAGCCAAATTTATTAATGGAGAAAACGTAACCCCTCATTTAAGTAAAAATCTAACTAACCTTGACTATAATGACAGCTTACTAAATGATTGGGGCATTTATCATTTACACTTAGGAACCCAATTAGAAACCAATGGCAGCGGTTTCATTGAACGAACTGGACCAGTTTTATTTGTTCGTATTGATAATGACAAAGCATTATTTATTGGAGTTATGCCACATGGCAGTTGGACAAAGCAACAAATGATAAAAGTAATTCACGACAATTGGGAAGCATCAATTGCATCATATAGAATGCATGATGTGATTGGACTGGTTCATGTTCCTACTGACGATGACATAAAAAAAATGAGAAAGTATGGCGTAAACTCTGGTGTAGAGATTGAACCAGGCGTTGTTTATCTCCCTATTGGTGGTGGACTTACCACTGCAAAGACAAGCATTGAAGTTTCAATGGCTATGATACGCTACAAAAAATTGCTAAGACAACTTGAAGGCCACGTTCAAAAAAATTTGCAGGAGATAGGACAAGCAGTTTTTAAAAAATCTAGAAGAACTGATGAAATACTTTTAATTAAACTTGTAATTCAAGACCATGAATATTATGCGGTAGAACAAAATACGGGCATTGCCTTTAATCTCGGTAAATACTAACAATAAACAAACATCACTAAAAACAAAACACCATGAAAAAAATCACACTAATCTTAACTTGCCTTACAACGCTTACAGCGTTCTGCCAAACAAATTGGAGTTTAAGTAACACAGGCATTCCGTCAGGTTACAGTCCTAATGATTTTGCGAAAGCTACAAACGGAGATATTTATTTGGTAGCATCTCAATACAACGGGACTTCGTTTACTCCTAAGTTACTCAAATCAACAAATAACGGTTCTTCTTGGTCAGAGATTACAATGACAGGGCTGTCTAATGTTCAAAACACCAATACAATAATTTTTAGCGGTAGTAAACTTCTTCTTGGTGGTTCAAACAGCACGACAGCAAGCTACTATGTTTACGCCTCAACTGACAACGGGTTAAACTGGACATTATCAAACACTGGTATTCCGACTGGTTATAGCCCTAATGATTTTGCTATTGCGACTAATGGTGATGTTTACTTAGCTTCTGCTCACTACAACGGGACTTCCTTTGACCCTAAATTATTAAAGTCAACAAACAATGGTTCTTCGTGGAATGAAGTTACTATGTCAGGGTTAAGCAATGTTCAACTTCCAAACTCAATAATTTTCAACGGAAGTAAACTTTTGCTTTCGGGGTCAGGTTCAGGAAGCTATTATGTTTATTCTTCAACAGACAATGGTTCAAATTGGTCATCATCCAATTCGGGTGTGCCATCTGGATACAGCGTAAATGATTTTACAAATACAACAGGACAAGTAATCTATGCGGCTTGTTCCCAATATAACGGGACGAGTTTCGTTCCCCATATAATAAAGTCAACCAACGCAGGGTCAAATTGGTCAGACATTACAGGGTTATCTGGACTTACTTCTTTGCAAAACACTAATTCTATTATTTACGGAAACAATAATCTTTTATTAGGTGGTTCAAATAGTTCAACATCTTCATACTTTGTTTTTAGTAGCACACTTCCTACAACTGGCATTGAGGACGAAGGCAATAATATTTCGTTTTCTATTTTCCCAAATCCGTTTGACGAAAACTTATTTCTTTCTTCTCAACTCGGCAATGACGCACAACTGCGACTAACTAACTCATTAGGGCAGACATTATTTGAGAAAAAAATAACCGCAGACAAAGAATTAATAAACACTTCATCGTTACCAGTGGGACTTTATTTCGTTACGGTTTACGACCAAGACCAAAGCAAAACTTTCAAACTTCTAAAAAAGCAATGAGCAAACCTGACACGACAAACCCACGGGCGAAAAGAAGAGCAGCCGCTAACAAGGGGTTTGCGATAGCGGGGGTTCCGTGCTTCGCAGACACATTTGTGCAAGGTGGAAGTTCAGTTCTCCGAATAAAGTTTAGTGCTAAAACACCCCGCCATCGCAAACCCCCAAAACGTTACCTGCCATTTTAAGATGACAACCTTAACACGACTAATTGCATTGACTTTTTTATCGGCAAACTCATTTGCCCAGACAAACAATGAGCTTAAGTTACGTGCTGACAGTTTAGGATATAACCTT
>JBFWYU010000022.1:0-63570 GCA_050186075.1 Bacteroidia bacterium
TTTTTATTCAACAAGTTTTCATCAGAAGTCAGCAATAAAGTTCCGCAACCTTCGCCAAGCGTAATTCCTTTTCGCGCTGCATCATAGGGTTTACAAGGCTCATCACTTAAAGCTTTAAAGGAATTAAAACCGGACAACGTAAATTCAGAAACCAAATCACCACCCGAAACAATTACATTTTCATAGTGTCCTGAACGGATTAAACGCTGCGCTGTGATAATAGCAAGAACACCTGAGATGCAGGCATTGCTAACAACCATGGGAGAATTCTTCAATCCGAAATAACGTGCAACTACATTTGCCATTTCAGAAAGCAATAATCGCGTCTTAGAGAAACCACCGTAATTTTCTTCTTCCAGCAGATTGACATTTCCTTTGGTGGTTGAAATAATCAGCAGCATATTTTCCGCTTTTACATCTAAGCCTGATTTCTCAATCACATCAGCAATAGAGAGAATAACTATTTTCTCAAGACGGGTATAGTTCTGCTCATTGCCCAAAGCAGAAAATTTCTCATTCAACTTTCCGTCATCAACAAGTGAAGCATAAAATGAAAAAGGCAAAAAATCTTCACGAGTAAATTTCTGTATTCCGGTTCTGCCCTGCTTCATAGCTGAAAAATTTTCTTCAGCAGTAAATCCCAATGAAGAAATTATGTTTCCCTGAGCCGCGAAAACAGTTTTCATTTCATTAAACCGTTTTTCTTTTTCCAGCTTTCAAAATAGGGCGGATGATTGAGGAAAAGATTGCTGTTCTTGTCTAAAAAAACCTGAATGGTTTCACCCGTAGCCGACAAAGCACCATCTGACTTGCAAAAGATTTTATATCGAAAGTGGATTTTTGCTGCCGGATTATTGACAAACTCTGTTTCAATAATAGCCACATCACTATATTTTAATGGCTTCTTGTGTTCGCAAAGGGTTTTAACAATTGGTGTTGCAAAGCCCTCATTATACATGGCAAGGTAATTCAGTCCGTGTTCTGCAGAGAAAGCTTCACGCCCATCTTCAAAATACTTGATGTAGTTACCGTGCCATACAATGCCCAATGCATCCGTATCGCTGAAGCGGATTTGTATTTCGGAACGGGAAACTAACTGGGCTTTTTTCAATGTTAAGAAATTGTAAAAATTGCGGCTGCAAAGAAAGGAAAAAAAGCCGCCTGTTTGCTGCCAGTAGTACAAATACTGACCAACATCAATCGCTACTCCTCAATTTTCAGTTTTTTAATTGCCTTTATCGGGCCGGGACAAACGGATTGATGGCAATTAATACAACGCTGAACAAGACTGTTATAGTTGGTCTGCAACTCACTTGGCGAAGATTGATACAACTGTTTTAAACCCTCAACATAGCTGTCAGCAAAGGTTTCAAATTCCTCGGTTTTCACTGTTGGATCGGTTGGTTTGGCGGTATGAATTTTCAAAAAAGCTTCCGGAAATTTCTCCGGAAGCTTTCCTTGTTCAACTAATTCCTTTACAGATGCTGTGGAATCATTCATCATACGCATGAGCAAAGCCAGTTCGCTGTCGCCATTTGGATTTAGAGGCTTATCAGAAGAGTTTTTGCATTGAAACAGAACCAAACTAACTGAGACCGCTAAAAAAAGCAAACCAAGTTTACCTGAAATAACTCTTTTCATCGCTATTATACCTTAAGTGTATACTGCAATGAAATTGTACGTGGAGCTTCAATTTTCAATGGACGCAATGAGTATTCTCTGTTCAGGAAATTACTGCTTATAACCGCTATTTTGTGGCTTGGCGAAATCTGATAACTCAAGCGAATATCCATTACAACATTCCCACGTTTGTTATCACCGATAATAACTTTATCAGGAACCACTGTTCCTGTTCCCGGATCATAGTATGAGGGCTGATACTCGTCACCGCGATATTTGGGCAAACCTGTTCCCAACACTGTGTTATCTAAAGCATAAAACGTGCGGTCAAGATTTTTCATATAACTGTAATAACGACAGCTATAACCAAGTGTAAATTTCTTGTAGAAAAACTCAATGTCAATTTTTGCAATATGCTGAAAGCGATATTTTAAAATATCATTTGTTGTATCAATACTTGTGTTGTTGTAGGTAAGTTCATTTCCCTGAATTCCGGCTACTGTGTTATCTGTATCAACACTATCAGTACCAAAAACATAATTGGGATCAAGATTTTTGGGTGTAGTATAAGTATATCCGGCCAATACATTCATACCAAAATGCTTTGTAAACTGTCCGCGACCAATGACAGAAACATCTATACCTCTAACCTGAATGTCGGCTGTATTCATAAATCTGAAACCATTGCTTGTCAGACCGGCAGTTGGTTTCCACTGAGCAAAAACATACTCCATAGCATTTTGATATTCCTGCCAAAAACCGGCAACATCAAGATAACCAAAGAATTTTCCGATTTTAAAGCCTTGCTTAATTCCCATTTCAAAATTCCAACTTGTTTCAGGCTTTAAGGTTTGATTAGGGAATACACCTAATCCTCCTGCACTGGTCTGAATATATTTTTCAGCAATAGTGGGGAAACGATAGCCTTGTCCGTAAGAAGTTCTGAAATAAGTTTCTTTAGCTGCCTTTAAACTCAGGCCTCCTCTTATAACAGGCTTTGTAACAAATTCCTGCTGATTAATCTGAAAAAATTCGTAGCGCACTCCTCCTGAAAAATTCAAAACATCTTTCCAGAATTTTTTATCCAACTGCATGTAACCTGCAACGTTTTTGGAATTATTTAGCCCGTTACTGTCTGCAGCTGTGTATAATTGACTCCACGAATCAACATAGCTTCCAGTTAATCCGGCTGTCATTGTTAAACCATACAAGGATTGCCATGCTCGCTGAAACTGGTAGTCACCAAAAAACACTGTACTGCGGTTGCTCTGATTATTTCCGTTATCGTTGTCAGTATGATTGATGCGTGTTTTTAGACTGTGGCGGTAGCCTTTAGGACTATAGTACGTTATAAAAGGATCAACATAAAACAGGAACATGTCCTGTACGGTCATTGTAGCAGGGTATGCGCTGTAAATTCCGGTTCCTGCCGTATCCCAAACCAATGAGAAGTTAGTATGCGAAAGCATGAAATTCCCATTTACACCAACAGACAAACCTTCAATGTTTTTAAAACGATAACGCAGGTTAAAATTCAAACGGGCCTTACGGTCCTGTACATCTTTTTCGGAAATTGAATAATTCTGCAAAGCAGAATCTTTTGCTGTTTCAATTTTTGGCGGACCAATATAATTGTGATCATACAACACATTTCCCCCAAAAACAAAATCCAACTGACCAATTTTGCGTGAGTGAAAAAAATTCATTCCTGAAAAGTTGGCAACTCCGTCCCACCATTTTGCTTCTTTGGTGGCAGGAGTGCTGTACATTCCCGTAAAAACATTGACATTAGTTAAAGGCTGATTTTTAGGATATGCCGTACGAATATTAATGATACCATTTAAAGCTGAAGAACCGTAAAGTACCGATGATGCACCTTTTATTACCTCAATCTGTTCAAGATTTTCAACAGGAATAAAACTCCATTCGGGTTTTCCAACATCACCTATTGAAATAGGAAGATCATCAACATATACACCAACACGGGTTCCAACGCCAAAATTAAAACCACTGCCACCGCGTATCTGCGGTTCGCTATCAAGAATGACCAATCCGGGAGCCTGTTCCAAAGCAGTTTGTATGCTTTTGGTATTTTTATTTTCAACCAGATTGGGTTTTATAACTTCCATCGAAACAGTTACTTCACCATAACTCTGCTCAAATTTTCCGGCCGAGACAACGGTTATACCGAGTTCCTGTGCTGCATCGTTCATCTCAACACTAAAAGTGGTTACCTGTCCTTCTTTGATTGTTAAAGTAAGTGTATCGGCCTGCATTCCTGTAAAGGTGAAGATTACACTCTGCTTTCCAACAGGAAGTTTCAATTCATAGTTTCCATTAAAATCAGTGATGGTTCCGATTTTGGGGTCACTTTGTAAAATAACACTTGCTCCTATAATTGTTTCTTTGGTTTTTCCGTTGGTTACTATTCCTTTTAGAGTTCCTGTTTGTGCATTTACACTAAATGAGAAAATAATAACGATAGCTATCGGGAGCAGAAAGTAAGAGGTAATGAAATGGTATAGTTTCATTTTTCAAGATTTTGGTTAATAAAAACAATCCTTTCCCTCAATAGTGCGGGAAGGGATTGTGAGCTAATCAGATTAGCGGGCTACTGCAAATTTGCCCGTATGCAGAATTTCTGAATTATTATCTGTAAACATGTAGATATAAACTCCGGGTGCATAGGTTGAAATGCTAGCTCTTGTTGTGTTAAGCCCGATGTTTAGTTCATTTACTTTTTTACCGGCAACATCATATACCTGCATTTTAGCAGTTTGCGTAAGCGGGTTTTTTATAAACAACTCATCTGTTGCCGGATTTGGATATACGCTGAAAGGATATATTTCATTGTTTTCATTAATACCTGTAGTGAACACAAATTCAAGATCATCAAACTGAACCACGCTTCCTACTACCGGAGAATATCCTGAACTTGGCAATAATATAACTCTGGATAATTCAGGATTTGCTGATGATGAGTATACAAAAGGAGCAGAAAAACGGAACCATTCTGATGCTGCAACCGGCTGATCAAATCTTGCGCGGGCAACAGTATCTGTTGCATTGGCATTCATCAATAAGACTTCAATATAACCGGTATCTACGTTAACAGGAGCATATTTCATCCAGCCCGCAACGCTGTCGGGACGTTCAGTATAGGCAATTCCTCCTTCAATTTCCTGAGTAGTTGTATTAATGGTTCCTGTTGTAACCAATGCAGGTGCAGCTTGATTGAACGGAGCTCCGATAAATTTGGTTTCTCCTCTTAATGAATAGGTTCCTCCGTGAGCATCTGTTGACTTGGAAACTGTAACAATTCCAAGAAAAGAAGTTGCTGAATTTAGCGTACTCCAGTTATTAGGGTTTTCGTATCCTGAACCTGCTGTCCAGTTTTCAAAACCCGGATTTGGTAAGGCCTGCGCATTTGCAGAATAATTAACAGCAAGACCTGAAAGTATGAGAGTAAAAAGTTTTTTCATTTTTATTTTTATTGGTTAATAATGTGGTCAAAAGTAGAACTTTTTTCATACTGCAAACTGCAAGCTTGCTTGATGTTTTCAACACGAAATGAAAGATGAAATTTATACCTAATTTGGCCGCATGAAAAAGCGGATAATACTTGGCATTGACCCAGGAACCATTGTAATGGGTTACGGAATTATCTGCACCAAAGGCAATGAGGCAGAGCTACTGGCAATGGGAGTGTTAAAGTTAGACAAGCTTGAAGAGCACCACGACCGGTTAAAAAAAATCTTTGAACGAACCATAGCACTTATTAATGAATACAGTCCGGAAGAAATGGCTATTGAAGCGCCTTTTTTCGGAAAGAATGTGCAGAGTATGCTGAAACTCGGTCGCGCTCAGGGCACAGCCATTGCAGCGGCTCTGAGTAAAAATATTGATGTAACCGAATATTCGCCACGCAAAATTAAGCAAAGCATAACCGGCAACGGAAGTGCCAGTAAAGAACAAGTGGCTGCTATGCTGTGCACTATTCTGAAACAAAAATCTTTTGCCGGCCCACTGGATGCTACGGATGGATTAGCGGCTGCGGTGTGTCATTTTTTTCAGACACGACTTGGACTTCCAAAATCAATTGAAAAGACTGAAGGCGCAAAAAAAACAGGAAGAAAAAAGAATTATTCGGGTTGGGAAAGCTTTTTGTCGGAAAACCCTGACAGGAAATTATAGTTCTTATAGAGAACTATTCAACAACTTGCCCGATTCAAGCAATTTATGAAGATAGGGCTCATAAAGGACACGTGTGCGTATGGCTTCCAGATGTTTATCATGGTGCATATCAGTACCCAGTAAATCAACCATGCCTAATTCCACTAATTTCTCTGCAGTTTTATTCACTTCTTTTGAATAATACTGAGTTAATGACAAAATATTGAGTTGCAACAAAGCACCCATGTCTTTTATGCGCTGATACTTTTCCATGTTCCCATGCCAGTAGGGATAACGCTCGGGATGTGCAAGAATGGGTTTATAACCGGCAACAATCAGATTAAAAATTGCAGCCTCCAGATTATCAGGAGGGTTTAAAAATGATACTTCAACAAGAATATATTTACCGGAAAAGGTGAGCACTTCTCCCCTCTTCAATCGTTCACCAAATTCAAAATCCACATAATATTCGCTTGCGGCCTCTAACTGAATACTGATATTGTTCTTCTTCAATTCTTCCCTCACTTTTTCCAAACCACCCAAAATAATCTCAGGCGTATTTTTATAATAATCACTCATGGTATGCGGGGTGGTTACTATTTTCTCGTATCCCAATTCTTTCATGCCGCGAATAAGGCGAATGGAATCTTCCATTGTTTGCGCACCATCATCTATACCGGGAATAAAATGCGAGTGCATATCGGTTTTCAGCAACGACAGATCTGCCGGTGTTGCCGACAGTTTTTTGGTGTTGAATAAATTGCTGAGGAATGACATTTGTTTGCCCCTGGACTATGCCCGAGGTGACACAGGTTTTCTTGTTTTAAACCAGTTGAGTGTTATTTCTAAACCTTTTTCCACTTTGGTGGTTGGCTTATACTCCAAGTATTTTTGTGCCTTACTGATGTCGGCAAGTGAATTGCGGATATCGCCTTCGCGCTCTTCACGATATGTGGGAAGAATTTCTGAAGCAGTCAAATTTTTCAACGTATTGAAAAGAAGGTTAATAGATATACGCTCCGCAACGGCAACATTGTAAACTTGCCCTGTTGCACCTTCAACGTTGGTAAAAAGCGCACGAATATTTGCCTGCACTGCATTTTCAACAAAGGTAAAATCACGCGTCTGCTCACCATCGCCATTTATAAACGGGCTTTTATTATTCAACAAAGCATCCATAAACAAGGGAATTGCTGCGGCATAAGGCCCGTCAGGTTTTTGCCTTGTCCCAAAAATATTGAAGTAACGCAAACCGATAACCTGCATGTTGTAGGTGCGTGCAAAAACATCAGCATAAAACTCATCTACTAATTTTGAAACTGCATAGGGCGAAAGTGGCTTACCTATTTTTTCTTCTCTCTTGGGTAAATCAGGACTATCACCATAAACCGAAGAAGAACTTGCATACACAAAACGTTTTACACCCGAATCTTTTGCGGCTGTAAGCATATTTAAAAAACCTGTAACATTCGCTTCATTAGTAGCCACGGGATTTTTAATGGAGCGCGGAACAGAGCCCAAAGCTGCCTGGTGCAAAACGTAATCTATCCCCTCGCAATTTTTCAGACATGTTGCATAATCGGTAATGCTGCCTTCAACAAATTCGTAGTTGGGATGGTTGAGAAACATATCAACATTTTCACGCAGACCTTCACTCAAATTATCCAACACCCTGACTTTTCCTGCAGAGTATTTCAACAAGTACTCAACAATGTTAGAACCAATAAAACCGGCACCTCCAGTTACAAGGAATGATTTACTTGAGATGTCTTCGTTATGAAAATTTTGTTCGTACATCTTATCTTGTAACGTATTGTTGTTCGTAATATTTCTGGTAAGCACCTGAAGTAACATGGTTCAGCCATTCTTCATTGGCAAGATACCAGTCAACAGTTTTTTCCAAACCTTGTTCAGGTTTTACAGATGGCTTCCAGCCCAAATCATTTTGCAGTTTTGTAGAATCAATTGCATATCGCAAATCGTGCCCTGCACGGTCTTTTACGAAGGTTATCAACTTCTCAGATTCTCCATTTTCACGACCAAGTTTTTTGTCCATGATTTGGCAAAGCAGATGAACAATGTCAATATTCTTCCACTCGTTATTACCTCCCACATTGTAGGTTTCTCCAACTTTCCCTTTATGGTAAATAGTGTCAATAGCACTTGCATGATCCTCTACATACAACCAGTCGCGCACATTCTCTCCTTTTCCATAAACAGGTACGGGTTTACTATTTTTTATGTTGTTTATGGCAAGAGGAATTAATTTTTCAGGAAAATGATGTGATCCATAATTGTTAGAACAATTAGAAATCACAACCGGCAAACCAAATGTATCATAATACGCACGCACAAAATGGTCGCTACTTGCTTTTGATGCAGAATAAGGACTGTGCGGATCGTATTTTGTTTCTTCTGTAAAATGTCCTTCAGCACCAAGGCTTCCGTAAACCTCATCGGTACTTACGTGGTAAAAAAGTTTGCCTTCTGCTTTATTATCTAATGATGTTTTCCAATGATGCTTTGCAGCATTAAGTAAGGTCACTGTGCCAATCACATTTGTAACAACAAACTCAATAGGATTTGAAATAGAGCGATCAACATGACTTTCGGCAGCCAGATGGATTACTCCGTCAAAATTATATTGCTCAAATAGTTTTTGTAGAAAATTCGAATCAAGAATATCACCTCTTTCAAAAACATAATTCTGTTTTTGTTCAATATCTTTCAAGTTTTCAAGATTACCTGCATAGGTGAGTTTATCTAGATTTACAATTTTGTAGCCTGGATATTTATTTACAAACAAACGTACTACATGCGAGCCGATAAAACCTGCCCCGCCAGTGATTAGAATAGTTTTTTTGAATTCACTCATTATTTATTTTTCTCTTTTAAAGCAAGCTCCCACTTCCAGGCGGTGTCAAGCATTTGTTCCAATCCGCGTTCTGCTTTCCAACCTAATTCATTATTTGCAAGATTGGTGTCGGCATACATTTGTATAATATCACCATCTCTTCTTCCAACTACTTCATAATTCAATTTCACGCCCGATACTTTTTCAAATGCTTTTACAACATCTAAAACTGAATAACCAACACCTGTTCCCAGATTAAACACTTCGTACGGTGATTGTATTTTCAAATTTATCATTCGCTCTAAAGCAATAATGTGAGCTTTAGCTAAATCAACCACATGAATAAAATCGCGAATGCATGATCCATCAGCAGTTTCATAGTCACCGCCAAACACTTTTAATTTTTCTCTTTTTCCAATTGCAGTTTGTGTAACATAGGGGATAAGGTTATTGGGAATTCCAATTGGCAATTCGCCAATCAATGCGCTTTCATGCGCGCCTGTCGGGTTGAAATATCTCAAAGCAATCCCTTCTAATTTTTCATTACTAGCTGAAATAGTTTCTTCTAAAATTTCTTCACATATCTGCTTTGTATTTCCGTAAGGTGATGCAGCCTTTTTAATGGGCGCATGTTCATCAACCGGTAAATAATCAGGTTCACCATAAACGGTGCAGGAAGAACTGAATACAATAAACTTTATTGCATTCTCCAACATGCACTCCAATAAATTCACAAACGAGAAAAGATTGTTTCTGTAATACAACAGCGGATTATCAACCGATTCGCCAACAGCCTTTTTCGCTGCAAAATGAATAACCGCTTTTATGTCTTTATGTCGATTGAAGAAATCTTTCAGTTTGTTTTTATCGCACAAATCAAACTGCTCGAATTCCGGTTTAACTCCTGCAATCTTTTCAATAGAGTCTAAAACATCAACAGATGAATTGGAAAGATCATCAATAATTACAACATCGTAATTCTTCTGCAGTAATTCAACAACAGTATGCGAGCCGATAAACCCTGTACCTCCTGTTACTAATACTTTTGTCATCAAAGGCTCCAGTAAGTAAGTTTCTTAATTTTATCTTTATATATGCCTTTGATGTCAACCACAATTCCTTTACCTTCAGTAATCGAATCAAAGTAATCTTCAGTTAATGAAAGGTAATCTTTATGATTTACCGCAACAATCACAGCATCATAATCATTGGCAATATTATCAGTCAGTTCAAAGCCGTATTCGTGTTTCAAATCTTTTGATGAAGCATGTGGGTCAACCACTTCTACTTTAACACCAAAATCTTTTAACTCTTTTATTACATCAGCAACTTTTGAGTTACGAATATCCGAAACGTTTTCTTTGAATGTAGCACCCATTACTAAGACCTTTGCATTACCGGCTTCGCCTGTTTTTGCAATAATTTTCTTGATTGTTTCACGGGCAATGTAGGCGCCCATGCCGTCATTTACATCACGACCTGAGATGATTACTTTTGAATGATAACCGAGTTCCTTTGCTTTATAGGTTAGATAGTAAGGGTCAACACCAATGCAGTGTCCACCAACTAAACCGGGTGAAAATTTCAAAAAATTCCATTTAGTCCCCGCTGCCTCCAACACATCAAAGGTATTGATCCCGGCTTTGTTAAAAATGATGGAGAGTTCGTTCATCAGCGCAATGTTGACATCACGCTGTGTATTTTCAATAATTTTTGCTGCTTCGGCAACTTTTATAGATGGCGCGCGATGAGTTCCTGCCTTTACAACAACCTCATACACTTTTGCGACATTGTCCAATGATTCTGCATCGCAGCCTGAAACAACTTTTATAATTTTAGTAATCGTATGTTCTTTATCTCCCGGATTAATCCGCTCAGGTGAATAACCAACTTTAAAATCGGTTTTAAATTTTAAACCCGAATGCTCTTCTAACACAGGGATACAATCTTCTTCAGTGCAACCCGGATAAACAGTAGATTCATAAACAACATAATCACCTTTCTTCAATGCTTTGCCCACTGATTTTGATGCTGAAAGAACAGGAATTAAATCAGGCAAATTGTGTTCATCAATTGGTGTGGGTACTGCAACAATAAAGAAATTAGCTGTGCGCAAAACATCAATGGACGATGTAAATTCAATATCGCAGCCATCAAATGCTGATGAAGGAAGCTCTTCGCTCGGGTCAATTTTATTACGCATCATTTCAAGACGCGTATCGTTAATATCAAAGCCAATGACCTTAACAGACTTTGCAAATTCAAGAGCAATCGGTAATCCAACATAACCAAGTCCGATAACGGCAACTTTGGCTTCTTTTTTAATGATTTTATTATACATATTCTATTTCTTCAAAGAATAAATTCGTTCAATAATATCAACCACTTTCAAGCCTTCAAGAGCATTGGTGGTAATTGTGTTTCTTCCTTTTAATGTATCTACCACATTCTGAATTAAGAAATGGTGATTGTTTGCTGAACCTTTGTAAGCCCCATAATCATTGGCAGGAGCAGTTTCTGCTAATTCGGGCAATGTGTAATCTTTAATGTGACAATGTTCCACTTTATCCATGTATTGTCCGCCAACCTTCACACTTCCTTTGCTGCCGATAACGGTAATGCTGCTTTCCAGATTTTTATCCCAAACAGAAGTGGAAAAATTGATACTTCCCATGCCTCCGTTGATAAATTTAAAATTTACAAAACCACTATCTTCAAACTCGGTCAAATCCTTATGGTTAAAGTCTGCAAATTTTGCCTGTATATCAGTAATATCACCAAACAGCCAATACAACAAATCAATCCAATGTGAGAATTGCGTGAACAAAGTTCCGCCATCTAATTCCTGCGTTCCTTTCCAGCCACCTTTTTTATAGTAACGCTCGTCACGGTTCCAATAGCAATTCAACTGAACCATGTAAACATCACCGATAATTTTGCTATCCACAATTTCTTTCATCCAAACGCTGGGTGGCGAATAACGGTTTTGCATTACACAAAAAACCTGCTTGTGCATTTGAAGCGCCTTGAAAATAAGCTGCTCACAATCCTGACGGTGAAGTGCCATTGGCTTTTCAACCACAACATGCTTGTTGGCTTCCAAAGCAAGCAATGATTGACTTGCATGCAAACCATTCGGTGTGCAAACACTCACTACTTCAACTTCGGGATGCGCGGCAAATAATTCTTCAGGTGTGTTGTAGAATTTTTCAGTCAGCTCATTCAACCCAAGCTTTTCCTTTGACTGAACATCACAAACTGCAACAAGTTCCGTTTCGGGGTTTCTGCGCACCATTTCTGCATGGCGTTTGCCGATATGCCCCTGCCCTATTACGGCAAATTTTATTTTCCGTCCGTCTTTATTCATTTAATTTTAGAAACTTTTCCGTTTTCTAACTTGTATTTTTCGTTGCTTTCTTCGCAGGTAGCTGTACCGTTTTCATCAAAATTTAAACGATGACCAAATTCGCTCATCCAACCCACCTGACGAGCAGGATTGCCCACCACCAACGCATAATCCGGAACATCTTTAATTACCACTGTTCCTGCACCGATGAATGCATACTTACCTACATCATTTCCGCACACAATGGTTGCATTTGCTCCGATGGAGGCACCTCTGCCAACATGTGTATGAGCATATTGCCCTCTTCTGTTTACCGCACTGCGCGGATTACGCACATTTGTAAAAACCATCGAGGGTCCCAAAAAAACATCATCATCGCAGGTAACACCTGTATAGATGGAAACGTTATTCTGAACTTTTACATTTTTTCCAAGAATTACTCCGGGAGATATCACACAATTTTGACCTATGTTACAATTTTCACCCAACACACAATCAGGCATGATATGCGTAAAGTGCCATATTTTAGTGCCTTTCCCTATTTTGCAACCATCATCAACATACGATGATTCGTGGCAGAAAAATAATTCTGTATCCTTTGACATTTAATCTCTTTTTTACTTCGGGCGGCAAATGTAGTAAAATCCTATACTATTCTATTATAGGTGCACGTTCAAAAGGAATACTCTCGTCCAACATTTTGCGGCAGGTTATGTAGGTACGCCATTTCTCGCACTCTAAGTTTTCAATAACTTTAAGCATTTTAGGGTTAAAATCTCCAATCCAGGTCAATACAATATCATCGTATTTATCAAGCGGATAGATATGCTCCTCCAGAAATTTTATCATAAAACCTTCAACTCCTTTGCCCTGATGTTGCTTGGCTACACCAAACACAATGCTGTAAATGGTGCGACAATCGCCTTTCAATTTATGGTACATGAATTTAATCTTGCCCCACCAGTTCAGGTTTCCATTTACGTATTTAAAGAGTTTATTCAGTTCGGGAATGCTTATGTAAAACCCAACAGGTGTTTCGTTGTGGTAAGCAAAAACTGCAATATCAGGATCCAGAACAGGTTTTAGCTTTTGCATGATGTTAAGAGCCTGCGCCTTTTCCATGGGCTTAAAACCGCTGTGTCCGCCCCAGGCACTGTTGTAAATTGTGCGGAAATCTTCGGCAAATTTTTCGGTTTGCTTCGGGTTTAGGATTTTACAGTGATAGCCTTCTTTTTTAAGGTTGGCTGATTTGCGGATGAAAATCTCCTGTGCGGGTTGCCATGCGTTGCGGTAATAGCAATATTGCTCATAATAGGTTTTAAAGCCATAGTCATCAAAAAACTTGCGGTAATAAGGCGGATTGTAGTTCATCCCGTAAGTGGCGGGGCTTTCAAAATTGGTAATCATCAAGCCCCAAAACTGGTCTTTTTCGCCAAAGTTGATGGGGCCATCTATTGCCTTCATACCGCGCTCTGCATTCCATTCAGCGCACTTATCAAATAGCATTTTTGCAGCAGCGGCATCATCAATACATTCAAAAAAGCCAAAACCACCTGTGGGTTGTTTAAAGGTATCCGAAAGCCTGCGGTTGATAAAAGCTGCTACGCGACCAATTGTTTTCCCGTTATCGTCTTTCAGGATAAAACGGGTTGCTTCGCCATAGCGGAAAAACTTATTCTTTTCGGGGTCAAATATCTTTTGAATGTCCTGACGGATATGGGGTATCCAGTTCGGGTCGTTCTTATAGATAAGGCGGGGCATTTCAAGGAATTCTTCCTCGTGCTGTTTGGTCTTTACTTCAATTATTTGCATGGGCGAAAAGTAGGAAATTGTTTGTAATTGAGAATAAATACTACATTTGCACCCCTTAATCAAAAAAAACATAAACAAATGCCTGCAAAAATCAGATTACAGAGACATGGGAAAAAAGGTTTAGGCCTGTTCCACATTGTCGTTGCGGATGGTCGTGCACCACGAGACGGAAAGCTCATCGAGCGCATAGGCACCTACAATCCCAACACCAATCCAGCAACCATTGACATCAACTCCGACAAGGCGTTGACCTGGTTGCAAAACGGGGCGCAGCCTACGGATACCTGCCGCGCCATTCTTTCTTACAAAGGAGTTCTTTATCGCCAGCACCTGCAAGGTGGGGTTGCCAAAGGAGCTTTTACACAGGAAGAAGCCGATAAACGCTTTGAAAAATGGATGAACGAAAAACAAGGTAAAATTGACGCTAAACGCGGAAACCTTGCTTCATCATCTGTAGCAGAAGCAAAAAAACGCCTGGAAGCAGAAAAAGCTCGTAAAGAGGCTATTGCTCAAAAAGTAGCTGAAAAAACTTCTGCACTTGCTGCCGAAGCTGAGGCTGCTGCCGCTGCCGCAGCTCCTGTAGCAGAAGCAACGGATGAAGCACCTGCTGCTGATCTCGCCTCAGGCGAGACTGCTGCCGAGTAATATCGCGTGAGCGTGGAACGGACGCTGTTTGGCAAGATTATAAGAACGCACGGTAACAACGGTGCACTTGTAATAAGACAAGACAGTTTCAGCAAAGCGAAATTAAAAAATACCGAACCGGTGTTTGTGGATATATCCCCGACACCGGTTCCTTTTTTTATTGAAGCGTTGCTGCACCAGAGCAACGATTTAATTACCCTTAAATTTGAGTTTGTAAACACTCCCGAACAGGCTGCCCGCCTTTGCGGACTAAATGTTCTGATCGACCGCAAAAAATCTGCTGCCTCCAAAGAATTTCAGCCGAATGATATAATCGGATACAGCGTTACGGATGCTGAACATGGTGATATTGGTATCATCAGCGGCCTGCTTGAAATGCCGCAGCAGATACTTTTTCAGATTGATAATAAGGGCAAGGAAATTCTTATTCCCGCCAACGAGAATTTCGTAAAAAAGATTGACCATAAGAATAAAAAAGTAGAGATTGCGGCTCCTGACGGATTAATAGATTTATATTTGTCATGAAACCAACTCAACGGTACGCTTATGGCAAATCCGTATTTCAAATTTAAACAGTTCGCTGTTTATCACGACCGCTCGTCACTGAAGGTGGGTACCGATGCCGTGTTGCTGGGTGCATGGGCCGATGTGGCAGATGCTGAACGTATTTTAGACATTGGAACAGGTTCGGGCGTTATTGCCCTGATGCTGGCACAGCGCAGTGCTGCACAAATTGATGCCATTGATATTGACGAGGAATCAACCAAGCAAGCGCAGGAGAATTTTTCAGACAGCCCATGGTCTGAACGATTAAGGGTGCATAACATTTCACTGAACGATTTTGCTGCTGCAACAACGGTAAGGTATGATTTAATAGTCAGCAATCCGCCCTACTTTACCGATTCATTTAAACCCAGCGACCCGCAACGGTTTAGTGCCCGACACAACGACCAGTTGCCCATTCAGGAACTGGCCGAAAACACTGCAAAGCTTTTGAGCGCAAACGGAAAATTCTGTGTTATTCTTCCTGTAAAAGAAGCGGGCTTGCTAACTGCTGCATTGCGCAACTTCGGGCTTTTTCCTGAAAAAGAGCTTTGGGTGTATTCGTTTACGGGCAAAGAGGTTTTTCGCAAACTTATTCTCTTTGGCAGAAGCCAAACCGTGTGCATTAAGGAAGAGCTTACCATTGAAACAGCTCCCGGACAAGGGTATTCTAAGGAGTATGTTGAGCTTACAAGGGCATATTATTTGAATTTCTGACAAGATTTAAGAAAACCTGCACAGGTTTTAATGGACCTCGTACAACTTTTCATGGCGCCACGAAATCTTATCCCATACCTCTGACGGAATTTCATGGACCTCGTACAACTTTTCGTGGCGCCACGAAATCTTATCCCATACCTCTGACGGAATTTCATGGGCCTCGTACAACTTTTCGTGGCGCCACGAAATCTTATCCCATACCTCTGACGGAATTTCATGGGCCTCGTACAAAATTTCCAGGGCTCCGGAAATAATTTCCCGAACCCTGGAAATTTTATACGAGTTTGATTTTCAGTAGATTAAATAAAAATCAGCTTTTCGAGTGGCATTTTTGACAAATGAGACTTAGGCAGAGCCTACCTCACCTCAAAATCCAGCATCTTTTTATCACCAATAAAGGCTTGCAGGCGGTCGCCTGCTTTTACGGCTGCCACGCCTTCGGGTGTTCCGGTAAAGATTAAATCGCCCTGGTTAAGGGTAAAGTATTTAGATAGTTCAGAAATTATTTTGCTGAAGTTGTGCAGCATCAGTGAGGTGTTGCCTTTCTGCACCTGTATGCCGTTTACCTGTAAACTAAAGTCAAGATTATTTAAATCGGCAAACTCTGCTTTTGAAACAAAATTGCTTACCGGTGCCGAGCCGTCAAAGGCTTTTGCTTTTTCCCAGGGCAGGCCTTTTTCTTTCAGTTTGCTTTGCAGGTCGCGGGCGGTAAAGTCAATGCCGATACCTATTTCATTAAAATAATCGGGGGCAAATTTTTCGGCTATGTGTTTTCCGCGTTTTGTGATTTTCAAAACTATTTCTACTTCGTGGTGTACATCTTTTGAAAAATCGGGTATATAGAATGCCTCGTTGTTGCGCAGCAAGGCGGTGTCGGGCTTCAGAAAAAAAACAGGTTCGGCAGGCACTTCGTTTTTCAGTTCCTGAATGTGTGCAGCGTAGTTGCGTCCGATGCAGAGAATTTTCATGGTCTATTTATTGAAAGAGCGCAAACGTATTTCGGTCAGCACTTTTTTGGTGTATTGCGGAAAATCGGCCGTCATCATCCAGTTATAATAGCTGGGTTCTGCACTCAAAACGGCTGTAACAACCTTGCCTTTGTGCTTGCCGAAATTAATTACCTCTTCGTTTTTTTCGTTAAAAATAATGTGACCGGCAAAGTCAACATTGCGGTTGCGGATAGAGAAATCGTGCAGAAACTTCACATCGTTCTGCAACTCGGGATAACGCTCTAATTGAGCTTCCAGCACCTCATACGTTGCCAGTGTATCAGCTTCTGCGCTATGCGCATTTTCTAAATTTTTCTGGCAATAAAATTTATAGGCAGCAGAAAGCGTGCGTTGCTCCATTTTGTGAAAGATGTTCTGCACATCCACAATTCTGCGGCTTTTCACATCAAAGTCAACACCCACTCTTAAAAATTCCTCTACTAAAAGCGGCACATCAAAATTCAGGCAGTTGTATCCGGCAAGGTCGCTATCAGCAATATAATTTTTAAGCTCGTGTGCAGCGTCTTTAAACAAGGGCTTATCCTTCACATCTTCGTCATAAATACCATGAACGGCTGAGGCTTCGGCAGGAATGGGAATTCCGGGATTTATTCTCCGGGTGATACTTTCTTTGTCTCCACCGGGAAGAACTTTAACGATTGATATTTCTACTATTCGGTCGGTGGCAACTTTTGTTCCTGTTGTTTCAAGGTCAAAAACGGCTAAAGGCTTATTAAGCTTTATCATGGTTTGGTTGGGGTCGTCTGCACAAGTCCTTTCTGCATCAGGGTAATATCTTTCAGTATGGTAGGCAGGTAGCTGCTCTTATCGAAGATATTCAGGTCTTCCGAAATTTTGTCGTAGCCATCGGCTTCCACCTCCAGTTTATATTTTCCGGGTTTAAGAATGATTACATACGTTCCTTTTTTGCCGGGTTTGTATGTACCAATGATATCACCCGATTGCGGGTCAAGCACATTGATAGATACTTCCAATCCCGGCTTATCAAGAATAGATTTTGTTTCGGCAGTAACAGGTTTGTAGTTAGGAATAGGAAGCTTTTTAGAACGCGTGTCCATCCATTCAAAACCACTTGCATCTTTCGGAAAGGTCTCAGGTGTATACTTCTTCACTTCACCATTCATTTTACCGATGATTGATATTTCCATCATCTGCCCTTCAGGGATATCCATCTTTTTGTCTTCTTTAAAAGTCCAGCCCGGCTTATCTTTAGGATACCATTCATCAGTAAAATAAACGTCTTTGGTTCCATCATTGTAAATATGGAACATAACTGATTTTTTAGCCGGCTTTTCCATCACCATAATTTTTCCGGTAACAGCCGATTCCTGCTCTTCTACTTCATTGTAGATAACGCGGTAAATATCCAGTTCGCCAATACCGCCCGGGCGAAGGGCAGAAACATAACCGTAGCGTGAATTATCGGAACGCGAAAAAGTAAAGTTATCGGCTGTAGTATTAATGGGATATCCCAGATTTTGCGGACGCGACCAGCGCTTCATTTTGGGGTCCCACTCACTGCGGAATACATCATACCCACCCATGCTGTTATGGCCTTTAGAAGCAAAATAAAGCAGCTTGCCATCACCTGAGATATAGGGGAACTCCTCGTCATACTGTGTATTGATGGTTGGGCCAAGGTTCACAGGCTCACACCAGGTTCCGTTGGGTAATTTGTGAGCCACATAAATATCGGTTCCACCAAAACCTGGATTTTCTAAAGGTGTACGCGAAAAATAAATGGTGTTTCCGTCCAGCGTTAAACTTGCCGCAGTTTCAGTTTCAACCGTATTGATATACTCACCCAATGAAACTGACTTCTGAAAGGAGATTTTTGAACCACGCGTTTTGCTTTCGCTCATCCAGATATCGTCATACCCCTCAATATTATCAATGCCAATCAAAATGTATCCACCGTCAGCCGAAAGACCAACTACCTCCTCTACCCAATCGGTATTAATGGTTGGTCCCAGATTTTTAGCCTTCTGAAACTCACCATCTTTTTCAAACGAAACAAAAACGTCAGCACATTTTGCTCCGTCAAAATCAAGATTACCGCCTGTTACCTCTTTCCTTTTGGTTGAAAAAACAACAAATGATTCATCTGTAGGAACAAAAGGGTTGTAATCCGATTCAGGCGAGTTTACTTTTTTACCAAGATTTTCGAATGTAACATTCACCGGCTTTTTCATCAACTCCTTGGCATTGTTACACATCTCAATCTGGCGGATAGCTTCAACCACTTTTCCTCCCTGCGAAACTGTTTCTCTGTACTTTGTAAATGCTTCAATTGCCTGATCAAGACTATCGTTAACCAAATAAGCACGGCCTAAGTCATAGTAAATATCATCATCTTTCTTGCCAAGGGCAATAGCTTTTTTCAGGTATTGAATAGCAAAACTCTTATCAATATTGGTATTAAGATAACTGATACCTATGCGGTAATTATAAACCACATTATCCTGCTCTTTGGTTATAAGTGCAAGGTATTCGCCTAAAGCAGCTCGGTAATTTCCGAATTCAAAATTATCTTTTGCAACTTTTTTTTCTACTTCACCTACTTTTGGTACAACAAGCTGGGCAAATAAAACGGTGCTTAAGAGAGAGAAAACAAGCAGAAAAAACAGGGATAAATATGTTCTTCTGTTCATGCTATTTGCAGTGAAAATTGTCGGCAAAACAGCTTTCAAAGATTATTGAGTTTTAAATTTTTTAACCTCAAGCTCGAACAAAGACTCGGTGATTGGAATATCTGTGTTTTTAAAGCAGAATATACCACCCCAGTTCCATGTTTTCTTGTCATAAACAGTAACTGTTCCTTTGTCGTTAAGGATGTATCTTTTCAATTTGAAATCTTTACCGTCAATATTCTCTTCTGTTAAGCCTTCAGGATAAATCAACGCAATATCAGACAGGAACTGGGCTCTTCTTGCTTTTTCGTCAAGTTGAGTATTTTTTGCACGCTCCTGAGCTTCTTCAAAACGTTTTTTCCTTTCTGCCTCACTCATACGTTTAGCTTCTTCCTGAGCTTTTTTATACTCTTCAGCACGTAGTTTTTCTTCTTCTAAGCGTTTAGCTTCTGCTGCTGCTTTTGCTTTTGCCTCGGCTTCATCGCGTATGCGTTTTTCTTCAGCAAGACGGGCAGCATCCTCACGCGCTTTCTTTTCTGCCTCAGCCCTTGCTTTAGCATCGGCTTCATCTTTTATGCGCTTTGCTTCTGCAGCTTTCGCAGCCTCTTCACGCGCTTTGGTTTCGGCAATTTCCTGTAAACGTTTTTGTTCCGCTAAACGGGCTGCTTCCTCTGCTGCCTTCTTTTCTGCTTCAAGTTTTGCTTTAGCATCAGCCTCTTCTTTCAGGCGCTTTGCTTCTGCTAAACGGGTTGCCTCTTCTGCGGCTTTTTTATCTGCTTCAGCTTTTGCTTTAGCATCAGCCTCTTCTTTCAGGCGCTTTGCTTCTGCTAAACGGGCTGCTTCTTCTGCTGCTTTTTTGTCTGCTTCAGCTTTTGCTTTTGCATCAGCCTCTTCTTTCAAACGCTTTGCTTCTGCTAAACGGGCTGCCTCTTCTGCGGCTTTTTTATCTGCTTCAGCTTTTGCTTTTGCATCAGCCTCTTCTTTCAAACGCTTTGCTTCTGCTAAACGGGCTGCCTCTTCATCCTTACGTTTCTGCTCAGCTTCTGCTTTAGCTTTTGCATCTGCAATTTCACTTATACGCTTCTCTTCTGCAATTCTGGCAAGCTCATCTGCTTTTGCTTTAGCTGCGGCTTCCTCAGCAAGTCTCTTTTCTTCTGCTGCTTTCTGTTTTGCTTCTTCTGCAGCTTTTTTCGCCTCCGCAGCAAGACGGGCTTCTTCCTCAGCTTTAGCTTTTGCCGCCTCTTCTTTCTGGCGCTTTTCCTCGGCCAAACGAGTTGCTTCATCAGCCTTAGCTTTCGCTGCTGCTTCTTCAGCCAAACGTTTTTCTTCTGCTGCTTTTTGTTTTGCTTCTTCAGCTGCTTTCTTGGCATCTGCTGCCAAACGTGCCTCTTCCTCTGCCTTAGCTTTTGCAGCTTCGTCTTTCTTACGCTTTTCTTCTGCTAAACGAGTGGCTTCTTCTTTAGCTTTTCGTTCTTCTTCAGCTTTTGCCTCTGCCTTAGCCTTAGCTTCTGCTTCGTCTTTCAAACGTTTTTCCTCAGCAGCTTTTGCTAGTTCCTCCTTCACACGCTTTTCCTGTTCAGCTTTAGCTTCCGCTTCTTCTTTTTGCTTGCCGGCATCAGCAAACATTGCTTGCGCAGCCTCCGACTTTGATGCAAGAATTTCTTTTGATTTCTGCTCTGTTTCTACCCTGCGTTTTTCCTGCTCGGCAACTTCTGTTGCTTTCTTTTGTTCAAAGGATTTTTGCAATTGCTGAACTTCTACTAAGTCTGCTGCAGCCTGAAGCGACTTATAATCAATACCCACAGTTGCTTGTCCGCTTTCCTGAGCTTTTTTCAAATCTCTTTCATATTGCTCATACATAGCAATAGCTTTTTCTTCGCGATATGGAGTATTTGCAGGAAGCGCATTTTTCAATGCATTAATTGTTGCTTCACGATTTCCTGCGCCTGCAGCAATAGCACTCTGAATTTTATTTTCCTGTTCTGATTTTGTTTGCTTCAGCTTTTCTTCACGCACCTTTTCTACACCTACTTCAGCTTTTTTAGATTCTTCCTGACGTTCTTTTCTCTTCTGCTCCATAGCCATATAAAGTGCAACTTCACTTTTTGCCATAGCATCTTCTTTCTTTTTGCGCTCAGCATCCACTGCAGTTAATTCTGCTTGTTTACCGGCATTAAAAATTGATTTATAATCAACTGCTGCATAGTTCTTTCCCTGCTCCTGCATAATCTTTCTGTCTGCTTCATATTTCTCAAACATAGCAGTAGCCTTATGCTCAGCAAATGGATCGTCCTTATCAAATGTTTGTTTAAAGGCCTCTATAAGTTTCGCCTTATCTCCTCCGGCAGATTTTACAGCTTCTTCAATTTTAGCAACAGCAGCGGCTTCCTCTTTTGCGCTTTTCTCAGTTACTTTTTGCATATACTCATCCACTCTGGCTTTCTGCTCCTGAGCTTGCTTCTGCTCTGCCTCGTCCTGAGCTTTTATTTCAGCAAAATTGGCGGCAGCAAACAATGCTGAGTAATCAACATTTGAGAGTGTTGTTCCTGACAGTTTTTGTTTTTCATATGCTTCATAAAGTGCCGTTGCCTTTGCTTCTTTAAAAGGGTCATCTTTTGCATAAATAGTTTCGAGCTGTTTTATGGTTTCTTCCTTATTTCCTGCACCTGTTTTAATAGCCTGCTCAATTTTTTGTTTTTGCTCGGCTTCAGCCTTTTCACGCAAGACCTGTTGAACCCGCTCTGCCTCTTCAAGCTTACCTTTCATTTCAACAGCAGCAGCTTCTTTTTGCTTTTCAAGTGCTTCTTTTTCTTTTCTGGCAATCTCTTCTTTTGCAATACGAATTTGTTCCTGAACCCTTTTGATTTCTTCTTCTTTTGCTTTTACAATTTGCTGCTCAGTTTTTTTACCTTCCTGAAACAACGCACCATAGTCAACTGTGGCATTGGCAGATTTTTGTTTTTCATAAGCGGCAAAAATTGCTTCCGCTTTTTTGCCGGCAAGCGTATCTGTTTCTAGAAAAGTTTTTTTAAGTGCGTTTATTGTTGCTTCTCGGTCTCCGCTACCTTGCTTTATTGCTTCCTGAACTTTTTCCTGACCAACTGTTTTTTCGTCTTTAATTAACTCCTGAGCCTGAAGTTCACGAAGCGCCTTTTCTTCTGCTGCTTTACGTTGAAATTCTAATTTCTCTAATCGCTCTCGCTCTAATTTTGCTTCTTCTTCCAACTCTTCTTTTGAGTAGTCAAGCTGGTAATCAAATTCCTTTTTCTTTGCATAGTAAAACACATTTGCAACAGGATTTAAATACCCCAACCCGTCACGGTCAGGAACAAGGTCAACAATAAAATCAAATGGAGCAGGTTGGTTGGTCAATTGATAAACCTCGGTATCAAAACTTACTTTTTTAGTTGTATAGCCACCCCGTGCTACTTCAATTAAATATTTGCCTTCAAGGTCCAGTTTAAAAGAAAATTTGCCATCACCTTTAGTAAGTTGTTTTTCTACCTCAACCCAATTACCTGTTTTATCAATATCCTGATAAAGGATAACAACAACATTCTTCAACTTATCCTGAAGTTCCTGTGCAGAACCGTTAATAACCAATTTCCCTGGAATACTGCCTGCAGGAGGTCTATCCTCCTCAAGCAAAACCTGAGCAAATCCGGATAATGATAATTGAGAAAGAAGTAATAAGGAAAGTAGTATTTTTTTCATCTCAACTCTTTAATATTATTGACAACTAATTTACTATTTTTTCAACTTGCAATAGTTGTGCCCGAAAGTTATTTCCCTTCGGTAGTTATAATTTTTTTACCGTCAACACTTAAAACCGTAAGCTCAATCCTTCGATTCATCTGACGACCTTCCGGATTATCTGATCCATCAGCATTGATATTATCCATAATCGGTTTAGCTTCACCGTAACCTTTAGTAACAACACGTTTAGCTTTAATACCGCGCTCGGCAAGCCAAGCCTGAACTGACTTAGCTCTGCGTCTAGACAGGTCAAGGTTATACTCATCTGTTCCTCTTGAATCGGTATGTCCGGCAACCTCAACAATCATCTCAGGATTAGATGTCATGAAATAGTAAAGTTTTGAAAGCTCTACCACTGATTCTTCGCGAATAAGGTCTTTGTCAAAATCAAAATAAATCCTTTCCAGAATGATTTTATCCCCTGGTTTGAATTTCTTAGTGTTAGTTATATCAACATCCATCAACGATGGGTCGTAACCCAATTCTTTTATTTTTTCAAGTTTCTGAAGCTCCTTCTCTAACTCTTTAATTTCATCTGCAAGAGTAAGATTCTGCTCTTCCACTTTTGGTATTTGCATTGCATAGGTTTGATCCATTCTGTACTTGGCATTCGGGTCAGGACGCATGGTATAATCCTGAATAATCTCGGAAATAAAAGAACTTTGACCTAACACTTCAACAACTCCCATTGTATCAAAATACAATGGATTCTGTATATAAACACAATATTCTCCCGGAGGTAATATCTGAACATAATTGCTGGTTCTTGAATTGGGCTTATAGTAGCCAATCAATTCATTTGTTTCCATGTGTGTTACCGACATTAAAAATTCAGGGAATTTATAGTTGGGATTCAACTTTAGTGTATCTGCTATATTGGTAATTGAACCACGTACCAATGATCTTTCAGCTTCCACATCATTGAAGGTGACACGATAAATGTCGCGTTCACCAAAACCTTCGGGACGGAATTGAGAAGTATAACCATATCTACCTGTAGTTGACATGGAAATATTATAATCTTCATCAACAGTATTAATAGGAAAGCCGAGATTCTTTGGCGTTGACCATGTTTGCGTCAACTCATCCCAAACAGAAGTGAAAATATCAAAACCACCCATACTAACATGTCCCTCTGATGCGAAGTAAAGTGTTTTGCCGTCAGCAGCAAGGTGGGGAAAAGTTTCGTTATATTTTGTATTGATTACATCTCCAAGATTAACCGATTCACCCCAACCACCATTGGGAAGTCTTCTTGACATATATATATCTGTTCCGCCTTTAGATGTTTTATCTTCACGTGAGAAAAACAATTTAGTGCCATCTGTTGACATCCCTGCAGAGGTTTCTATTCCCTCAGAATTTACATTCGGACCTAAGGATTTATATTCTTCATAGTAACGACCTTTTCTTAAAGAAGCATATACATCATCATATCCATCGAAGTTATCAATGTAAATAAGCATTTCCTCTCCATCTGCCGAAACACCCACAACCTCTTCATACCATTCGGTATTAACTGAAGAGCCTATATTTCTTGCTTCTCCAAATTTCCCTCTACGCTCATTAGCACGATAAATATCGGATGTCTTATAGCCATCATAATCTATCTGAATTCCCAAACAATCAGGTCTTTTTGATGTGAATACGAGAAATGATTCGTCTTCAGGAATAAAGGGGTTATACTCGGGATACGGTGTATTGATACGGCTCCCAAGATTTTCAAAAGTAACATCCAATGGGTATTTTACTAACTCTTTAGCATTGAAACACATTTCAATCATGCGGTCACCTGCAATGATGTTATCATTTGCTCCGCGTAAAATGTCTTTATATTTATTGTAAGTAATAATCGCTTCATCAAAACGATGTGCAAAATGATACGCACGCCCAAGCTGATACAATGCCTCTTTATCATATTTAGGCTGTTGAGTAACAAACTCGAGATAACTGATAGCTTTTGATTTATCAATATTAGTTTCAAGATAGCAACAACCCACATAAAAATTGTAATCCACATTTTGCGGATCAGTAGCAAGTAACAATAAAAACTCATCGAGTGCAGCCCTGAAATTACCATTCCAGTAATGTTCCAAACCTTTTTGCTTGGTTGGTTTATAAACCTTGTCCTCTTTTTCTTTTTTAACTTTTTCTTCTACCTCCTGAGTCGTAGTTATATCTCGTGACTGCGACAAACCAATAACCGGCAAGGCTGACATTGCTAAAACAAAGAATAAGAATGATAAAGTAGGTGTCTTTAGCATTTTGTTATATCGAATTATTTAGTGGTTTCACCGGTTTTAATTTCGGGTTAATAATACCAATTATTTTAAAATCTGTAAAATGTTTTTCGAATGATTACTAACAATCTTATTAAGATTTTGGTTTTAAATCTTTGGGCACTTCAATATCTTCAACTTTAATATTCTTCAATTCCGGGTTCAATATTCTGATTTCTATTCTTCTGTTTAATTGTCTTCCTTCCGGATTATCTGAACCATCCGGATTTTCATTTATAGCAATGGGTTGTGTTTCGCCCATTCCAACTGATTTTAATCTGCTTGCCTCAATTCCTCTGCTGGTTAAATAACGAACAACTGAATTTGCTCTGTCTCTTGATAATTCAATATTGTAGTCGTTATTTCCATGCGAATCGGTATGACCGCTTACCTCAACTTTTACACCTTTGTTCTCTCTCATATAAACCAGTAATTTCTGTAATTCTTCTTCAGATTCTTTTCTGATTATAGATAGGTTATAGTCGAAGAAAATGTTTTTAAGCACAACAGATTCGCCTTTTTTAAATGACTCGAAATCTGTTTTCTGAACTGCATTCTGATACTTCTGCTGCTTTTGCATTTCATCAAATTTAGCAAGCAATTCTTTATAATTCTGATTCTGCTGCTCAACCTGATTGGTAAGCTGATCTATCTTTTTATTCCCTTCAGCAATTTGTTTTTTCAAAAGTTCATTTTCAGCAATCAATGTTTGATTCATTTTTTTCAACTCATCTATACTCTTTGCATTTGCAACCGCTTCAGCCTGAGATTTAGCCTCTTCTTCAGCTTTCTTTTTAGCGGCTAATTCATCTATTTTACGCTTTTCTTCAGCAGCTTTTTCAGCTAACTTCCTTTGTTCTTCTTGTTTAGCTTTTTGTGCAGCTTCTTCTGCAGCGCGCTTATCTTCTGCTAATTGTGCTTCAGCAGCAAGCCTCTCTTCTTCGCGTTTCTTTTCTGCTGCTGCTTTTGCCAACTCCGCTTTTGTATCTTCAGCTACCTCTGTTGACTTCTGCGTCTGAAGTTTCTTTAACTCTTCCAATCGCTTAACAATCTCATTTTTTCTTGCAAGCAATGAATCTTCAAATGCTTTTTTCTTCTGTGCAGCAAGTTCATCAGCCTTTTTCTTTTCTGCTGCAAGTTTTGCTTCTTCAGCAGCCTTTTCCTTTGCAAGTTCATCTGCTTTCCGTTTTTCTTCTGCTATGCGAGCTGCCTCTTCAGCAAGTTTCTTTTCCTGCTCAGCTTTTGCTGCTGCCAGTTCTTCCGCTCTTTTCTTTTCTGCTGCTATGCGGGCCTCCTCTTCTGCCTTACGTTTTTCTTCTGCAAAACGCGCAACTTCCTCGACTTTAGCTTTTTCAGCAGCTTCCTCAGCAAGTTTCTTTTCTTCGGCTGCTTTAGATGCGACAAGTTCTTCAACTTTCTTCTTCTCTGCCGCTAGACGCGCTTCTTCTTCCGCTTTGGCTTTTTCAGTTTCTTCGGCTTTACGTTTTTCTTCAGCTAAGCGAGCAACTTCTTCCGCTTTGGCTTTTTCAGCGGCTTGCTCGGCAAGTTTCTTTTCTTCAGCTGATTTAGCTACAGCAAGCTCTTCGGCTTTCTTCTTTTCTGCTGCAAGACGGGCTTCTTCGTCTGCCTGTGCCTTTGCAGTTTCTTCTGCTTTACGTTTTTCTTCTGCTAAACGCGCTGCTTCCTCAGCTTTGGCCTTTACAGCAGTTTCCTCAGCAAGTTTCTTTTCTTCAGCTGATTTAGCTGCAGCAAGTTCTTCGGCTTTCTTCTTTTCTGTTGCAAGGCGCGCTTCTTCGTTTGCCTTTGCAGCTTCTTCTGCTTTTCGTTTTTCTTCTGCTAAACGCGCTGCTTCCTCAGCTTTGGCTTTGGCAGCAGCCTCCTCAGTAAGTTTCTTTTCTTCTGCTTCTTTAGCTGCAGCAAGTTCTTCGGCTTTCTTCTTCTCTGCTGCTAGACGGGCTTCTTCATCTGCCTTTGCCTTTGCAGTTTCTTCTGTTTTACGCTTTTCTTCTGCTAAACGCGCCTCTTCCTGTTGTTTAATTTTAAGAGCATTTTCTTCCTCCAGCAACTGGGCTTCGAGTTCTTTAAGTTCAGCAACTTTAGGATCTACTGTTTCTTCTACCTTTACCTGTTCCTCAACTTTTATTTCCTCTTTTTGTGCAACCAGAGGAGCTTCTGCTCTTCCACAAACGACAGGATCAAGTAAAATAGCTTTAGTTATTTCAGCATAGCTCGAATTTTCAGGAACTACAATTTTTTCTGCTTTTGATTCGTAACCATCGCATTCATAGGACACATTGTATTCGGCTCCCGGCTGCAGAATAAAAATATAACTACCGGTTTGTTTGTGTGGTTTATAAATTCCGGTAACTGCATTTGTGCGGGCATCTGTTACCACAATGTTTGCAATAATTTCAGGTGTATTTTCAAGAATTATCACTCCTTTCATAACCGTCAGGCTCTCTTTCTTTTTCTCTGAAAGCTCAATAAGATAAATATCTTTTTCGCCCATACCGCCTTCCATACGTGATGAATAATAAGCAAATTGCCCATCAGGTGTGGTAACAAAGAACACATCGTCTTCAGGTGAATTAATAGGATAGCCTATGTTTACAGGAGTCGACCACAGGCCGTCAATATTCTCAGATGTAAAAATATCAAAACCTCCCATGCTGTTATGACCCTGAGAACTGAAAATAAGCGTCTTTCCATCGGCCGCAAAAAATGGTGCTTCTTCATCAAAAGCCGTGTTGATTGTTGGCCCCAGATTTTCGGCTTTACCCCATGTGCCGTCAGGCAGTAGTGATACTTTATAAATATCTCTTCCTCCTAAACCTCCGTTTCGGTTACTGACTAAAAACAGATTTTGCCCGTCAGCCGAAACTGTTGCGTGTGTTTCCCATGAAGCGGTGTTGATTTCGCCTCCTAATTTTTCGGGCTTTGACCAATCTGCACCATTGAGTTTACTCATATAGATATTTCCATCTCCGTTATCATCTTTATAAATAAACAATTGTTGTCCGTCAGGTGAAAGACCTATTGTGGCTTCATGTCCTTCGGTATTAATGTTAGCACCTATGCTGCGCGGAGTTATCCATTTACCTCTTTCTTTTTTTGAGATATAAATATCTTCGTAATATTTTCCGTCAAGAAAGAATTTTCCGCCTGTTGTTCCCTCTCTGCGCGAAGTAAAAATGAGCGTATTGCCATCTGCAGATATAACCGGACTATAGTCTTCGTATTTAGAATTGATAACAGGACCTAATGACTGAACTTTAATATTAACGGGTTCTTCTATAAGTAACTTTGCATTTTCCGCATATTCAATCTGACGTTTAACTTCGCCATAGGTTTGTACATCTTCTAAATCAACAAACGAACGGTAGTTATAGAAATTTGAGATTGCATCATCAAATCTGTAGGAAAAATGATATGCTTTTGCCAGATTGTAATAGGTTATCCCCGGTGCTGCTTTTTCTTTATAATCACTCTCTTTAAACATGAGCGATACATTTCCTACGGCCTGTTCAAGATAACGGATGGCTTTCTTTCTGTCAGGATCTGCACCAAGATAGCAAGTTCCAAGCATGTAAGCCAAATTTGCATTAGTAGTATCGTATGCGTAAAGTTCTTTTGCAATCGGAAGTGCCTTGAAATAATCGCCATCATAAATATAGCCATCTACCAACCCGAATTTCTTCTTAAAATCGGCTTCGTTGGTTACCTGTGCGCTTGCTTTGCTGAAAATAAATAAACCTGAAACTACTAAAAGTAAACCTGCTCGCATAAACTGTCCGTAAAAATACAATAAATCAACACCACACCGTAAAAAAATTACGATACAACATCAAAAAAAATCAATTAAACCTTGATAAGCGAAGCAATAATAGACAAAAAGAAGATTAAAGCCTATTATTTGAAGAAAAAAAACTGATTACTGTTTCTTAACTTTTATTGGCTCAAGGTTAACAGCCTTATTTATTTCAAAATAAGAGGTGCCTGGAGGAACTGTCAAATTCTCGGAGTGAAACAAGAAACCATTGGCTTCATAAGCAATATTGTAAGTGATTCCCGGCTTCAGAATAAGCGTAAAACTTCCGTTATCAGCTCGGTTACGATAAGTTCCGTAAAGTTCGCCTGTTTTATTGTCCGTTACATTAATAGTAACTTTAGGAATAGAGCCATCGGGCTCTTTTTCAATTTTACCTTTGTATAAAGTAAGCGGCTCCTGAATTTCAAGTTCTAAGTTAATGAGGTAAATATCTTTTTCACCAAAACCGCTGTCTTTTGAGGATGAATAATAAGCTCTTTTTCCATCAGGCGAAGCAACAAAGAACACCTCATCATCTGCTGTGTTAGTTGGATAACCAATGTTTCTGGGCTGTATCCATTTTCCGTCATCCTGCAAGACTGAGAAGAAAATATCGAAGCCACCAATACTGGTATGTCCTTTTGAGCTAAAGAAAAGTGTTTTACCGTCAGGGTGCATGAAAGGTGCGTCTTCATCATATTCGGTATTTACAACATCACCCAAGGTTTGTGCAAGCCCCCAATCTCCATTTGGTAGTTTTTTGCAGAAATAAATATCTAAACCACCTTTCCCGCCATTACGGTTACTGGTAAAAAACAACAATTGTCCATCGGGTGAAACCGATGCATGTGTTTCCCATGCTTTACTGTTAATATCAGATCCAAGCATTACAGCTTCGCTCCACACATCATTCTCTAATTTACTTACATAGATGTTTCCATCGCCCCAATCATCCCTGTAAATGAAGAGCTGTTGACCATCTGCTGATAAACTGATGCAGGCATCATGCCCGTCAGTATTAATATTAGGTCCAATATTGTTTGGAGAGCCCCACTCTCCTTTTTCATTTTTTACTGAAACATAAATATCTTCAAAATATTTATCGTCATCTGCTTTTAAATTTCCTGTAGTTCCCTGTCTGCGTGAGGTAAAAATCAACATCGTTTCACTTGCGTCTATAACAGCTGAATAGTCATCAAATGCTGAGTTTATTTTCTTTCCAAGATTTTGTATTGAAAACGATACAGGTGTTTTAAAAATTTCCCGTGCATTGTCACACATCTTTATCTGGCGGTCAATATCTTTTAACAAGTCAACTTCGTACTCAGGTACCAATGGTTTAAATTTTTTGTATTGAGTAATGGCACTATCAACCTTAAATTCGAGGTGATAAGTGCGTGCCAGCTTATAAATAGCATCGGGCGGGGCTTGTTGCTGCTTGTAATTTCCTTCGGCAAACTCTTTTGAAATATCTTTTGACGCTGATTTGAAGTAGGGTATTGCAAGTGATTTACGGTTGGTTGTGCTGAAATAACACATTCCAATCTTGTACTTTATGTGTGCATTATCAGGATACAATTTTTCCAGTTCCAGAAAATTTTTCAGAGCAAGGTCTATTTTACCATTTTTCAGGTGCTCATCAGCAACAGGAAATATCTTTTTCAAATAGTCTTCGTCCTGTGCATAACAGGAATAAACAGACAATTGAAAATTGGCAAGAAGCAGAATGAGGAAAACTTTCTTCATAGAAAAGTTTGTGTTTAGGTTTTTAATACCAATCAGACTTATCATAAGACAAGAACCAATAAATAAGCCCTCAATACGCTTATTTTTTTAAATAGTTCTGTTTATATCAAATTGTTCTAAGTAATCTGCCACTCTTCTTACAAAACTTCCGCCCAAAGCACCATCTACTACCCTATGGTCATAAGCATGAGAAAGAAACATCATGTGGCGAATTCCAATAGTATCACCAAACTCTGTTTCAATAACTGCAGGCTTTTTACGAATAGCTCCAACTGCCATAATTGCTACTTGTGGCTGGTTGATAATTGGTGTTCCCATTACATTTCCAAAAGTTCCAACGTTAGTGAGGGTATAAGTCCCGCCTTGAATTTCATCGGGCAAGAGTTTATTGTTTCGAGCTCGATTAGCTAAATCGTTTACGCTTTTTGTAAGTCCGTAAAGATTCATGCGATCTGCATTTTTAATTACAGGCACAATCAGATTCCCGCTTGGCAAAGCAGTAGCCATACCTATATTAATGTTTTTACGAATAATGATTTTTGTTCCGTCAACCGATACATTCACCATCGGAAAGTCTTTTATAGCTTTCGCAACTGCCTCAATAAATATCGGTGTAAATGTCAGCTTCTCTCCTTCCTTCTTTTCAAACTGATCTTTCATTTTGTTACGCCACAAAACAATATTGGTAACATCGGCTTCAACATAAGAAGTTACATGAGGCGAAGTATGTTTACTCATTACCATGTGATCGGCAATAAGTTTGCGCATGCGATCCATTTCTATAATTTCATCTCCTGCACCCACACTTATCGCAGGTTTCTGAATAACAGGAGCAGAAACAGGTTGCTGTCCATTTGAAACAACTTTTGGTTCTTCGACAACTTTTGGCCTAGTAACTGGTGCTACTTTACCTTTATTTGGCAAATAAGCCAGAATATCATTTTTAGTTACCCGGCCTTCTTTCCCTGTCCCCTGAATTGTATCTAATTCAGCCTGTGCAATACCCTCTTTTTGGGCAATGTTGCGGACTAATGGAGAATAAAAACGATCTGAATGAATAACCGGAGTAGCAGAGCGCGAAACGACCTGCTGAGATACTGGATTTGCTTCCTGTTTAATTTCGGGAACTGCTGCAGAGGCAATCACGGTTTCTTGCTTGGCTACAACCTCTGCTTCACTTCCAATCAAACAAATTACTTTGCCCACTTGCACCACATCGCCCTCTTTGAAAAGCAACTTCAATATTTTCCCTGAGGCAGGAGAAGGAACTTCACTATCCACCTTATCGGTAGCAATTTCCAGCACACTTTCATCAGATTCAACCGTGTCGCCTTCTTTTTTCAGCCATTTGATGATAGTGGCTTCTGCTACACTCTCGCCCATTTTGGGCATTATCATTTCGGTATTAGGCATTGTATTAAATCAAAAATTGGTTCGCGGACAAAAGTATAGATTATTGTGAATTTTAAACCTGTGTGCTTCTTCCCATTTCACGCAAACCCTTCCATACAATATTTATATCGTTCCACAGACGATAATCTTTAGCGTAAAGCATATTCAATTTTTGTATTGTTGAAGTATCCACCAACTGCTTGTCAATTGCATCCAACGGATTTAAAACCGCATCTTTTATTTTAGGCAAATTCCAGATTTGTTTATCCTCATCCCGGGGGAAATAATAGCCTACCCATGATTTTTTTCCAAGAAAGATAGCCATGCAGTTTTTGATTAATCCAAATGGCTTATCAACTATAAAAAGCAGAACCGGAAACAACGATAGCAGAACAAAAGAAACAATCAAATCAAGCATTCTCTTATTTCTTTTATTTACTTTTTTTGAAATAGAATTAATATCAATTACATATAATTCACCGGGTGAATTGATAGAGTTACTTCCAATGATATAAAGGCTTTCGGGTGGTGCAATTTTATAATCAACCTGTGAATTGGAAGCAGCTGACATCTTATCAATTATCACATTAGAAGGTAAATCTTTGGCGCAAAAAATCACTTCATTTATTTTATAAATATCAATAATTTCAGAAAGTTGGTCAAGTGTTCCTATATAATCTGAACTTTTACCTTCATCTATTTCTGAAGGATAAATAAACCCAGAAAATGAAGGCTGAACTTTTGCCTGATTCAACAAAGCCCCTACCCTTTTTGCTTCATCTTGCTTACCCACAATAACGATACGTTTATTGGCTCCTGCTCCCAAATCAAAGCCTTTAACTTTAAGCAAATGAAATAGCAAACGTAAAGCAAGCATTGAGAATATCGCCCACAGCGTTCCCAGCAAAATCAATGCGCGTGAAAAACGATATGTTTCAGGAAGAAGTGCATAAATGACAAGAATAACTGCCGTTCCAATAAATATGCCCCGAACAATTTTAGAAGCCTTAACCGGCTTATCATAACCTGCGCTGAGAAAAACGGAGAACAACCAAACAATTATATAAAGCGGCAAAACGCCAAACAAAAACTCAGGTGGATAATGCACACCTTCAACTGCCTTCACCGTTTCTTCCCAATAATTAGCGATGAAATAAAGTCCTGAAAAAAGCAATAATGAATCAATTGCAGGGACAAAGATTTGCTCAACAAATCTTCGCAAAATTGCAGCACCTGCGCGAATGTAAATGGCAATATTAATAAGGAACGAAAACGTTTTTGCGTTCTGCTGTGAGAAATGCTTGCGTGCAAAAATTATCATCGCATTATAAAACACAAACACAAAGTTTACGCTGCTCTTTTTAGTACTCTCTCCTTTATAGTGGATGATACGTGCTTCAGGATAATAATAATTTTTCCAGCCGCCTTTAATGATGCGATAACTAAGATCAATGTCTTCGCCATACATAAAAAAATCTTCGTCAAGCAAACCTACTTTATCCAAGGCTTCTTTGCGCATCAGCATATATGCTCCCGAAAGAATTTCAACTTCGTTTGTTTCCTCCTTATCCAGAAAGCCGAGGTGATATTTGCCAAAACGTTTTGATTTCGGGAACAATGCTGATAATCCGAAGATCTTGTAGAACGCAACCATTGGCGTTGGCAATCCGCGTTTTGATTCGGGCAGAAAGTTGCCTTTCCCGTCCAGCATTTTTATTCCCAAACCACCGGCATCAGAATGCAAATCCATAAAAGCAACACATTTAGTAAAAGTGTCTGCTTCTACCACTGTATCCGGATTCAACAGCAAAACATACTTTCCTGTTGACTGACGAATTGCCTGATTATTTGCTTTTGAAAAACCAAGGTTTTCTTTGTTTGCAATCAGCTTTACTTCCGGAAATTTGTTGCGAACCATTTCCACAGAACCATCCACTGAATTATTGTCAACAACAAAAACTTCGGCTTCTAAATTCTTCATTGCAGCACGAACAGAATGAAGGCATTGCTCCAAAAAATATTCCACATTATAATTGACAATGATGATGGATAGTTGCATCACTTATCTGACAAGTGAATTTTCGTAAGGCACTCTGTTCACAATACTACGCCCAAGCGTAACTTCATCCGTATATTCCAGCTCACTGCCAACAGCAACACCACGTGCAATGGTTGAAATTTTCACATCAAATTCTTTCAGCTTTTTGAAAATATAAAAATTGGTGGTATCGCCTTCCATGTTAGCACTCAGCGCCATTACAATTTCTTTTATATCACCGCGCTTCACACGGTTGACAAGGCTTTCTACATTCAACTCCGCAGGCCCGATTCCATCCATAGGAGAAATAATTCCACCCAGAACGTGATAATGACCTTTAAATTGTGCTGTATTTTCAATGGCAATTACATCACGGATATCCTCCACTACACAAACCAACGAACCATCGCGTGAATGACTGGAACAAATACCACAAAACTGCATTTCTGAAATATTATGACAGTTCTCGCAATACTTAATTTGCTCACGTAAACGAATAAAGGTATTCCCGAATTTCCGTACTTCATCTTCATCTTTCTTCAGTAGATAAAGGACAAAACGATAAGCTGTTTTTCTACCAATACCCGGCAAAGAAGCAAACTCATCAACGGCTTGTTCAATCAATTTTGAGGAAAAATTCATTGGCCAAAAATAAGAATAAACCATCAGCACGAAAGCAGATTTTAGTAGTTTCGCCCCATGTCGCCAAAGCTCATTATTGCCTGCATTGCCGGTTACTTTTCTATCCTGCTGCTTATTGCGTGGTGGACAAGCCGCAATGCTAACAACAAAAGTTATTTTCTTGGCAATAAAACTTCACCCTGGTATGCCGTTGCTTTCGGCATGATAAGCGATTCGCTTTCAGGCGTTACGTTTATTTCAGTGCCGGGTGCAGTGGGAAATTCCAACTTTTCTTACCTGCAATTAGTATTGGGTTATGTAGTAGGATATTATGTGATCGGAAGCGTTTTGCTCCCTTTATATTACAGGTTAAATCTTACTTCCATCTATACCTATTTATTGCAGCGTTTTGGAGCCTACTCACAAAAAACAGGTTCTTTCTTTTTTCTTTTATCGCGCACATTGGGCGCAGCAGGAAGATTATTTCTTGCAGCCGGTGTGATACAGCTTTTCGTTTTTGACTATTTCGGAATTCCTTTCTGGCTTTCGGTTTCAGTGATCATTATTCTAATGTTAGTTTACACCTACAAAGGCGGAATTAAAACACTCGTCTGGACTGACACTTTTCAATCTGTATTTCTGTTACTTGGCGTTGTTTTGTCAATAGCCGCAATAAGCTCAGAGCTTAACCTCAGCTTTGCGGGAATGACCGAGACAGTTGCCAACAGCAGCTATTCAAAAGTGTTTTTCTGGGACTGGCAGGCAAAATCATTTTTTCCGAAACAGTTCTTTGGCGGAATGTTTATAGCCATTGTTATGACTGGCCTTGACCAGAATATGATGCAGAAAAATCTAAGCTGTAAATCGCTGGACGAAGCACAAAAAAACATTTACTGGTTCAGCATTGTGATGGCAATTGTGAATGTATTTTTTCTTTCGTTAGGAGCTTTGCTTTACGCTTACTCCGAAAGCAAAGGCATTACTATTCCTTCAAAAACCGACAATCTGTTTCCAATGCTTGCCCTGCAACATCTGGGAACTTTTGCGGGATTAGTATTTATTATTGGCTTAACAGCTGCTACATTTTCCAGTGCCGATTCTGTGCTTACAACCCTTACTACTTCTTTTTATATTGACTTTCTGGATGCAGAAAACAAGGATTATTCAGAAAAAAAGAAAACCACCATCCGACACATTATTCACATCAGTTTTGCCGTGATTTTATTGTTGGTGATTTTGATTTTTAAAGCCATGAACAATGCTGCTATTATTGACACGGTGCTGATGCTGGCAGGCTATACTTACGGGCCGTTATTGGGCATGTTTGCCTTCGGACTTTTCAGCAAGCAAAAAGTAAATGACAAATTAGTTCCACTTATTTGTGTCTTATCTCCATTGATTTGCTACTACATAAATCTTAATTCAGTTGAGTGGCTTGGCGGCTATAAGTTCGGCAACGAACTATTACTGTTGAATGGAACGCTGACTTACGGGGGATTATGGGCAATAAGAAAAAAGCAAGATTGAAGATTACTTCTTCTGAAGTTCATGACTGAACTTAGCTCCGTTATTCTTAAATAAGTTGTAGAATTTCATGCTGTTATTTAGTGTCTGCATGAGAAATTTCTTGTCCTGTTCATTTTCGGTTTCAAAGGCTTCCTCAAACGTTTTTTCCGTATCGTCCTGAACCCAATCTAAAAGAGTACGACCATCATCTTCAACAAAGTTCATATTCACTTTCATGTCATAAACCAGAAAGAATGCCACATTTAGTGCGTTTTCTAAAACGCACTTGCGCAACATTGTTCCACCTGAAAAGCCTGGCTGGGGTTTACAACGGATACAGGCATAGTTTGCCTGAGTCCATATTTTAACTTTATCTAATGAATTTTCTGCACTGCGCTTCTGCAACTGAAATTTAACCAGCGATGCCTGGTTATTCTCAATATTACTGCAAATATTTTTTTCAAAAATAGAACCAAGGTTGCATGGTACCGCCTGCTTTGCAGCAACGGGTGCCGTAACAGCAGTTTGTGCCAATAAAGTTTGGACACAAAAGGAAAATAACAACAAACTAATTTGAAACGATTTCATTCGGATTGCAATCATACAATATTTACTTCACGCTCTAACGAAACACCAAATTTTTTATGCACTGAGTCCATTATTTCCTGCGAGAGATTGTATAGCTCATCACCAGTTGCACTGCCATAATTAACTAATACCAGCGCCTGATTTATGTGCACACCAAAATCGTTTTTGCGATAACCTTTCCATCCGCATTGCTCAATTAGCCAACCGGCAGCCAATTTCACTTCATTCCCCGAAGGATAAGCTACCACATTAGAAAATTCATTTTTTATTTTCTCATGCAGTTCTTGAGACACAACAGGATTTTTAAAAAAACTACCGGCATTTCCAATTTGTTTCGGGTCGGGTAGTTTGCTGCTGCGAATATTACAAACAGCTTTACTGATAGCAGCAATGCTTAATTCCTTTACACCCATTTTCTCCAGTTCCTGCTCAATTGCTCCGTAACTGATGTTGAATTTCGGAGTTTTATCAAGTCTGAAAGTCACAGAAGTAATGATGAACTGATTGCGGTGTTTATTTTTAAAGACACTTTCGCGGTAACCAAAACTACAATCTGATGCAGAAAACGTCACCAGTTCACCTGTAGCAATTTCCAACGCTTCCAACTCGTGAAAAACATCTTTTATTTCCACACCATAAGCACCGATATTCTGCATCGGGCTGGCACCTACATTTCCCGGAATAAGTGAGAGGTTTTCAATGCCTGCATAATTATTTTCAATGCAATGCAACACAAAGCTGTGCCAGCTTTCACCTGCTCCTGCTTTTACAAAAACATGTTCTGCATTTGCTGACGAAACCTCAATTCCTTTGAAGTTATTTTTGATAACAATACCATCAAAATCTTTGGTAAAAAGAATATTGCTGCCGCCACCAAGAATAAGTTTATTTATTCTGCCAAACTGCTTATCAGAGCAAACTTCACGTACATCATCAAGGGAAAAAACCTCGACAAAATATTTTGCTTTTGCTGCTATTCCAAAGGTATTATAGTGTTTGAGAGAAACCTCTTCCCGTATGTTCATTGTGCCTGCGAAAGTAAAATTTATTTACCGGTTGATACCATCCTTTCCATTCCTTCAACAACCTGTTGTGTTGCACCTGTTTTAGACTTCATGTATTCCGAAAGCCTGCGTCTGATTGCCTGATCACTTCCTTTTACAAAAAACAAGTCTGTAATTTTATTATTCAATTGTCTGAACTTATCGATTGTAAAAGCCATGCTCAGATTTACCATCTCCACTGCTTCGTTGAACTTTTTATAATTAGGACCTATAATTACAGGCACGGAAAAAGCTGCGGGCTCAAGAATATTGTGAATTCCTTTTCCAAAGCCACCGCCAACATATGCCACATCTGCATAGCGATAGAGCTGCGACAAAATTCCTATGCTGTCAATTATCAGCACATCGGCAGTTGAAACATTATTTTCATTCGCTTGTGAAAAACGCAATGAGGCAAGAGGAATATTTTCAATCAATTCATCAATCCTATTGTCATTTGTTTCATGCGGTGCAATAATATATTTCATTGTCTGCTTCCGTTTTTTAATCAGTTCAATTATAATACGCTCGTCATCTTTCCATGTGCTGCCTGCAATAATTGTGGTTGTAGTATTCTTAAATTTTTCAACCAAAGGAAAATTAACCAGTTGTTCGGCAATTTGCATAACGCGGTCAAAACGGGTATCACCGCAAACTATTACATTATTAAACTTAGCCTTACTAAGCAGTTTTCGTGACGCCTCATCCTGAACATAAATAAGATTAATCTTAGATAAAATCTTTAGAAACCACTCACCATATTCCTGAAAAAAGTATTGATCTTTTCTGAAAACAGCAGAGAAAACTACAACCTGAATATTATTTTTTTGCAACTCCTGAAGGTAATTAAACCAGAAATCATACTTGACAAAAACTGCAAGTGAAGGCTTAACCAATTGAATAAATTCTTTTGCATTGGCAGCAGTATCGGCAGGCAGGTAAAAAACATAATCTGCACCGGAATAGGTTTTGCGCACCTCATAACCTGAAGGTGAAAAAAACGTGAGCAGAATTTTAAATGATGGATTTCTTTGCCTGAATAATTCCATCACCGGTCTTGCCTGCTCAAACTCACCCAGGGAAGCGCAATGAAACCACACCTTTTTTTCCTGAGGATTTACCTTACTTTTTATTTCACTAAAAATATTTTTTCTACCATCCACCCACTTGCGGGCTTTGTTGTTCCACAACGCAGCGATGCGAAGAGAAAGCGTATAGAGAAAAATTGCAAGGTTGTATAGGATGTTCAATTGTTTCTCGCAAAGGCGCAGAAGCGCAAAGTTTAGTAGTAATACGTTTTTCCTGCCCGCTTATAAAACGGAATGATAAAGCCGATACGAATTCCGTAAAGCATGTCATAGCGTTTTTGCGTATCGTGCTGCATCGTGTCCCAGTTATAATCTCTGCGGTTTTGTGTAAAGGCATGCGTCCATTCAAAACCTCCGTAAAAATTGAGCAGCCGTTTATTACCAAGCAGCATATAACCGAGAAAATGGTCGAGCATAAAGCCGTTAGTCAGCCGGTCATAGCCTTTCTTGGTTTCTTTAGTCAGTTGCGGTGCTGTATTGTTGGCAACATCAATTCGTATTTTATGCTGCATAAAACCTGCTCCTGTTGTAAAAATAATTCCTGAGTTTTTGTTGGGTTTGCCTAGCGGAAATATTTTACCAACCTTCAAGCAAGTAGTATAACCTCTTTCAAAAATGGCGATGTCGGCAAATTGTCCGTCCTGCCCTATGATTTCACCTTGCTCGGTTTTCATACCGTCAAGAATGGTATTTTCTTTTACATCGGTTCCGAAAATATAATGAAAGTCTGCACCGAAAACCCAGTTCTTTTTATTCTTCACCATAAAGTCAACACCTGCGCTGGAACTCACTCCGAAACGGTCTTTCATATCACCGGCAGGCAATTGAACGCCATAAGAAAAAGTAAACATGGGAACTGTAACCATGGAGTCCTTTACATTCACTTGCGCAGAAGTAAGAAAGCAAGAAAGTGAGAAAGTGAGAAAGAGTAAAACTACTTTTTTCATTGCAGCGCAAAGCTAATAGAAATCTATGTTCAAGAAAAGAGAAAGAATTATACTTTTGAAAACCTTAGTCCGACAAACTAGCTTCATTACAATGAGATTTTCAATTGCCTTAATTTTTCTGTTTTCCTTTTTTTGGAAAACTTCCGCCCAACCCTGGTATCACCAAACCACCATTTACCAGATTTATCCCCGCTCCTACTACGATACCAATGGTGACGGGATTGGCGATATTAAAGGCATTATTCAGAAATTAGACTACATCAAGTCTTTAGGATTTGAGACCATCTGGTGTTCGCCCTTCTTTGGTTCACCGCAAAAAGATTTCGGCTACGACATTTCGGATTACACCAATATAGCTACTGAGTACGGAACACTGGAAGACGCGCAGACATTGGTGAATGAAGTCCACAAACGCGGAATGAAAATCGTGTTTGATATGGTAATGAACCATACTTCTGACGAAAATCCATGGTTTAAAGAATCATCATCGTCAAAAACAAATGCAAAAGCGGATTGGTATATCTGGCGCGACAAGCCCAACGGCTGGAAATCAGTTTTAAAGAAAAAAGGCTGGCATTATTCCAAAGAGCGCGACCAATATTACTGGGCAAGTTTTCTGCCTTTTCAGCCTGATTTGAATTACCGCAACCCCGAAGTGAAAGAGGCAATGTTTGGTGTGGTGAAATTCTGGCTTGGCAAAGGTGTGGACGGTTTCCGGTTAGATATGTTCAACTCTATTTACAAGGATTCTATTTTCCGCAACAATGCTGCATCACGTAAGGCTGTTATGGAAAAACACGATGCAAAAGAATACCGTAAAACCATCAAAGGTATTACCAATCAACCCGAAAGTTTTGGGTTTGCAAAAGAGTTGCGTGCCGTTTGCGACTCATTCGGAGATAAAGTATTGCTGGGCGAAGTATTCGGAAACCACCAGATGATAAAGCGTTTTCTGGGTGAAGAAAAGAATGACGGACTTGGTCTTGCTTTTGAATTTGAAATGCTGCGCTTCAAATTCAAGGCTAAGTATTTTCACGAACTGATTGAAAGCATGGAAAAAGATTTCCCTGCGCCCTTCAATCCTGTTTATGTATTTAGTAACCACGACCGCAGACGCATGGCAAGGCGACTGAAAGGTAACCTGGATAAAGCAAAACTTATTCACCTGCTGCAATTCACTGCAAGAGGAACGCCCTGCTTTTATTATGGCGAAGAACTGGGTATGACCGATGTGCGCATGCCTTACCGCAAGGCATTAGACCCTGTGGCACATTTATATCCCGCAATGCCTCGTTTTCTGGTTGACATGGCGGGAGAAACCATGAACCGCGATGAAATGCGGACACCCATGCAATGGAATAATTCCAAGAATGCAGGCTTCTCAGCTGCCGATAAAACATGGCTTCCGGTTGGAGAGAATTTTAAAACGGCAAATGCTGAAACACAAAAGACTGATGAAAACTCCATGTTTAATTTCATCAGCAAACTAGTTAAACTGCGCAACGAACATTCTGCTTTGCAAAGCGGAAAAATGGAAGTTATTCCCGCGAAAGAACTTCCGCGCAACGTGTTAGGCTATTACCGAACTAATGAAAAAGAAAAATTAGCGGTGCTCATCAACTTCAGCAAACAGGAGAAAAGAATTCAGTTGAATGTGGGCGGTTTCACCAAGTTACTTTCAACCGATAAAAACATGGGGTACCAATTTGAAAGAACCATTGTTTTAAAACCATTTTCGGGTATAATTGTTACTATGCAATAAGGCTGATTTTACTCATCTTAAAAATCCGCTTTTTTACTTTCATAAATTATTAGCTTTGCACCCGTTTTAAAAAATCCTTTAACAAAATTCAAGCAATGAAAATATTAGTCTGCATCAGCAAAGTACCTGATACAACAACAAAAATTTCCTTCGTTGAGAACGATACAAAATTCAATGAAGATAAAGTTCAGTTTATCGTAAATCCTTATGATGAATGGTATGCGCTGGTGCGCGCACTTGAAATCACCGAAAAATCAGGAGGAACTGTTACCATTATTAACGTAGGTCCGGCTGATAACGACCAGATTATCCGTAAAGCATTAGCAATCGGAGCAAACGACTCAGTGAGAATTGACGGCAACAGCAACGAATCATTTTATGTGGCTTCGCAAATTGCTGAGTATGCAAAAACACAGGGCTATGACATCGTAATGACCGGAAAAGAAACCATTGATTACAATGGCGCTGAAGTTGGCGGTATGATTGCCGAACTGATGGGCGTTCCTTATGTTTCTCATGCAAGCACACTGGATGTTGATGGCGGAAAAGCAACCATGAAACGTTCAATCGAAGGCGGCTACGAAACAGTAGAAGTTACCGGAACATTTGTAGTTAGTTGCCAGAAAGGAATGGCTGAAGCACGTATCCCTAACATGCGCGGAATTATGGCAGCACGCACAAAACCGTTGACCGTTGTTGCTCCTGTAAACGTTGCTCAACTAACTTCTATAAAAGTATTCACCCTGCCGCCTGCAAAAGCTGCGGTTAAAATGATCAGCCCTGATAATGTTGCTGAACTGGTGAATTTGTTGCACACAGAAGCGAAAGTTATCTAATTAATAAAGTAAAGCCCTTCGTCCCGATAGCTATCGGGAACGCTCAGGGTGACAAACATTAACACTTAAACACACAAAACATGTCAGTTTTAATATACGCAGACACCATCAACGGAAAAGTAAAAAAATCATCATTAGAGGCAATTCACTACGGAAGCAAAGTGGCTTCACTGTTAGGAACCAACGCAGTAGCTTTAGTGGTTAACTCTTCTGATAACCTTGCCGAATTAGGTAAATACGGAGCAGCAAAAGTTCTGAAAATAACCAACGATAAATTGAACGCATTCGACCCGCAACTGTTGACTGCTGCCATTGCACAGGCTGCAAACTCAGCGGGAGCAAAAGTGGTGGTGTTTGCACACGACTCAACCGGAAAATCATTGGCATCACGCCTTTCTGCACGCTCAAAAGCAGGACTGGTAAGCGGTGCTACTTCACTGCCAAACATTGATGGCGGAAATTTCATCCTCCGCAAAAACGTATTCTCGGGTAAAGCTTATGCCGATGTAAACATCCTTACCGATGAGAAAATAATCTCTTTAATGCCTAACTCTTTTCCTGTAGCAACTACTGACGCAAGTGCTGAAGTAGCTGATTTCAGTGCCGACCTTTCAGGTATAACCTCAACATTGGTGGTAAAAGAAGTGAACCGTGCATCTGCATCAGGCGTAGCTCCGCTGCCTGAGGCCGAACTGGTAGTAAGCGCAGGACGCGGAATGAAAGGTCCTGAAAATTGGGGAATGATTGAAGAACTTGCCACTTTGTTAGGTGCAACTACTGCCTGCTCACGCCCTGTAGCCGATATCGGCTGGAGACCGCACCACGAGCACGTAGGACAAACCGGTATTGCTATCCGTCCTAACTTATACATTGCTATCGGAATTTCGGGAGCGATACAACACCTTGCCGGTGTAAACCAAAGCAAAGTGATTGTAGTTATCAATAAAGACCCAGAAGCGCCTTTCTTTAAAGCGGCTGACTACGGAATAGTTGGTGATGCCTTTGAAGTAGTTCCTAAACTTATTGAGGCATTCAAGACACTGAAAGCAAGCAATAACTAATTAATACTATTATAGCCACAGATTACACAGATTAACACGTCCCGATAGCTATCGGGAGAATTAGTGAAAATCTGTGTAATCTGTGGCAAAAAAACACTACTTTAGTCTTCTGCTTTCACCGAATGGAAAAGAAAAAAATAAAATTAGACATCATCGGTTTATCCTACAGCCAGACACAATCGGGTGCTTATGCGCTGGTGTTGGGTGAGGCAGAAGGGAAAAGACGTTTACCCATTATTATTGGCGGACCCGAGGCACAAAGCATTGCCATAGAACTGGAGAAGATGCAGCCCACCCGACCTCTTACTCACGACCTTTTCAAATCTTTTTCTGAGGCTTTCCATATCAATGTAATTGAAGTGGTGATTTATAACCTGGTGGAAGGCATCTTTTATGCCAACCTTGTTTGCCAGAACGAGGCGGGCGATGTGCAGGAAATCGATTCACGCACATCGGATGCCATTGCACTGGCAACCCGTTTCAACTGCCCGGTTTATACCTATGAGTTTATTCTTTCTTCAGCAGGTATAATAATGGAAGAAGGTGGCGCATTTGCCGAAACTGCGCAGGCCGAAAAGAAAACACCCAAAGCCGGAAAAGGGGATAAATACTCGGAACTTACTACCGAGGAGTTGCAGACCATGCTGAAAGAAGCCATTGAAGACGAGGCTTACGAAAAAGCAGGACGCATAAAGCAGGAGTTGGATAAGCGTCAGCAATCTTAACACAAATCTTATGATGATTGAATCGGTGTTACGCGGCATACTTGGTATTGTAACACTGATAGCTATTTCCTATGCTTTCAGCAGCAACCGCAAAGCCATAAACTGGAAATTGGTGGGCATTGGTCTGCTGCTTCAATTAGTATTTGCGCTGGGCGTTTTAAAAGTTGATTTTATTGCGCGCGGCTTTGATGTGGTAAGCAGCTTTTTTGTGGTGGTGCTATCGTTTACCAAAGCGGGTTCTCAGTTTTTGCTGGGCGATTTGGTAAACCCCGGAGGCTCGGCAGGCTTTGTTTTTCTGTTTCAGATTTTACCTACCATTATTTTCTTCTCGGCACTAACAAGTTTGCTGTTCTACCTCGGCATTCTGCAAAAGATAGTTTTCGGTTTTGCATGGGTGATGAACAAAACGATGAAGCTCAGCGGCTCTGAAAGCCTTGCTGCTGCAGGAAATATTTTTCTGGGACAAACCGAAGCTCCGCTGCTGATAAAACCTTACATAGCCGGAATGACGCGCTCTGAACTACTGTGTCTGATGGTTGGCGGCATGGCTACCATTGCCGGTGGGGTGCTGGCAGCTTATGTTGGTTTTCTGGGTGGTGACGACCCGGTGATGCAACTCTATTATGCCAAACACCTGCTGGCTGCATCGGTAATGAGTGCGCCTGCTGCCGTGGTAGCCGCCAAAATACTATTGCCCGAAACCGAAGAGTTTGAAAAGAAACTGGAACTGAGCAAAGAAAAAATAGGCAAAAACTCACTGGAAGCTATTGCCAACGGAACGGTTGACGGAGTGAAACTGGCCGTGAACGTAGGCGCTATGCTCCTGGTGTTTATTGCTTTTATTGCCATGTTCAATTACCTGATAAAAGACCTGATTGCCGAAAGCCTTGGACTGAATGAATGGGTGCGCAACTTCAGCAACAATAAGTTTGACGGACTAACCCTGCAATTTATGCTGGGCTATGCCTGCGCCCCGCTTAGCTGGCTGATGGGCGTGTGCAAAGAAGACATGGTATTGGTAGGACAACTGCTGGGCGAGAAAACCATCCTGAATGAGTTTGTGGCCTACACCACCTTGGGCACCATGAAAACTGCCAACATTTTTCACGAGCAGAAATCGGTGGTGATGGCAACCTATATTCTGTGCGGCTTTGCCAACTTTGCTTCTATAGGCATACAGATTGGCGGCATTGGCGCCCTGGCTCCCGACCGCAGAACCGACCTCAGCGAACTGGGTATAAAAGCCCTGATTGGTGGCACAGTGGCATCTGCATTTACTGCGGTGATTGTGGGGATGATACTTTAGCAGGATTAAAAATCCAAAGCTCTTAGGTCAAAAGGATATTCTAAAGCAAGATTTCAAAAATATATTTTTGTATTTTTGTAGGGTATAATTTACAAAATGGACGAAATACAAAACACAAATAATAGCTCATTGTCATTTGAAGATTTTAAAAATGAAAATGGGATAACTTTCTGGTGGGCATCTGACCTAATGACAATGCTTGGTTACAAAGACATGAAGTCATTTCATAAAGTCTTAGATCGAGCAACAAAAGCATTTGTATCTTTAAGTATTCCTCACTACGAAAATATTATAGCAGAACAAAGGGAAAAGGATGGGCATAGCTTTCAAGATTTTAAACTATCTCGTTTTGCTTGTTACATATCAGTAATGAATGGTGACCCTAAAAAGGTTGAAGTTGCCCAAGCACAAGTTTATTTTGCTCAACAAACAAGAAAATTTGAACTCTATATTCAAAATAGTGATCAAATTGAAAGATTACTAATTAGAGAAGAATTAACAGAAGGAAATAAATCGCTTGCTGCTGTTGTTAAACAGGCTAAGGTGGAAGACTTTGCTAAATTTCAAAATGCAGGATATATTGGCATGTATAATATGCCTTCATGGCAATTAGAAAAAAAACGTGGGGTTAAGAAAGGGAAGCTAATGGATTATATGGGTAGAACAGAATTAGCTGCGAATCTATTTAGAGTAACTCAGACGGAAGAAAGGATAAAAAATAAAGGAATAATAGGACAATCAAACTTAGAACAAACACATTTTCAGGTTGGGAAAGAAGTTCGGGAAATTATTCAGAAAAACGTAGGCAAAAATCCAGAAAACTTACCTCTTGAAAAACAACTTTCTGATGTAAAGAAAGAGTTAAAAGATGGACATAAGAAAATGTTGATTGAGGATAAAGCCTCAAAAAAGAAGAAATAATTTATCTAAATAAGAAGCCCCGCGAAATTCGCGGGGCTTCTTATTTAATATTCAAGTCCATGAAGCAGGAGGAAGAATATTCCAAAGACTAAGAGAAAAATTTCGTGTGAGTTCATCAATAAAAACGCCCCTCGCTACAGGCGAGGGGCGTTCATCTTTTAAAATTAAGGCTGTGGTATCAATGTTACATTCTTTACCACCGGATGCTCAATATCCGTAATAACAACACCATATTCATACACATCATTATACCCTGCTTTATGAAAATGCAAGGTATAAGTACCCGCAGGCAGGCTTCCGAAACCATATTTTCCGTTGCTGTCTGTTTGTGTTTGCATAGCAGGCATTTCCTGCACGGTTACAGTTACACCTTCCACAGGATCGGGGGTGCCTCCCGAAGGACCTACAACAGGTTGTGTAACTTTTCCGCGTACAATAAACGGAACGGTTTCGTCACTGGCAGGCAACAGGTATTTCTGATATTCAGAGTAATTATTATAAAAAATGATTTTGCCTGCCGCACATAGTCTTACGGTAATTTGCCAAACTATATTGTGCTTGTCAATACGCTCTTTGGTAATAACAGGCTGATTATTGATATGATTGTTTTGCTGCCTGTTTTTAGTATCCAGATTATTACCGATAGTTTCTATTTCAGTTATCATGGCTGGCGTATAATTTACCAGATTTAACTGTGCACTGTATTTAGTGGCAGCACCAAAAAAATCTTTCATAAACTCAATCATCTTAGCCTGATTATCGCGCGCTTTCAGGTATTTTTCGTAGCCAAACTCATTGTGCACTGCCTTGTTTTTAGGAAATGCTTTTTCAATAAAATACTTACTGTCCTGATATTTTTTACGGCAGGCTGCCATAGCATCCTCTACCTCCTGGGTTAGCTGACTTATTACGGCCTCTACCTGCTCATCGCTGGGCACAGCCTCGGCTTCGGCAATAGCCAATAAAAAGGCAGCCAGAAAAGCAGCGGTAAACTCAGGGTCAAAGGTGTTAAACTGTGCAAGCGTTGAAGCCACCGCTACATTATCGTGGGTGTCTTTTGCAAATTGAATTTCGTAGGCATCTGCAATTGTATATTCGCGTTTTGCCATTTCAGGTGTTACACTCATTGTGTTTTGGTTTTAATGTTTGTATTAAGGTTTTGATTTTAAGATTGAAATTAGGGTAGCAGCAGAAACTTAGCCCCCAGCCACTTGGGTTTAGTACCCGGCAGGTCTACCCGGGCGCATAGCTGATGATGCCCGGTGGCGAGCGGGTGGGTATCAGCATACAGCAGCTTAGGTTTAGCACCCAGCAGGTAAAGATTAGCACCCGGCAGGTAAAACTTAATGGGTAGCAGGTGCCCCTCAGCATCCAGCAGGTGAGGCTTAGCGTCCAGCAGGTGGCGCTCAGCACCCAGCAGGTGACGCTCAACGCTGAGAATGACCGTCTCACTAAGAATACAGAAGGTTTTGTACTTAAACCCCTTTTGCCACCTTTTACCCCCGACAAAACCGAAAAACGCACGTTTTTAGCTCCGCTATTGAACGCAGCGGCTAAACGGACAAAAAAACCGGAAAAGAAATTATAAGTGTTTAGAAGGTATATATTACCCCCCCCCCCCCGCAAATCTCAACGGGAGCAAGGCTTACAGAAGAAAGCCTATTGAAAATGGATACAAAAACAGAGAAAGTATGCGTCATTGAATGCATATATTTAACCGCTGAGCAGTACAAATATAAAGACGAAAGAAATTAAAAAGCAAATTTATTTTGCTTGGGAATGGGACTTTAATACTTTAGCACTGAATTTTATAAAGTATGACAACAGCCTATCGCTTTGACACTTACACTTAAAAACTAATTTTATGGAACAATCGCAAAATAATAGCAAATTAGAAATAATGAAAACATCTTTAATGGCAATAGGTTCAATTTTTATCCCCTTAGCCATTGCATATTTTGGTGAAGTTAAAGCAGAATCAGAATTAGAGTTGAGATATATTGAACTTGCTGTAGGAATACTTAACAAAGAAGAATCCGGTGATAACCATAATACTAAAGACTGGGCTATAAAAATCATTAACAAATATTCACCTGATATAAAGTTAGACTCTGCTACACAAAAAGAAATTCTTAATAATGACAGACTAACGGGAACTACAATATCTGAAACCAACAATCAAGTAATTCTGAGTGAAAAACGTAAGTATTATGAATCGCTAATACTCAAATATGAAAATGACATTCAAACAAATCCTGATATTTCAAGAAATCACCACCTTAAAGGTTATGCACTTTATGCATTAGGTGAATATGATAAGGCTATTTCGTCATTAAATCAATCTGTTTATTTAGACAAAAGCAACCCTTGGCCTCATTATATTTTATCTCTGGTATATTGGAAACTTGAGAATAAAGAAAAAGTTATCGGAGAGGTAAATGAGTTTCTAAAGCTTGCACCTTCAAAAAAGGAATACTTAATAAATGACCGCGAAATGGATGATATCAGAAAGTTACCGGAATTACAATATCACTTCCCATAGCAGCTTACAAATAACCTACGACTAGTTTTAAAACAAAAAATCCCCCTCGCCTGTGGCGAGAGGGATTTTTTGTTTTATAAACTCTTAATAGGTTACTTTAGGAACCTTTGCCTGAAGAGAATCAAACTCTTCCTTACTTACTTCTATAGGCTTTAGCGTATCCAATTCAGCCTGGCTTGCATGTATCCATACCCCCGTAGCCTCAAACACCAGCGCAATTTCGGGTTCGGTAATTTTATCAATCTCTTCCTGTGCCAAACCTTCGTCTGAGGCATAGTGTTGCAGGTCGGCAACTGAAGTGGTGTCAAAGGTGGCTGTGCCTTTAAAGGTGGCCGTTTTTCCATCGCAGTCTTTGGGAACAAAGAATGCGTAGTCTTTAAATGTTACGCGCATTTCTTCGTTGTTGCCCAGGTCAATGGTCATCCAGCAGCCTTTCTTTTTGCAGGCTTCATTTATTTTTCCGGTTACCACTATATCGGTGGCTTTGCCCTCTTTTGCCAGAGCTGTAAGTTCAGTTGCTGCCACAGCATTTTCAATTTTAAATTCTTCACCGTAAAATGTTCCGGTGGCAGTTTCTGCTGTTTTGTTTCCGCAGGAGTAAATGGCTAATGAAGCCGCGAATAAGAAGAGTGTTTTTTTCATGTTATTTGATTTTTGTTTGGCCACAGATTCACAGATTTTTATTCTTTCATTAATCTGTGAATCTGTGGCAACTATTTAGTTTGTATTAGTTGCCAATTTGCTTTTTCTAAATCCATATAAGAAGTAAATCACCACACCAATCACCAGCCAGATTGTAAACCATATCCAGTTGCTCAGCGCCATGCCCGTAAGCAGGTAGCAGCACGATACCACACCCAGCACCGGTATCAGGGAGAAGTTTTTAAGAAACGAAAATACTGCCAGCAGTATGCATACCAAAAAGAAGATAAGCATGGGCACATTGGTAGCTGCAGTTTCGCTGTTGATGATAAACGTATTGCTCACAAATTCGGGATTGAATTGCAGCAACAAGCCTGCGGCAACTACTACCATGGCAGGAAAAATAAATTTGCTGTTCACGTAAGGCAGTTTGAATTTGCCACCCTCGCCCGGTTGTTTGGGCGGAAGCATCAGCACACCGCCACACACCAATACAAAGGCAAACAAGGTTCCTATGCTGGTGAAGTCCAGCACAAATTTTTCGTCAGTAAAAAAGAGCGGAATACCCACTACCAAACCCGTTACAATGGTTGCAAATCCGGGTGTCTTGTATTTAGGGTGAATGCTTGCAAAGCGTTTTGGCATCAGACCATCGCGGCTCATGCTCATCCATATTCTGGGCTGCCCCATCTGGAAAACCAGCAACACACTGGTCATAGCCACCACTGCCACCAACGATACAATGTAGAGCATCCATTTTACCTCTCGGATTTTAAAAACCTCGGCCAGCGGGTCGCTAACGCCCAATTGCGCATAGGTTACCATGCCTGTCAACACCAGTGCAAGTGCTATGTAAACAACAGTGCAGATAATCAGGGAGTAAATCATTCCTTTGGGCAGGTCGCGTTGCGGGTCTTTGCTTTCTTCGGCTAATGTAGATACTGCATCAAAGCCGATAAAGGCAAAGAATACGGCAGCTACACCGCCCATTACGCCTGTAAAACCGTTGGGCATAAAAGGTGTCCAGTTCTCGATGTCCACATAAAAAGCACCCACACCAATTACCAATACTATAACAGCCAGTTTCAGCATCACCATCACATTACTGGCGTTACGCGATTCTTTAACGCCCACATAAACCAAAGCGGTAATCAATATGTTGGCAACTACAGCAGGTAAATCAAAGATAATCCGCAGTCCTGCAATGCGCGGTGCGGTCATCCAGGCCAGCATACCCTCACTGGAAATATTCTGGTTATACATGTTGTGTGCCGAACGGTAATTAGTAGTCAGCCACTCGGGAAGATGCAGCCCCACGCCTTCCAACAGGTTGGTAAAATAACCGCTCCACGAAAAGGCAACGTAAATATTTCCGATGGAATATTCCATCAGCAAAGCCCAGCCGATTATCCAGGCAAACAACTCACCAAACGATACATAAGCATAGGTATAAGCGCTGCCCGAAGCAGGCACACGCGAAGCAAACTCGGCATAACACAATGCGGTGAAACCGCAGGCTACCGCACAAATGATAAACAGAAATACAACACCCGGGCCTCCTTTAAAACAAGCCTCGCCCATGCTGCTGAAACTGCCGGCACCAATAATGGCGGCAATACCAAAAAAGGTAAGATCGCGGGTGGTAAGTACTTTATGGAGCGAATGCGTTTCTGCCTGTTCGGGGTCATTCTCTAATGCCTGTTGAACAGGTTTTTTCCTGAAGAGCTGGTTTAGCAAAGTTGGAAGGTTTTAAGCATTGTCTTCATTCATCGGTATCTTCACTTTCAGTACAAAGTACGAAACCGAATCATCTACTCTTGAGAAGTGATATTGCAGCGGGTGCCCTGATTTTTTCTTCATATCCACCAGACCCAAACCTGCACCTCCCTTGTCGCTAAACTTGACAAAAGTTTGTTTCATGATTACGCTGTACAGATATTTCACCTCATCTTCTTCAAGGCTGTTAATCTTTACCAGCTTATCTCTCAGGTAAGGTATTTCGGTATTGTTTACTAAGTTGCCGATAGAAATATAAAAATCGTTTTCAGCTTTACTCAAAACAAAAAGCGGCTTTTGCTCATACGATTCGGTGTGATCAAGAAACGAATGTATTTGCAGATTTTGTAAACTTTCAATAGCAATGTTTACAATCTTGCGCTTGATTATTTTGCTGGTTTTATACTTATCGATGAGCGCTTCAATCTCAGGCAGAATATGGAGGATGTCGCTTTTGGTAATTAAGCCTTCTCTGCTTAACAGCACCTCATCGCCATCCATAAGACCGTTTAAAAATGCTCTTTCGTTCCCCATATTAAATCTTCGCTGCCCCTGCTGAAATCAGCTCTGAAACTCTGCGAATTTAAAAATACTTAATAATTGTTAAAACAATTTTCAAAAACCGACCAACAACCGTTTAATTCTTAACGCGATAAAAATTAAATTATTTAGTTTTTACTAAAATTTTGTTCATCTGCTTGTCTGCCACTTTCATTGACAGGAAGTAAGCACCTGTTGAAAGATTAAGATCACGGATTTCAAAATAGTTTAATCCGTCACGCACTTTACCAAGGTTTTTGCTGTAAACTGTTTTGCCGGTGTTGTCATATAGCTCAACCAAAACTTCTTCTGACCTGAACAGATTAAACTGAAGCACAATGCGGTCAACAAAGGGATTAGGATAAACACCTACCAAGGCTGCAACCGGATCATTTTCGCCCACTGAAACAGGGTTGTTAGGCAATAAAGGAGCCTGCGGTTGCAGTTCGCCAAGATATACACTTGGACCTTGCTGCGCCACCTGCAAAAATGTTTCGCCTTCGTTTACATACCAATTCTCAGGTGATTCAACAGTAAAGTTTTGGTCGGTAATGGTGTTTACATAATACCAATCGCCCTGTGTGCGGGTTTTGTTAACATCCAGCAATAAATAACCGCGCTTTGCAAGATCCACATAACGGATGTGCGGGTTTTGTCCTGTAATAATACTTTGAGGTACAGAAGGCGCTCCGCCAGATGTAATGCTTGTAGCAACAAACTCAACACCTACTGAACCGATTACATTCTGCACATCTGAATTATCATAATTACTCAATGGTAAATCATTGGCCCATGAAGAATGGATGTCGCCAGTAAGTACTACAACGTTTTCAACACCTGCATCCTGTATTCGCTGGTAAAGCGTATCGCGGTCGGCCGGATAGCCATCCCATTGATCATTATTCACTGTGATTCCAAAAACAACTAATGGTGTCATCATCACTTGCTGGCCAAGAATATTCCACAACACTGTAGTTGTATCCATCTGGTCAGTCAGCCAGTTCATTTGCTCATTACCAATAAGGTCGCGTGTTTCCTCTGCTCCTGCCCCTTGCTCATCACGGGCATAGTATCGCGTATCCAACATGTATAAGTTTAACAAATCACCATAACGCACGGTGCGGTATATTTTATCAAGATCAGCAGGATTGCTTAAACGTTTAGGCAACCACTCATCGTTGGCTCTGTGAGCAGCTGCAACTCTGTCCGCCCAGACACCCTCAGCACCTTCAGTATGATTTTCGGCTCCTCCGTGCCAGGTATTGTTTGCTATTTCATGGTCGTCCCAAACGTAAATAAACGGATATTGCTGATGTGCATAACGCAAGTCAGGGTCTAAGCGGTATTGCGACAAGCGGGTGCGGTAATCGTCAAGCGAAACTATTTCAGTAACAGGTTCGTGCTCACGACCCGATATTGCGCCACCGGCAGCATATTCATAAATATAATCGCCCAAATGCAGAACAGCATCAATATCGTTTCGCTCTGCTATATGCTGGTATGCATTGTAATATCCGTTCTCATAATCAGCGCATGAAACTACTGCAAAACGCAAACTGTCAACATCACCAACGGGAGCAGTTTTGGTTCTTCCTATCAATGAATTTCTGCCACTATTGTTAAACTCATAGTAATACCATGTGTCAGGCTGCAAGCCTGTAACATCTACTGTTACCGTGTAATCTTTGTTTTCTTCAGTGGTTACAGTTCCGGAAGCAACAATATTATTGAACAATGTATCGGTTGCAAAACGCCAGTTTACATCTACCGAACCGGGATTATCAACCGTTATGCGTGTCCAGATAAGCACACTGTTAGGCAGCGGGTCGAAAGAAGCCACACCATGGTAAAACGGAGCAAACTGAGGGTTTAGCTCACTTCTTGAATTGTAGTCATTGTGGCCTTGTTCACCTTGCGCGAAAGCATTAAGCGAAAGAGCAGAAATCAGAATCAGGTAAAAGTATTTCATTTTTAGTGGTTAAAATTCAGGCGAAAATAGGAAAAATGAGTAATAAAGAATAAAAATATCAGGCTTAATAAATTCTTAATTTTGAAGCCCTAATCACGCTTTCATGAAATTACGCCTGTATACTTTCCTATTAATTCTGAATTCTGCATTCTTAATTCATACTTCATCGGCTCAACCCTACTTTAATCGTTACGATTCAATTCCTGTAACAATAAACAGTAATACATTGAAATTTCCCTGGGCGGGCGGCCTTAATTCCTGCCAGTTTTCAACCATTGATTTGAATATGGATAATATTGAGGACCTGTTTGTTTTTGACCGTGCCGGAAATAAGATAACAACCTTCATTAATAACGGAACTGCCGGAACAATTGACTATACGCTTGCACCCGAATACCGAACACACTTTGTAAACCAGCATGACGACCGAGGCACTTTGCACGATTGGGTTTTGCTGCGCGATTATGATATGGATGGCAAAAAAGACATTTTCACTTACTCAAACGGAGCAACAGCTGTTTACCGCAACACCACCTCAACTGCCGACAGTGTAACGTTTGAGTTAATGACTTCATTTATGAAATCATTCTACAACCCAAATTACCTTGCACTTTACATCAGCCCGGTTGATTTGCCAACCTTTATTGATGTGGATAATGACGGAGATTTAGATGTACTTACATTTCATATATCGGGCTTGCAGATTGAATATCACAGCAACCAAAGTCAGGAACTTTACGGTCATAGCGACAGCCTCGAATTTATGTTGTATGACCAATGCTGGGGAGGCTTTTCTGAAAATGCTGCTTCAAATGCTGTTTATTTAGACACTTGCTACTGGGGCGAATTTCGCGATGAAAGCAATAACCGCCACAGCGGCTCCACAACGCTGGCACTAGATATGAATAACGATGGCGTGAAAGAATTTATGCTTGGGGATATTTCTTTCAAAAACCTTACACTACTTTCTAATGATGGCACTCCACAGGATGCGCATATGTTTGAACAAAATCAGGCTGCTCCGCCAAACACAACAGCAGCAGATGTAGCTGTTTTTCCCGGTGCATACTATGAAGATGTAGACAATGACAATGTAAAAGACCTTATTGTTAGCCCCAACACTACCAATATAACAGAGAACTTTAACAGCGTGTGGCTTTACAAAAACAATGGGATTACATCACTGCCCGAATTTGAATACTCACAAAACAACTTCTTGCAGGATAATATGATTGAAGTTGGTGAAGTTTCATTTCCTGTTTTCTTTGATGTTGATAATGACGGATTGGAAGATTTAATTGTAGGTAACTACGGCTATTATTCTACTAACGGAAATTACCAGTCAAATCTTTCATATTACCGCAATACCGGCACAGCAAATAATCCTTCATTTCAATTGGTAACAAGAGATTATGCAGGAATTCAGTCGCTGGGAATCAAGAGCCTTATTCCTACGTTTGGTGATATTGACGGAGACGATGTTTCAGAAATGATAATCGGTGGAGTTGACGGATACATCCATATTTTTGAAAATAATTCCCAACCCGGACAAGCTGCAAGTTTTGTTCTTTCGCAGCCAAATTTCATTGATGTAGGCTGGAATGCAGCACCTCAACTTTTTGACGTGAATGGTGACACGCTCTTAGACCTTGTTATTGGCGAGCGCAACGGCAACCTGAATTATTATGAAAATACCGGAAGTGCCAATAACCCGGTATTTACAGCAGTATCAGAAGACTTTGGCGGTGTAGACGTAAGAAAAGCTGGCTTTAACATAGGATACAGTGTTCCTTTTATGTTTAAATTGAATGACGAGCTGCAACTATTTGTGGGCTCTGAAAGTGGCGACATCCATCAATACATCAACATTGAAGAAACGCTTAATGCCGGAACTGAACTTCAAGCTGAGATAGGACAAGGAACAACCGTTTCAACAGATGCACTGACTACTCCGTTTGGTACTGAATTCAAAAACGGACGCAACCAGTTTTTGATTAAAGCCGAAGAATTACAATCATCAGGTTTTCAAAATGGAATTATTGAAAAGTTGGCATTCAATGTTGCTTCTGCTGCAGGCGGAACAATTGACAATTTTAAAATCAGCCTTGCCAATAGAGGAAGCGGAAACTTTACTGATTTTGAAACATTGGATTTTACAACTGTGTTTTTTGAAGATGTTGTGATTGATGCAACCGGCTGGAAAGAATTTGTATTTGACCAGAAATTTACCTGGGATGCGGTATCGGATGTTTTGGTTCAGGTATGTTTTGACACAACACTTTCTTCTACCGCAAGCAGCAGCGTTTATTGCAGTTCAACCTCATTTATTTCCAACGTTGCATCTTCTGCCAACAATACAGTTGGCTGCTCAATGAATTCAACCACTTCGACAATGCTGCGCCCAAATATGAAACTAACACTTCGTCCCTCTTTTCCTAAAAAAGGTGAACTGGAATTGTTTGAAGGGGTGCGTTCCAGTGTTTGCGGCACCGACCTGAACAACGACAATCTGATGGACATTGCAATTGGAAATTACACAGGCGGAGTAAGTTATTACAAGGGCGACACAACAGGAATAACAACCGGAATTAAAGAATACGAAACTCAAAACATTGATGTTGTATTATTCCCAAACCCTTGCAATGAAAGTGTAACATTAAACTTATCAGAAGCGCTCAAAAGCAATGCTGTTGCCAACATTTATACTATTACAGGTCAACAAATATATTCAGTTCAATTACAGAAAGGACAAACAGATCTGACTTTAAACACTTCTGCTTTTTCATCAGGAATTTATGTAATCATTATGAAGACAAAAACAAATTCAGTTGTGAAAAAATTTGTCGTGAATCATTAGAATGAAAGAGTTTAATAATCCCATTATTCTGTTTGATGGTGTGTGTAATTTGTGCAACGCTTCTGTTCAGTTTATTATTAAACACGACAAAAAAGGTGTTTTCAGATTTGCTTCGCTTCAATCAGAATTCGGAAAAAGCATCGTTAACAAATTTAATTTAGCAGATAAGAATATTGACAGTGTTATGCTTTTCGAAAACAACACTGTTCAACTAAAATCTGAAGCTGCACTAAGAATTGCCAAACGCATGGGAGGAATATATTCAATACTTTTTGCATTCATCATTATTCCCAGATTTATACGCGACAGCATATATGATTATATAGCACGTAACCGCTACCGCTGGTTTGGCAAACAGGAAAGCTGCATGATACCAACACCTGAACTGAAAAAGCTTTTTATTGAAGTGTAAATGAATAGTTTTGCAGCGACATCAATTATTTTCTGACAGATGCTGAACGAGAAGAGGCTTTATATTATTGTTTCTGACTATCCTTATGGAAATGGGGAACCTTTTCTGGAAGATGAGTTGATAGCGCTTGCTAAACGATTTGAGAAAGTCACTCTTATTATAACAAGTCAGGTACACATTCAAAACCAATCCCCAAAATTTCCTGTTCCTGAGAACGTAGAATTTCAGTTTTACAGTTCCGAGAACAATCTAAAAGCAAAACTAAAAGCCATTCGTTTTTCTCTTTCAAATTCTATACTAGTTGACGAGTTGAAAAACATAAGAAATGCGTATAAACTACCCTTAGCTTTTTCATCGATTAAGCTTATTTTCTCTTACTTTATACACGGTCTGCAATTCATGAAGTATCTGCAAGAGATCGTCAATAAGGATAATACTCACAAAGGTTCTTATTATTTTTACACTTATTGGTGTACTTACTTCACCTTTAGTCTGGCTCTTTTAAAAAAAAAACATAAAGAAATAAAGACCTTTACAAGGGCTCACGGCTGGGATTTATATATGTACAGACATAAGCCTGCTTATCTTCCTTTCAGAAGTTTCATATTAAATTCAATTGATAAAACATTTACAGTATCAGAAAATGGCAGAGGCTACTTACTTGAAACAATTCCCGGGATAAATCCCCCCAAAATAATATCCAATTATTTAGGGACTTCTATTAATCACTTTCCTCAGCAAATACCAGAGAGGGAGAAACTACTCATTATTACGCTCTCGTTCATATCAAAAGTAAAAAGACTGGAACTTGTTGTTCAAAGTATCTCGCAAATAGAAGATTTTAACATTGAGTGGCATCATTTGGGTGGTTATATTGATACTACTGTGTTAATAGAACAATATGCCAAAGAACTTCTTTCTGAGAAAAAGAATGTTACTTATCATTTCCATGGCACACTATCCAAACAACAGGTCTTTGATTTTATAAAAAGTAATCATGTTAATGTTCTTATCAATACCAGTTGGTCAGAAGGTCTTCCGGTTTCAATCATGGAAGCAATGTCCTTTGGAATACCCGTGATTGCAACTGATGTAGGTGGAAGCAAAGAAATTGTAGAAAATTATCAAAATGGAATCCTTCTATCTTCTAACCCTTCCTCAGAGGAGGTGAAAAATGCTATTGAAAGAATTTACAAATTAAGTGATGCAGACTATAAGACACTTTGCATTAATGCCTATAATACATGGGATTTAAAGTTCAACAATGTAAAAAACAACGAAAAATTCATAAACGAAATCTTTGCATTAGACAGCGAATTGTTTAGAGTATGTTCACGCTGTATTCTTGATAACAATGACTATCCCGAGATCAGTTTTGATTCAGCAGGAGTGTGCGATATGTGCAAAGCGTATGATGATATATCAGCAAGACATACATTCTTAACAAAAAATAATGAAACAGCACTATCAAAACTTATTGCAGAAATAAAAGACACAGGAAAAAACAATGAATATGATTGTATCATTGGATTAAGCGGTGGAGTTGACAGCAGCTATGTTGCTTATAAGGCAAAAGAACTTGGATTAAGACCATTAATTGTTCATCTTGACAATGGATGGAACTCAGAACTTGCAGTAAAGAATATTGAAAGTATTGTAAGAAAATTAGGATTTGATCTGTACACACATGTTATTAACTGGAATGAATTTAAAGATTTACAATTGTCGTATTTTAAAGCCTCAGTAGTAGATATAGAAGCTCTTACAGATCATGCAATCAATGCAATTCTTTATTCAACAGCATCAAAACACGGAATTAAATATATTTTAAGTGGTGAAAATATAGCAACAGAAGGCAGAATACCACCTAATTGGGCACATCTGAAAAATGACCTTATTAACATTAAAAATATCCATAAAAAATTTGGAAAAATACCAATCAAAACCTTCCCAACATTAGGAGAGTTAAAATCATTTTATTTCAAAAAAATAAAACGAATACGAACCATCCCACTGCTTGATTATATAGATTACAATAAAAACAAAGCGAAAGAAACTATTATAAACGAACTCGAGTGGAGAGATTACGGGGGAAAGCACTACGAATCGGTTTTTACACGCTTTTACCAATCCTATATTTTACCTGTAAAATTTCATGCTGATAAACGAAAATCTCATTATTCAACATTAATCTGTTCGGGTCAACTTACTAGAGAAGAAGCATTGGAGCTAATGAAACTCCCCGCTTATGATAATGACAAATTGAAAGATGATAAGGAATATGTAATAAAAAAATTAGGTCTCACTGAAAAGGATTTTGATGATCTAATGAAACAACCTATCAGAAAACATACAGATTATAAATCCATTGTTACTTATTACAACATTTTCATCAGCATAAAAAGAGTGGTAAAAAAGATATTGAAGTAATGAAGAAAGTATTAATTCTTTGTTACGATTTTTCTCCTCTCCCCTCCATAGGTGCACAAAGACCTGCTTCATTTTTCAAACATTTACCCAAATACGGTTTTCATCCGATTATTATTACCAGAAAATGGAAAGAAAATATTACTACTCAAACTGAGTATTTTGAAGCCGACAGGGGGGAAGAGGAAACAACAGAAAATGATTTTTCAACTTTAATCAGATTACCTGAAAAGCAATCTTTAAAAAACAGGCTTATTGCTAAACATGGCATTAACAAGTATGTATTTCTAAGAAAAGCCATCTCATTTACTGAAGTTTTTTTTAAATGGTTATTTCCAGTAACAGATGACAAATATTACATCTGCAAAAGAGCAAATGAGTATTTACAAAAGAATAAAGTCAATTTTATTCTGGTAACCGGAGAACCTTTTATTCTTTTCAAATATGCTTATTCATTGAGCAAAGAATTTAATATTCCGATGCTGATAGATTACCGTGATGGATGGACTACTAATCATACAATTAATGCATCACCAATAAATAGATTACGCTTAACCTTTGAAAGTTTATTTGAGAAAAAATATCTGAAACATGCATTAATATACAGCTCGGTTTCAGAAGGAGTGATTAATGAAATAGAGAAAAAATACAAAGTTCCTGCAATAAAGAAATTTTTACTTAAAAACGGAGCAGAAACCGATGAATTCAAAACTATTTCAAGGAATGACAACAAAACATTCAATCTTGTTTATTCCGGAACTCTTTATGATTCATCACCGGTGGTTGAACTATTAAAGGGAATTGAACAATTTATTGCTAAATCAAAACCAGAAAACCTCAGCATTAAATTTATAGGCATCAGACTTAGACCATGTAAACATATCAGCACTATTGAGAAATTTACAGCAAAATATTCTTCACAAGTTGAGATAATTGACAGTTTGCCTCATGAGCAACTTGTGCATTATTTAGTAAATGCTTCTGTTCTATTATTACTCCTTATGAAAAGCCAGAAAAAAGGTATCATAGGCGGTAAAACCTACGAATACGCAGCTACTCGTAATCCTATTTTAGTGGTACAGGAAGAGCCTACTAAAGTAACACCCTTCTTTCAGGGGAGAGATATTCAAACCTTTGCATTTACTTCTGACGAAGTAGCTAAGGAAATTGAAAACTACTACACCAAATTTCAACAGGGCATTTCTATCCAAACATCCATTACGGATGATGAGCTATTTTCTATTTCACGGGAATATCAGGTAAAGCTATTAGCTGAAAAACTAAACAGTCTTTAGAACTTCTTTCTCGGTCTTGAGCCTTTAGCAAATTTATCGCGTCTGGAACCGGCACCGCCTTCACGGCTTTCGCCTCCTCCACTATAGCCACCTCTGTCTCCGCCTCTGTCACTTCCTCCGCTGCTTTTGCGGTCGCCACCGTAGCTGCCTCTTCCGCCTCCTCCATCACGCTTGCCTCCATAGCCACCTCTGTCGCCACCGAACTTGCGGAATTCACGTTTCTCGCCACCGCCTCTGCTATCTCTGTCGCCATAGCGCTCTCTTTTTGAATCGGCAGGTTTTTCTGATTCTTCTATCTTGATTTTTCTGCCTTTGTAATCGTGTTGCTCAAAAGATGATTTCAATTTCTCTAAGTCTTTAATATCAACTTCAAAAAATGAATAGCTGTTCATCAAATCAATTCTGCCGATGCTACTGCTGGAAAGGTCTGCACCAGTGCAAAGGATGTTCAATAACTGTCCTTTATCAACTCCATCCAATCTTCCAAGACTGATAAACATACGCTTGAAGCCTGCTGTATGAGTTGAAGAATGTGAACGGTCGCCAGCAAGATCGTTTGAGTTTTTATAATACTCAAGGAAGCGGTTGAACTCGGTCGAGATCAATCGTTTGATAATATCTTCTTTGCTTAAATGCTCTAACTGACCAAAAATCTTTGGCAGATACGGCTCAATTTCCTTTTCGTTAATTGGAGTATTGATGCTCTTATCAATCAGCGAAAACAATTGCTTCTCGCAGATTTCTTTTCCTGTCGGGATTTTTGCTTCTGTAAATTTCTTGTTAATGATGCGCTCAATGAAACGGATTTTACCAATCTCTTTCATGTTGATGATAGCAATGGAAACACCTGATTTACCTGCACGCGCTGTTCTTCCGCTGCGGTGGGTATAGTTCTCGGCTTCATCGGGCAAGCTATAGTTGATTACGTGTGTAACATCGTCCACATCAATACCACGGGCAGCTACATCGGTTGCTACCAGCATCTGAATGGTTTTGCTGCGGTACTTTTTCATTACGCTGTCGCGCTGCGCTTGTGATAAATCACCGTGAATACAATCGGCACTGTAACCGTCTTTTATAAGATGATCGGCAACGGTTTGTGTTTCGGCACGGGTACGGCAAAAGATAATGCCATAGATATCGGGGTTAAAATCGGCAATACGTTTAAGGGCAAGATATTTATCGCGGGCATGAACCAAATAATAGATATGGCTGATGTTTTCAGCGCCCTGATTTTTTCTTCCTACTGCAATTTCTTTGGCATTGCTCATGTAGTTGCGGGCAATGTCTGCAACGCCCTGAGCCATAGTTGCCGAGAATAACCAAGTGTGTTTTTCAGCAGAAGTTTTAGAGAGGATTATATCCAAATCCTCCTTGAAACCCATGTTTAGCATTTCATCGGCTTCATCCAAGACGGCCCATTGTATTTCAGAGAGGTCAACCTTTTTGCGGTTGATGATGTCCACCATCCTTCCGGGAGTAGCCACAATAACCTGTGCTCCGCGTTTTATCTGGTTTATTTGTCCTTCAATGCTTGCTCCGCCATAAACGGCTACAATGTTGGCTCCTCTGATGTTTTTAGTAAAGTTGGTGATGTCGCCTGTGATTTGCATGCACAATTCACGGGTAGGACACAGCACAATTGCCTGTGCTTTGGGGCTTTCAAAGTCTATCAGTTGTGCCAATGGAAGACCAAAGGCTGCTGTTTTTCCTGTTCCTGTTTGGGCAAGGCAGATGTAATCGCTATCGTTTTTAAGTAGTTCGGGTATGGCTTTTTCCTGTATCGGCATTGGGTTTTCAAATCCCATGTCCTTGATAGCGCTCAGGATTTTTCCGTCAATTCCCAATGTTTCAAATGTGTTCAATTGTATATGTATTTAATTTTTAAGAGGGCGCAAATGTAGGCTAATTAAGGGCTTGAAAAACATTGAACAAGCTTTAATGGCCTTTTGGAGTTAACAATAGCTTATAAGAATTGTATTTCTTTAGTAAGATTTGGTGTTCCTTTCTCCAAGAAGAGCGTTTCATTTTCCATGATTGACATTTCTTTTTCCATGAGGGGCGTTTCTTTTTCCGAGAGGAGCGTTTCCTTTTCCAAGAGAGGTGTTTCTTTTTCCAAGAGGGGTGTTTCTTTTTCCAAAAGGGAGATTTCTTTTTCCAAGAGGGAGGTTTCTTTTTCCAAGAGAGAGGTTTCTTTTTCCAAGAGGGAGATTTCTTTTTCCAAGAGAGAGGTTTCTTTTTCCAAGAGGGAGGTTTCTTTTTCCAAGAGGGAGGTTTCTTTTTCCAAGAGGGAGGTTTCTTTTTCCAAGAGGGAGGTTTCTTTTTCCAAGAGGG
>JBFWYU010000023.1:0-60721 GCA_050186075.1 Bacteroidia bacterium
GGGAATAGCCGTGTGAAACTGGCTGCACAAATCAAGCATAAAAGCAGTAAGGTTGGCGCTTTGTCCGGAAGGCACGGCTTCAAAATCAATGTTTACACCATGTGCTCCTCGCGACTGGACAAGGCTAATAAGGTTTGTAATTAACGTTTGTTTTGCTGTGGAGTTTCCGAAAAATGCAGCATGGTCGTCAAACAGGGTAACGCACAAACTTACTTTTACATTGTTAGCCAATGCTTGTGTAACAACGTTTGCCGAACTCCAGCTGTTGGTGGTAAGCGCATTTCCATTCAGGTAATTTACATCGTAAGAAAAGTAGCAGAGGTGCGAAAGTAAATCCCATTGATAATTGCTTTCATATCCGTTTTGCCAGTAAGGATGCCAGCCAAAAACAATTTTATTCAGGTTGCAATTGCTGCCGCCTCTTGCATCTGTAACGTGTGCAGCCTGATTGATGCGTTCGTATTCTTCAGCACTGATGCCGGCTTGTTTGTAACGAAGATATTCTTCCTGATGAATGCTTTGGGCCTGAGAAATCAGAGCGTGAGAAAGTAAGAAAGTGAGAAGGAGTAAATACCTTTTCATCTTTACTCCACTTTTATTTTTCCAAATCGGTTTACTCCGTCAATTCCCAGTTTCACAAAATATGTTCCTGTCGCAATATGCTCTTTGGTGATAGTTAATTTTTCGTTGTGTTTGCCTGCATCGTGGTATGTATCAGCAACAGAACTGATAATTCTTCCGCTGATATCCAGCACATCAATGCTTACCTTACTTTTCTCTGTAAGCGTATACTCAACTGTAAACTGTCCGTTGTTCGGGTTGGGGTAAATTTTAAAAACTTCGGAAGTGTTTTCTTCTTCAACACCTGCATGTGCCCAATCCGTTTTGATGATGGTAAACTTATCACGAATGCTGTCGCTCCAGTGCAGGTAACGCCCGTCAAGTCGGTCGCCATTAATATCAACAATAAATGAACCGTAACAATCTGCGCAGGCCTCGCCCCAGTAAATAGCAGGGTGTTCAAACGGACTTGGGTCGTTGCTGGCACTTGAGTTTCCTTCCACTACATAAACAGTTCCTTTGTCTTTAATCGGGCCATCAATGTATTTGTAATAATACTCACCCAAATCAGGATTTCCGCTGGTTCCGTTAAGCATCATGCCTGGTTGAAAGCTGTTGGAATTGCCGTAATGTCCGTTGATTAAATAGGTCCGTTGGTAATTATGGTCGTGTCCGAGCAGCACTAAATCAACTCCGTAGCGTTCAATAATCGGATTGAAATGTACGCGTGAAGCAATGCAGAAGGGCTGAGAAAAACTATCGGTAAAACCATCCTGACCGCTGTAAGGTGTTTGATGCCACATAACAATTTTCCATTTTTTTGTTGTAGCTGCCAGGTCAGCTTTCAGCCATTCCAGCATAGGCGAAGTAAACGCAGTATCGCTGTTAAAAAGTCCGATCCAGTTATACGCTGCGGTAAGTGAACCCAGTTCTGAATTCAATACCGTAAAATGTGCATCGCCATAATCAAACGAGTAAAATAGTTTGCGGTGCGAAGCAACTCCGCCCAGTTCGCCTTCTGTCGGAGGGTCAATAAAATCAAGGTAAGGACCCGTGTGTTCATCCGGGTGTGTGCTGCATAAGCCGGGTTGTTCCCATGCACAAATGCTGTTGTAGTCATGGTTTCCCGAGGTGGAAGCAAAAGGTAAATGTTTCATCAGGTGTTTGTAGCCGTAAACACTGTCAAAAACTTTGGTGTCGTATTCTTCTTCTGTTCCGTCCTGATAAACGTTGTCGCCCAGCCAAAGCCATAGATTTGCAGCTCCTTCGTTTTCAGCAAAGCGCTCATACGAATCACGTACATCAGCCTGTGCCTGATTGCCATGTCCGAAATCACCGATTGCCCAAAGCCTTATGGGTGTTGATGTATTGGTGTCAGGCGCGGTGGTGAAATACATCAGTAAATCGGGTTCGCCCAATGTTGCTGTTGTGCTGCCTATGTTGTAGTAGTAGGTTGTGGCAGGGCTGAGACCTGAAATTTTTACACGATGCTCGGTGGTAACATTGGTGCTGTCAACAAAATTAGCCGTTGAACCTAAAGTTGCTCCGTAATAAACGCGGCTGTCAGTGGCTATATCAGTTCGCCAGCGAATAATTATGCTTGTTTGTCCCGGGCTTTGCAGATAAGGACCACGGTTTAAGGTTTGTGAAGATGAATTAAGAATGCAGGGTTCAGAATTCAGAATTAAAAAAAGGAGTAAGAGTTTCTTCATGGTTGGTTTTTGGGATACCAAACGTAGTGAAAAAACTCGTACTCCTTTTAATTACTTCGCACTCAGCACCACAAACGGAATCAACATTTCTTCCAATGAAATTCCTCCGTGCTGAAAAGTATCCTTGTAATAATTCACGTAGTAGTTGTAGTTATTCGGATACGCAAAAAACTTGTCTTCTTTGGCAAAAACATAAGTGGTGCTTACATTTTGTTTCGGCAGAAAAACATCAGCAGGATTTTTTACTTCAAATACATCGCGTTTTTCGTAAGCCAGATTTTTACCCTGTTTATAACGCAGGTTGGTATTGGTGTTTTTATCGCCCACCAGTTTAGATGCAGTTTTGCAACGGATAGTTCCGTGGTCGGTAGTGATTATCAGCTTTCCTTTTTTAGCAGCAATCTGTTGCAGTATATCCAATAGAGGTGAGTGTTGCAGCCAGGATACAGTGATAGAACGGTATGCGGCTTCATCATCTGCCAGCTCGCGGATTACTTCCATGTCGGTGCGGGCATGGCTGAGCATATCCACAAAATTGTAAACAATAACATTAAGATTGTTGTGCATCAGATTGCTGATGCTGTCAGCCAGTTTTTTTCCGTTGGCGTGGTTGGTAATTTTGTTGTAGCTCATTTTTACATCCTTACTTAAACGCTTTAACTGGTCAGCAAGAAATTCTTCTTCGTGCAGATTTTTTCCTTCTTCTTCATCGTCATTAACCCACAGTTTCGGGAAACGTTTTTCAATCTCTGAAGGCATCAGTCCTGCAAAAATTGCATTGCGTGCATATTGCGTTGCGCTGGGCAGAATTGCCATAAATAATTCTTCTTCTTCCACACGGAAATACTCGTTAAGAATAGGTTGAATCATTTTCCACTGGTCGTAGCGCAGGTTGTCAATCAGCACCATAAATGTTGAAGTTTCTTTGTTAATCAGCGGTGCTATTTTTTTCTTAAAAAGCGTGTGTGACATTACAGGAGCTTTCTCATCTTTCCCGCTTACCCAGTTGATGTAATTGCGTTCTACAAATTTGCTGTAAAGCGTGTTGGCTTCTGATTTCTGCATTTCTAAAATGCCGTTCATGCCCTCATCTTTCGACTTCTCTAATTCCAGTTCCCAGTAAACCAATTTCTTGTACACCTCCATCCATTCAGCTAGTGTCAATCTGTCGCTCAGGCTGGTTCCTATTTCACGGAATTGTTGCTGGTAATCCGAAGTTGTTTTCTCGCGGATTAAACGTTTGTTGTCAAGGTTTTTCTTGATAGAAAGCAATATCTGATTTGGGTTCACCGGCTTGATTAAATAATCGGAAATTTTAGAGCCGATGGCATCTTCCATAATGCGCTCTTCCTCGCTCTTGGTAATCATTACCACCGGGATTTGTGCATCGTATGATTTTATTCTGTTCAGCGTTTCAAGTCCCGAAATGCCCGGCATGTTTTCGTCAAGGAATACGATGTCAAAATGGTTTCCTCTAATAAGGTCAATTGCATCATCACCATTAGTTGCAGTGGTTACATCAAAATCTTTTTCGCGCAGAAACATTACGTGCGCTCTCAGTAAATCAATCTCATCATCAGCCCAAAGAATTTTTATTTTATCCATTTTCTTATTTTTTATCTTTTATCATGTCACACCGAGCGTAGTCGAGGTGCAATTATTATTTTTATGATTAACCCTTCGACTACGCTCAGGGTGACAGTTTAATTTCTTTTCTTTGCGTTCTTAGTGTCTTAGTGGGACACTAATTTTAAACAACGCTAAAATTACACATTTATTGTGTCCTCAAATTCTGTGAAACCAAACAAGCGCAAAATAATAAACGACCCGATTTACGGTTTCATAAGTATTCCCTACGAACTTGTTTTTGATTTGATAGAGCATCCCTGGTTTCAACGTCTGCGAAGAATTCGTCAGCTGGGCCTGACTTCATTTGTTTACCCGGGCGCATTGCACACACGTTTTCATCATGCTATCGGAGCCATGCATCTTTCAACGCTTGCGGTGGAAGAGTTGCGCAACAAAGGATTTGAAATAAGTAAAGAAGAAGCTGAAGGTGTTGCTGTTGCTGTTTTATTGCACGACATCGGGCACGGGCCTTTTTCTCATGCGCTTGAAAACAGCATTGTTCACAATATCAGTCATGAAGATGTATCACTGATTTTCATGGAAAAGCTGAATGAGCAATTTAACGGAAAACTGAAAATTGGGATTGAGATTTTTGTGAATACATACCCTAAGAAATTTCTGCATCAGTTGGTTTCATCGCAGTTGGATATGGATCGTCTGGATTACCTGAAACGCGATAGTTTTTACACAGGCGTTTCGGAAGGTGTCATCAGTTCAGACCGTATTATTAAAATGCTGACAATTGTGAATGATGAGCTTGCCGTTGAAGAGAAAGGGATTTATTCGGTAGAGAAATTTATCATGGCGCGAAGACTGATGTACTGGCAGGTTTACCTGCATAAAACAGTTTTGAGCGCAGAAAATTTATTGATTAAAATTTTGTCGCGTGCAAAGGAATTGGCAGAAGAGAACGTGAAGTTGTTTGTAACACCTGCGTTTGAAAAATTCCTGTATTCAAAGATTGATAAAAGTGTACTTGAAAATGACAGTGATACACTTGAGAATTTCGCTCAACTTGACGATAACGATATTTATGCTTCCATAAAAGTATGGCAAAATCACAGCGACAAAATCCTTTCACTGCTCTGCACAAATCTTATTAATCGCCACCTTTATAAAATTGAAATAGCTCCTGTTGAATACAAGAAAGAAAATGTGAGCGCATTGTTAAAGAAAGCTGTTTCAAAATTTAATGTCACAGAAAAAGAAGCTTCGTATTTTGTTTTTACCGGAACGGTTGAAAACAAGGCTTACACGATTACAACTGACAGTATCAATATTCTGATGAAGAACGGAGAAGTGAAAGATGTTGCCAACGCATCAGACCATTTGAACATAAATGCGCTTTCCGAAACGGTGAAAAAGTATTTTCTCTGCCAGCCTAAAAATTTATACTGATTACTTTTTACTAACCACAATTTTTCTTGTCAGCAGTTCTCTCTCTGAATAAATACAGAGATTGTAAATCCCAGCTGCAAAAGACGAAACATCAATAGTGGTTTTTTGATTATTGATGATTGATTGAAAAACCAATTTGCCTGTTGCATCATAAAGCCTGATTTCGTCAATTGTTTTATTGTGTTGAATAGTAAGTAAATTATTAGTTGGATTTGGAAAAATATCCAACTGTTGGCTATTGACTATTGACTGTTGACCGGTTGATAAATCCACCAACTGTCCATCTGAATTGAATTGGTTTGTCATCAAGCCTGCGCCATCAATAGCGCGAACAGAAAAATAATACGTTTGTCCTACAGTGAGCGAAAGTCCGTTGCGTGTAACAGAGGTGTTTAGCGCGTTGCTTGTCCAGTTTACCAGATCGGTTGCTCCTGCAGAAGTTCCGATAGCATAAAAATATTCAGTTAAATCAGAATGAGGGTCAGAAGAAGCGGCCCAGTTCGCAGACAGAGAAGTGGTGGAAGCTGTTGTTTGAATATCTGCCCCAACACCATCGTTTACATAAGCAATGTTATTGGGAGCAGTCCAGTCTACATTCACATCCTGAGAGGCAATAACAGAAAGGTTTCCGGATGCATCGTTCACGATGGATTTTATTCTGCCTGAAGGAGTGGATGAGTTCGGATTTTGGTAACGAATATCTCCTGAATTTCCCACTGTAATTGTTGCTGTTGAATTGCGTGAGCGATACACTTTCAAATCATTTACGGTGTATTTGCAATCACCGCTGCGGAACGAAATGTAGGAGCCATTGGAGTAGGGTGAAGGGTCGGTCCAGGTGCCGATTTTAACATTGTCCACATACACATCCGTTTTGCCGGTTGTGTGGTCGTAGATCACTTTGTAGTCGTACCACTGCGCTGCATTGAACGTAAAGGCCACTTCGCTTTCTAAGGAGAAAACATCATTTACTACTTTGTAGAATTGCAGTTTAGAATTATCAACTCTGAACCAAACGAAATAAGAATTTCCTCTGTTGGTTTGACTTCCGTCATCACAGAAGAAATGAAAACCTGCTCTGCGGTTTGTTCCTGTTCCTTCAATTTTGCCTTGCCAGTGATACAGGTAACGATTGCTTAGATTTTGTGTTAATGGAGCGTAAATATTGCTGTTGGTGTTAGCCTCATCACTCTGTACTAAGTTATTGCCTGTGATACTCCAGTTTCCTGAAGCCGCAGTCCAGTCGCTGTGAATTGCTGCATCAAAATTATCGGAGAAAAAACCGTGTGTATTGTTAGCTCTCCATTCTGTTCCGTCAAAATCCAGAACCTGATAAAAACTTTTTTCAACGCCAACGTTATCTGCATCATTAAAGGTTGCTATAAAATCCTGTGTTTGCCAGTTGCCCGAAATACTTACTGTTGTTGTGGGTGGTGTAATATCAACTGTATTGGAAGCACAGGTCCATGTGGCTGCCCAGCCTGTAGAACCTGTAGAACAATCACTTCGGAATTCCAGCATCAGTGACCCGCCTGATGATGTAATTGTTCCCGGAGAATTTGTGCCGGTGTAAACACCAAGCAATGGTGCGTTGTAGCTGTTGCCATCATAAATCCACAAATAATCCCAATCTGTTTCCAAGTTGAAGGCAGTGAAATCAAGCGTTACCGAGGTGGCATTGGTTGGACTGATGATCCATATTTTGCGTTCATCATCCGGATAGTCTGCGCCTGAACCACCGCTGTCGTAGAGGCTTCCTGTGCAGGTTGTAAGTGTGGAAGTAGTTGGATTGTTGTTTATCAAACGATAGTAGCGTTCCCAGTTCCAGTTCACGCCCGGGTCGGTATGGCTTTGGTTAGCGAAATTTTTGTGCCCTTTTATTTTAGTGCATCCGCCCAGCGTTTCATCAAAGGTTTGTGCAGGAGAAATGAAAAACGTGCGCAGTGGGTCAATGCCATAGCCGCTGTTGGTGATATCACGCACCAAATCAGCAGAAGAGTTATACATCGCTGTTGTGTACCAACTTGGATCATTAATGTAGCCTTCGTGTTCAATGCCGATGGTGTATGGATTTTCGCTGCCCACGTGCCATGCTTTGTTACTTTCCAACACCATTTGGGTGATTTGTCCGTCACTGCTTTTTACAACATAATGCGCAGAAACACCCGCATCGCAATTCTGAAACCAGGAGATGCAACCTGCATAGCTTCCCTGTACGGTGTGAATGGTAACAGCCGAAACTGCAGTGCCGCTGCGCGAACTGTAATTGCAAGAAGCAGCCGCATTCCACGATGCAGGAGCATAATCGGCTGACATGCCGTCTTTCTCAATCGGAGTGAATTCAGCTCCCTCTTTGCTTTCTATGCGATTTTGTTTTACCAGAACATGAGATGATTGCAACACTGCTGCATTCTGTTCTCCGAAAATTTCAGAGAAATTAATGTTGTAATCAGGTAAATTAAATTGCTGTTGATATGCAGGATTGTTTAGAAATTCAAGAACAGAATTTAAATGCGAGCTCATGGCGAAATCATTTGCTAACTCACCATTGTCGGGCAACTCGCTTAGAGCGCGAAGTATTGGTAGTTCATCTTTTATACTGCCTGTGTAAAGCGTGATTTGTGATTTTAAAACAGAGTATGCTTTTGCAAAAGCCATGATGTTTGCAGCAGGATTTTCAATGATTTCATCAACTGAAATTCCTGATAAGTTTGAAATAAAGACAAGGTTGTTGCGGAAATAAAGTTTCCCGTCAAGCGTTAAACCCATTACTCCGTAGGCTCTTGGCATGCTGGTGCAACTTTCGGGTGCATCAGCTGCAAGGTGTTTGATGTGTGTGTTGGTGTATGCTACCGCTTCCAGCATTCCACGCGGAACGGTTGGGTTGGCAAGGTATGCAGATTCAAACTCAGAAGTGTATGAGTTGGTGATTTGTGGTTCTTCCTGAGCGAATGAAGTGAGAAAGTAAGAAAGTGAGAGGGTGAGAAGGAGTAAGAGTTTTTTCATGGTATCATTTTTAACCCTTCGTCCCGATAGTTATCGGGAACGCTCAGGGTGACAGTAATTTCAAGTGTTCTAAAGTCCGAAATTTGCTCCGATACGCAGCACAAAGGGACTTGCATAAGGCGAGCAATCGTTGTAAAGAAAATTATAAAGTCCAAGGATAAAGATGGATGAGCTTCCTGCAATGGGTTGGCTGAAACCACCTCCGGCCAGTAACCCGGGAGACCACAGGCGCTCGGTTGTAAAATCACCATTAATATCTGTTCGCGGGCAATTCCAGTTCATAGCCTCTGCTTCGGCATGGAGAAACAGAAAACTCAACGGCTGATAACGGCCAAATAATCTTCCGCCATACATGTGTGTTTCGTAGTTATAAGTGCGGATGCTGTAGTACTGATAGGTAACTCCAATTCCTGCAGAGATTTTTGGAGTAATCTGATAGCCCACAATGGGTGAAAGATTAACCACCGTAACGGTGCCGAATTGCGCCCCCACATTGCCGCCCACATATACTTTATCCCAGAAGGGCGACTTGGGTTTTTCTTCCCTTGCCTGACCAAAAGAAGTAAGAGATAAAAATAAGAGAGTTGAAATGAGGATTAGCCTGTTCATTGCCTGAAATTTGAAGTAAAAATAGATTTTTTTAACCATGTCGTTTATCTAACAGGCGTAACGACTTAAAAATTTAACGCCCATCTTTATATCTTCGTCTAATAATTGTATCTAAAACAAGGTTGAGCAGGTAGAAGAAAGTGTAAAAACAAGGAGGCAACATGAAAAACAGGATACTCAAAACAAGCAAATCAATACTGCTGCTGTTTGCTGCTTACTGCTTACTACCCGCAGCCTACTCACAGGATCTTCCGTTTGACCATTCCGACAAGAAAAAATTCAGCGCCACCATAATCTATGAAAACGGTGAAGAGAAAATGGTGAACGGTTATGGCGAAATGAGTTTTGGTGAAGCTTACTTCGCACGTCCATTGCCTGAGCGTGTGCAAAACGGATATACCTACATTGTTTCTGCAAAAGGTGTGAACGGTGAAAAGTCTAACGAAGAAAATGCAGGTGTGCGTTTTAACATTACTTATAAAGACGTGGTGCTGGGCAACGGAACAGGTTTTGACGACCCAACATATGGTCAGCAAAGACGCGATGCTTTGAATGCAGCGTTTCAATACATGTCTTCCATCATCAATAATACCGGTGAGGCCGATGTGCAGATTGATCCTTCCTTTTTTCAGAATATAACAATGGGAAATACACCGCCACTGGCTACTTCTACTGCACCCAGCAATGCCAGCCGCGGGTTTAACGACTGCCTTGCTTTCCGACACCTGAATACCGGAACCGACCCGAGCAATTCGCTTCCTGATGGTATTCTGAGTTTTAATTTCGGAAACAACATCAATTACTATTACAGCATTGATGGCGCGCCTACCAACAGCCAGTATGATTTTTTTACGGTTGCATTGCACGAGATTATTCACATGCTGGGTTTTACCAGTTATGTTGCGGCAAGCGGAAGTTCGCAGGCAGCAGCTAACGTGTTCACGGCTTTTGATGAATTTATATTAGATCCCGGCTATAACCCTTTATTGGTAAGTTCGGGCAGCGGAAGCAGCCTTACAGTTGCTGTTCCGCAGGTTTCGTACTTAACCAGCAATGATTTGTGGTTTGATAATATGAACGGATTATACACTCCTGTTCATGCTCCTGCTACATTCAGCGCTTCCAGTCTTGATCACTTTGATAACGGACGCAGTACTAACGGCAAGTTTGTGATGAACAACAGCCTTTCTAAAGGCGAGTTTTACCGCAACCTGCATACCGAGGAGGCTTTGGCTCTGGTGCGCCTGGGTTACGACATCAACATAAGCATGGCCACTGCAGTGGAAGATATGCCCGAGTCAAATGCCGATGCGCGTATTTATCCTAACCCTGCAACTTCTGGTGATGGTGTAAAAATTAACCTGCGCGGGGTAAACAAACCCGAAATTCTGGTGGTGGTATATGATATGCTGGGCAGAGTTTCGTATTCTAAAGTGGTAATGAACAATGGCAGCGGACCGCTTACCGCCATTGACCCGCACAATAATCTTGCTCCGGGTATGTATATCGTTATCGGTTCATCAAAAGATGAATTGTTTAATCAGAAGTTGGTGATTGAATAAAGTATAGTGGGATAAAAGAGAGAAGCCCCGCGCCATAGGCGCGGGGCTTCTCTCTTTTATGTGGTTAAGCGGAATTATAAATTCCTTTATGTTCCAAGCGCAATTGCAAATTGTGCTTAGCGCAAACGCACTGAACATTTAGCCGAGCAGGTTTATGTATAAAGCATTGGTTTTTGCGTTGGGTAGAATCATTTTACCTTGGGGTAAACAGGCTGCTGAACGGGGTAGGCTGATTTTCCTCCGGGGGAGAATGGCTGCGCCTTGCGGGAAAATGATTCTCCCCTAAGGGAAAATGACTGCGCCTTGAGGGAAAATGGTTTTACTCCAAGGTAAATCCATTTTGTCTAAGGCGAAACCGTTTTCGCTGAGGAGCGAAAATGATTCTACCCCAGGGTGAAATGCTTTTACCCAAAGCGAAAATGATTCTTCCTTGAGGTAAAATGATTCTACCTAAAGGTAAAATGATTCTACCCGAAGGAAAAATGAACTTAAGAAATGGCGAATTAAAGTGTGTTAACTCTCTCTCTCCAACTATTGATAAGCCGGACAACTATCATCATGCCCCTTCTTTCCTGATTTACCTTTCTTTCCCTTCTTGTGCTTTTTCCCACCGCAGTAAGGGCTTTTTACAATCGGTATTTTAAGGTGGAAATAAAAATCTGCCGCATTCATATCCGATTTTGCTACCAACGGAATAAGGTTGTCGGTACCTATAATCAGGTTGTTGAGGCGCAGCATCAGTCCGGGTTGCACCTTGCGGAAGTCGTGCAGCGAAACGGGTAGTGCTATTTCCCAGCGTTTACGTTCATAGCGCGGAGTTAGGGCTATGGTGCTTCTGCGATGCACACCAAAAGGTGCCTGTATGCGGAAACCCTGAATAGCGGTTAGGTTGGCAAAAAAGTGTTTGCCGAAATTATAATCGAACTGCAAGCTGGCATACGATGGCAACCAGGTGGTAAAGCTTGTGCCGCGCACGTTTTGCACTCCACCATTGTTGATGTTGCTGTTCAGGTTTTGGTCGGTGCTGCCCAGGTCGGTAAAGCTCGCGGTATCAAAACGGCTCCAGTAGGCATCGGTGTTGTTGTATTCCTGATAAACGGCTCCCTTGTTAAATTTGATATTACCCACATCCATCAGCGAAATGCCGAGTTTGTAGCGGTAGTCTTTGGTGGAGCAGTCGGCCATGGAGGTGTGCGGCACATAGCTGTCCACATCGTCCAGCATTTTTTTGAAGGTAAAACCAAGGTCAATGCTCCAGCCCTGTCCGGCACCAAAGCCCGGTTCCACCATGCCGTATCTGCCCGAAATGGGGCTTACAAACAAATCGCTGTCGTTCACTACTTCATAGTCAATAGTGGCAATGTCAATGGCTATGGCGTTTATTCCCGACAGGTATTTGGCGGTAATTCCGGCAGTCCATAAATCCTTTTGTCTGCGCTTTAAAAAGGTGGCGTAACTGATGCCTATTTCGCCCCAGGTAAGCGAGGTGGCTTTCATATCTTCGGCATGATACAGCGTGCCATGTTGCGGAGCATAGTTAAGACCCTCGAATATAAATTTGGCAATGGGCGCATCCACGCGGGTGGCATCGGTAAACGAGCGCACCGCAGTGTGTAAACCAATGGCATGTTTGCCAAGGCTAAGGGTAAAAGCAGGTCCCCATACATCTATATTCACATCGCCACGGTAAAGATTACCTAATACATAGCGGTCTGTGCCTTCGGGAAAAGGGCGTGTCCACACACTGGCCTGCGGAAAGTAGAAATAGTCGTTATACATATATGCACCAACGCCTATCAGGTGAACATCTAACCACAGTTTAGAATCAACGATGCTTGAAGGATTAAGATGCACACTTTGTGTAGGTGTGTAGTTGCTGTTGGCAATGCCCATGCTTTCCTGAGCATTCAGCAGTTGGAGGTTGGAAGTTAGAAGCAGGAGGGCGATTATCTTCTTCATGGCTTTTGGGTATTACAAGTTTCGTTATTGTTTTTTCATTGCCTTTGTTTTTTCTACTGATGGATTAAAATGAACGACCACTACTATACTATGATAAACGGAAAGTAGAATGGTTTATTGTGCAAAGCAATTTTTTTAGCCACAGATTCACAGATTAAAACTTAGAACGGAAAGATAAATCTGTGAATCTGTGGCAACTTTTTTCTTTATCTATTCTGCCGTCAGGCAGGTAATCTGTGAAAATCTGGGTAATCTGTGGCAACAAGAACAGTTTACTTAAATTCGCATCCGTTTTGTCAAAACCACAACTATGAAACAAGTAGTTTTTCTAATTCTTAATACTGCGTTCTTAATTTTTAATTGTACAGCTAAAGAGGTTGTTATTTCGGGAACAATAAAAAACACGCCATCACTGAAAATTGTTCTTGCCCTGCAAAAAGGAACTGAACCGCAACTGCTTGATTCCACCATAACCGATGCAAAAGGCAATTTTACATTTACCCTGAAAGACGGCTACCAACAGGGTGTCTATAAACTCTGGAACACCAAAGAAAATGCAGCGCCCCTGATTGTAGGCAAGGAAGAAAAAATAAACATTACCGCCACTGCTGAAGAATTGCAACAGGGCTTTGTGCAGGTGATTTCTTCCAAGGAAAACGATGCCTATGCCGTGCTCAGTAATTTCTTCATTCTTTATAACAGGGAGATTGACAGCCTGCAGTTTCTCATGGACCAGCTATCGCGTTTTGATGCGCAATACGAAACCAAACGAAAGCAGATAAGGAGCGCATACAGCAATTCAATTGTTCGTTTCAATAATTCGGTAAGGCTCTTGCCCTCTATGTTTTCAGGAACCTTTGCAGCCGAAGTATTATGTCCCTTGTATCTTATTGCCGATAAAAGTGAATTTGATTTCGGGAAAAACTATGACACCGATGAAGCCTTTCAGCACGCCCATTTTTTTGAGTACGTAAACCTTGCTGACCCGCGTATCATCAACACTGCAACGTATGAAATGAAACTCTTCACCTACCTTGATTTGTATGTTGACCATACCGAAGCCGGTTTTAAAAAGGGTGTTGACAACATTATGAAAGGTGCGCAGAAGAACAGCGAGGTGCGCGATTTTACGGTGGCCTATCTGCTGGAAGTATTTACCAAAAAAGGCCCGCCTGCCCTGGTGGAATATGTTCACGAAAATTACTCAGCCGGTTGCGAGTTGCCTATAAAATCTGAAACCGAAAAACTGCTGAATAAATTAAAGCAGGTGGCCATAGGAACTCCAGCACCCGAACTGCTGATTAATGACATTAATTACCAGCCTGTAAGTCTGAGAAACACACTGAAAGGGAAAATAGGAATCGTTTATTTCTGGGCATCCACCTGTCCGCATTGCATGGAACACACGCCTGTGGTTTATGAACTTTACAAAAAGTACAAGAGTAAAGGGCTGGAAGTGTATTCGGTTTCGTTAGACAGCGATTATTCGGCCTGGCTCAAAGCCATACAGGACATGAGAATTGAATGGATAAACGTAAGCGAACTCAAAGGCTGGAGTTCCGCATGTATTGATACCTATGCTCTGGAACGCACACCTTCCATTTTTCTGGTTGATAAAGCCGGAAATATTCTGGATAAAAATTTTGGTCCTGCTGAACTGGAAGAGAAACTGAAAAAGTATTTGCAATAATTGAAGCGCATAGGACTGCTTTCTGATACGCATGGTTTTCTGGATGAAGCCGTTTTTCGCTACTTCGAAGAATGCGATGAGGTATGGCATGCAGGCGACATAGGTACTGCCCAGGTATCGGATAAACTTGCTGCTTTCAAACCCTATAGAGCTGTTTACGGAAACATTGACGGAACAGAATTGCGCAAAATGCACCCTGCTGTTTTAAGTTTTAAATGTGAACAAACCGATGTGCTGATGATACATATTGGCGGCTTTCCCGGAAAGTATGCACCCGAAGCACGCAAAGAAATTATTGCCGCAAAACCCAAACTCTTTATCTGCGGGCATTCGCATATTCTGAAAGTGATGTTTGACAAAAACTATAATCTGCTGCACATGAATCCCGGGGCTGCCGGAAATCATGGTTTTCATAAAGTGAAAACACTGCTGCGCTTTACCATTGACGGCACACAGATAAAAGATCTGGAAGCAATTGAAATCGGGAAGCGCGGTTAAGAAAGAAGAGCCAGTAAATAAGGCCCGAAAACCAATACACCAATAACAACTGCCATGAGTGCAGCAAACAAAACAGCACCTGCCGCAAGGTCTTTTACTTTACCTGCCAGTTCGTTGTATTCAGGCGAAACCAAATCTACCAGAAACTCAATGGCGGTGTTCAGCATTTCGGTAATCAATACCAGTGCAATGGCTGCAATTACAAATAACCACTCCGTTTTAGCAATACCGAACAAGAAACCCGCGGCAACAACCGAACAGGCTGCAAACAGGTGAATCCAGGAATTGTGTTGCGTTGTGAAAAAGAGTTTTAATCCCTTAAAAGCATACCTGAAACTGTTGGCTCTTGCCAGTGGCGAGAATGGTTTGCTTTCGTTGTTTTTCACGTGCCAAAAGTAAAAATTAAAATTTTGCGACTTGTAAAGAATAATTCTGTAATATTGCAGCCCCTAAGAAAAAACGAATCAAAATTCAGAGCACATGGAATTCATTAAAAACATTGAGAAACAGTTAAATACAAAGGCCGAAACGCCTAAATTCAAATCAGGTGATACTGTAACCGTTCACTATAAAATTAAAGAGGGTAACAAAGAGCGTATCCAGTTGTTTCAGGGCGTGGTAATGCAACGCAAAGGAAATGGTGCTACTGAGACGTTTACCGTTCGTAAAATATCAGGTGGAGTAGGAGTAGAGCGTATTTTCCCTTTAAATTCACCAAACATTGCAAAAGTAGATGTGAACAAACAAGGTATTGTTCGCAGAGCACGTTTGTACTACCTGCGTGGTAAAGTTGGTAAAGGAGCACGTATCCTTGAGAAAAAGCAATTTGCTAAAGCAGCAGCTGTTGAAGTACCTTCAACTCCTGAAGTAGCTTAATACTATTAAATAAAACTACATGAAAAATGTCCTGCAGAAATGCGGGACATTTTTATTTCTGGAGTACCCGTTTTATCAGGCGCAGCTTGTGGCTGTATTTCTTGGTGTCGTGATTATATATACCCTGATGGTCCAGTTTATCAATCCGCACTTTTCCTGAGGCGTGAATTATTTTACCTTGAGAGAGAACAATTCCGGTGTGTACTATTTTTCCTTCTTCGTTATCAAAAAAAGCCAAGTCGCCTGTTTGGGCTTCTTCTACAAAGCTTAGTGTGATTCCTTGTTCGGCTTGCTGGTAAGCATCGCGTTTAAGCTGTATGCCAGCCATTTTAAAAACCACCTGTGTAAATCCTGAACAATCGATGCCAAAGACCGATCGGCCTCCCCATAGGTAAGGTGCATTGAGGAAAACGGTAGCATACTCCGATACCAGTGCAGGAATACTATCACTTAACGGATGCGTTATTTCTCCGTCAAATGAAAACTCTTCATCGCCTACATAAAGTTTGCCGTGTTCATAGGCAGGCAGTGTGCTTCCTGCAATAACAGGGGTTAAGCTGTTGTCGCTTGTTTTGGTAACCAGGTCAACCAGATCGGCTGAGCAGGTAACCGGGAAAGCACTTTGTTTTTTATACTGTTCTTCTGAAAGCGGAAGGTATTGTTTCTCGTCAATCCAGCATTCGTAGACATCCAGTGTAATGCGTATCTGCAGCCATTTGCCTTCCTGTTTCAGGATTTCAAATGTTTCGCCAAAAAGCAATTGGGTAACCATTTCGCTTTTGTCCGAAGGTTCAAAGCGGCAGGGAACAACTCCTAAGTGGCAGATACCGTACATGTATATTAGTTTAGATTTTCAATTACTAAAGCCGATGCCCCACCGCCACCATTGCAGATGCCGGCTGCACCAAGCTTACCGTTGTTTTGTTTTAAAACATGCAGCAAGGTTACAATAATGCGCGCTCCCGATGAGCCCAGCGGGTGTCCCAATGAAACCGCTCCCCCATTCACATTTACTTTTGCTGCATCTAAGTTCATTTCTTTATTGTTAGCCAAAGCTACAACAGAAAAGGCTTCGTTCAGCTCAAAGAAATCAATATCTGTTGTTTTTAAACCTGCTTTTGCCAATGCTTTAGGCAATGCTTTGGAAGGTGCTGTGGTAAACCATTCAGGAGCGTGAGCTGCATCTGCATAGCTTACAATTTTTGCCAATGGTTTTAATCCCAGTTTTTCTGCTTTTGCTTTGCTCATCAGCACCAGTGCAGATGCTCCGTCATTCAGTGTTGAAGCATTAGCTGCTGTAACCGTTCCGTCTTTCTGGAATACAGGTTTCAGCGTTGGTATTTTTTCAAGGTTTACGTTCTTGTATTCTTCGTCTTCTTTTATCAATACTACGTTTCCTTTGCGGTCTTTTATTTCTACGGGAGCAATCTCGTCATTGAATTTTCCGGCTGCCCATGCTGCTGCCGAACGCTTGTAGGAATTGATGGCATACTCGTCCTGTGCTTCGCGGGTAAAGCCACATTCTTTGGCGCATAGTTCGGCTGCAACGCCCATGTGGTATTGATTATATACATCGGTCAATCCGTCAAACACCAATCCGTCCACTAGTTTGCCATCGCCCAAACGGTAGCCGTTGCGGGCGTTGGGTAAGTAATACGGTACGCTGCTCATGTTTTCCATGCCGCCTGCTACCACTATTTCGTTATCGCCCAGCGCAATGCTTTGTGCCGCCAGCATAATTGATTTCATGCCTGATGCACATACTTTATTTACAGTAGTACAAGGAACAGTGTTAGGCAAACCTGCAAACAATGCTGCCTGACGTGCAGGTGCTTGTCCAAGCCCTGCCTGCAACACATTGCCCATAAAAACTTCCTGTACATCTTCGGGTTTTATTCCCGCTTTTTCCACTGCTGCCTTAATGGCTGCGGCTCCTAATTTTGTTGCCGATACGGATGACAGACTTCCGTTGAAACTGCCCATGGGTGTGCGCACTGCCGATACTATATATACTTCCTGCATATTGTTTTTAAATGATTTGTGTTGTTAAATTTGGCGTCAAAAGTAAGAATTTAATGTGCGTTATGCTGTCCCGATAGTTATCGGGATGTTTCAGCATCTCAGACATTAAACAAATGACCCTGAAACATACCGATAGCTATCGGTATCAGGGTGACGATAATGAAATTCAAATTCTATGACAGACAAGGTAATTCACAAAACATGCACTGTTTCATGCTCAGTGGCTGATGCGTGGAAGAAATGGACCACCCACGAGGGATTGCAAACTTTTTTCGGAAGGGATAATAAAATTGAGTTGCAGCCCGGTGGCGCATTTGAAATCTATTTTATGATGGATAAACCTTATGGCCTGCGCGGAAGCGAGGGCTGCAAGGTATTGAGCTTTTTGCCCGAACGAATGTTCTCGTTTACCTGGAATGCTCCGCCTCATTTTGAACAAATACGTGCAGGCAGTGTTTATACCTGGGTAGTTGTTAATTTTTATGCCGAAGAAAACGGAAAAACAAAAATAGAATTACACCACCTTGGCTGGCACGAAGGCGAGCAGTGGCAGGCGGTTTACGATTACTTTGACAAAGCCTGGGAGCAGGTTTTGAACGGACTGGTTAAAAGTTGTGAACCGTAATCAACCGACTGTTTTTTTACCCGAATTTTGTTGCATCTTTGCGCCCCAACGTTTTGCATATCAATTAATAGCTTAATATTTTAACGTGTTACATCCCGAATTACAAACTCAGATCAAATTTACAGGCATAGAAGGAAACCAATTCTACTCTACATTGCGCAAACGAGTAGATGCCTATTTTACCGAAAACGGAATTTCTAAAAATGCCAATGCAACTATGATTACCAAATCGGTGATTTTGATTGCTGCTTACATACTTCCCTTTGTTTTTTTACTTGCTTTTTTGCCATCGTTTGGTGTTAGTCTTGCGCTGTGGTTTATTATGGGACTTGCCATTGCCGGCATAGGAATGAGTGTTATGCACGATGCCAACCACGGTTCGTATTCAAAAAATCCTACGGTAAATTATGTGATGGGACACATGCTGAACCTGCTGGGCGGCTCGGTGTTCAACTGGAAACTGCAGCATAACGTTTTGCACCATACCTATACTAACATTGTGCACATGGACGATGATATTGCAGATAGATTGGTACTGAAATTTTCACCCCACACCAAGGTTAAATTCTTTCATAAAATACAGTGGCTTTATGCTATTTTCTTTTACGGACTGATGACGCTGTATTGGGTATTTGCAAAAGATATTATTCAGTTTTTGCGCTATACCAGCAAAGGGGTTACCACTACTACCAAAGAAGAAAACCGCATTGTGCTTTTGAAAATGATTGTGCTGAAAGTGGTTTACCTTTTCATAGTATTGGCTGTACCTACCTTGTTTTTCGGTATTCCGTTTTATCAGGTGGCTATAGGGTTTACGCTCATGCACTTTGTAGCGGGTATAGTGTTAACCGTAGTTTTTCAACTGGCGCATACGCTGGAAGGCACTACACATCCGCTGCCCGATAAAGAAGGAAACATCCATAACGACTGGGCTATACATCAGATGGAAACCACCATTAATTTTTCGCCCGGCAATAAATTAATCTCATGGTATGTAGGCGGTTTGAATTATCAGGTGGAGCATCACCTGTTTCCAAAAATCTGCCATGTGCATTACCCCGCTATTGCAGGTATTGTAGAGCAAACGGCTAAGGAGTTTAATGTTCCCTACAATGTGAACTACACTTTTGGCGCTGCACTTAAATCGCATTTTGAGGCGCTGTACCGCTTCGGAAGGTTCCCTATTAACGAGGCGATAGTTTAAATTTTTTTTGCCACAGATTCACAGATTTAATTCAGTAGCTCTGATACCTTAATCTGTGAATCTGTGGCTTATTTTTCTTTTATCAAAACAATTTTGTTAGTTCAAATGTTTATCGTAATATTGCAATATTAAAATAAAGAAAAGCAAACAATGGGAGCCACCAAATCTGACCATTTTACACAAAAGCAAAACGACATTGCTGCCATAGCCAAAGCACTGGCACACCCTGCCCGCATTGCTATTCTGGAGTATCTGCTTAAAGTGGATGCCTGCATTTGCGGTGACATTGTTAATGAACTTCCGCTGGCGCAACCCACCGTTTCGCAACACCTGAAAGAACTTAAAACCGCAGGTATCATCAGCGGAAATATTGAAGGCAATGCCATTTGCTATTGCATTGACGAAAAAGTATGGGAGAAAAACCGCAAAATTTTTGAAACGCTTTTTGAACGCATTAATAAGAAGAAAAACAATTGCTGCTAAATATAAAGACCTTCAAGGTTTTTAAAACCTTGAAGGTCTCTTCATAAATTTCATATCTAACATCACAAATCTAAAACACCATGAAACTATCAATTTTTAAAAATTACCTGAACACAGTAAACGAAATTAACTTTGTTGAACCCAACGGAACTGTGGTTCCCAAGCATTTTCACATCACCGAGGCGGGACTGGTGACCAAACATTTTATTGACTGCGGTGGCACCGTGCGCCAGGAAAAAACGGTGAGCTTTCAACTTTGGGTTGCAAGCGATGTAGCACACCGCCTTGAGCCGCAAAAACTGCTGAAAATTATTTCTATTTATGAGAAACAATTCGGTGCAGAAGACCTGGAAATTGAAATGGAGTACCAAAGCGATACCGTTGGCAAATACGGACTGGATTTCAGTAACGGTAACTTTGTATTGACAAGCAAACAAACCGATTGCCTTGCAAAAGACAATTGCGGTGTTCCCGTTGAGAAACAAAAACTGGCCTTAGCTGAATTAGAAACCTCAAAAGCAAGCTGCTGCACACCGGGCGGTGGATGCTGCTAAATATGTACCGTCATTGCGAGGGTTTTTCACCCGAAGCAATCTGCTTTTGAAATGAGATTGCTTCGGTCGTTCCTCCCTCGCAATGACGTTTAATCTGAAAAGACCATGAAAAAAATCCTCATCCTCTGCACCGGCAATAGCTGCCGCAGCCAGATAGCAGAAGGCTATCTGCGCCTATTTGCAGGTAACAAAGCTGAAGTTTACAGTGCCGGTATTGAAACGCATGGAGTAAACCCCCGCGCCATTGCCGTTATGAAAGAAGACGGTATTGACATCAGCCACCACACCAGCAACCATGTGGACGAATACAGCCACCTTGATTTTGACTTTGTAATTACCGTTTGCGACAATGCCAACGAGCGTTGCCCATATTTTCCTTCCTCGGCTAAAAAGTTTCATCATAATTTTCCTGACCCGGCAAAGGCCACAGGCACGGAGGAAGAGGTAATGAACGAGTTCCGCAGGGTAAGGGATTTGATTAAAGGGTATTGTAAGGAGTGGGTGGGGGAGTGGTTGTAGCGTTATTGCCGACCTGAGTAATCTTCCGGATTTTTATAAGCATGAATAACCGCAAGTATTATTATTTGCTGTGAAGCTTCGTCAACAAGATAATGGATGTGATAAGGAGATTGCTTAAGCAGCAATGTTCTTACGTTTTGGTATTTATCTGAAAACCGGCAGGGTATTTTGCAATGTATTCGCGAGCCTCGCGCAGGCGCATTAAAAACTGGCGGGCAAGTTCAGGTGATATTTGTTTGTAGTAATCAACAGCAGCGGTTATGTCATCTTTTACCGCAGGACGGTGAACAAGACTATAGCTCACAAGCCTTTTTCAATTTCGTTAAGGGTAGTGTCAAAATTATCAAGGCTGCCTTTATTGCTGTAATAGTCGTTAAGGCGCTGGTCAATTATTTTTTTCTGCCAGGTTGAAAGCTCTGTTAAGGTGGCTGCCTCTTCTTTCAATAACTCATCATATTATGATTTTAATACTTGCCAGTCATCGATTGGAATAAAAACACCTGTGGTAATTCCCTTATTGTCGTTGATAAATTGAAGTGACATGATTTTGTTTTTTGTGTTACAAATATACTCATTTCTGCTATTTGCAGTTAGAGTACCCTGCTGCTGTTAGTGTTTTAACTTTATTACTTTGTTTGCTTCATGTATTCAATGGCTCCTGAATCTGTTTTTTTGTTAATCATTTTCAGGATAAATTTTTTCATGAAATTGGGTGGCATTTTATATCCTTTTGCCATTCGTTTGCCCATTTCGGGATATTCTTCTTTTTTTGCGGGTGTGGTGCCCAGCCCGTCAACATAGCGGTTAAACATGCAAAAGGCTGCGGCTATCAATACCGTGTCGTGTATTTCTTCGTCTGATGCGCCTTTTGATTTTGCGTGTGCTATGTCTTCGGGGGTAACCTGTTTGCCGCTTTTCTGAACCTTGCCGGCTATTTTAAGCAGGCTTTTCATTTTGTCCGACAGTTCTGCGGTTTCGGGATTTTGTATTACACAGCTTACGGTTTTTCCGTTGTCGCCCAGATGCACATTGGCTGCTGCCGAATGCGAAAGGTGACAAAACTCGCACTCGTTAAGATACGAAACATAGGAGGCTATTAACTCCCGTTCACCACTGCTTAATGGCGATTTTTCAATCAACAGTGCGTTGGCCAGATTGGAGAGTGCATTGCCTGTGCTGTTTTTATAGAATAGCAGTTCTACTATTCCGGGTTGGTTTATTCCTGTATTGATGTATGCCATTGGATTGTTTTTTTACAAATATAGTTTTATTGTTTTATAATAGCTGTCGTTGGTTTAGTTGCCACTAACGTTTGAGGTATTGCCGAAGGCGGGGAATTAAAAGTAATGACTTGTCCCACCGCACGAAAGTAACAAAACGGGAAGATGGTTGAAGTTCCGATGACAACCCCGCTTTAGGCAATACCATGTTAGCTGCCGTTATGTTTGTCATTAATACCAATGTAAATAATTTTCAAGTCGTCCCTAGAGATATAAAAAGTGTAGTTGGTAATTGCTTCACCATTTACTGCTTCCACCCAAGTTTCAATAACAGACTTGTCAGACCCCTTAATAGAGTCATAGCGAAAACCATTAATAGAAAACTCATTTAGTTTACCATATTCATCTGTTATTGCTTTAATCATTTTTGTCATTTGTAATAATGTAGAGTCTGCAATGAAGTTATTGTCGCAAAGTTTTTTTAAGTTAATTGTGTCATATTTTGAAGCAGAATCAATAAAGTCAGCAAGTTTGAGTAGTCCTGCGTTAGTTTTGATTAAGTCGTCAGTAACATAAGTGTCTTCAAATGTTGAGGAATTACTATTTACTATGATTTTTATACGGTCAAATTTTTTGCAATCATCTTCATTTAGGCTCTGTATTATGGTCAAAGCTACAAGTGATGGGGCTTTGTCGTTTGAATAATTTTCTTTGGGATTATCAAATGTTACAACCATTTCATCACTTGAACCTTTTCTTGTGTCATTATAACTAGTATGGGTAATTGTATAATGTGATGCCCCGATAATTTCAACAGTTTTTACAACTGTATTCTCAAATTTCTCTGAAACTGAAACACAACTTGTCAGCATAGTTGTTAATAGAACAAATCCAATAAAGGTTTTTTTCATATTTTCTGTTTGGTTTTAAGTCTAAAAAGTCAAAGTCGTCTTTAGCAAATAAGTTCGATTAGCACGGTAGCCAAATAATGGCAGCTAACATTTATTATCCGCACCTAAACTACAAAAACATTCGCTAATTCCCCCTTCTCAATAGGAATTGCCGCACCTCCCCGTTTCGCTATTCCTCTTTAGCCTCCACCTTTTTCTTCCTCTTCCCCGTGCGTGGAAAATGCTGTTTCAGGTTGTTATAAATTTTGCTGCTGCCGGGCACTTATTGCATCTACTGCTTTGCGCAGGTAGTCGCGTTCCTGGCGCAGTTGTTCGTTTTCTTTTTCAAGTGCAGCAAGTTGTGTTTTAACGGGCGATAGCCCATTGTCAAAAGCGCCTGCGCCTGCGCTTTGGTCTAAGTGTTGAGCCAGATCACTGAAAAAATTGTGTTTAAGTGCCAGGCTTAGTTCCCATAATACATTGGTTTGTATGCTTGCATTTTTGAAATAGGTTTTAATGGTTGAGCCTTTTCTGCCTGTTAGTTTACCTACGGTGCCTGTACTCAGCATTTTTTCTTTCATCGCTTTTTGCAGCATAGCACCGGTATGGGGCAGTGTTGAATTTATTTCTTGTTTTGGTTTCATCGTGTTTTTGTTAAAATTTTAGTAATTAATGATAAAATTTTATTGTCTGATGGTAAAGTTTTACTATCAGCTGTTAATTGTTTAGCTTCATGTTTTAAAGCGTTAGCATCAGTTGGTAAATTTTTAACAGCGCAGGTTAAAAAATCAGCATTCGTTGGTAAAATTTTGGCTTTTTCAGGCAACAAAAAAACCTCTGCCATCCGGCAGAGGTTTTTTTTACCTGCTACATTCCGCCTGTGTATCAGGTTGTAGGCGTTGTTCCGCCTCCGGTGCCGGTTGCCGGAAAAAACTGTTTCAACTCTGCCTCCTTGGTATCGTAGCCCAAACCCGGTGAGGTTTTGTTTTTATACTGCGTATAACCATAATCAATAAGCGCATTCTGATAATTGTCATGATCATGCAGGCGTTTGGTTTCCAGCATAGCCGTTGCCAGTGCCTGCAGGCGCAGGGCATAGGTTTCTAAAAACGTACGGTCCATATAATCGGCCATATACTCAACCCAGTCTACATCAGGGCTGCTTAGTGCCGGTTGCGAACCGCGGTAGTCGCGCACCTTGTTTACCAACAGTTTGTTGGTTTCGTTAATAGACCCCACCGTGTTGTTTTCTTCGGCCGAAAGATTACGCAGGTTAGGTTGCAGCAAGGCTTCCAGCTGCCCGATAAGGCTATCGGCCTGTCCCTGATCGGCAGCAGTAAAATGTAAGTTAATTAAATCCTGAAATGGCATTTTTTCCTCCTTTTTTAAATGGTTAATAAATATGGTTTTAAAAAAATCGGTGCTAAATTATTTGCATTTTTTTAAACATTCATTATTTTTGGAGTGAAGTTAGGTACGAGTTAGGTACGAGCGTGGGGATTTTTATTAAAGAAAATTTCACTGTAAAACCAAACCGCATTTTCAATGGAATACCACCCATTCCATTTTGAGCTGGCCCGAAAACTAATACGCCATAAGGTAAAAGGTCACTATTGGATGGAGCTCACCGTTGACGACCGCATAGTCATAGCCCGGGAACTGAAGTTTAAGGTATCGGAAAGCTATTGCAAACGCATACTGAACGAGAATGGCAAAACACCCGAAACGCTTGACCAGAAAATCCTTGATGCCCTTACTGCCTATATAGGCTATAAACACTGGAATGATTTTATGATTAAAAATCCGCTTAACGAAAAACTGTATCATCACCTGAAGCAGCCCGCAAACAAAGCCCTGCTTGAACGCTATGTAAACAGCCGCATAAAAGAGCTGCTTATTGTGCAGCTGGTGATTGAGTTTCCGGAGTAGGGGAATTTCTTTTACCACATAGACACATAGGGCACATAGAAAAAAACACATAGAATCTTATGTGCTAAATCCTATGTTTCTATGTGCCTATGTGGTTCAAAAAAAATACTGCTTTTCTGTTAAAAGCCCGCAAAGCCTGATGCCAACTTAGCGCCCTTTGCGTGTTTTTTTCTTTGCGCCCTTTGCGGTAAATCGAAGGTATTAAATAGGAGCGGGGTTGTCACCCTGAGCGTAGTCGAAGGGGCTATGATACTATTTTATTCTTCTTAATACCTGTGGTTTGCCTCCTCTACCCGCAAGTTTAATGCTACTCTTTGTAAATTCGGTAAAGTAAACATCAAAACCTGCAATGCAACCCAGATCTACACCTGGTTTAAATAGATTCTGCTCATGCGCATAATCAACAACTTTGTCGCAATACAATGAATCCTCAAGAGAACTATTCCCTTTAGCATATAAAGTATCATTTTGAAATCTCAATTTTCCGATTGCAATATGTACAACATTGTATGAGTTTGAATGCTGATAACTTGTATAAATGAGAACGGAATCCTGAGTAATTTCTATGAAGGAAGAATCGGCATCTTCATTTTTATATGAATAAATGCCAGCCAAGTTAGGTCTAACATCTCCACAAGAAATGAAGCAGATAATAACTAAAGGTATTATCTGCTTTAGGTATAATTGTGGATTAGCCATTTTATAATTGGATTTGTTCTACATCAACACCCCGTTCTTCACCTCAGCCGGTTTAGGCAAGTCCGTTTCGCCCAGCATTTCGCGCAGGTCTATTTCAATAGTGCGGCAAATAGAGCGCATCGGTATATCATTGCCCAGCCCCTCAAACGGGTTTTCCGAATAATCGCCAATCAGCTCCATAACAACAAACACCCAGCCTACCACCACTGTAAACGGTATCGAAAGCCATGCACCCCATTCGCCCAGTTCATGAAACTCGGTAACCAGCCCAAAGGGCAGCAGAAAAATAAAAATGCTTACAAAAATCAGGCTCATGCTGCCGTACTGGCGCGGCAACGGGAACTTTTTAATCCGCTCACACATACCCTGATGGTTATACAATTCGTTCATTATTTTTTGCAGTTCCATGTGGCGGAAATCGTCAATCAGGTTCAGCTTGCGTAATTCTTTAAGGTCCTGGCTCTGGCTGTCGATAAGCTGCGTAGCCGAATTTTGATACTTCAGTATTTTGGCCAGTTCTTCCTTCATCAGGCAGAGATTCAGTTCCTCAGCTGTTTCATTATCAATATCAAGCCCAACGCCATACAGGTTCATCATCATTTTGGCGTGTTTTTCCATGAATTTGTTCTGGTTAATATGCTCCCACGGTGCGGGTATCAGCAGTTGCCTTCTCAGGGTATAAATCCATGCAATGTGGCGGTAGATAAGGCGTTTGTGTATCAGGTGCAGTTCTTTTTCGCTTACATCTTCGCTGGTAAACTGCGTGCTTACATAGGCTCTTACATTGCTGCCCCACATGCGGCTGCTGTTTACTATGGCACCCCATATTTTGCGGGCTTCCCACAGGCGGTCGTAGGCACTGTTGTTTTTAAAACCAACGTAAAACGCCACCGCAGTGCCAATCAGCGAAACCGGCAGCCAGGGCACCTTCAGCGCATAGATATCCAGCGAGTGCAGGTATTCTATAAACACCGTGGCAGCAGTAGCCCACAGCGTAAGCCATACAATGTGCCAGCCGGCAAAATTTACCAATGCTTTAAAATCGAAATTTTTCTGAACGTACATAGAGGTTGTTTAGTTTTTTAGCCACAGATTCACAGATTTTTTTTGACTGTGGGCAGTTCTAAAATTGTAATCTGTGAATCTGTGGCAAATATTTTTTACGGTTGTTTAAATTTTAATCTGTGAATCTGTGGCAACTTTTTTACAGTTGTTTAAACTATAATCTGTGAATCTGTGGCTATTATTTTATTCTTCCGTATGCAGCACCCGGTGCGCAAACACCGCCCCCACCGCGCCAATCACAGGCGCAGTAAGGTAAATCCACAGTGCATTCAGGTTACCCGAAACAATAGCCGGAGCCAGTGAGCGGGTAGGGTTAAGGCTGGTACCGCTTACCGGTCCGCCAAACAGCACCAGAAAAGCCACCGTAGCGCCTATTACAAGCCCTGCCGTAATACCTTTTTCTTTTGAGCCCGTTGATACCCGCAGAATAACCAGCAGCAGAATAAAGGTCATAATTACTTCCATTATAAAACTCTGCATCACGCTGCCAACGGGCTGTGTAGCCCCCAGCGAAGTATTATCGGGAAACAGAAAATGTAATAACAAACTGGCGCTAAAGGCTCCTAAAAGTTGCGCTATCAAAAAAGAGGGAACCTCTTTCCACTCAAAACGCTTATCCACCGCCATAGCAATAGTAACCGCAGGATTAATGTGGTTGCCGGAAATATCACCAAAGGCATAAACCGTGGCAACAATGATCATACCCCAGCAGGCGGCAATGCCTGTCAGCGTTACCGCTCCGCCCGTTTGCTGGTCAACAATCACCACACCCGTTCCCGCAAAAACAAGTATAAACATTCCTATAAATTCACTTAAGTATTTCTTCATATCATCGTTTGGTTTAAGCCTTCAAACATATAAAAGATTTGCTTCATCTTATTTTTCAATTTTCTAACACAATGTTTGTAACCTTTGTGCGTCTCCAAGCTATAACACGCAGTATGAATTCGTCCATAAAAGAAAAAACAACCGAACAGTTAGAGCATATTGTTACCGGTTCCGGTAATCCGCAGAAAAGGGTAGAGGCCCTGCTGGAACTGAGCCACCGTGTTGCATTGAAAGATTTGCTGCGCTCGTGGCTGCTGGCACGCGAAGCCGAGCGCGATGCAGAAGAAATTGAAGACGATGCGCTGCTGGCAAAGGCCAATGTTTATGCCGGCAATGCCCTTTGGAAAATGGGTGACTATATGGCGGCACAAAAGCATTACATAAAAGCCACCGGGTTGTATGCAAAGATTAACGACCGCAGCGGACTGGGCAATGCATTCATGGGGCTTGGCATTGTGCATGGCTCACTCAAAGATTTTCCGCAGGCTTTGGAATATTTTGAACGCGCCCTTGCCGAAAGCGAACTGGCCGGCAACCATACAAATGCCGCAAATGCAATAGGCAATATAGGTTCCGTGCATCATCACCTCGATAATCTTTCAAAAGCCGAGGCTTTTTTTCACAAAGCCCTTGAAATGCACGAACAGGCAAACGAGAAACCCGGTATAGCCAATATGCTCAACGGTTTGGCGGGTGTAAAGGTGTACAGCGGCAAATTTGATGAGGCAATGGATTACCTCAACCGTTTTCTTGAAATTGTAACCGTGCTTGAAAACAACCACGGAATAGCCACCGGGCTTATGAACTACGGCATTCTGCATCATAAAAAAGGCGATTACCGCCAGGCCCTCGATTATCTGGAAAAGGCCCTCTTACATGCCGAGAGTAAAAAAGTGCGTTCCGTAAAATTTGCCATTCATAAAAACATGGCCGATGTTTATACCGACATGGGCAAGTCTGAAAAAGCACTGGAACACTACAAGCAGTACTTTGCAATTGAAAAAGAACTGAAGGCAAAAGAAATAAAAGAAAAAGCCGAACTATTCGACCGCATGAAAAATGCCGGATCGGGTGACGAAAAAAATGTTGCCTGATTTTTTCGGTTCTGTCGCACTTTAATTTTTCGTTTTTATCCCTTTTGTTAATAACTCGTCTCTTTTTTATCACCTGTTAAAATCATTCTTTCGCTTACACAGGGAAGCTATTGAGAATGAGCATGAAATATTTTTCAACATAGGGCTTGTTAATTTAAATAATAAATCTACCTTTGCTGCCCCCAAAAAAGGAAGGGGATTTAATTTTATTGTAAAAACTTAAAAGTAAAAAAGCTCGGAAAATGCCTACAATTCAGCAACTGGTAAGAAAAGGACGTTCAAAAATCGTTGACAAAAGTAAGTCACCATCTTTGGATTCATGTCCGCAGCGCAGAGGAGTGTGTACTCGTGTATACACCACTACGCCTAAAAAACCTAACTCAGCTATGCGTAAAGTAGCAAGGGTAAGACTTACCAACGGTAAAGAGGTAAACGCATACATCGGTGGCGAAGGACACAACCTGCAGGAGCACAGTATTGTGCTGGTGCGTGGCGGAAGAGTAAAAGACCTTCCGGGAGTTCGTTACCACATCGTTCGCGGAGCATTAGATACTGCAGGTGTGGAAGCACGCAGACAGCGCAGAAGCAAATACGGAGCTAAACGTCCTAAAAAAGGAGCAGCAGCAGCAGCACCGGCTAAAAAGAAATAATCGCACTACTTATACTATTCGATACAAATAATTACCAATGAGAAAAGCAACACCCAAACGCAAACCTTACGTTCCGGATCCAAGATTTAACGATGTACTCGTTACCCGTTTCGTAAATAACATGATGTATGACGGTAAAAAAAGCACAGCACTTAGAACATTCTATGGTGCTATTGATGCTGTAACACTGAAAATGCAGGAAGACGGTTTGAACATTTGGAAAAAAGCATTAACCAATGTAATGCCTAACGTGGAAGTAAAAAGCCGCAGAGTAGGTGGAGCAACATTCCAAATTCCAATGGAGGTTCGTCCTGAGCGCAAAGTAGCTTTGGGAATGAAATGGATGCTGGAGTTTGCACGTAAAAGAAACGAGAAATCAATGGCTCAGAAATTAGCCGGAGAAATTATGGCAGCATATAAAGAAGAAGGTGCCGCTCATAAACGTAAAGAAGATACACACAGAATGGCAGAGGCGAACAAGGCTTTCTCACATTTCAGATTTTAATATAATACAATAGCAGGAAGCTTAACACTAAAATGGCAGATTTAAGATATACAAGAAATATAGGAATTGCAGCTCACATTGATGCAGGTAAAACTACATGCACAGAGCGCATCCTATATTATACAGGAGTAAACCACAAAATAGGTGAGGTACACGATGGTGCCGCAACTATGGACTGGATGGTGCAGGAGCAGGAGCGTGGTATCACCATTACTTCGGCTGCTACAACCTGCTTCTGGGATTACCGCGGACAGAAGTATAAAATTAACATCATTGACACTCCAGGCCACGTGGATTTCACGGTGGAGGTAAACCGTTCACTCCGCGTATTGGATGGATTGGTTTTCTTGTTTTCGGCTGTTGATGGTGTAGAGCCACAGTCAGAAACTAACTGGCGTTTGGCTAATAACTACAATGTAACCCGCATGGGTTTCGTAAATAAAATGGACCGTGCAGGTGCAGATTTCTTAAACGTGGTAAAACAGGTTAAAGAAATGTTGGGCGGTAATCCTATTCCGTTGCAATTGCCTATCGGTGCAGAAGAAAATTTCAAAGGTGTTGTTGATCTGGTTAACTTCCGTGGAATTGTATGGAACGAAGCTGATAAAGGAATGACCTTTACTGAAGTTCCTATTCCTGCCGAAATGCTGGAAGAAGCTACCCACTGGAGAGGTCAGTTGCTCGAAACCGTTTCTGAGTTTGACGACAAAATCATGGAGAAATTCTTTGAGGCTCCTGAAACCATTACTGAGGCTGAAGTATTGGCAGCATTGCGTAAAGCATGTATTGCCGGCAAACTGGTTCCTATGGTTTGCGGTTCTGCCTTCAAGAATAAAGGTGTTCAAACCATGCTGGATTATGTGATGTCAATTCTTCCAAGTCCTTTGGATCGCCCGCAAATTATTGGGACAAATCCTGATACTAACCAAGAAGTTACACGCAAACCGGATGTGAAAGAACCTTTCACAGCACTTGCGTTTAAAATCGCTACCGACCCTTTCGTAGGTCGTCTGGCATATTTCCGTGCTTACTCAGGAAGATTGGATTCGGGTTCTTATGTTCTGAACACACGTTCAGGAAACAAAGAGCGTATTTCCCGTATCTTCCAGATGCATGCTAACAAGCAAAACCAGATTGACTTCATTGAAGCCGGTGATATTGGTGCAGCTGTTGGATTTAAAGATATTAAAACAGGTGATACACTTTGCGATGAGAAACATCCTATTGTTCTTGAAGCAATGAATTTCCCTGAGCCGGTTATTGGTCTTGCTATTGAGCCTAAAACTCAGGCTGACCTTGACAGATTGGGCACCTCATTGAACAAACTTTCTGAAGAGGATCCTACCTTCCGTGTAAAAACAGACGAAGATTCAGGACAAACCATCATCAGCGGAATGGGTGAGTTGCACTTAGATATTATTGTTGACCGTTTAAGACGCGAATTTAAAGTGGAAGTTAACCAGGGTGCTCCTCAGGTTGCTTACAAAGAGGCTATCAACGGAACTGTTGAACACCGTGAGGTTTATAAAAAGCAAACAGGTGGTCGCGGTAAATTTGCCGATATTAAATTTACAGTATCTCCGGTTGACGCAGACTTTGTTCCTGATGCTAAAAACGTAGGTCTTCAGTTTGTAAACGAGATTTCAGGTGGTAACATTCCCCGTGAGTTTATCCCTGCTATTGAAAAAGGTTTCCGCGCATCTATGCAGAACGGTGTTCTTGCCGGATACCAGTTGCAGAGCCTGAAAATAGTTCTTACCGATGGTTCTTACCACGATGTTGACTCTGACGCTTTATCATTTGAGATTTGCGCACGCACAGCTTACCGTGAGGCTTTACCTAAAGCTAAACCGGTTCTGTTAGAGCCTATCATGAAAGTGGAAGTTCTTACTCCTGAGCAATACATGGGTGATATCGTAGGTGACTTGAACCGCAGACGCGGACAACTGGAAGGTATGGATTCACGTGCCGGTTCACAGGTTATCAAAGCTAAAGTTCCACTAGGCGAGATGTTTGGTTACATCACACAGTTGAGAACGATGTCTTCAGGAAGAGCAAGCACAACTATGGAGTTTTCGCACTATGCTGAAACACCAAGAAACATTGCTGAAGAAGTAGTGGCAAAAGCAAAAGGAAAAAAATTAAACTAATTATTAATTACCTGATATAATGAGCAGTCAAAGAATACGCATTAAATTAAAGTCTTACGACTTCAATCTGGTGGATAAATCCGCAGAGAAGATCATTAAGACCGTGAAATCAACAGGAGCTGTAGTAAGCGGACCAATTCCACTGCCTACACACACCAAAATTTTCACAGTTCTGCGTTCGCCACACGTAAACAAAAAAGCAAGAGAGCAGTTCAAACATTGCTCTTACAAAAGACTGTTGGATATCTACAGTTCTACTACTAAAACAGTAGATGCTTTGATGAAGTTAGAGCTTCCTAGTGGAGTTGAAGTGGAGATTAAAGTATAAGTTTCAAGTAGTTGATTTTTAGATAATAAAACGCTTTACATAAATAGTAAATTTTAAACAAAATGTCTGGATTAATAGGTAAAAAAGTAGGGATGACCAATATGTTCACAGAGGAAGGTAAAAATCTTGCCTGCACAGTGATACAGGTTGGCCCTTGCGTTGTAACCCAACTCAAAAACGAGGAGAAAGACGGCTACAAAGCTGTTCAACTTGCTTATGACGAAAAGAAAGAAAAGCACACCAGCAATTCTGCAATAGGTCATTTCAAAAAAGCAAACACAACTCCTAAAAGAAAAATTGTTGAGTTCACAGAATTTAAAGATGTTGCTTCGGTAACTGTTGAATTAGGTGCAGTGCTTTCAGTTGGCGATGTGTTCGCAGAAGGTGAATATGTTGACGTTATCGGAACATCAAAAGGAAAAGGTTTCCAGGGTGTTGTAAAACGTCATGGTTTCAGCGGGGTAGGTAGCGCAACTCACGGACAACACAACAGATTACGTGCACCGGGTTCAATGGGAGCTTCTTCATGGCCTTCACGTGTATTTCCTGGTAAAAGACTTGCCGGAAGAACAGGTGGTGAGCGCGTGAAAGTGGTAAACCTGAAAGTATTAAAAGTGCTTGCTGACCAGAACCTGCTGATTGTTAGCGGTAACGTTCCGGGTGCTAAAAATTCTTACCTGAAAATCGAGAAATAAATTGTTGTTGCAGGGACACAAAAATTTTGTATCCGAAAAAAAATAAAAGAAAATGAAATTATCAGTATTTGACATAAAAGGGAAAGAGACCTCAAAAAAGGTTGAACTCAGCAAAGACATCTTTGGTGCAGAACCTAATGATCACGCAATTTATTTAGATGTGAAACAGTACCTGGCTAACCAACGTCAGGGAACTCACAAATCTAAAGAGCGTGGTGAAGTTGCTTTCAGCACAAAGAAATTGCACAAACAGAAAGGAACAGGAGGTTCACGTAAAGGGAGCAAAAAGAACCCGCTTTACAAAGGCGGAGGTCGCGTATTTGGTCCTAAACCACACGATTACGTTCTTAAAGTAAACCAGAAAGTGAAACAACTGGCTCGTATTTCTGCTCTTTCACACAAAGCAAAAGACAACAGTATTGCTATTGTTGAAGATTTCAATTTAGACACTCCTAAAACCAAAGCCTACGCTGAAATTTTGAGCAATCTTAAGATAACAGGCAAAAAAACACTTTTGGTGTTGGCAGAGAACAACAAAAACATATATTTGTCGTCCCGAAATTTAGGGGGGGCAAAGGTTGTAAATGCTTCTGATTTAAATACTTACGACATATTAAACGCGAATAATTTACTGCTGGTTGAGAGCTCATTGAAACAAATTGAAACAATACTAAGCAAGTAATTAATCAATAAACAAGAAAAGAAATGGAAGTTTTAGTAAAACCCCTCATCACTGAAAAAGCGACCGCGATAAGCGAAAAAACAGGTCGTTACAGTTTTGTGGTCGATAGAAACGCAAATAAACTGGAAATTAAAAAAGCAGTTGAAGCTATGTATGGAGTAACCGTTGAAGCGGTCAACACTATGGTAGCTCCCGGAAAAAAGAAAAGCCGTAATACCAAATCTAAAGTGGTAACAGGCAACACCGGAAGATATAAAAAGGCGGTTGTTACGCTTCAATCAGGAAACACGATAGATTTTTACAGCAATATCTAATACACGATGGCACTTAGAAAATACAGACCGGTAACACCCGGCACACGTTTTAAATTGGTTAACGACTTTGATGTGTTAACAGCATCAAAGCCGGAGAAAAGTTTGGTAACAAGCATTTCTAAATCAGGCGGAAGAAACAACACCGGTAAAATGACAATGCGCTATATTGGCGGTGGTCATAAAAAAGCTTACCGTGAAGTTGATTTCAAACGTAATAAATACGATGTTCCTGCATTGGTTAAAACCATTGAGTACGATCCTAACCGCACAGCTTTTATCGCATTGTTGAACTATGCTGACGGTGAGAAAAGGTACATTCTTGCACCTCAAGGTTTAAAAGTTGGACAAACGGTGGTTGCAGGTAAAGGAGCAGTTCCGGAAGTTGGTAATGCACTTTTCTTAAGTGAAATTCCATTGGGAGCTATCATCCACAACTTAGAATTACAGCCTGGCCAAAAAGCAAGCATGATCAGAAGTGCCGGTGCTTATGGTCAGCTTATTGCACGCGAAGGCAGATATGCAACTATTAAATTTCCTTCAGGCGAAACACGTTTAGTTTTGTTGGAATGCAAAGCTACAATCGGTGCAGTTTCTAATCCTGACCACAATTTACAGATACATGGTAAAGCAGGTGTTAGCCGCTGGCAGGGTCGCAGACCAAGAGTAAGAGGTGTTGTAATGAACCCGGTTGACCACCCTATGGGCGGTGGAGAAGGAAGAGCTTCAGGTGGTCACCCGCGCTCACGCAGTGGTAAAGCAGCCAAAGGTTTGAAAACACGTAAACTGAAAAACCTGAGCAATAAGTTCATTGTTGAAAGAAGAAAGAAAAAATAATTAATCATTACAAAATACTATAAATGGCTCGTTCATTAAAAAAAGGTCCCTTCATTGATTTTAAGCTTGAGAAACGTATTGTCGATTCGATGCAAAGCGGAAAAAAAGCGGTAATCAAAACATGGTCACGCAGATCAATGATTGCTCCTGAATTCGTAGGACAAACGATAGCAGTTCATAACGGAAATAAATTCATTCCGGTTTATGTAACTGAAAACATGGTAGGACACAAATTGGGAGAATTTGCGCCAACACGTACTTTCCGCGGACACTCAGGAAACAATAAAGCAGATGCAGCCAAAGCCGGTGCAGGTAAAAAATAATTAAGATTTATTTCAGACTACAATAAAAAAGAAAATGGGAGCAAGAAAAAAAGAAATGGCAGACAGAATCAAGGAGGCGAAGAAAACAACATATCTCGCTAAATTGGTTGATTGTCCTACATCACCCCGCAAAATGCGTTTGGTTGCTGACCTTGTAAGAGGTGTTCAGGTTGACAAAGCATTACAGATTTTAAAATTCAACGCAAAAGAGGCAGCACCACGTTTGGAAAAACTTCTTCTTTCGGCTATCAGCAATTGGCAGGCGAAAAACGAAGGTCAAAAAGTGGAAGACAACAACCTTTTTGTTAAAGAAATATTTGTGGACAGTGGTCGCCAGATGAAACGTATCCGCACTGCACCGCAGGGAAGAGCGCACAGAATTCGTAAACGTTCAAACCACGTTACATTAATTCTTGCAACTAAAAAAGAAGAAACAGCTAATCAAACAATAACTCAATAATAAGAATGGGACAGAAAGCAAACCCGATAGGTAATAGACTCGGTATCATCAGAGGTTGGGATTCCAACTGGTATGGAGGAAAAAATGCTGCCGAAAAATTGGTAGAAGACGATAAAATCAGAACGTATCTGAAAGCCCGTCTTATAAAAGCCGGTATTTCAAAAATCATTATTGAGCGCACAGTAAAATTGATCACTGTTACTGTTAACACAGCACGCCCGGGTATCATTATCGGAAAAGGCGGAAAAGAGGTTGATAAGCTGAAAGAAGAATTAAAAGCAATCACTAAAAAAGATGTTCAGATCAACATCTTTGAAATAAAACGTCCTGAGTTGGATGCACGTTTAGTGGCTGAAAGTATTGCCCGTCAAATTGAAGGTCGTATTTCATACCGCAGAGCTGTGAAAATGGCAATTGCATCAACCATGAGAATGGGAGCAGAGGGTATCAAATGCAACGTGGCAGGAAGGATTGGTGGTGCTGAGATTGCACGTACCGAACAATACAAAGAAGGAAGAACTCCATTGCATACATTTCGTGCCGATATTGATTATGCACACGCAGAAGCACATACTACCTACGGAAGAATTGGTATAAAAGTGTGGATTTGCAATGGTGAGGTTTACGGGAAAAGAGATTTATCTCCAAACATAGGAGCAAAAGTTCAGAAAACCGGAGGTGCTCCTGAAACATCATCTGCACCGGGTAAATTTGGTGACAGAGACAGAAAGCCAAGAGGAGATAACAACAGAGGAGACAGAAAAGAAAGAAAGTAAGAAGTTTAAGAAAGACTAATAAGAAGTTTAAGAAAGACTAATCAGAATATATCATGTTACAGCCAAAAAGAACGAAGTATCGTAAAATGCATAAGATGAAAATGAAGGGCAATGCCACTCGTGGCGCTGAACTTTCATTTGGCTCTTTCGGAATAAAAGCACTTGAAGGTGCTTGGGTAACTGCCCGTCAGTTAGAAGCTGCGAGGGTTGCCGTTACACGTTTTATGAAACGTGAAGGACAAATCTGGATCAAGATTTTCCCTGATAAACCTATCACCAAAAAACCTGCAGAGGTTCGTATGGGTAAAGGTAAAGGTGCTCCAGAATATTGGGTAGCAGTTGTAAAACCAGGTTGCATCATTTTTGAAGCTGACGGTGTTCCAATGGAAACAGCAAAAGAAGCATTAAGGCTTGCAGCGCAAAAACTTCCGGTTACAACACGCTTTATTGTAAGAAGAGATTACCAAGAAGAAAAAGCAGTAAAATAAAATATAGCTTAAGAAAAAATGAAACAATCAGTAATAAAAGAAACAACAGCCCAGGACCTTCGCGATAAATTAGCGGAAGAAACAGCACTGTTGGCTAAGCTGAAATTAAATCATGCGGTTTCTCCGATTGAAAACCCTTTGAAAATAAGAGCTACAAGAAAGAATGTTGCACGCCTGCAAACAGAATTGCGCAAGAGAGAATTGCAAGGCAAATAATAATTAAGAAAATGGAAACAGCAGAAACAACAGTAAAAAGAAACCTCAGAAAAGAGAGGGTTGGTATTATCGTCAGCGACAAAATGGATAAATCCATTGTAGTAGCTGTTGAGCGTAAAGTGAAACACCCGATGTACGGTAAATTCGTAAAGAAAACCAGCAAATTTGTTGCTCACAATGAGAAAAACGAATGCAAAATTGGAGATACCGTTAAAATTGAGGAAACACGTCCATTGAGCAAAACAAAAAACTGGAGATTAGTAGAAATCTTAGAAAGAGCTAAATAAAATGATACAACAGGAATCAAGATTAACAGTAGCTGATAACAGCGGAGCAAAAGAAGTTCTTTGCATTCGTGTGTTAGGCGGAACCAAAAGAAGATATGCTTCTATTGGTGATAAAATCATCGTAACCGTAAAACACGCACTGCCTTCAGGAAATGTGAAGAAAGGAACGGTTTCTAAAGCGGTAATAGTTAGAACTAAAAAAGAAGTTAGACGCCCTGATGGATCTTATATCCGTTTTGACGACAACGCAGTAGTTCTTTTGTCTGCTACAGACGAGTTAAGAGGCACACGTATCTTCGGACCTGTTGCAAGAGAGTTGAGAGAAAAACAATTTATGAAAATTGTATCACTTGCTCCTGAAGTATTGTAAGAAGTATTAAGTTTTAAGAATAATAAAATGTCTAAAATAAAAATTAAAAAAGGTGATGTGGTAAGGATTATTTCCGGAGCCAGTCGCGGTAAAGAAGGGAAAGTTCTTGAAATTCTTGTTGATGCTGAAAAAGCATTGGTAGAAGGTCAGAACATGGTTTCTCGCCACACAAAACCAAATACTAAAAATCCACAGGGCGGGATTATTAAAAAAGAAGCGCCTATTCATATTTCAAACCTGTTGGTTATTGACGGTAAAGGTAACCCTACCCGCATCGGACGCAGAGTTGAGAATGGTAAAATTGTAAGATTTTCTAAAAAATCAGGGGAGGTTATAAAATAATGTACACACCAAGACTAAAAAACAAGTATAAAGATCAGGTAGTTCCCGCTATGAAAAAAGCGTTCAACTACAAGAGTACTATGCAGGTTCCTAAACTGGAAAAGATCTGCATTAACCAGGGAGTTGGAGATGCTGTATCGGATAAAAAGATTATTGATACTGCTATCAATGAAATGACAACTATCACCGGTCAGAAGGCTGTTGCAACCAAATCTAAAAAAGATATTTCGAACTTTAAAGTTAGAAAAGGAATGGCTTTGGGTGTGCGTGTTACACTGCGTGGCGATAACATGTATGAATTTTTGGACAGATTGATTTCAGTGGCTATCCCACGTATCCGTGACTTCCGTGGTATTCCTGCAAAAGGATTTGACGGAAAAGGTAATTTCACTATGGGTGTTACCGAACAAATCATTTTCCCTGAAATTGATATTGATAAAGTAAGCAAAATCATGGGAATGGACATCACCTTTGTGACTTCAGCTCCAACAGATGAAGAAGCAAAAGCGTTGCTGAAAGAATTCGGTTTCCCTTTCAAAAACTAATTAACGATAACTAACAATAAATAACTTTTCCGAAGAATGGCAAAAGAATCAATGAAAGCAAGAGAAGTCAAAAGACAGAAACTTGTAGATAAATATGCAGACAGAAGAGCAGCTTTGAAAGCAGCTGGTGATTACATCGGGCTGAGCAAACTGCCACGTAACTCTTCAAAAGTAAGACTGCACAACCGTTGCAAACTTACCGGTCGTCCTAAAGGATATATTCGTGAGTATGGTATTTCACGTAACACATTCCGTGAAATGGCTTTGAATGGATTTATTCCGGGAGTAACCAAAGCAAGCTGGTAATAAAATTAATTTAACAATAACGATTAACAAAAAATACAATGACTGATCCAATAGCAGACTACTTAACCAGATTGAGAAACGCAATCCAGGCAAAACACAGAGTAGTGGAAGTTCCTGCATCGAAGCTGAAAAAAGAAATGACTAAAATTCTTTTTGAAAAAGGCTATATCCTGAACTACAAATTCGAAGATGAAGGTGTTGTAAAAACCATCAAAATTGCTTTGAAATATAATCCAATTACTAAACTTTCTGCTATTAAATCGCTGGAAAGAGCAAGTTCACCGGGTTTGAGACAGTATGCTGATCACAAAAACCTGCCACGTGTAATGAACGGTTTAGGTATTGCCATCATCTCTACTTCAAAAGGTGTAATGACTGATAAAGAAGCAAAGACTAAAAATGTGGGTGGTGAAGTTTTATGCTACATCCAATAAGAGAATAAGAATTTAGATACGAATTTGCGAATAACATAAACGCAATAAACAAAAAATAAAATGTCAAGAATAGGAAAAGCCATTATAAATGTTCCGCAAGGAGTTGAGGTTAAAGTTACCGGACAAACTGTTACTGTTAAAGGTAAATTAGGTGAGTTGCAACAACAAATCAACAATGGAATTGAAGTTAAAGTTGATGCCGGAGTTGTTTCATTAACACGCAACAGCGAAGAAAAAGCATTGAAAGCTCAACACGGGTTATACCGTGCGCTTATCGCTAACATGGTTGAAGGTGTTTCTAAAGGATACACTATTGATCAGGAGTTGGTTGGTGTTGGTTACAAAGCTGAAGCAAAAGGACAATTGCTTGAACTTACGCTTGGTTATTCTCACAACGTGACATTTGAACTTCCTAAAGAAGTAAAAGTGGCAACCGTTACCGAAAGAGGTAAAAATCCAATGATTAAACTTACTTCACACGATAAACAGCTTATTGGTGCAGTAGCTGCAAAAATCCGTTCACTGCGTAAACCTGAGCCATTTAAAGGAAAAGGTATTAAGTATGTAGGTGAGATTCTGAGGAAGAAGGCCGGTAAATCAGCAGCAAAAGCAGCATAATTTTTAAATAGCTAAAGAACAAAACAATGTCAACAGTAAAAGTATTAAGAAGAGATAGCATCCGCAAACGCATCCGTAAGGTTGTTAAAGGAACCGCACAACGTCCACGCCTGGCTGTTTTTCGCAGCAATAAACAAATCTACGCACAGCTGATCGATGATTTGAGTGGGAAAACAATTCTTGCAGCTTCATCAAGCGATAAAGGAACTGAAATCAAAGGTCCTAAAGTTGAGCAAGCTAAAAGCGTTGGAAAACTGTTGGCTGAAAAAGCTGTTGCTGCAGGAGTAACTGAAGTGGTTTTTGACCGTGGCGGTTACCTGTATCACGGAAGAGTGAAATCACTTGCAGAAGGAGCAAGAGAAGGCGGACTTAAATTTTAATCATATTTTCAAAACAAGATAATGTCAAACGCAAACGTAAAAAAAGTAAAATCCAGCGATACTGAACTGAAGGACAAATTGGTGAGCATTCAACGTGTTACCAAAGTAACTAAAGGAGGAAGAACATTCACTTTCTCAGCTATCGTAGTTGTTGGTAATGAAAAAGGTGTTGTTGGTTACGGACTTGGAAAAGCGAAAGAGGTAACTGAAGCTATCACCAAAGGAATTGATGATGCTAAGAAAAACCTTATCAAAGTTCCGGTACATAAAGGAACTGTTCCGCATTCACAACACGGAAAATACAGCGGTTCTTATGTATTCTTAAAACCGGCATCACACGGAACAGGTGTAATTGCAGGTGGTGCGATGCGTGCTGTATTAGAGAGCGCAGGTGTTACAGACGTTTTGGCAAAGTCAAAAGGTTCGTCAAACCCGCACAACGTAGTAAAAGCTACTATGGATGCATTGACACAGATGCGTGATGCAGCAACTGTTGCTGCACAACGCGGAATTAGCTTAGATAAAGTATTCAACGGATAAACTATAAAACGATGTCATTAATAAAAGTAAAACAGGTAAAGAGCGGTATTGACCGCACTGAGCGTCAGAAAAGAACACTTCGCGCACTCGGCTTTACAAAAGTGGGACAAACTGTGGAAGTTGAAGCAACTCCTCAAATCCTTGGAATGGTAAAAAAAGTAGAACATTTAGTTACAGTTGTAGCATAATTCTCATATCTCAAATAAAATGGATTTAAGTAAATTAGCACCGGCAGCAGGTTCGGTAAAAAATAATAAAAGATTAGGTCGCGGACAAGGTTCCGGAGGTGGAGGAACTGCAACACGCGGACATAAAGGAGCGCAATCACGTTCTGGTTACAGCCGCAAAAGAGGTTTTGAGGGTGGGCAAATGCCATTACAAAGACGAATTCCTAAATTCGGATTTAAAAATATTAACCGTAAAGAATTTCACGGTATCAACCTTGATACGTTGGAAAAACTTGCAGTTGAGAAAAAACTTACAGTAATTGACAAAGCTACGTTGGTTGCCAATGGTCTTGCTGCCAAAAATGATTTAATCAAAATTTTGGGAAGAGGAGAACTGAACGCAAAAGTTGATGTGAAAGCAAACGCTTTTTCTAAAACAGCAATAGCAGCAATTGAAGCAAAACAAGGCACAGCCACCGTTATCTAAGAAACTTTAATGAAGGATTTTTTCAATACTCTAAGGAATATTTATAAGATAGAAGACCTGCGTTTCAGAATTCTGAATACGCTTGGCTTTGTTCTTATTTACCGTCTAGGTTCGTTTGTAGTGCTGCCGGGAATTGATCCTGCACAGTTAGATGCACTTCAGGCGCAAACATCAAGCGGTATCCTCGGAATTATTAATATGTTTTCGGGAGGTGCTTTCTCTAATGCGTCAGTTTTTGCGTTGGGTATTATGCCATACATCTCGGCATCTATCGTAATACAGTTGTTGGGTATGGCAGTTCCTGCTGTACAGAAAATGCAGAAAGAGGGTGAAAGCGGTCGTAAAAAGCTAAATCAGTATACACGCTACCTCACAGTGTTAATCACTATGGGACAAGCTCCAAGTTACATTGCCAACCTGAAAATGCAATTGCCTGCTGAAGCATTTTTGACTAATCCTACATTCTTCTGGATTTCATCCATTATCATCTTGGTTTCAGGAACTATGTTTGTAATGTGGTTGGGAGAAAAAATTACAGACAAAGGGATTGGAAACGGTATTTCAATGCTTATTATGATTGGTATTATCGCCCGACTGCCATTTGCATTCTTAGCAGAACTTGGTTCACGTCTGTCTGACGCAGGTGGAGGACTTGTAGTAATGCTAATTGAATTAGTTGTATTGCTGCTTATCATTGTCGCCAACATTATGCTGGTGCAGGGAACACGCAGAATTCCGGTTCAGGTTGCTCGTGCAGCCGTTTCGGGAAGAACAGGTTTGCCGCAGGCAACTCAGGCTCGTCAGTATATTCCCTTAAAAGTGAATGCTGCCGGTGTAATGCCTATCATTTTTGCACAAGCAATAATGTTTATTCCATCTCTTACGTTCGGATTAGTTTCTGATGAACCTAATGCAGTAATACAAGCGCTGTCTGATTTCCAAGGCTTTTGGTACAACTTTACATTCGCAGTATTGATTATTGTCTTTACTTATTTCTATACTGCTATTACAGTTAATTCTAATCAAATGGCAGAGGATATGAAACGTAACGGTAGTTTTATTCCGGGAGTTAAACCAGGAAAAGCTACAGGTCTTTACATTGACTCGGTACTTTCAAGAATTACATTACCTGGTTCAATCTTTTTGGCATTAGTAGCTATTCTTCCTGCTATTGCAATGATGGCAGGAGTTAACCAACAGTTTTCGCAATTTTTTGGTGGCACATCGTTGCTGATTATGGTAGGTGTTATTTTAGATACACTTCAGCAGATTGAAAGCCATTTGTTAATGAGGCATTATGATGGATTGATGAAATCCGGAAGAATAAAAGGTCGCAGCTCTATGAGCATGGCGAGCTAAGAGTTTTTATAGTTCTTTGAATGATATATTGTAAGACGGATGAGGAGATTGAACTGATACGTGAAAGCTGCATCCTAGTTGGGAAGGCTCATGCTGAAGTAGCAAAATTACTGAAGCCCGGAGTAAACACCAAGATACTGGATGAAACAGCTGAAGCGTTTATCAGAGACAATGCTGCCGTTCCTGCTTTTAAAGGATATCGTGGTTTCCCGTGGACACTTTGTGTTTCGGTAAATTCAGTAGTGGTGCATGGTTTTCCATCTGCCAAAACAGAGTTGAAGGAAGGCGATATTATTTCCATTGACTGCGGAGTGCAGAAAAAAGGATGGTTTGGCGACTCTGCATATACGTATGCGATTGGCGAAATCAGTGCAGAAAAACAACGTTTGTTGGATGTTACTATTGAATGCCTTTACAAAGGAATTGAACAAGCCGTTCATGGTAAAAGAGTAGGGGACATTAGTTGGGCAGTTCAGGAACATGCAGAAAGTAATGGTTATGGAGTGGTTCGCGAGTTGGTAGGACACGGAGTTGGAAAGAAATTGCATGAAGATCCTGAGGTTCCGAATTACGGAAGAAAAGGAAACGGACCGGTATTGCGAGAAGGAACAGTGATTGCGATTGAACCAATGATAAACATGGGAAAACGCAATGTGGTTCAGGAAAATGATGGATGGACAGTGAAAACAGAAGACGGAAAACCATCAGCTCATTTTGAACACACAGTAGTAGTGAGAAAAGATAAAGCCGAAATACTTACAACATTTGAATTCATTGAAGAAGTAATTGGTAAGAAGACATTAATTTAAAAGGAAAGAATACAGAATAATTGAATGGCGAAACAAGGTTCGATAGAATTAGATGGGACGATAAAAGAAGCATTGTCAAATGCAATGTTCAGGGTGGAGTTGGAGAACGGACATGTGATTACAGCGCATATCTCAGGGAAAATGAGAATGCACTATATAAAAATATTACCTGGCGATAAGGTTAAAATTGAAATGTCGCCATATGATTTAACAAAAGGAAGAATTACGTACAGATATAAATAATCAGAAATAATGAAAGTAAGAGCATCAATAAAAAAACGCAGCGCTGAATGCAAAATCGTTCGCAGAAAAGGGCGCTTGTATGTTATTAACAAAAAGAACCCTAAGTTCAAACAAAGACAAGGGTAATTAAATTTAGAAATAATTAAAACCATCAAATAAATGGCAAGGATTGCAGGTATAGATTTACCAAAGAACAAAAGAGGCGAAATCGGACTCACTTATATCTACGGAATAGGGAGAGTTACAGCACAGAACATTTTAACCAATGCCGGTGTGGATTGGGATAAAAAAGTTCAGGATTGGAATGATGAAGAACTGAACTTAATAAGAACAGCTATCACTCTGTTGAAAACAGAAGGAGCATTGCGTTCTGAAACTCAGTTGAACATCAAACGTCTTATGGACATTGGTGCATACCGTGGCGTACGTCACAGACTTGGTCTTCCTGTTCGCGGACAAGGAACCAAAAACAATTCACGTACCCGTAAAGGCAGAAGAAAAACTATTGCTAACAAGAAAAAAGTAACTAAATAATAATAACAGCTAACAGTTGATAGCCAACAAGCTATCAGCAAAAACAATCAACAATGGCAAAACAAAAAGCAGAATCAGCCTCAGGAGCAGCAGACAAAGCAGCTAAAGCCCGCAAACGTGTGGTTAAAGTTGAATCAGTAGGAGAGGCTCACATCAATGCAACTTTCAACAACATCATTATTTCTTTAACCAACAAAAACGGTGAAGTTATTTCTTGGAGTTCAGCAGGTAAAATGGGTTTCAGAGGTTCTAAAAAGAATACTCCTTATGCAGCCCAGCTTGCATCAGCAGATTGCGCGAAAGTAGCTTTCGATAATGGTTTGAGAAAAGTGAAAGTATTTGTTAAAGGACCGGGAGGAGGAAGAGAGTCTGCTATCCGCAGTCTTACCACTTCAGGTATTGAGGTAACTGAAATTGTTGACGTAACACCAGTTCCACACAATGGTTGCCGTCCTCCAAAAAGAAGAAGAATCTAATAAAAGGTGACCGGCTATCGGTTATCAGTAATCACTAAGTAGTAAAAACAAAATCAATAATAAAACATGGCACGTTACACAGGTCCAAAAAGCAGAATAGCAAGAAAATTCGGAGAGCCAATCTTCGGACCGGATAAAGCTTTTGAGAAAAAGAACTATCCTCCTGGGATGCACGGACTGACTAAAAAAAGAAAGAAAGTAAGCGAATACGGAACTCAGTTATCTGAGAAACAAAAAGCAAAATATACTTACGGTATCCTTGAGAGACAATTTGCTAAAACATTCGTAGCTGCTCAGCGCAAACACGGAGTAACAGGTGAAAACTTGTTGCAATTGGTTGAAGCGCGTTTGGATAACGTAGTTTACCGTTTAGGGATTGCTCCTACACGCAGAGGCGCTAAACAATTGGTAGCACACCGTCACATTACTGTTAATGGCCAGGTGCTTAATATTTGCTCTTATTCATTGAAACCCGGTGATAAAGTAGGTGTTCGTGAGCGTTCAAAATCATTGGAAGTTATAACAACTTCAGTAGGAAAAAGAAATTCTGAATATCCTTGGTTAGAGTGGAACTTTGAAACGCTTACAGGAACATTTGTTTCCTATCCTGAGCGTTCAGCTATTCCTGAAAATATTAAAGAACAACTGATTGTCGAGCTTTACTCTAAATAGTAAGCAGCAGGCAGAGGCAGTTGGCCGTAAAATCACCAAATCGTAAATCACTAAATCGTAAATAAAAAATGTCAATACTAAACTTTCAAAAACCAGATAAAGTTGTAATGCTTACCTCTACCGACAAAGTTGGAGAGTTTGAATTCCGTCCGCTGGAGCCAGGTTACGGAATTACCATCGGTAATTCATTAAGAAGAATATTGCTGAATTCATTGGAAGGATATGCTATCACTTCAATTAAAATAGATAAAGTTGACCACGAATTTTCTACCATTAAAGGTGTTGTGGAAGACGTTACCGAAATTATCCTGAACCTTAAACAAGTTCGTTTCAAAAAGCAGATTGATAACGTTAGCGATGAGCGTGTAACGGTTAAATACAGCGGAAAAAATGCTTTCACAGCAGGTGATATCGGAAAAAGTCTTTCTAGTTTTCAGGTATTAAATCCTGATTTGGTTATTTGCCACACTGAGCCTAATGTTGAGATTAAAATGGAACTTATCATTGACAAAGGTCGTGGTTACGTTCCTGCTGAAGAGAATAAAGCTGGCAATGCTCCTCAGGGAACAATTGCTATTGATGCTATTTTCACACCAATCAAAAACGTAAAATACAACGTTGAGAATTACCGTGTGGAGCAAAAAACTGACTACGAGAAATTAGTGATGGAGATTGAAACCGATGGTTCTATCCACCCTAAAGATTCATTGAAAGAAGCAGCTCGTATTCTTATTCAGCATTTCATTCTTTTCTCTGACGAGAAAATGACATTTGATGTGGAAGAAAAATCTTCTACTGAAGAGTTTGATGAGAATTCATTACACATGCGTCAGCTTTTGAAAACTAAATTGGTTGATCTGGATTTGTCAGTGCGTGCGCTGAACTGCCTGAAAGCAGCTGACGTAGAAACATTGGGGGACCTTGTTTCTTACAACCGTAATGACTTATTGAAATTCCGCAACTTCGGTAAAAAATCATTGACCGAGTTAGATGACTTAGTGGCTGCTAAAAACCTTCACTTCGGAATGAATCTGGCGAAATACAAATTAGATAAAGACTAAATAATAATTGTCAATTACCAATTGTCAATTAATAATTAAATAAAATGAGACACGGAAAGAAATTCAATCACTTAGGAAGAAAAACAGGACACCGCAGGGCTTTGTTAAGTAACATGGCGGCATCACTTATACTTCACAAACGCATTAACACTACACTTGCAAAAGCTAAAGCTTTAAAAGTGTATGTTGAGCCTTTGATTACTAAATCTAAAACAGATTCAACTCACTCACGCAGACAGGTGTTCAGCTATTTGCAGAACAAAGATGCAGTAGTTCAGTTGTTTCGCGATGTGGCAACTAAAGTTGCAGCACGTCCGGGTGGTTACACTCGTATCATCAAAACCGGAAACCGTTTGGGTGATAATGCCGAAATGTGTTTAATTGAGTTGGTTGACTACAACGAGATTTACACAGGCAGCGGTAAAGCTGAAGTGAAACCAAAAACTACACGCAGAAGTCGTAAATCACCTGCTAAAAAAGCAGCCGATGCAGCAGCAGAGGGTGCGGCAACTGATGCTCCGGCAGCAGAAGCTAAACCAAAAGCTAAAAAGGCAGCAGCTCCTAAAAAGAAAAAAGCTGAAGGAGACGATAAAGCAGAGTAATCAACAAATGTTCAAAACTCTTGAAAAGGATAAAGCACAAAAAGCTTTATCCTTTTTTTATATTTGCCCGCGAATAAACCAATGAAATACACTCCTAAAAAAGAAGCTGTTCTTTTACTTGAAGACGGCACTGTTTTTAAAGGCAAAGCGGCCGGAAAAACAGGAACCACTACTGGTGAGCTATGCTTTAATACCGGTATGACAGGCTATCAGGAAATATTTACCGACCCCAGTTATTTCGGACAGATTATGCTGAGTACCAATGTTCACATTGGTAACTATGGTGTTCATCGCGATGAAATTGAATCCGACCGAATGAAAATATCAGGGTTGGTTTGCAAATATTTCTCAACTCAATATTCGCGCCCTGATGGTTATGCCTCACTGGAAGAATATTTTGCTTTACAGAACATGGTAGCTATTTCTGATGTGGACACCCGTGCTGTTGTTCGCCATATCCGTGATAAAGGCGCAATGAATGCAATCATTTCTTCTGAAAATACCGACATTGAATTTCTTAAAGCAGAATTGGCAAAGGTTCCCTCAATGGCAGGTCTGGAGTTGTCATCAAAAGTAAGTACCCCAAAAGCCTATATTTCCGGAAATGAGAATGCTTCTTACCGTGTAGCCTTGTTGGATTTAGGTGTTAAAAAAAATATAGTTCGCTGCCTTACTGATCGTGATTGCTATGTAAAGGTATTTCCCATGAATTCAACCTTGAATGATTTAATGGAATTCTCGCCTGATGGATTTATGATTTCAAATGGCCCGGGCGATCCCGGAGTAATGCACGATACTGTTAAATTGGTTTCGGCAATTCTTAATACAGGAATTCCTGTGTTCGGAATTTGTTTAGGACATCAGATTATTGCAGAATGTAACGGAGTACGCACTTATAAAATGCATAATGGACATCGCGGAATTAATCATCCTGTTAAAAATCTTATTACAGGAAAATGCGAAGTTACATCACAGAATCATGGGTTTGGTGTAGTGGAAGAAGATGTGCGCAAAAATCCTGATTTGGAGGTAACACACATTAACCTGAATGATAATACTATTGAAGGAATAAGAATGAAAACTAAAAAAGTTTTCACCGTGCAATATCACCCCGAGGCTTCGCCAGGTCCGCACGATGCACGCTACCTATTCGATGATTTTATCAGCAATATTAAAGAGTTTAAAACTACAGAAGTAAATATTCAGAATTAATAATGAGCAAAATAGCTACAGTACAAGCCCGTCAAATTTTAGATTCAAGAGGAAATCCAACCATTGAGGTTGATGTACTGGCCGATAACGGGGTAATTGGCCGTGCTGCTGTGCCTTCAGGCGCATCAACAGGCAAGCACGAAGCGGTGGAGTTGCGTGATGGCGACAAAAATGTTTACTTAGGAAAAGGCGTTTTGAAAGCGGTTAAGAATGCAAATACTACAATTAATTCTGCTCTCAAAGGCATTGACGTATTTGATCAGTCAGCTATTGATAAAATAATGCTTGAACTGGATGGCACAGAAAATAAAGCCAATCTTGGAGCCAATGCAATATTGGGTGTTTCACTTGCTGCTGCTCGCACTGCAGCGCAACTGAAAGGTCAGCCACTTTACCGTTATGTAGGCGGAGAAGATGCTACCTTGTTGCCCATTCCGTTGATGAATATTCTGAATGGTGGTTCACATGCAGACAACAGCATAGATTTTCAGGAGTTCATGATTGTGCCGGTAGGAGCAGAGCGTTTCAGCGATGCGCTGCGCATGGGCGTTGAAGTTTTTCATCATCTTAAAAATGTTTTGAAAGCATCAAAACATTCAACCAATGTTGGTGATGAAGGTGGTTTTGCGCCTAATCTGAAATCAAATGAAGAAGCTATTAATGTAGTATTGCAGGCAATTGAAAAAGCTGGCTACAAACCGGGTGTAGATATATTCATAGCCATGGATGCTGCAACATCTGAGTTTTATGATGCAGAAACTAAAACGTATCACTTCAAAAAATCAACAGGCGATAAACTGACTTCATCGCAGATGGTTAGTTTCTGGAAAGACTGGTGCTCTAAATATCCCATCATTTCTATTGAAGATGGTTTGGATGAAGATGATTGGGCCGGTTGGAAAGAACTGACAACAACACTGGGAGATAAAGTTCAGTTGGTTGGAGATGATCTTTTTGTTACAAATGTAAAACGCCTGAAACGCGGTATTGACGAAGGAATTGCCAACTCCATTCTTGTTAAAGTAAACCAGATTGGAACCTTGACAGAAACAATTGATGCCGTGAAAATGGCAGATAACAATGGTTATACTTCCATTATGAGCCATCGCTCGGGCGAAACAGAAGATACCACTATTGCCGACCTTGCTGTTGCCCTGAAAACAGGACAAATAAAAACCGGTTCAGCTTCGCGCAGCGACCGGATTGCAAAATACAATCAACTCCTGCGCATTGAAGAGGCATTGGGCGATACAGCCCGTTACCTTGGAAAAGAATTCAAGTTTGTAAAAGGCCGATAAGCGTTAGATTACTCTGGTGCGTTGGCTGTTCCGATAGACATTGGAACTTAATCTGCTAGCGAACTCACGTTTTCATTCAGTATTAAAGAAGAAGAAAGAAACATCCGGAGCAAGGAATGCTCCGTGGTTTCCACGGTAATGGTTCCGGTTACGAAAGGTGCTCAGTGGTTTCCACGGTGCTAGTTCCGGTTCCGAAAGATGTTCAGTGGTTTCCACGGTGCTAGTTCCGGTTCCGAAATGTACTCCGTGGTTTTCATGATGATACACGAAGAGCTAGAATTTTAAGGGAAAGCATATACCCGTCTGCGTGAGGCGAAGCCCTTAGTCAATGGTCAACCACACTAAAGCATCATCAACGCCAGCGCAATACCTGCAACTATGGCCACTGATTTAATCAGGTTGAAACGGTGATTATCCGTTGATTCAAATAGGATGGTGGTGGAAACATGTAGGAAAATACCAACCACAATAGCCAGCATGGCATTGTAGAAAGCGGCAACGTTTTCGGTGAAAAAGTTTCCTGCAATTTTTCCTGCAACTATGCCCAATGGGGCGGTCAGAGCAAATAATACAAGATAGCCTATTGCGGTGTTTTTACTCAGCCCTGATTTCAGTAACATGGTAACCAGCACAAACGAAATAGGGATATTGTGCAGGATAATGCCAATCAATAAACTGTTGTTGGCAAGATTGAATTCTTCTGTATTCAGGTTTGCTGCCAGCGGCATACCTTCCAGAAACGTGTGAATGCAAAGCCCTGTTATAATAGCCAATGGAAAAGCGTTTTTCCCTTTTTCGTGATGATGAAAATGGCCGTGCTCAATACCTTCAGAAATAAATTCCAAAATAAGTTGTAGTACAAAACCTGCAAGAATAAACACACCGATGTAATGATTGCCACCCGAATAAATTTCAGGCAACAGGTGCAGAACGCTGATGGATAGGAGGTAAGCCCCACTGAACGAAAGCATGATTTTATTCAGGTTCTGCTTTACATTTTGCAAAAGAATAACCGCCATTCCGCTTAGCAGAACTGGTAGGAAGAGAAGTATGCAGGTTGCTAATAGCATTATTTTTTCACAACAATTATAAGCCTTGCCGAAGTTTCAGGATTAAATTCATTCAATGAATAATCACCCCATACATTTGTAATTTCAAAACCGGTTGCTGCAAACCATTTTTGAAAATGTTCGGGTAAAAGCAACTGTACTTTTTCCATAAAATGTTGCACCTTTTCGCCTTTTCGCACTTCAATATCTTTAATGATGTAGCCGTCTTTTATCTGACGGCTGATGTGGAATTCGGTATCATCTGCGGTAACAATTTCGGCAGCAATCAACTCGCGTTCCACTTTGGCAGCGTTGAAGAAATCAATAACAAAAACGCCACCCGGTTTCAGTGAATCATAAACAGATTGCAATGTTTTAAGGTTATCGTTCTCATCATCAAAATATCCAAAGCTGGTGAATAAATTCAGAATGCAGTCAAAGTAATTTGACCAATACAATTCACGCATGTCGTGCACAAAAAAAGCCAGTGTTTCGTTCTCTGCTTTTTGAGCAATGGTGATGCTTTCTTCTGATAAGTCAATTCCTGTAACATCGTATCCTAAGCTATTGAGATGGATGGCATGACGACCTTTGCCACAGGCAAGGTCAAGAATTTTTGCGCCTTTTTTAAGATCCAATTTTTTTACAAGATTATCAATGAAAAACTGCGCCTCTTCTTCGTTGCGGTTTTTATAAAGCAGGTGGTAATATGGAGAATCAAACCATGCTTCAAACCAGCAAGGTTCTTTGGCGGGCATTTCGTTTTCTTCCATAGCGCAAAAGTAATCAAGTATTACTTCAGAAAATCCAGAATATATTTATTCACCAACTCCGGATATTCGTTCTGCACCCAGTGGCTGCATTTAGGAATGTATTTTATCTCAAATGGTGCGCTGAAATATTTGTCCAAATTATAGGTTAATTCCTTGCCAAGCGCTTTGTCGTTTTCGCCCCAGATGATAAGGGTTGGTACAGATACCGGTTTTTTCTCTTTTTTATTGTCTTCTTTCCAGCTGCGGAAAGCTGCACGATACCAGTTCAATCCCCCGCGCATGGCTCCTCTTTTACTGAATGCTTTTACGTATTCTGCAATTACTTCATCCGGAAACTGTTCTTTGTTATATGCCCATCCGCGAAATGATTTGGTGAATGTTTTGCGCAGGGTAAGTTTCATAAACAATTCGGGCAGCAAAGGAATTTGAAAGAAAAACATATAGCTGCTTCGCTTGCGTTGCTTGGGATTGGTCATCAGTTGCTTCTTCATCACCGAAGGATGTGGCGAATTGAGGATGATGAGCTTGTTCAGTTTTTCGGGATAATTCATTCCCAGTTCGTAGCCAACAGCACCGCCCCAGTCGTGGGCAATTACAGTTGCTTTTGTGTGCCCTGTTTTTTCAATCAGTTCAACAATGTCTTTGGTAACGGTTTCTATTTTGTAAGCACTTACACTTGCGGGCTTGTCCGTTTCGTTAAAGCCCCGCAAATCGGGAGTAACAACATGATAATGCTTGGCAAGTTCAGGTATTTGTTTGCGCCAGCAATACCAGAATTCGGGCCAACCGTGGAGTAAGATTACAAGCTCGCCTTTTCCTTGTTCTACATAGTGCAGGCGTATGCCGTTTACCGAGGTGAATTTGTGTTGTAGTGTTTCAGTCATTGGATAAATAGTTGACTACAAATAAAGCAAAGAATTTCTGATTAGTTTTGCGGCACCAAAATAAAACTATGTCCGATATTTTTACCACCGCAGCGTTAGTCAGTTTGCTTACCCTTACTTTCCTTGAAATAGTTCTGGGGATTGATAATATAATTTTCATTTCCATAGTTGCGGGTAAACTTCCCAAAAGCCAGCAAAAACGTGCGAGAACTATCGGTCTTATGCTTGCTTTGGTTATGCGTGTGGGCTTGCTTGCAGCTATTTCGTGGCTTGCCAGCGCAGAAAGCTCGTTGTTTGAGTTGCCATTCAGTTTTTTGTCTCATGAAGCAAGGAGCATCAGCATCCGCGACTTGATTTTATTTATAGGTGGTTTGTTCCTTATGAGCAAAAGCACAACTGAAATACACTCGAAAATTGAAGGCGAAAAAGAAAAGGCGGTAAAGAATGCAAAGGCACTTACTCTTAATATTGCCGTAGCACAAATTGTAATGTTGGATATTGTGTTTTCATTTGATTCAATTTTAACCGCGGTGGGTTTAACAAATCACCTTGAAATTATGATTTCAGCAGTGATTATCTCTATGCTTATTATGCTTGCTTTTGCTGAAAAGGTAAGTAATTTTGTAAATGATCATCCTACGGTTAAAATGCTGGCATTGTCATTTCTATTGATGATTGGAATGTTATTGGTGTTAGACGCTTTTGCAGTGCATGTACCAAAGGGTTATATTTATTTTTCCATTGCATTCTCGTTATTTGTGGAAATGCTGAATCTCAGAATGCGAAAAAAAGAAGTCAAGTAATGTTTCTCGCAAAGGCGCAAAGGCGCAAAGGAATAGTTAAAAATAACTTTGCGTTCTTAGCCTCCTTGCGAGCAATAATTACCATATTATTGCTTACCGGTTGTAGCCAAACTGAGCAACCCACTTTTACAAATTCAATAGCCGGAATAGTTCACAAAAACTGCACACCCTGCCACCGCAAAGGTGAGGCCGGTGGCTACTCGTTTGTTACTTACGAAGAAATTTCTCGGCACGCTGATTTAATTGCTGCTGTAACCAAAGACGGTTATATGCCACCCTGGCCTGCGGATACGGCTTATTCCCGCTTTTGTGATGAGTTTGTTTTAAACGCAGATGAACTGGAAGCTTTGCAGATTTGGGCAAAAACCGGTGCGCCATTAGGCGATGAAAATACTATTCCAAAGCCGCCTGATTTTTTTGTGGATTCAATTCACGAAAAACCAGACCTGATTTTGAAAATGACCGAATCGTTTTTCATAAAAGGCGATAATGCCGACAGGTTTATGATTGCAAAATTGCCCTACGAAATTGCTAATGATACCTTCATCCGTGCCATAGTGTTTGTGCCGGACAACCGTAAGTTGCTGCATCACATGAATGGGCATCTGGTTTCGTATCCCGAAGGCAAAAAAGCTAATGTTGCAGAAGGGCAACACTTAGTTGAAATGGATATGGATACCGACCAGACGGTGATTTACCGCACACTTGGTTTGCAAAATGATGACGGCACTTTTCCTGCGCTTACTCCTTCTGTTATTAATTACCTGCCGGGCGTTATCAGCACGGTTTATCCCGAAGGTATTGGCGGTTACCGTATGAGTAAAAAAGGTGCTTTTCTTTTAAAAGATTTGCACTACGGACCAACACCGGTAAATGATTCGGACCAGAGTGTTATTCATGTTTATTTCGGAAACAAGCCACCCAAACGGCCTACCCACGAAGCCATTCTGGGAACACTGGGAATATCAGAAGTTGTTCCGCCCCTGCAAATTCCGCCCAATACTGTAAAATCGTTTTCAACCGAAATAACCACTACCGAAAAAATATCCTTGCTTACTGTAAACCCGCACATGCACCTGCTGGGCAAGTCGTTTAAAGCCTATGCAGTAAAACCAAATGGCGATACCATTCCGTTGGTAAGAATTAACAAATGGGATTTTCGCTGGCAGTATTTTTATACTTATAAAAAACCGGTTATTATTCCCCAAGGTTCGCGCATACGTGCCGAAGCAACGTTTGATAATACAACAGCCAATCCCAATAATCCTTTCAGTCCGCCCCGCCAGGTGGGTGAGCGCAATACCAGCATGCGCACTACTGACGAGATGTTTCAGTTCATCATCACTTTTTTGCCTTACCGCAAGGGTGATGAGCAACTAAATTTGGAGTAAGCACTCTTTCCTGCTTTTAATCTGTCAATGTTGCATAAATATCAGCCAAAATGACATTGCAAACTTTTGCATATGGCTTCGAACATTTTCGGAAGCACCTGCAAACTTTTGCATATGCCTTCGAACGTTTTCGGAAGCACCTGTAAAGTTTTGCATATGCCTTCGAATGTTTTCGGAAGCACCTGCAAACTTCTGCATATGGCTTCGAACATTTTCGGAAGCACCTGCAAAGTTTTGCATATGCCTTCGAATGTTTTCGGAAGCGCCTGCAAACTTCTGCATATGGCTTCGAACATTTTCGGAACTACCTGTAAACTTTTACAAAGGCAGTTTTTTTTTTATTTTTTATGGAATTTCGGTACTTTCTGCATCAGAGAAGTTGACTCCTAACCTCAAAAATCCAAAGCCATGAAAAAACTTGTCCTACTTCTCTTTCTAACTTCTAACTTCCAACCTCTAACCTCCAAAGCCGACAACACCGGACAAATAAACGGAACAGTAACCGATAGTATTTCGGGCGAGCCATTGGTTGGTGCAACTGTTCAGGTTATGCTAAACGGAACGGCTTTTGGAACAGTAGCCGACATTAACGGATATTATGTTTTGAAACCACTGCAACCCGGGTTGTATGATGTAAGAATAAGTTATATCGGTTATTCACCAACCACCGTTACAGGCGTTCACGTTTCGCAGGGTTCAATAAAAATTTTGAATGTTAGGTTGTCCTTATCATCAGACATGAATCCCGTTGTAATTACCGGAGATAAATACGAACTCATATCCGTTGAGCCACGGGCCGGATATTTTTCGCCCAATGAAATGGAGCATGCCCCTGTGCGAGGAACAAAAGAATTAGTAGCAACATTGCCCGGTGTGTATCAATCCGATTCGGGAGGTGAACTTTACTTCCGTGGTTCGCGTCCCGAAGCAACTGAATACTATATAGACAATATGCGCGTTACCGGTGAACTGGGTATTCCTGCAGGAGCCATTGCCGAAATTATGGTTTACTCAGGCGGAATCCCTGCCCGCTATGGCGATGTAACCGGTGGAGTAGTGGTAATTACTACCAAGAGCTACAACATGTATCATGAGTAATTTGTAAGTGGAGGTTGGAAATTAGAGGTTGGAGATTAGTATTGTAGTTTCCCAATTTCCAACCTCCTGCTTCCAATATCTAATCTCAGCCTCTCTTCTTTAGACTTGTATAAAATAGAAGAAAGATTTCTCCACCTGCTTAGTTTTCGTTTCTAAATTTACCACCGAATAATATAAAACTATATTCGCGGTCGGTTAAAAAGGTGTTAATTCACAATTCACAAATAGCTAAATCACAAATAAGATGGACAGTATAGGTGATGTAATTTACGTAATAGCAATCATAGGCTATATTATATACAGTTTTGTTTCAGGAGCAAAAAAGGTAAAAGGAAAAAATAAACCGGTTGAGGAAAGCACCACTCGCCCCGATGCCGATCCCGACATCAGAAAAATGCTGGAAGAAATGCTTGGTAAAACCGAAGAGGCAAAACCGCAACCTGCTCCCGTTTATGAAAACCGCAAACCAACCATTGAGCCCGTTTATGAATCAGTAACCCAAGTAGAAGGTCAGAGCCAGGAAGGTCAGGCTCTGAATCCGGTAGATAATTATGAATTCGGGAAATACAAAACACTGGAAGATGAAATGGCCGATGAAGAAGCAGTGGCATCGCAATACGAGCAATTCAATTCAATTAATTACACTGAACAAACTGCTCCGCACAGCATAGCTGAAAAAGAAGGAATAAAAGAAGTAGTTCATTTGGAAGAAGAGAAAGCAGCGAACCCGATTTTAAAAGACTTCGACATTGAAAAAGCTATTATCTATAGTGAGATTTTGAAAAGGCCAAAGTGGGCTGCTTAAGCCTATTTAACATTTGTTAACAAAAATTTCACAAATTTTGGCTTTGAAATCTAAAAAACATACTTTTAGCCCCCCTAAAAAAAGGGATTTACACACATTTAAATAACATCAGGCATATGCAGAAAAAAATACTTTCACTGGCGTTAACCTTCTTGGTTTTTGGTTTTGGAGCTATTGCACAAATCGGAACAGGAACACTGAAAGGTAAAGTTACCGATGACAAAGGCGAGCCAATTCCTTTTGCCAACGTGGTAGTTGAACTAAACGGGACGCTGGTTACCGGAACACTTAGTGATTTTGATGGTAACTATACCATCAAACCAATTTCTCCGGGCCGTTTTACTGTAAAAGCCTCTATAGTTGGTTACACCACTCAGCAGGTAAATAATGTGCAGGTAAGCGACAGTAAAATCACTTTCCAGGATTTTAAAATGGCACAAGGTATTGAGCTCGGAGCTGCTACTGTAGTTGAATACGAGGTTCCGCTTATCAAGCAGGACGGAGGTTCTGAAACTACCATAACATCAGAAGACATTGTAAAAATGCCGGGAAGAACAGCTGAGTCGGTGGCTACAACTGTTGCCGGTGTATATTCACAGGATGGTGAGGTAGGTAGCATCCGCGGTTCGCGTGGTGAAGCTACCGATACTTATATTGACGGTGTGCGTGTGCGTGGTTCATCTGCAATTCCGCAGTCGGCTATTGAGCAGGTAACGGTTGTAACAGGTGGTTTGCCGGCACAGTTTGGTGATGCTACAGGTGGTGTAATCTCTATTACTACTAAAGGCCCTTCGCGCAACTTCTTCGGTGGTGCCGAGGTGGTAACATCGCAATACCTTGATAATTTCGGTTACAATCTGGGAGCATTAAATCTTTCGGGTCCGCTGATTATGATTAAAGACAAGCAAAACGAAGGGCAGAAAAAACCATTGTTTGGCTTCTTCCTTTCTGCCGAAGGTACTTACCAGAAAGACCCTGACCCGTCTGCAATCGGTATCTATAAAACAAAAGACGAGGTGCTTAAATACCTTGAAGAAAACCCAATCCGTCCTTCAGGTTTAACTACAGGAGGTTCATATCAGAATGCAGCCTTTATTCATCAGGATGATCACTTGCAGAATATCCCTGCCCGTCAGAATGTGGCGCGCAAAGATCTTAACCTTTCCGGTAAAATTGACCTGAGTACTTCAGGAACAACCAACCTTACCTTTGGAGGTTCAATGGCATTGAACGAGCGTAAAATTTACGATTACAACAATGCTCTTTTTAACACTGTTAACAACGGACAGGTAATCAACAATACTATTCGTGCTTTCGGAAGATTTACCCAGCGTTTTAATGCTAAAGAACCTAAAGAAGGTAAAAAATCAGGCGGTATCAGTAATGCATATTATTCTATTCAGGTTGACTATACCAAAGTATTGCAAACAGTTCAGGATCCCGACCACAAAGACAATCTGTTTGATTATGGTTACATAGGTAAATTCAAAACTTACACTATTCCTACCTATGGCTTTGGCATTGACACTACAACAGGTTTATTTGGTCGTGTGCTGAATGGTTTTGCAGATACATTGGTTGAATTTACTCCTTCGGATGTAAACCCTACAACTGCTGCATACACTACACAGTTTTATGCACAAAACCCTGAATCTGATGAAAACTACGAGAACCTTTTTCAGATACAGAATAAAGGCGGACTTATTAATGGACAGTCGCCAAACAGTGTGTATGGCTTATGGAACAATACAGGCACACAATACAACGGCTATTCAAAAACAGACAACACTTCGTTGCGTGTAACTGCACTTGGTTCTGTGGATTTAAAAAATCATGCATTTACACTTGGTTTTGAGTATGAGCAAAGAACAGATAGATTTATTAATTACTCTCCTGTTGGATTATGGACATTGGCTCGTCAGTTAACCAATTTCCATATTTCGGAGATTGATGTTACCAACCCTCAACCGGTTTTTGTAAACGGTGTGTTTCAGGATACTATCAATTACCCACGTTTATTTAACGGTGAAGATCAGGCTTTCTTTGATTACAACCTGCGTCAGTCACTTGGTTTGCCAACTAATGGTTTGGATTACATTGACCTTGATAGCTACGATCCAAGTCAACTTAACATTAATTATTTCAGTGCTGATGAGTTGCTGAACAATGGTAACAACTACGTTTCCTACTATGGTTTTGACCACACAGGTAAAAAACTGACAAGCAACCCAAGCTTTGATGATTTCTTTACAGCAAAAGATGAATTCGGAAATTTCAAACGCGAAATTGCTCCGTTCCAGCCAACTTACCTTGCAGGTTATATTCAGGACAAATTTGCTTTCAAAGACCTTATCTTCAACGTAGGTGTGCGTGTTGACCGTTACGATGCTAACCAAAAAGTATTGAAAGATCCGTTCTCATTATTTGAAACCAGGAAAGCAGGAGAGGTTTCCAATATTGGAGGAAACGATGTAACTCATCCTTCTAATATTGGGGATGACTATGTAGTGTATGTTAACGACATCAACAGTCCTACAGCAATTGTTGGTTATCGCAATGACAGGATTTGGTACAATGCTGAAGGTGTTGAAATTTCTGACCCTACTGTTTTAAGAACAGGAAGCGGAATTGCACCTTATCTGGTTGACCCTTCTGATAATGTGGTTAGTTCAAAAGCATTTAAAGATTATCAGCCGCAAACGAATATAATGCCGCGTATTTCTTTCTCGTTCCCTATTTCAGAAGATGCCTTGTTCTTTGCACACTACGATGTGTTAACCAAACGTCCGGTTGAAGGAAACAGATTGGATCCTATTGACTACTTATATATTGAAAACAGAAGCGTTACAATTGATAACCCGGATTTGAAACCTGAAAAAACAATTGACTACGAGTTGGGTTTTCAGCAAAAAATAAGCAATAGTTCGGCAATTAAATTCTCGGCATTCTACCGCGAGTTGCGTAACCTTATTCAGGTTACCAATAATCTGGAGGCTTATCCAAGAACATACAGAACATACGGAAATCTTGACTTTGGAACCGTAAAAGGTTTATCATTAAGCTATGACCTTCGCAGAACAGGAAACATCTGGATGCGTGCCAGCTACACCTTGCAATTTGCAGACGGAACAGGGTCTAACTCAACTACAGGTATCAACTTGATTAACTCAGGTTTCGGTAACCTGAGAACTATTCAGCCACTGAACTTTGACCAACGCCATAACATTGTGGTAACTCTTGACTACCGCTTTAAGTCAGGTGCAGATTACAATGGTCCTAAAATCGGAAAAGTAAATATTTTATCAAATACGGGTCTTAACGTTATTGCACGTGCAGGTTCAGGAACTCCTTACACCCGTCAGTTGAATGCAACTAACGTAAGTGGCGGAACATCTTCACGAATTGATGGTTCTATTAATGGTTCACGTTTGCCATGGCAGTTTAAAATTGATGCACGTTTAGATAAAGATATTCCTTTGAATTTCGGTAAAAAAGAAGGCAAAAAGAAACCTGCAAACCTTACTGTTTACCTGCAGGTACAGAACATTCTTAACACCAAAAACATTATCAGTGTTTACCGCAAAACCGGCAACCCTAATGATGACGGATACCTTGCAGCAGCAGAGTTTCAGAACAATATTGCTTCGCAAAACGATGAACAAAGCTATCGCGATTTGTATTCAGTATATGTAAACAACCCGGATAACTTCAGTCAGCCTCGTAGAATAAGATTAGGATTGATGTTCAACTTCTAAGCCATTAAAACGATTAATTCAGATACAATGATTAAAAAAGTAAATTCAATCGCTAATGCGCTCCCGATAGCTATCGGGATTGCGTTTATGTTTTTGTTCAGCAATGCGTATGCTGATAAAACACACGGAGTAAACGATAATAGTGGTAAAACAAGTTCACCGCAGTCGGTTTCTGCCGGTTGTGTTCCTCCTTCAACAGGGTTGGAATTATCGCTGAATAACGTAAAAACCGTTATTTATTCAGGTGCAGATAAATGGTGGGTTTTGATTGGCAATGCCCGTTACGATGTTACTAAGGGGTCAGGTAAGCACTCCCTTTACACAGGTTCGCTGTGGATGGGTGGAGTTGACGTAAATAGTCAGTTGAA
>JBFWYU010000024.1:0-58691 GCA_050186075.1 Bacteroidia bacterium
GATTGCGCTGGTAGCTATTCACTTGCTGGCACCGAAACTAGAGAAGATAGGAGATAAGTAGGATTCGGGATTACATAATTGATTCAAAAGTATAGCATCCATTTTCCAAAATTATTTTAGTTGTTCTAAATTGAAGTGTAATAAAGTCTTTACTTCTCAAACAGAATGCAGTTGGAATATTGTTTTTTAAACAAAATTCTATAAGCGTTTTCTTTAAGGAATAATTAGCATCATTTTCATCCAACTTTATAGAAACTTTTTTGTCGTTTAGTATTGTAATTTCTTCAGGTTTGAAGAATCTGTTTCCAAGTGCTAAAGTCTTTATTGAACTTAGATTATATTTTTCCTTTCTTTGCTTTCCTCCAAAGTTTTGTAATAATTTAAAACTTGGCAAGAGGTAGTATTCATCTGAGGTTTCTACGATAATTCTCCATTCTTTTTCATGTTCCCATATTTTGGATTTAATATTAGTCTGATACAAGAATGATGTCGCTAATCCATAGTTACTTAATTCTACAGACTCGATTTTTTCAGAGTAATGAATTGGAAATGGCCCATGAAATTTAAATTGAAATTTTGAGTAATCGAATTCAATTAAAAAACCATTATTGTTATTATAATATGACCACATGAGTGGGTTATTATAGACTTCAGAAAAGCAAACAATACCAGCTCTTTGGAAGAACATTTCTTTTGATCTGGTTTGCGCTTGAAGGTGAATGATGTCACTGTCTTTTTTCTTTTCAACTTCAAATTCTTCTTCTGTATATGGGTTATTTATAAGAATAGATTTTATTGCTTCATCATCAAATGAAATTAACTCTTCATAGCAATCATACAAGTCATTGAATTCAATAGGATGATTAATATAAAGGTAGTTTTCTGTTAATGCTTCAATGTTATAAGATTTAAGTGAGTAATATTTGTATAAATAGTCAGGCTTTTTAATTTCATAATTGGGTATAATCTCAAAATCATGCAGCAGCTTACTATTAGGATTTTGAATTGCAGAATATTTCCAACCATTTATTTTCATAATTAAGCAAACTGAATTTTCTTAGTTATACATTTTCCGAAGCCAATTTCTTAATTCTTCACCAATATCTCCCCGTTTCAATCCCAACAACAGATTGGTTTTTATAAAATCCAGTTTATTGCCTACGTCATGGCGTTCGCCATCAAAGGCAAGTCCGTAAATGTTTTGCTCAGCCATTAATAAGCGAATAGCATCTGTCAATTGAATTTCGTTGTTTACTCCCGGTTTTGTGTTTCTGATGGCTTCGAAAATTTCGGGTGTCAGCACATATCGCCCGGCAAATACAAGGTTAGAAGGTATTTTGTCCTTTGCAGGTTTTTCAACCAATTCAATTCCTTTGAATAAACGCTCTGCAATTTTATCTCCTACAAAAACTCCATAGCGATGCGCAATGGAAAGTGGAACTTCCTGCAATGCAATGACAGGACTTTGGTATTCATCAAAAACTTCAGACAACTGTAAAGTCAATGGTTTTGCAGATTCTATAATTGTATCGCCTAACAAAACGGCAAAGGGTTCACCGTTCACAAATTTTTCTGCATAACTGATGGCATCGCCCAAACCTTTTTGTTCGTGCTGATATTCAAGATGAATATTAGCAAGGTGATTCAATGATTTGATAGCATTCAGTTCTTCACTTTTGCCTTTTTGCTCCAACACCTGTTCCAGTTCAATATCTTGCTTAAAATGTTCTCTCAATACTTCCTTGCCTTCCGAAATAATAATGAGAATATCGGTAATTCCTGAAGCCACCGCTTCTTCAACCACATATTGAATAACGGGTTTGTCAACCACCACCAGCATTTCCTTTGGTTGTGCTTTGGTGGCAGGCAACAGACGGGTTCCAAAACCTGCCGCGGGAATTACTGCTTTTGTTATTTTCTTTTTCATTTAAACAATCTCCGGTTTTATTACTTCTGCTCCAATCTGTTTCATCGCAGTAACTAATCCACTAAACATTTTTTCATCAGTATAAGTTCCGATAATTGCCCCGCCCGAACCGGTAAATTTTGCACTTGCACCAACTGACTGGGCCGTATTAACCAACTCCAGATTTCCTTTGCTTATATTCATCACACCTTTACGGATTTCAAAATTACGGTTTAAAAGTGCAGCAATATTTTTATCGCCACTTTGTAATTTATTCCAAACATCATTCGTCAGTTCTGCCCACTGACTTATTGCATTTAAAACAGCCGGTTCTTTTTCGACATAACGTGCAGCAAAATCATTGTGTGTTATTTCTGAGCCTTCTGAAAGGTTGGTGCGGTAAGCAATATATAAAGACGGTAACAGATTTTTATCAAACGGGATGTATTCACCAAAGCCTTGTTTGTTCATTAATGCATTATCGAAATTCATGTAAATTGGACAATTGTACACCTGCGCCACACGGTCTTGCAGGCCGGCACCAATTTTCAGCTCATCTTTTTCAATCGATAAAATAAGATTGGCAAGAACTGGTTTCGGAATTTCAATTTCGTAGAACTGCATCATTGCTTTTACTGAAGCGGTAACAATGGCACTGGAACCTGCCAACCCCAATCTGTCGGGAATAGTAGATAAAAATCCGATGGTGAAATTTTTTTCAGGTAACTTAATGTTGTTCTCAGTAGAGTAGTCGTGCAATTTCTTTATTGCAGCTTTTATTAATCGAATGCCACCGTAATAGCCGTTTTGTTTTACTTCACCTACCAATTCATCAATGGTATCAAATATCATTCTGTCGCGGTTGCCGGGAATGATTTCTAATTTGTCACTTTCATGTAACGTAACTTCAACTTTGAAATTGCTGAATGTGAAAGCAATGGTTTTTCCGAAATAGCCGTCAGACGGGTTTCCGATAAGTGCAGCGCGCGGGTATGAAACAGTTTTAATCATAAAAGCCGTGCAAATTAGCGAATTGAACTAAATGATTGTTGTGTTTGAGATTAGTTGTTACTTTTGCGATTGTAAAAAATAGACCCATGAACAAAATCTTCACTCCTAAATTTATTTTTGTTGCAAGCGCATTATTAATAGCTGCATTCAGTCGTTTAATTCCGCATCCGTTTAATTTCACACCCATTGCAGGTATGGCTTTATTTGGAGGAGCCTTGCTGACCGATAAAAAATTAGCCGTTGCCATTCCTTTGGTTGCTATGTTCATTTCTGACATTTTTATTGGCTTCCACGATCAGATGTTAGGAGTTTATGTTTCGTTTATCATGATTTCATTCATTGGTTTTTGGTTAAGCAGTAACTACAGCGCAGGCAAAATAGTGTTGGCTTCATTGTCATCTTCGTTGTTGTTTTTCTTAGTTACCAATTTCTATTGCTGGTTGATTTACCCGATGTATACCAAAGATTTAGCAGGATTAATTTCTGCTTATACACTGGCAATTCCTTTTTACACCAACGATGTGTTTGGCAGTTTTTTCGTGAACACCATTCTTGGTGACTTGTTTTACACTTCGGCTTTATTTGGTGCTTACCACCTTGCCCGTGTAAAATTCCCTGTTCTTGTTAAAGCCTAAACTTTGAAAAAAGTTTACACTATTGGATTGGTTGCAGGACTTGTTCCTGTGATTTTTAAAACCATTCTTTTTCTCAGCGGTTACACTGAATCACATGCCGGCAGTTTTGCCAATCTTGCCGAACTTATTGTTATTGCGTTGGCAATACCCATTGCTATGTATGTTGCCCGAAAAGATAATGACGGATTATTGCCTTTCAACAGCGCGCTTAAAACCGGAATGGCAATAGCTGCCACAGCCGGAATAATAGTATGTGTTTATACGTTTGTTTATTACAAATACATGAACACCTCCATGGTAGAAAATGCAGTTGCCGAAGCAACCAGGTATGCAGCAGATAATAAACTGAGTGCTGAAGACACAAAGAAAACCATAGGAGGTGCAAGGCAGGTGTATTCGCCTTTTGTGCAGTCCACTTCAGCTTTGTTCGGAATAATGATTACCGGTTTTCTGGTGTCGGTTATTTCGGCTGTAGCCCTGAAAAAAGAAGAATAGTTTACGGCTACTGTACAGTAGGTATCATTCCACGGATACCCATGTCAATAACCACATCACCAGCTTCGGGTTCGTAAATTCCATCACCGTTATCAATCCACTCAAAGCTGTCGTTTGTAGAGAGCGATACTTCCACCACAATATCATCAGTTTCATTTCCTGTGATTACCATATTGCTTCCTGCAAACTGGCCGGTTACCAGGCAAGAACCTGAAGGCAATGGTGAATTCAGAAACAAGGGATTTACAACTGTTGTTGCACCTGCAGGTGCTTGTCCAGAAGTAACCTGTCCGAAGGCTTCAAATGCCCAGTAGCCTTGTGCTTTGTCATCATTCACGGCAATAGGTACATTCAGCGGTGAGTATGTTTTGATATAGGTGTTGTAGCCAATAAACGATGCTACAGTTCCGGTAAACTGGTTGCCCAGGAATTTAACCTTCACATCATAGTTCTGGTATGCCAGTGAAACGCGCAGCCATTTGTAGCTTCCTGCAGGTATCTGACTTAAAGGCATGGAGAAAAATTCTTCGCCCGGACCAACTACTTTAGATTCTTCAAAGTCAATTGCTTTGTCGCCTCCTGCTGTGGTTTCCAGATTTTTGAATAAAACAGCACCGCCACCAATAGCTGTAAAATCATTTTGTGCCAGTTCAACATAGTGTCCGCTCATTTTGCGGAAAACAGGTGATTGTGCTGCTCTTCCTGAAGGAACAGTAGTAGGTTGCCCGAATGCATTTAAACGCACCTGTGTTGAGTCGAATACAAACTTTAAAATTAAACGCGGGTGCTCGCTTGGATTAAGTGCCGGATCAGAATTGATGCCATCATTATTTATATCATCGTCATCGTTTTCTTTTTTACAAGCAGAAAAGGAAATGGATAATCCGAGTATGAGAAGCAGAAGTGTTGAAAGGCGTTTCATGAAATGGTGTTTTTAATTACTGAACGCGAAAATAAATGAAATAGTATTCATTGCAAGCAATTTAACAGAACTATAATGACACGTATCATTTTAGCTGTTTACTTATTCTCGCTACTTTTGCCGCTACTCAATTGATTTACTATGCGAATTCTTAAAATAGTTGCTGCGCTGATTGTATTGTTTTCTTTAATGCAGGCTTGCAAAAAAGACGATTGTCCTCAGGATTGTGATTTAAGTTTGTACAATCCCACACCATACACTATTGTCCGGCCGCAGGGTTTTCCCGAAATGGTTATTCCTGCTGATAATCCGATGACAGTAGAAGGCATTGCCCTGGGCAGAAAACTGTTTTACGAGAAACGTTTGAGCGGTGATAATACCATGTCGTGTGCCACTTGTCACGCACAAACTCAGTTTTCGTTTACAGACAGAGGAACCCGCTTCAGTACCGGTATTGACGGATTTGAAGGTAACCGCAACGCAATGGCAATTATTAATCTTGGCTGGGCACGCAATTTTTTCTGGGACGGAAGGGCAGCCACCCTTGAGCTGCAAGCCTTAGGCCCTGTGCCTAACCCGATTGAAATGCACCAGAAGTGGACCGATGCAGTGGCAAAATTAGAAGCCGACACTGCCTATCCCGAATTGTTTTTAAAAGCATTTGGCGTTTGTGAAATCGACTCGATTCATGTGGCAATGGCCATTGCTCAGTTTGAGCGCACGATGATCTCGGGTAACTCAAAGTTTGATAGATTTTTGCGCGGAGAAGAAGCCCTTACTCCATCTGAGCAAAACGGTTTTTCGCTTTTCAATCGCGATAAAACAGATTTTCTCAGCGGTGCCGATTGTTTTCACTGTCATGGTGCTGCCGGTGGTGCATTTACCGACAACGATTTTCACAACAACGGATTAGACTCGGTGTTTACCGACTTAGGCCGTGAACTTTCTACAGGCGATATAAACGATCGCGGTAAATTCCGTACGCCCACGTTGCGCAACATAGAACTGACTGCGCCTTATATGCATGACGGACGTTTTGCCACGCTGGAAGAAGTAATTGAGCATTACAATTCAGGAGGACATCCATCACCTACACTTGATCCGCTGATGAAAAATGTAGGCCAGGGTTTAGAGCTTACTCAGCAGGAAAAAACCGACCTGATTAATTTTCTGAAAACGCATACTGATATGGATTTTTTAAACAATCCGGATTTCAGTGAGCCGCAATAATTCTAATCAATCATTATGAGTAAATTTTTTGCCGTTGCCGTTTTTATTACGGTAAGCCACTGCCTTATTGCGCAGAATATGTATAAACCCTCGCAGGCTGAGATTGTAACACTTCCAACTTGGGCGCAACTGATGTATGCTGAAAACCCCAATCTTTTTGAGGTAAAGCGCGCTTATGAAGATTATTATACAACGCATGAGTTTGAGAAAACTTATCACACACAGTATTACAAGCGCTGGGTGCGTTCTGCTGCGCCCTGGGTGCAAACGGACGGGACTATCAACCGTCCTTCTGCTGAAGAACAGTTAGCGATGCGCGAGGAAATCATCCGTGCTGAAAATACGAACAGCCGCTCAAGCGGCAACTGGAATTTAGTTGGGCCTATGCTTGCCCTTGATGGTGGCGGTGACCGTGTTTCGGTGCAATCCAATATCTATTCCATTGACCAGAGCGCATCCAATCCTTTGGTGGTTTATTGCGGAACCGAGCCGGGCGAAATTTACCGCAGTAACGATGAAGGAGCCACATGGTTTAATGTAAGTCTGAACGACCCTTTGAATGGCGGTGTTACGGCTATTGAAATTCATCCCACTAATCCGAATACGGTTTTAGCAGGTTCGGGAGGTTTTATTTTTAAAACTACGGATGGCGGAACTACATGGACTTCGGTGCTTAACTGCAACGGTGCAAACGAAATCCTATTTGTTCCCTCAGACCCCAACATAGTTTTTGCTGCCACCAACAGCGGTTTTTACCGCAGCGCAAACGGTGGAGATAACTGGACACAGCTTTTTGCCCAGCAGAGTTACGATGTAAAACTAAAACCCGGAAATGATAACACCGTGTATTTTGTAAAGCGCAGTGCGAGCGAAAGTGTTTGTCAGTTTTATCGCAGCACCGATATGGGTGTAAGTTTTTATCAGCAGACAAACGGTTGGTTCACTTCTACTGATGCTGCAAGAAATGATGGCGGTGCGCGACTTGCTGTTACGCCTGCCGACCCTGACCGCGTTTATGCCTACCTGATTGGCGAAGCAAAAGCGGATGACAATGGTTACATTGGTGTATATAAAAGCACCGATAGCGGAACTTCATGGACATTGCCCAATGCACCTGCGGGTGGACCTTACGATGCCAACCACATCAACCTTGCAATAGGAAATACAGGTTGGCAATACTGGCAGGGCTTTTACAACTGCGCTATTATGGCTTCCAATACCGATGCCGATGATATTCTGGTGGGTGGTTTAAACCTGTGGAAATCTGATGATGGTGGCGCAACCTTTTCAGCGCTTGCCGGCTATGTGGGCGGCCCTTACAACATTCACGTGGACATGCAGGATTTCCGCAATACGCCAACCGGCACCTGGCTTACCTGCGATGGTGGTATTTATCACTCGCCTGATTTTTTTGCAACCAACGGTTTTGAATCGCGCATGAACGGTGTGCACAGTTCAGACTACTGGGGCTTTGGCAGCGGCTGGAACGAAGATGTATTGATTGGCGGACTTTATCACAACGGCAATCTTGCCTTTCATGAAAATTATGGCGCAGGAAATTTTCTGCAGTTGGGTGGGGGAGAGCCTGCCAGCGGCTATGTAAATCAGGGCGAGAACCGCAAAGTATATTCATCCGACATCAACGGAAAAATTCTTCCGCTTACTATTGGGGATCCCATTGCATCGGTTGGTTTTGGTATTGACCCCAACGAAAGTTACTGGGAAGTGGAATCAACCGAACTGGAGTTCAATCCGAGTTGTTATAACATTGCATACACAGGCAGGGAAAACAAACTCTGGAAAACCGCAGATGGCGGCACTACCTTTTCGCTGTTTGCAACATTTGGTTCCGATGCAGCAAACCGCATTACCTATATAGAGCCATCGTGGAGCAATCCAGATGTGATGTATGTATGCCAGCAGATAAGCACACCATCTAATTATGGTTTGCTGTGGCGCACAACCAATGGTGGCGCTAACTGGTCGAGCCTGACTCTGCCAACGGTGAGCAATTCAAAACAAATGCTGTTGCAGCTTGACCCTGAAAATGAGAACAACCTGTGGGTTGCTTTTCTTTCGGGCAACGGGCAAAAGGTTTATAAAAGCACCAATGCCGGTGTATCGTGGACCAACATAACAACCCCAACACTTAACGGTGAAACACCGCGCTCGCTGGTGCTGATTGGCGGAACCGATGGAGGTGTTTACCTTGCTACCAACAAAACTATTTTTTATCGCAATAACACCATGCCCGACTGGGAAGATTATGGTGACGGCTTGCCCGTAGTGCTAAGCACCTGCATTGCCCGTCCGTTTTACCGCGATAATAAAATCCGCATTGCTTCTTACGGGAAAGGCATCTGGGAAAGTGAACTGATGGAAGAACAGATTCGCCCTGTGGCGCAGATTTTTGTGGACAAACTGAACTTCACGCTTCACTGCACTGCCGACACGTTCCGCTATGTTGACCATTCTATGCTCAATCACGAAGGCGCAACCTGGGAATGGACTTTTCAGGGAGGAACACCTGCCACCGGAAACAGTTGGAACGAAAATGTGGTTTATAATGCGCCCGGCACGTATCTTACCATTCTGAAAGTAACCAACGGCAACGGATTGTTTGATTTCGATTCGCTGTACATTACCATTGATGCTTATCAGCCGGCAACCGTTGTGAGCGAAGGTTTCCAAAGTGTTTTTCCGCCTGCCGGCTTTGAAATTATTAATGAAGACAACAGTATTACCTGGGAGCTGAATACCGCTGTAGGTGGTTACGGATTGAGTTCGCAATGCTCTTATATCCGTGGCTACGACTACTGGCCCGGTGGCGATGTGGACGATATGCGCATAAGCGTAAACACCAATAATATGTACGATACCAAGTTGGTATTTGATGTTGCTTACGCCCGTTATGCCGTTAATTATGCCGATACGCTGGAAGTTCTGGCTTCCACAGATTGCGGTGAAACCCTGCAGCGCGTGTATTACAAAGGCGGTACCGATCTGAGTACCGCACCCGATTATACTGCCGAGGCATGGGTACCCGCTGCCAATCAGTGGCGCACCGATACGGTGGATTTAACCGCCTTTGAAAACAACGATGATGTGCTGATTATTTTCCGCAGCATTACCGCTTGGGGACAAAATGTTTACTTAGACAACATCAATCTGCTGACTACTAACACTACTGCCGTTGCCGAAATCAAAAAGGACGAAACTGTTTTGATGCTCTATCCAAATCCGCTTGAGAGTGCGGGCAGCGTTTTTATTTATTCCAACACCATGAAACCGGTGGAGGTGGAGATCTTTTCTGCGCAGGGAAAATTAGTTTATCATAACACGCATCAGCCGCAAACGCAGTTCAGTATTCCCCACCTTGCGGCAGGCAGTTATGCTTACCGTTTAAGCACCGATACGTTTATGAAGAACGGAGTGATGGTGGTGAGGTAAAATATCCCTTTCTGAAAAAATATTTTCGGATGTCGCATTTTTGTTGACACCTTTTTCTTTGGTCTTTTTAAAATTTGCCGCTGTTTTAAAACAGTTGCAAAATGTTTATAACCAAAGACATTTATAAGACCCATCAGGGTATGCATCTGCGAAACCTTCGCAAAGAGGCAAAACTTTCGCAGAAAAAATTAGCTGAAAAACTGGACGTTGACCGCCAAACGGTAAACCGCATTGAAAAGGGTAAAACCAATCCCAATTCTTATTACCTGCATAATGTGAGTGTATGCTTGGGTATACCCCGCACCAAGGTGCTTGATTTTGAAATACCCGCTCCATCAGAAAAATCATGAATACTTTCCTTTCCTTGCAAGGCACATACACATCCGATTTGCACCGGTGCAAACACCATCTGCACACGTGCAAATTGAATCTGCATGGGTACAAATCCATTCTGCACGGGTGCAAATTCAATCTGCATGTATGCAAATCCAATCTGCTTTATGCAGGTTCAATCTGCATGAGTACATATTTAATCCTCACCGCTACAAATCCAATCTGCATGTGTGCAGATTCAATCTGCACACGTGCAAGTCCAATCTGCATGCGTGCAAGTACAATCTGCACCGGTGCAAATTGAATATGCACTAACTTTTATTTTATTTAATCAATTAATTATCAATAAATTAAAACTAATCTAAAAAACAAAAACAATGGCAAAACAATCATTTTCGCCCCGCAGCGAACAGAAAAAAGCAGACTGGTTTAGCAACTTTGCACAAAAAATTGCAGGGTATGCAGCCAAGTATAACCTTTCGGCAACTGAAGTAGCCGATGTAATAGCCTCAGAGCAATACTTCGCTTACTGGTTTAACTACATGAAACTCTTTAAAGAATACATGCTGAAAGTTACCGCTTATAAAAACGAAGTGCGTGACGGTGTTCCGGCAGGTGCCGAACCCAGTGTGCCACCCACACCACTGGCTGCACCCCTGCCTCCGCCAGCTACAGCACCCGGAGGCTATGCCCGTGCAATAGCATTGGGAAACAGCATTAAAGAAAAAAGCAACTATACCATTGCTGACGGGCAGGACCTTAATCTGGAAGGTGCTGAAATAATTTTGCCTCCGGCATCAACCTTTAAACCGGTAATTTCGGTAGTTGCAGGCAACAACGGAAAACCTGAGTTGAAATGGAAAAAACAAACAGGTACCAGTGGTATTCATATTTTTAAGAAAGTTACAGGAGGCTCGGCATCTCCTTCACCTTCGCCTGTTCCTGGTCCGGCAGCAAGCGGTTATGTTTACTTAGGCAGTGATACACAACCCGATTTTACCGACAACTCACCCCTGCCCGCAGCAGGCGTTAGTGAGCAACGCAGCTATGTAGCCATCTATTTTGTAGATGATGAAAACGTGGGGCAGTGGAGTGAGGAAGTAAAGATTACGGTTACGGGGACGATATAGAAAATGCAGAATTGAGAAGGAGCGCCTCCGCAGAAATGCGGGGGCGTTTTTTTTGTTATTATTGCAAGTAATAGGTATAACGAATAATTATTATGAAGCACATTGAAAGAAAGTTTCTCGTTCAGTTAAATGAAGTTGAATTTGAGCAGCTTTCCAATAACACTAAATTAGAAATTGTAGAAAGGGGTAAGGATGCAAAGCCCTTAGATCAAAAATACTCAAAAGATCATGTAGGATATTTAAAAACTACAAAAGGGTTTGCTATTCAGGCTTTCCCACATAAGGTTAATGGTAAAATATTTTTAATCCCTGAGCCTAATCCAACTTTGATTTATTTTTCAAGTGCTCAGAATAATTTTAGAGCATTAGAGAAATATAAAAACGATTTACTCCCAAAGATCGATGTTCAAAGTGATATCTCAGACGAGATTATTCACGATTTTTATAATTATTTTGGTGCTGTTTCAGGGTGTGTTATTTTTCTTTTCACGTCAATAGAGTCATTTATGAATTCTTTAATTAAAGACAGTCATGTTTATCGTAAAGTACAAAATAATCGCACAGAACTATATAATAAAAGTCAGATAGAAGCTTACATTAGTTTTGATGAAAAAATAAAAAAAGTGATACCCCAACTAACTGGAATTGATTACTTAAAAAAACATCCGAATATTGCCCAGCACATTAGTAATCTAAAAGATTTTCGTGATAATATTATACATACTAAGTCTAATGTGGAGACTTTTAAATACGACCATATTGTTAAACGTTCGTTTGGTTTTTCCTATGAAAAGACAATAGATGCAGTTGCTTCATATATGAATGGATATAGAAAGGATTTTATTAAAGAATGTAATTGTGGAAAGGACTTTTAATATTACAATACCTCTTTGAAATTAATATGAATTACTCAAATTGCCATTTAGTTTTTTGAAATAATTACAAAACTTAAAATAATTGCACCTATTTATATGTCGGAAAGAATTTATAATATCTCAGAGGTAAAAAAAACTATCACAGAATTAAAAGATAAAGAAGGATTTTTATCATCAGTTAATTTTACAAAGAACTTTATTTCATCAAATGAAATAGACTTTCAGGAATTAATTTCACTCTTAAAAAAGGTTGTACCTTATATGAAGAAGGAGAAAACTATTAGTGAAGATGATATATTGAAATACATATTCTTTAATTTAGAAAAATATGACGAATACAGTAAAATTGAAAATCAAAGCACTATTGCTGATGTTATATGTCGAGTAAATGAGAAAATAGCTATTGAATATTTAGAGGGATTTCTTGGTGTATTTGAATCCGATAAACAAAAAAATATTTCCTTTTTCGAATCTTTTATTTTGCTTTCCGATTATTATTTGCGGGATAAGAAAGGAGATAAAGCTTTTCAAACAATTCAGAGAGCGAATCTTTTAGTGAATAATTTTTCTGATAAGTTTGACTACCTATGGAAACAAAAAATAATTGCAGATAAGTCTGCCGATATTTGCCTGAGGGGTCAAAAGAACCCTCTTTATTCTGATTATCTTCATTATTCAATTGTTTCCTTTATTTTGAATGTAGCCAGAGATCTAACAGGATTTCCGATTATTGGTTCTTTTTTTTACTCCAAAAGCCATACTTTATCTAATGGTTCTGGATTTGAAGATAATGATGACTTTAATGATGCATTAGAGCATTTGAAAATTAAAAAACATAAAAATGATTTACTAAAAGAAATTTATGATTTCACTTTTAATAAATTGCCTTTAGATATGGGAATCCCAATAGAATATTTTAGTGAAGAGGCTCTGTTGGAATTTGGTAATTTTAGTGATGATTTTGAAGGAAAATATCCAAAGCACATTCAGATAATGGAGGCTGGAGAAAAATTCAAAACCATGCCATTTACTGAGAATGGCAATATTCACATTTTTACTACAAATATTGTGAAAAAGTACTATGACATAGAAAATCCAATCTGAGTTGAACGCTCCTGTGCGCTAAGCTGCTTCCTGCAGCTATAGATAAATTGAGGCATTTTTTTATCTCGTACCCCGTTGAGCTAAATGTTCCTAATTCTTGAGCGGCATCTTGGCTAAGCGGCAATTGCATTGCCGCTTGGTACATCGCAGAATTTTTAATTCTGCATTATTATATTTTCATAATCGTTTATCTTTGTAAAAAAATAACAGTCATGAGTTCAGTATTAGTAGCAAAATTTGAAAATAAGAAAGATGCAAACTTTGTAGCATCGCTTATTAAAAAATTCAGAAAAAACACCAAAGTATTTCAGGGCGAAGCGTGGGAAGACCTATATTTAGGCGAAATGATAGAGGAAGGAATGAGAGAAAAAGGACAAATTTCAGAGGCGGAGTTTTCGGCATTTCTTGATAAAAAAATCAAGGCTGCTAAATAATGAACCTTGTATTCAAGCCTAAGTTTCGCAGGGATGTTGACAAAATAACTAACCGCGAACTACTGATAGCACTACAAGATAAAATCAGTCAGATAAGAAAGGCCGAAGATCAATCAAATATTACAGGGCTTAAACTACTCAGAGGCTACACACATCACTACAGAATTATTGTCAGGACAGCTAAGCAGAGCTATCGCATTGGTGCTGTAATCAGAAAAAACACAGTTTCATTTGTTCGCTTTCTGCCAAGAAAAATAATTTATACAGAATTCCCCTAAAAATACTTCGCTAACAACTTCCTCATTTTTAGTTTAGAAGATTTTAGATTTGAAAAAATTATGATCGGCAACACCAACACCCTTGAGCTTTTAGTTTTACTTATTCTCGTCATCTTCGGCATAGCCGAAATTGTTGCAGGCAGGCTGCAACAAACAAAACGCACTTTTAGCGACTGGTTGCAGGAGGCCGGTGGTTTTGCGGTGCTGATGGTGTTGATAAAACCGCTTATTTTTCTGGCGGTGCTGGGTTTGGGTAATCTGATTGTGCCTGATTGGCATAATCGTTTCAGCCAAACATCGTTTTGGATTTTGTTGCCTGTTTTTTTGTTGGTTGATGATGTGTTTCAATACGGCTATCACCGACTTGCCCATGAACATGATTTCTTCTGGAAGCTGCATCGTCCCCACCATCAGGCCGAGGAAATGGGGTTCTTTGTTTCATATCGCAATGCAGGCTTGTATTATGTATTGATGCCCAATATCTGGTGGACAGGTATTATGACTTTTCTGGGTGGGGGACTGGCTGTTACTGTTGGACTTATTTTGAAACAGTTGGTCATTATCGGTTCGCACAGCACCGTAAAATGGGATAAACCTTTATACACTATACCTTTTCTTAGTCCGGTAATGGCGGTGGTGGAGCGCATTATTGTAACACCTGCATTTCATTACGCACACCATGGAAAATCAAAACGCGATGGCATCAGCGACCCCAACGGAAATTACGGCAACATGTTTTCCATCTGGGATCAGTTATTTAATACGGCAGTATTCACACGCAAATTTCCAACAGACCTTGGTTTGGTAAACGACCCGAAAGAACATTGGTCAGCCGCCTATTTTTATCCCTTGGTAAAATCCGATAATCCTGAAAGTGAACTTTCGGGCGGATATAAAAAAATAAGTACCGCTGTTTTTGAACCCGCATCCGTTGAGGTAATCAAGGGCGAAAAATATTTATGGTGCCGTTGCGGGAAAAGCAAAAATCAACCTTTCTGTGATGGCTCGCATCACGGCACAAAACACAAGCCCCTGCTGTTTGAAGCAAAGAAAGATGGTGTAGTAAAATTATGTAATTGCAAACTGACAAAGAGTGAACCTTACTGCGATAATTCGCATCTGAAAGTTTCAGATTTTATATAAAGACTTTAAAGGTTTCAGAACTTTTGTATTTTTATAATCCTTTATCTTTGTAAAAAATAACAGCCATGAGTTCAGTATTAGTAGCAAAATTTGAGAATAAGAAAGATGCAAACTTTGTTGCATCGCTTATTAAAAAATTCAGAAAAAACACCAAAGTATTTCAGGGCGAAGCCTGGGAAGATTTGTATTTAGGTGAAATGATTGAAGAAGGCATGAAAGAAAAAGGCCAAATTTCTGAGGCAGAGTTTTCTGCTTTTCTTGATAGAAAAATCAAGGCCGCTAAATAAATGAATCTTGTATTCAAGCCTAAGTTTCGCAGGGATGTTGACAAAATAAACAACCGCGAACTACTGATAGCATTGCAGGATAAAATCAATCAGATAAAAAAGGCGGAAGATAAATCACACATCACCGGGCTTAAGTTACTCAGAGGCTATACACACCATTACAGAATTATTGTAAAGACCGATAAACAAAGCTATCGCATAGGTGCTGTGATAAGAAAAGATACAATTTCGTTTGTTCGTTTTCTGCCAAGGAAAATAGTTTATAAGGAATTTCCTTAGCCTACTTCACCAACAACCCCTTCAATTTCCCCACCACATAATCAATCTCCTCGCGGGTGTTGTATTTACTAAATGAAAATCGCACCGAGGGGCGTTCCATATCTTTTTGCACGGCACGCAAAACATGCGAGCCCTGGTCGCTGCCCGATGAGCAGGCGCTGCCGCCTGATGCAGCAATGCCATCAATATCTAAATTAAACAGCAGCATTTCTGCTACATCGGTTTTCGGAAAACAAACATTCAGCACCGTGTAAAGCGAGTTGCCTTTGGCATCACCGTTAAACTCAATGCCGGGAATAGTTTGTTCCAGTTGTTCAATCATGTACTTCTTCAAACCAAGAATATGTGCGTGATGCTCTTCAACCGCACCCAATGCGATCTCCATGGCTTTGGCAAGTCCCACAATACCATAAATATTTTCGGTTCCGCCACGCATGTTGCGCTCCTGCGCCCCGCCATATATCAAAGGTTTTATGCGCACATTACTGTTCACATACAAAAAACCAATGCCTTTTGGTCCGTGAAATTTATGGGCCGAGCAGGTGATAAAATCAACCGGTATTTTCTGCAAGTCAAACGCATAATGCGCCATGGTCTGCACCGTATCGGAATGAAAAATGGCGTTGTATTTTCTGCACAGTTCACCCGTTTTTACCAGATCAATCAGGTTGCCTATTTCGTTGTTGGCATGCATCAGCGAAACAAGGCTGCGTTCGTTGTTTTTAAGTAATTCTTCCAGACTGTCTAAATCAACGTGTCCGTCAGGAGTAAGTTTTACAAAACTTAGTTTTATTGCACCTGCTTTTTCCAAAGCCTCCAGTGTGTGCAATACTGCATGATGTTCAATCTTGCTGGTAATGGCGTGTTTAATTCCAAGGTCGTTAACCGCGCAGCGAATAGCCATGTTATCGGCTTCCGTTCCCCCCGAAGTGAAGAAAATTTCAGCCGGAGAAACATTCAGAAAGCCTGCTACCTGCTTGCGTGCCTTTTCAATAACAGCACGCGCCTGTCTGCCATAACCGTGAATGGAAGATGGGTTGCCGAATTGTTCTTTCAGAACGGGCAACATGGCTTCCACCACTTTTTCGTCAATGGGTGTTGTGGCTGCGTTGTCCAGGTATACTTTCATTTTATTTCCCGTTCATCAGTTCTTTAATATCCATCATTATCTTTTTTGCCAGAGTATCGGCAGTAGTTTCAGTGGGGCTTTCAGAATAAATACGGATAATAGGTTCCGTATTTGATTTGCGAAGATGTACCCATTCTTTGGTTCTTTCAAATTCAATCTTTACTCCGTCAACCGTGTTTATTTTTTCTTTCTTGTATTTCTTTTGTATCGCAGCAAGAATACCATCTACATCGGTGCCGGCTGCAAGTTCTACTTTATTTTTAGACATAAAGTAAGAAGGATATTTTCCGCGCAGCAACGAAACACTTTTTGCATTTTTTGCAAGATGCGTGAGGAATAAAGCAATTCCAACTAATGCATCGCGTCCGTAATGCAACTCAGGATAAATAATACCTCCATTTCCTTCACCGCCAATCACGGCTTTTGTTTCTTTCATTTTTTCTACCACGTTTACTTCGCCCACGGCAGAAGCAGAATATTCGCTACCTGCTTTTTCGGTTACATCGCGCAGAGCACGTGTTGAAGAAAGATTAGAAACGGTGTTCCCTTTTTTAGATCTCAGAATGTAATCCGCAACTGCCACCAGTGTATATTCTTCTCCAAACATTTCACCGTCTTCGCAAACCAATGCCAGACGGTCAACATCAGGATCAACCACAATTCCTATGTGTGCATCTTTCTTTTTCACCACTTCTGCAATTTCGCTCAGGTTTTCGGGTAGCGGCTCGGGGTTGTGCGGAAAATGTCCGTCAGGCTCGCAATACAGTTGCGTTATTTTGGTAACACCTAATGCGTTCAGTAATTTTGGAACTGCAATTCCTCCGGTTGAATTCACGCAGTCAATCACCACTTTAAAATCTTTGACTTTAATAGCTTCAACATCTACTAAAGGAAGCGCCAATATCTTTTCAATGTGGCGGTCAATGGCGCCTTCGCGGATTACATAAATACCTAATTCGTTTACGGCTGCAAAATTGAAATCTTCGCTGGCTGCAATTTTTAATAATTCTTCGCCTTCAGCAGCCGAAATAAATTCGCCTTTGTTGTTAAGCAGTTTAAGCGCATTCCATTGTTTCGGGTTATGGCTGGCGGTAAGAATAATTCCGCCATCTGCTTTTTCATCGGTAACAGCCATCTCAACGGTTGGTGTGGTTGAAAGTCCCACATCAATCACATCACAACCGGCTCCCAGTAAAGTGCCGCAAACTAATCGGTTTACCATATCACCGCTTACACGTGCATCGCGACCCACCACAATTCTCGGACGACCTTTTTTCTTAAATGATTTTTTAATCAGTGCTGCGTATGCTGCCGTAAATTTTACAATATCTAAAGGGCTTAAACCTTCGCCCGGCTTGCCGCCTATGGTTCCTCTTATTCCGGAAATCGACTTTATTAAACTCATATATTTTTTGAAAAGGGACACAAAGATATAAATGAATGTTAAGCCTGAATTAAAGCATGATTTTAAGCACTATAAATTTTTGAACAGCATCTGTTCATAATTAAGAATGGTTAAAAAATGTTTTTATTTGATTTTGCTAACTTTGCATTAAATCTTCATGCTGAATAACCAAAGGATATGACAGAAGAAACCCCCACCAACAGCGAGAACATCCACTTTAAAAATTGCCTCGAACGTTTTGAAAAAATGCTGCGCAAAAACGAGCGCTATTTTTTCGACTCAGGTGATTTTGAAGAGCTTCTCAATTATTACATTTCAAACAACGAAAACGGCAAGGCACTTAAGGTTGCCAGTTGTGCCATTGATCAGCACCCATATCAGGTGATGTTTATTATACGAAAAGCACAATTGCTTTCGGCTTCAAACCAACAGGACAAAGCGTTGGCCGTTATTTCAAAAGCTGAGTCGCTTGACCCTTCCAATACTGAGTTGTATATCACCAAAGGCAGTATTTACAGTCAGATGGGGATGTATAACAAGTCAATAGAATGCTACAATGATGCTATTAAAAAGGCTGACGAACCGGATGATATTTATCTATGCATTGCTTTTGAATACGAGAATATGTCGGATTACTATACTGCATTGCGTTACCTGAAAAAAGCATTGCAGGTAAATCCGCAGAACGAGGCAGCTCTTTACGAAATGGCATTCTGCCACGAAATGCAGAGTACACATGAAGATGCAGTAGATGATTTCAATGCTTTTCTTGAAGAACATCCGTATTCGGCTTCAGCCTGGTACAACCTCGGTATTTCGTATGCAAAATTAGATCAGGATGAAAAAGCAATTGAGGCATACGATTACGCTTTAGCTATTAACGATAAATTTGCTTCTGCCTATTTTAATAAAGCAAATTCATATGCCAATCTTGAAAGGTATCGTGAAGCAATTCCTGTTTACATGGAAACCTTCAAATGCGAGCAACCCGACAGCACTGCGCATTATTATATTGGCGAGTGCTACGAGAGTTTAGGCGAAGATGATAATGCACTGAAGCATTACAAGATGGCTTTAAAAATTGATCCGGAATATCCTGATGCTTTGTTTGGAATGGCAATGGTGCTGGAAAGAAAAGGAATGGATTTCGAAAGTTCGGGCTACATTAAAAAAGCAATCAGTTTTGACGAAGCTAATCCTGAGTTCTGGCATTTTTATGGCGACTTACTTTTAAAAACAGGCTTTGTTCCCGATGCAGAATTTGCCTACGCAAAAACAGTTACGCTTAGCCCTGAAAATGTGGATGCATGGATTGACCTTGCTCATCTGCGTTTTCAACACGAAAGTCAGATTGCAGGATTTGAAACTGTAGCAGAAGGAATAAAAACAAATCCCGGTTCTGTTGAATTATATTTTAAAATGGCTGCAATACTTTTGGCAATGGGTAAACAAAATGATGCTCTGGAAGTGTTGCGCACTGCCATGGAAATTGATGCTACCCGTTTCCAATTGCTCTTTGATTTTTACCCCGAAGCAGCAAACATTTCTGCTGTTATTGACTTAGTGGAAGCCTACAAATAGCTATGAACTTCGAACTATCTGATATTCCTGAAAGGCCGAAAAGGCCGCGCAACAGCGGATTGACCATGATGATGGATAAAGGTCTGTCCATCCGTCAGGCTGAAGATTTTCTGTCAGTAGCTTCCGGTTATTGCGACTTGATAAAACTTGGTTTCGGAACTTCTTACATCACACCCGGAGTGAAAGAGAAAGTTGCTCTGTATCAAAAAGCAGGGATGAAAGTTTATCTCGGTGGTACTTTGTTTGAAGCGTTTCTCATTCGCGGAATGTTTGATGAATACCTTCGTGTGCTGGATAAATTTGGTTTGGATAGTGTAGAGGTTTCTGACGGTTCATTGCAGATTACACATGATTTGAAATGTGAATACATTTCGTTGCTTGCAAAATACTACACAGTATTATCGGAGGTTGGTTCTAAAGAAGCCGGAATCCTTATTCATCCTAAGGTTTGGAAAACCATGATGCAGAAAGAACTTCAGGCAGGCTCGTGGAAAGTAATTGCCGAAGCACGTGAATCGGGAACGGTTGGGATTTTTCGCCCGAGCGGAAAAGCTCACGTTTCGTTGGTGAAACAGATTGTTGAAACGGTGCCCGCAGAAAACATTATTTGGGAGGCGCCACAGAAATCACAGCAGGTGTGGTTTATAAAAGAATTAGGCCCCAATGTAAATCTTGGAAACATCGGTTACGATGAAGTAATACCACTCGAAACATTGCGCCTTGGCCTGCGCGGTGATACATTTATGAGTTTCATTTCGCACAAAAGTCAGGTAATAAAAACAGAACCTAAAGTCCCCGAAAAAATAACATCAAAAAACAGAATGAAAGAAATCAGCGTAAAAGAACTTAAAGCAAAACTTGATAAAAAAGAAGATATACAAGTTATTGATTGTCGCGAACCTTATGAGTATGAAATCGCGAACATCAACGCACAACTTATTCCAATGGGCGAGATGATGGATAACATTGATAAAATAGCACGTGACAAAATGGTAGTAATTCATTGCCGCAGCGGTGCCCGTTCAGGGAATATTATACAAGCACTGGAAGCCCGCGAAGGCTTTACAAATCTTTACAATCTCAAAGGTGGAATTCTTGCCTGGGCAGATGAAATAGATAATACAGTTACTAAATACTAATCAATTCCGTCATTGCGAGCGTAGCGAAGTAATCTCATAATTTGAAGATTGCTTCGGTTGTAATTCCCTCGCAATGATGATATATAAATTTTTATGCAAGAACTCTTCACACATATCCTTCACTTAGATTTTGATTGGCTTTTTCAGCAATACGGAACCTATGTTTACCTGATTTTATTCATGGTAATTTTTATTGAAACGGGTTTGGTAGCCATGCCTTTTCTTCCTGGAGATTCTTTGTTATTTACAGCCGGACTTTTTGCTAATCAGATTAACCAATCAACGGGCGATACGTATTTGAATATTTATTATTTACTCGGTTTGCTTTTTACTGCTGCGGTGTTGGGCGATAATTCCAACTACTGGATTGGCAGAACACTAGGACTGAAAGTGATGCACATGAAAATTGGTAAGAAGAATTTGGTGAAGCAGGAATACCTTGATAAAACGCATAAGTTTTACGAAAAATACGGAACCAAAACCATCATCATGGCAAGGTTTGTTCCAATCGTAAGAACCTTTGCACCTTTTGTTGCCGGTGTTGCCGAAATGAATTACCGCAGGTTTGTCTCCTTTGATATACTTGGCGGTGCGCTTTGGATTGGCTCTATGACTATTGCCGGTTATTTCTTAGGTCAGTTTGAAATAATAAGAGATAACATTGAAAAAGTTGCTATAGGAATAGTTTTGATTTCAGTTCTTCCTATTGTAATAGAACTGATAAAAGCACGCAGAGAGAAAGCTAACTAATGAGAACCTTCGGGCTTATCGGCTTTCCGCTTACTCATTCGTTCTCGAAAAAATATTTTACTGATAAATTTGAGCAACAGCATATAGCTGATGCTGAGTATCTCAATTTTCCGATTGAAACGATTGAAAACATTCATCAGGTTTTTGAAAGAGAAAACCTGAGTGGCCTCAATGTTACTATTCCCTACAAAGAAGCAATTATTCCTTTTCTGGATGAGTTGGATTCTACCGCAACCGGAGTAGGGGCTGTAAATACAGTAGTTTTCAGAAATGGGAAAAAGATTGGTTTTAATGCCGATGTTTTCGGGTTTGAAACATCGCTGGTCGGAATTTGCAATCCCGAACATGAAACTAAAGCTTTGATATTGGGAACAGGCGGTAGTTCAAAAGCCGTTGCTTATGTTTTAAAAAAACTCGGAATTCAATTTCAGTTTGTTTCAAGAACACAAAATGAAAATTCACTTTCGTATACTGATTTAAAGCCGCAAACAATTCTTGAGCACCGGCTTATTATTAATACAACACCTGTCGGCATGTTTCCGAAAATACAAGATGCGCCTGATATTCCTTACAGCTTCATCACTTCACAACATCTCTTGTTTGATTTAATTTACAACCCCGAGGAAACTGAATTTCTGAAAAGAGGAAAACAACAGGGAGCCCAAACTAAAAACGGTCTGGAGATGCTGCAACTGCAAGCCGAGAGGAGTTGGGAGATTTGGAATAAGTAATTACTTGCTCTGCTTTTGTATTTGCTTCTCGTATTGCTTCTTAGCCATCTCGCGCAGTTTCTCCTTTTTAGTTGACATAAATGCATTGATACGCAAGTGTGTCATCGGAAACAATCGTTTCAGATGAAATAGAAAAATTGCCTGCGCAGGAAACAGAATATGAAATTTTCCTCCTCCTGCTTTTCTTAATAATCGCTTTGCCATTGCATCGGCACCATGCTTTGCCCCATGCACCATGTATTTTCCCATCTCTTTTGAATCGTCATGTTGTCCGCGAGCATGTTGCATTACATTGGTGCGGAAAAAGAAAGGCATTGCAACAGAAACTGAAATTCCATGTTCTTTCAATTCAGAGTATAGCGTTTCGGAAAGTGCTTTCACTGCTGCCTTTGTGGTGTTGTAAGGCGACATATTCGGTGCAGTTGCAATGGCTGCAATGCTGGAGATATTAATGATGTGTCCCGAGGCTTGCTTTTTCATTGCCGGGATAAAATAATGGCAACCATAAATAACACCCATCTGATTTATTCCTGTAATCCATTCCCAATTATCCAAACCATATTCTTCAAAAGGCGAACTATCACCAACACCTGCGTTGTTTATTAATAAATCAATACCTCTCGTTTTTTCTAAAAAGTTTTCTGCAACAGTTTGGTAAGCTGTTTTGTCAGCAACATCCATTAAATACGGAATTGCTTTACCTCCTGCATTTATAATTAATTCCGCAGTTTCATTCAATCCATTTTCCGAAATATCGCAGATGCCGATGGTCCACTTATCTGCTGCCAATTCCTTACACAACTCTCTTCCCAGACCGGAAGCTGCTCCTGTTATAAAGGCGCGTTTCTGTGGGTATTTATTTGTGAGTTGATACATTATCTATTCTAATTCCTCCACCTTAAAACTCCGCTGAGCTTCTTTCAGTTTCTCAATATTTTCAGGCTTATCAATCAATATTCTGGTAAGTATAGTCCCAAATTCCGAAGGCGAAACTATAACTTCCTCATTCGGGTATTTTGCTTTGTCCTCTTCGTTTCTGGTCAGAATAAAGCTGTATTCTTTATCAGGGGTTTGTCTGTCGTTTCTGATGAAATAATTCAGCGTATTGTCGGCATAAAGAGAAACTGAGCTATAACTGCTATCTGACATTTTTCCGGAGATACGAATTGGTCCGCCCCAAAGATTATAACCGCTTGCCACATATAAAAAATCAGGATTGGGCATTACTACATGGCGGTCTTTGTCGGTCATGACATCTGAATAAACGGGAACATTCATCTTAGAACCGGAATTGAATTTTATTTTCAGAAGAATATAACGAGGCGTAATGAAAACGGTAAGGAAATAACCTGCCACAGCAGCAAGAATAACTATCAATATGCTTTTTAGTGCGGTGTTCATTTCTTTACTTTCTCTATGGTTGGCAGCTGAACCTTCTCTATATCTTTATACACATGTTCTTGCGGATGATACATTCTTATCGTTAAATAAAACTTCCCTGATTTTCCGCTTGGCAACCAGTTATGTTCTTTCTTCAGCGATGAAATGTTAATGACAAAACTGCTGTCGCTTTCATATTTTACATTGTGCAGGTTGTAAGAAAATTTATCCGCTTCATTAGGCACCAGAAAATAATCATCACCATAAAGAGTGATGCTCCAATAGCGCGCATCCAATGGTATTCCTTTGATCACATAATCATTTTCAGCGTTCAGTTCTTCGCCTTTCGAATCTTTCTGAGCAACAAGATAAATCACTTCACTTGGATTAAGTGCGTACAATGTTGCAACCGCAATCCGTGCAGTAAGCAATGGATTTTTTCCTACATCGGCAAGGTTATTTCCTTGCCAAGGACCGTTTACAATGGTTGCGTCTTTGCCTGTCCAGTGATGAATGCGGTAATAGGCAATACCTGAACCGACAAGCAATCCGATGATAATAAGTAATAGGACGGTTGATTTTTTCATTTCTGAAATTCTAAGCAAATGTATTTTTTATTTTTATCTACATTTACCTTCCTTATGTTTCGTTGCTTTCTTCTGGTTTTTGTTTCTGTGTTTTTGTATGCAATAGCTTACTCACAGCCCAATGCCTCGTTTTCTTTTACTGAGGTTTGCTTAGGAAATACTACGCAGTTTACCAATCAAAGCACTGCCACCGCACCCGACACCATTGTTTCATGGAACTGGAATTTCGATGATGGCAGTAATGCTGCAACACTTCAAAATCCTGCACATACGTATTCGAGCTTTGGTGTTTATGAAGTGCGTTTGATTGTAACCACTGTTTCAGGTTTGCGCGATACCGTTATAAATGAGGTGGAAGTGCATCCCGTTCCTGATGTTTCTATTACTGCAAGTCCGTTTACCGGTTGTCAGCCGCTCACTATTGATTTTACAAGCAACACAAGTATTGATACATCAGGAAGTATTGCAGGTTGGCTTTGGGATTTTGATGATGGTGCTACTTCAACGCAACAAAATCCGACACACACCTATTGGGAACTTTTTATTCATACGGTGCACCTCACGGTTACTTCCAACAAAGGTTGTACAGATTCTACTACACGCGATATTTTTGTTTTGCAAAATCCTGTTTGTGATTTTACGGCTTCCTTAATTTCGCTTAACGACAGCAGCCCGATTGTGAATTTCACCAACCTGAGTTCGGGAGGCAATATTGATTTGCTTTGGGATTTTGGTGACGGTACTTCTTCAACGGAATATAGCTTACAACATACTTACGATACCTGCGGAAGCTACAATGTTGTTCTCACTGCAACAGGAACAAACACTTGCGTAACAGTGGCAAATTATATTCTGGAAGTTTGCGATACACTGGTGCAGATTTATAACGGAGTGGGAGAGGAGCAATCCATTTCTTTTAAAGAGTTCATTGTTTTTCCAAGCCCCTCTAATGGAGAACTGATTAATGTGAATTACGAACTTGAAAATGAAGAATCTGTTTCCTGCTTTGTTACAGATATTTCAGGAAGGTTGGTTGCTGCACCTTTCAGCAGAAGAAAACAATCAGCAGGGAAATATTCGTTTGAATTGAAAGAAAATCTTTCTCCCGGCATCTACTTTTTTACGGTTGATGTTTCAGGTAGAATGTATTCACGGAGGTTTGTTGTTATTGAATGAAAAACTCCTTCCTCGATAAAGTCTCGCAACACATAGTTGACCACTACGCAGATGACACCGAACATCTCTGCATAGTGCTGCCCAACAGGCGTGCAGGACTTTTTCTGCGCAGCATGATAGGGAAAAAGCTGAGTAAACCAGTTTGGTCGCCCACCATTTTTTCTATTGAAGACTTTATTATAAAACTCAGCAATCATCAGTTGATTGATAATGTGTCGCTGATGTTCAGGCTTTACAATGCTTACAGAGAATGTGAAGGCGATAAAGCACAAACACTGGACGAGTTTCTCAACTGGGGACAAAGCATACTCGGTGATTTTAACGAAGTGGATATGCACCTTGCCGATGCTGAAAAACTTTTCTCGCATCTTAGCCAATTGAAAGATATGGAAGCATGGAATCCCGAAACGGGACATGCCGGAAATCTTCGTGAGAAATATTTAGAGTTTTATTACTCGTTGAGAAATCTGTATAAGGTTTTCACCACTTCCTTGCTTGCAGAGAATAGTGTTTACTATGGTCTGGCTTGTCGCATGGTAAATGAAAATCCTGCGGAACTGTGCAAGGCAAAAAACTTTAACAAAGTAATTTTTGCAGGCTTCAATGCGTTCTCCATTTCGGAAGAGCGCATTGCCGAAAAACTTGTTCATGCAGGCCTGGCAGAAACGCTGTGGGATACCGACAACTACTACTTAAATGATTTAGAACAGGAGGCTGGTAGTTTTATCCGCAAGTATCTCGGAAGAGAAAAATTATTTAAAAAGGACCACTTTAACTGGGTTGAAAATAGTTTGTCTGAAGGAGAAAAAAACATCACCATCATTGGCGTTGCCAAAGATGTGGGACAGGCAAAAACTGCCGGAGATATTTTACAGAAAGCCGCCAGGGAAGGAATTAATTTTTCCGAAACTGCTTTAGTGCTTGCCGATGAAAACCTCTTGTTTCCTATGTTGCACTCGCTTCCCGATGAAGTGAAGGTGAACGTAACCATGGGCTTTCCTTTAAAAAATCATCCGCTCACCGGTTTGTTCCAAACCGTTTTCAGTATGCAGGAAACGGCAGAGAAGCTGGGTGGCAAAGGGTTTTATTTTCGTGATGTGCTGCACCTTTTCAGTCAGCCTTATTTTATTGCCTTGACTGCCGACAACCGCAGATGGGTGAAACAACGCGAAGACTATATCCGTGCCAATAACCGCGTATTCATTCGTTTTGGCGATGTGGCAAATGAAGCCGGTCCTTCCACGCTGTTGGTGGAAACATTGTTTAATTTCTGGCAAGGTTCACCCGTTCGCGCCTTGCACGATTTGCTGCGTCTTTGCGAGCTGTTAAAAAATATCTTCCTCAAAGACAAAGAGCGCAATGCCACTGATGCCGAGTTTCTTTTTTCGTTGCAGAAAATAATCACACAATTGCAGACATGGATAGGAGAGGAGGGCAATGAAGTAAAAGAAATAAAAACACTTGCCCTGCTTTTCAAGCGTTTGGTTTCGGGCGCATCGCTTCCGTTTTATGGCGAACCTTTAACCGGTTTGCAGATAATGGGTATGCTGGAAACGCGCACCTTGGATTTCGAAAATGTAATTCTGCTCTCGGCTTCCGAAGGCTTTTTGCCCGCAGGTTCGCGCGCGCATTCCTTTATTCCTTACGAGATAAAAAGAGAATACGGCATTCCCATTACGGGCGATAAGGATTCCATTTTTGCTTACCATTTTTACCGTTTGCTGCAACGCGCAAAAAATATTCACATACTCTATAATACCGAGCCCGGAGATTTGGGCGGTGGTGAGAAAAGCCGCTTCATCCGCCAGTTGCAGAGCGAACTGCCTCGCAAAAATCCCAATGCGAAAATCACTGAGTTGCTGATGACCTTGCCGCCTTCAACCAAAGTTGCGGACGATTCAATTGTGGTAGAAAAGAGCGAAGCAACTATGCAACGCCTGTTGCAGATGGCTGAAAAAGGTTTTTCACCTTCGGCACTCAACACCTACAAAAACTGCAAACTGCAATTCTATTTTCAGAATGTGGAGCGCCTGAGTGAGAGCGAAGAAGTGGAAGAAACCATAGAAGCCGATACTTTCGGAACGCTGATACACGCTGTGTTGGAAGAGTTCTACAAACCGCTGGAAGGAAAAGAAATTACTAAGGCTGATATAAAAAGCATGCAGCCCCGCGTTGCCGAACTCACGCAAAAAGCATTTGCAACCATTTATAAAAGCGAAGAAACGGCAGCAGGCAAAAATCTGATAAGTTTAAAAATTGCACAGCGTTATGTAGAACGTTTTCTGCAATCAGAAATGGATTCTATAGGAACACGACATACTGTATCATTAATAAAAACCGAACAAAAATTAGAAGGTAAAATAAACGTAAATGATCTGGTGATTAACCTGCGCGGCACAGCCGACAGGATTGATAAACTGGATAATCGTTTCATCCGCGTTATTGATTACAAAACAGGCAAGGTAGCCGCTAAAGAAATCACCATCAAAGATTTTGATGAACTGGCTTTTTCGCCCGACCTAAACAAAGCATTTCAATTATTCTTTTACGCCTGGCTCTATTGGAAAAGTGATGAAGGAAGAGAGACGGGTGGCGGAGGAATACAAGCGGGCATAATCAGTTTTAAAGATTTAGCAGCCGGAGTAAAAGCCCTGAAATTAGATATAGGCGATTTAAAAACCGACTTACTGGACGAGAACAGTTTTGCCTTATTTGAAAACGCTTTGCACATTTTACTCTCGGATGTTTTCTCAACAACATCTTCGTTTACCCAAACCGATGATTTAAAGATTTGCGGCTATTGCAGCTTTGCGGGTATTTGCAGAAGGTAGGCCAACGTCATTGCGAGGGTTTTTCACCCGAAGCAATCTCATTTAAATGTAAACCATACAAAGGGGAATTTTTTACTTTTGGAAATAATACCTAGAATAAAATGATTAGAAATATAGCTCTCAGCTTTTTCCTCCTCCTCACCTCCTGCACCACTAAAGAAGTCAACCTCCGCATCCGCAATACCAGCCCCTATACCTACGATAGTGTGGTAGTAAACACCTCCGGAGGCGAAAATACCTACGGCACCATTGCTCCCGGCACCGCTTCGGATTACAAGACCTTTGATTTTGCTTATAGCTATGCCCATATCTCTTTGTATATTGACACAGCCAATTATTTTCTGCAGCCTATAGATTATGTAGGCGAGCAAAAACTCCAAAGCGGCAACTATACCTATGAAGTTTCGGTGTATGATACCGCCACCCGCCAACTGGGCTTAACGTTGGTTGAAGATTAGTTGAACAACCCTAAACATTAATGTACCCACCTTAAACATTAATGTTCTAACTCTAAACATTAATGTTCTAACTCTAAACATTAATGTTCTAACTCTAAACATTAATGTTCTAACCCTAAACATTAATGTCCCAACCTTAAACATTAATGCGCCAATCTTAAAGATTATTGTCCCAACCCTAAACATTAATGTTCCAACCCTAAACATTAATGTTCTAACCTTAAACAATATTGTACCACCTCTAAACATTAATGCGCCAACCCTAAACATTAATGTTCTAACCTTACACAATAATGTTCTGAATTGAGTCATTAATGTTCTAAGTTCGTGCAAGCATGATTAATTTTAAAATATTCATGTTTAAATCTTAAACACTCATGTTTAGCTTAAAAACTGAGTTTGTATTCATTTTCAATAGGTTTTTTACAAATGATTATTGTTTCAAAGTACTCGGGGGTGGAGGTGATTTTACAGTGTAAATTATTCAGCAAAGTATTTTTTTTGTAACACCCTTAAAAATTCTTTGTTATAGTTTGTTATAAATCAAATTCATTTCATAGTTTCACGCCCTGAACCACAAACAAAAATTAAATGAAAAAACTATTTACCCTTTTAGCTATTACCTCAATTGCTGCAAGCACCCAAGCCCAAACCTATTGCGAGAGCTTCGACAGCCAAACCGTTTCTATTCAGGACGGTGCCCATGCTTTTAACACCTTCGGCAATGGCAACGGAGGCTTTCTGAACGACTGGAATGTTACCAACGGAACACCGTCCATTTATTCATCAGGCCAGTTGGCAGGAGTAAATGCCTACGATGGCAACCAGTTTGTGCTTTCGGGAGTTTGCGATGCCAGTGACGATTACAGCGAAGGACTTTCACTGCAACACGATTTTTTGCAGGGTAATACCTATAGCGTTACCCTTGCTATGCGCAACCGTGGCAGCGGAGTTAACCCAACTCCCATTGACATTAGTTTTGTATTGTTAGATACCCCCATTCCATTTACCTACCAGACTGCCACAGGCTGCACACCAACTCCGGCAATACCTAACGGAAGCTTAACCGTTCACAACGAAAACAGCTTCGCTACCGACAGTTGGCAAATCATTACCTTTACTGTCAGCAATCTTTCTGCCGATTACCATAACATTTGGATACGTTCTTTCCTTTCTCAGGGTGCTCCTTTTGTAACCACTTTTTTGCTTCTGGATGCCGTTTGCATTGAAACGGTAACACCAACAACCTGCTTTATGTTTGAAGAGCAAACCATCACCAGCCCCGAAATTGCCCATACCTTTAATACCTATGGTAATGGCAACCCCGGTTTTCTTGAAGACTGGAATGTTGTTTCAGGTACTCCGTCTATTTATTATGACGGGGCTTTAGGCAATGTTACTGCTTTTGAAGGTACTCAGTTTGCGCTTACCGGAGTTTGCGATATTGCGGGCGGTTGGAATGAAAGTGTTTCTCTGGAATATAATTTTCAGCAAGGCAACAGTTACTCGGTTTCAATGGCTGTTCGCAACCGTGGCGTTAGCGGAACTCCAACTCCTATTGATGTGGATTTTGTGCTCCTCGAAAATCCAATCGCCTATACCTATAATACGGGTACAGGTTGTTCGCAAATACCTGCTACACCTGCAGGTTCAGATACTGCATACACCATTGCTTCTTTAAATCAGGATGTATGGCAGGTAATCAGCTTTAACATAACCAATCTTACAACCGATTACAGCAATCTTTGGTTCCGCGCAAAATTCAGTTCAGGCGCACCCTTGGTTACTACCTTCTTTCTGTTCGATTCGGTGTGTGTTACACAAACAAATAATCCAAATGCAATAATCGAAAACAACGAGCAGTTAGCTATTACTGTTTTTCCGAACCCAACCAACGGAACCGTTACTATTGAAACTTCAGGCGCAAAAGGCCTTTACACCCTGCGCGATGTTACCGGAAAAGTATTGCTCAACGGAACAGTAACAACGGAGCGTTTCAATCTTGATTTAAGTGCTTTCACTAAAGGCATTTATTTCTTCAGTTTGCATGACGGACAGAAGCAGGTTCATCGCAAGATAATTAAGGAATAAAACTAGCCCCATTTAAAAAGAAAACCCTGCCCAAAGCAGGGTTTTTCTTTTCACATCTTTGCAGTGAAAAAATCAACCGAACCCAAAAAAAATAACCTTTACCGCTTGGATTAGATAAAATGTTTATTTTAGTCCGCTCAAAAACAATAAAAACCTACCGAAACTATATCTAAAGATGAATCTGAAACATCTACTCATTACCGCATCACTATTCGTTTTTACAGGAAGTCTTATTGCACAGGAAGCTCCTGCCGAAGACACAAAAGCAAGCAAAAAAGAAGCGAAGGCGGCCGAAAAAGCAGCCAAAGAAGCCGAGAAAGCTGCTAAAACAGAGGGAGCTGCTGCAGAAACAGCTGCCCCGGCAGATACTGCTGCAAAACCAAAAAGAGTTCGCCCTCCTTTTGTTTCCAGCAAATGGCCTGCAATCAGCGTAGGCGCTGGTAACATGTCTTTTATGGGCGATATTGCTGACAACACTAGCCTCTTTACCTATACCAACTGGCGCATGGGATATAACTTTCGCATAGAACACCGCACCTGGAGTGCATTAGGTTTTGCTATCAACGGTCTTTATGGAAAAGTAACGGAGAACGAGCGTTCACCGGTTCGCAACCTTAACTTCGAATCTACCATTATGCAGGCCGAATTCGATATCATGATTTACTTAGACAATAACCTGTTTATCAACCGTGCTTCACGTTTTTCTCCTTATTTATTTGGTGGTGTGGGCTATATGATGTTTACTCCAAAAACCAATCTTACCAACGAAGACGGAAAAGCATACTACTACTGGGATGACGGAACCATCCGTACCGAAGAAAAGAATGAAAACACTATCGGTCACATCACTCCCGGAACTCCTGAATACAACATTACTCAATTGGATAATTCGTATGAAACAGCCATTGACAGTTCATTCAATACACCGCGCAAATCATTTGATAAGTCAGCTTTAACCATTCCTTTCGGAGGTGGTTTGCGCTACAAACTTTCAGACAAGTTTGATGTTTGCGCTTCAGCTACTTACTACCTCACACTTACTGATTACCTTGATGCTTTAGAAGGTAAAAACGGATTGGGTGGAAATGATGGATTTATTTACACATCACTTTCATTTGCATGGAATATTGGTATAGGTACACCTAAAGCAGGACCTTCTATTTATGACGAAATTGATTTTGATGCATTGGATAACGAAGATGATGACGGTGACGGAATTAAAAACAATGACGACTGGTGCGCAGGTACTCCTTCAGGAGTTACTGTTGATGCAAACGGTTGTCCGTATGACAATGATAAAGACGGTGTAGCCGACTATAAAGATGATGAGCCAAACTCTGCTACAGGCGCTATTGTTGACGCAAAAGGGGTAACCATCGGTGAAGATTCATATGATGATTTAGGTGCAGATACAGTAGGAACTCCACGTAATCTGGTATTTGAATCACATCCTAAATCAAAACCTGAAAGAGTTGGAAACTACTACTCATTTGATAAGCCGCAATCCGCTTCAGGAACATCAGGAATCAGTGAATATGCAGAAGTTGATATAGACGGTGACGGATTTATTTCTGCACAGGAAATCACCAACGCTATTGACATGTTCTTTGACGGAGAATTGGATTATTCAGCCACAAAACTTCATAGTCTGATTGACTTCTTCTTTGATCAGGAGTAGGTAATCAATCATAGAAAACCTGTTTATGCTGAAAAAAGCAATTCTGTCTGTTTCTGTTCTTGCTGTGGCAAACTGTTTACATGGTTTTGCCCAAACCGGTGCCGACTCACTCAGGAATGCAAAGCTGAAAGAAAATCAGGATAAACAGGCTAAGAAGCACCTGAACGATAGTCTTCGTAAAGCCAATACCAATATGAAACCTACCATTGGCATTGGTCCCGGCATGTTTCATTTCTTTGGCGATGTAAACCATAACAAGTCGGTTAATCCCATGATTCCAAGTTACGGGTTTAACCTCAATGTGGCTCAGCACATCAGTCCTTCCTTCCGTGTTGATTTTGATTTTGTAATGGGTAACCTTACTGCAAATGAGCGCTCGGTTGAACGCAACCTTAATTTCAAATCACGAACCATAAACGGAAGCGCACAGATTACCTACAACTTTGCAGGTATGCTGAAGCCCGACAGAATAATCAATCCTTATATTTCTGTAGGAATTGGTGTACTTAACTTTGATTCAAAAGGCGATTGGGAAGCCGAAAACGGTTCTTCTTACTTTTATTGGAGTGATGGAAGTATCCGCAACATTGCTCAGGATGATATATTAGCCGAAACAGCTGTTGAAATTGACCGCGATTATAATTACGAAACCGATTTAAGGCAGGCAAATCTCGACAGTCTGGGAAAATATTCGCAGGTAGCACTTACTATTCCGGCTTCGTTCGGTTTCGACTTTAAAGTAAGCGACCGCATGAAACTGAAACTGGGAAGCACCTTCTATTATTCATTCACTGATTTAATAGACAATGTAAGTGCAGCAGGTTCAGGCGTAAGAAAAGGAAACGATGCAAAGGATATGTACCTCTTCTCCTCTTTCTCATTACACTACGATTTCTTTTCACCCGTAAAGAAAGCGCCCGAAGGCATATATAAAGACATAGACTTTACTAATGTGGTTGAAACAGATTCAGATGGTGACGGTGTAGCAGAAGAACTAGATAAATGCCCTGACTCTCCTAAAGAAAGCAAAGTTGATAAAAGCGGTTGTCCTTTAGATAGTGATGGTGACGGAATTCCTGATTACAAAGACATGGAAAACAACACCGCCAAAGGAATGCCTGTCGATGCAGAAGGTTACGGACTAAGCGATGAAGCAATTACCAATACCTACAAAGACACAGTAGGAACTAACCGCGCAAAAATGTTTGAGATTTATCCCGACATGCGTGAAATGTATCCTGCACCTTCAGGCGCAGAACCTAAAAAAGAAGAGAAGAAAAAAGCTGAAACAAAGAACGATAAAAGGGATATTAATGAAGTTATCAAAAAATTAGAAAGCGGTCAGGTAAAACAAAAAGTTGTTAAACCGGGTACCAAAATGAAACTTGCCGATACCAATAACGATAATCAGATTTCTGCCGTAGAAGCCCACACAATGATTGAAGGCTTCCTTGAAGGCGACTCACAACTTACGCTCCCTGAGGTGTATGAAATAATAGACTATCTGTTTGAACAATAATCAAAATAATATATCTTTAGCCACTTTTTTTAACTAAAATTACAAACCAAATGATAAAGAAAATTACCTTAGTTGTTGCATGGATTTTTGTAGCGGGAATAGCATCTGTTTCGGCTCAGGATGTATCCGTTAATGTTGATATGCCTGCAACAGCGGCACCTGAAACCACATTCAGAGTTACCTTAAAAGTAAATAAAGGTGAAGTAAGCGGTTTTGCTAAATTAGAGCAGTTACTTCCTGCAGGATTGGAAGCAACAGGTGTAGATGTAGCAAACTCTACCTTTACATTTAAAGACAGGAAAGCTAAATTCTTGTGGATGTCTCTTCCTGCTGAAGCAACATTTACTGTTTCATACGATGTGAAAGTAGTGGCAGGAACAAGCGGTAACCAGATACTGGAAGGTACATTTGCTTACATCCTCAATAACGAAACTCAGAAATACGCATTACCTAAAAGCATTATTAATATAGGAGCAGCTGAAGTGGTTAACAACGAAATTAAAGTAAACGTTGTTGAAACCCCGCACAACAATCCTGAAGCAGAAAAAGCGAAAGAAGAAGCGGCTGCAAAAGCTGCTGCAGATAAAGCCGCTGCTGAGGCTAAAGCAGCCGCTGACAAAGCTGCTGCCGATGCAAAAGCAGCAGCAGATAAAGCTGCTTATGAATCAAAATCTGCTTCTGAAAAAGCTGCTGCTGATGCTGCCGCAGCTGAAAAAGCAAACCGTGAATTGGCAGAATCAATTAAGAAAAGACAGGAAGAAGAAAAAAAGAATGCAGATGCGCTTGCTAAAAAACAACAACAGGAAGCTGCTGCTTTAGAGAAAAAACAACAACAGCAATCAGCACCTAAAGCTGAGGTAGTTGTGAAAGAAGGCAAACCGGTTGATGGTCTTGTTTTCCGCGCACAGGTTGCAGCAGGAAAGAAAAAAGTGGCTCCTTCTCTATTCCAGGGAGAGTTTAAGCTCAGCGAAGAAGTATTTTACGAAGAGCATGAAGGATGGCACAAATACACAGTTGGTAATTTCAATTCTTATCGTGCTGCAAAAACTTTTGCAAATGAAATCCGCGATAACAATGGTGTTACAGGTTCGTTTGTGGTAGCTTATAATAAAGGTGTTCGTATCTCTGTTCAGGAGGCTTTGAATCTTTCGGGCGGAAAATAAATTTTAAGAAATTCATTAGAAAGCCCTGCTCATATCGAGTGGGGCTTTTTTATTGAAAATAATCATTAATTAACCGATTTTTATTTTTTGTATATTGGCTCGCTCTTACAGCCTGTCAACAACTCGTTAATGAAGATAAAACTACCCCTGTTTTATTTATTTTGTTTTTGTTTTTTCGCAACACATGGTGCTGAGAAAGATTCTGTTAAATCAGTTAGCTCTTCAAGCTATAATTACAGTAAAGCACCTTCCATAGGCTATAATATAGGCTACCTGAATTTATTTAGTGATGTAAAGCTGAGTGGCTACAGTCCTTCATTTGGTTCGCGGCTTGGGCATCAGTTTTATGTTGCTTTGCCGCTTTCTAACTCTTTTTCGCTTTCCTATAATTTTCTTGCCGGAAAAATATTTGGTGAAGAAACGCGCGGAACGGATAACTTAAACTTCCGCACCTCATTGGTTGGACAGTCGCTGATGTTGGAATACAATTTTCATAACGTGATTAAACCCGCTCCCGAAAGTAAGTTTGGTGTCTTGCCCGTGATTGGTTTCGGACTGGAAGCCCTTATTTTCCGTGCCAAGGCCGATATGCAGAATGCAGACGGAAATAAATACTACTACTGGAATGATGGTTCAGTAAAAGATCTTCCCGAAACGCCTGAGAATGTTGATCTGGCTAGTAATATTGAACGAGATTATACCTATGAAACCGAGTTGCGCGATGCTAATCTGGACGGCTTCGGAATGTATTCGCAGATAACATTTGCCATGCCCTTTACGTTTGGAGCCGATTTTAAAGTAGGCAGAAACCTGCATTTTCGTTTGGGAGCAACGTATCATCTTACATTTTCTGATATGCTGGATAACCTGAGCAGTAAAGGCAGCGGCAACAGACAGGGCGAAGAAGGAAAAGATATGTTCCTGTTTTCTTCGCTGGGTATCAGCTACAAATTTGCGGCACCCAAATCTAAAAAAACAAAACAACCCGATACTGATGAAGACGGAATTGCTGACATCTTTGATAAATGCAGAGAAACACCTAAAGGCGTAAAAGTAGATAAGAATGGCTGCCCGCAGGTAAACGAAAAAGACCGCGATGCAGATGGTGTTTTAGATGTGGTTGACCGTTGCCGCGACACCAAAGCCGGTGATACAGTGGATAAAGAAGGATGTTCTGTTGCACAAAAAGAGGAACAGAAAAAGCAGGCTCAGCAGGCCGACAGCATTGCAACTGCAAAAGCCGCACAGGAAGCTGAAGCCAAGGATGATTTTTATTTTGCTGATTTAAATAAAAACGGTAGGGTAGAGGTGCCTGAAGTAAATGAGTTTATCGACCGTCTGTTTGATGGAGATAAGGCAGTAACCATCGCCACGATGGAAGAAATAATTGACTATTATTTTAATCAGGAACCTCTATCAGAAGCAAAACCTGAAGAAACGAAGAAAGCAGAGGAGAAATTTCAACAGATAAGCACTAACGGAATTCAGCAAGGTCAGCCTGAAATAGATGTGAAACCGACAGAAATAAAAGTGACAGAACAACCTGTTCCGCAAACTAATACCAATGTAACTCCAGGAGTTCAGGAAGCAGAGGCTAAGCCTGTTGAAGCAAAAGGCAAGCTGATTGTGGAACCCAAGCCGCTTGAAGTAAAAAACTTAGACAGTAAATATCACTTTGCCGATTTAAATAAAAACGGAAGAATTGAAAAAGCCGAACTGGACGTATTTATTGACCGAATGGAGAAAGGGGATAAAAGCGTTCCTATTAAACTCATTGACGAAATTCTTATTTATTATTTTAATCAGGAATAAAATAACACCCTACTTTTGAAACCAATTCCTATGTTGAAAAAACTATACATTATCACATTGTTTTTTGCTGCATCGTTTTCTGTTTTTGCACAGGAAGCTGAAACTGTTGTTCCTAAAGACGAGAGTAAAGATGCTTATTACAAGCCGCGTATTGGCTTAGGGGCAGGCATTTTCACCTTTTTTGGTGAGGTGCGCGACAACACGTTTTCGCACCTCTTTACCAGCAGCATGGCCTATGAACTGAATGTGGGCCGTAACATCAGCCGTTCATTTTCGATTGAACTGCGTGTGGTGCATGGCAATATGAAAGTGAACCAGCGCGGTATTGGCGAAAATTTCAATTTTTCATCCAACATCTGGAACGGAAGCGCCAACATCGTTTACAACTTCGATAATTTCTACAAAAAGCCGAAAGTAATTATGCCATTTATTTCAGTTGGTTTTGGTTACCTCAGTTTTGATTCTAAAACAGATTTGCTTAGTTCCACCGGCATTCCTTATCACTACTGGACAGACGGAACCATTCGCAGCATTGACGAAAATAGTCCGCAGGCAGAGAATGCTGTAATTCTTCAACGCGATTATGATTACGAAACTGACCTGCGCGAGCAAAACCTCGACAGCCTTGGTAAATACAAACTTTTTAGTTTAAGTATTCCTGTTTCAGGAGGTGTTAATTTTCGTGTGGGTGGCCGCTTTACCATGCGTTTGGGAGCAACGTATTATTTCAATTTTACAGATATGATTGATAACATATCAGATGCTGGTGAAGGCAGCCGCAAAGGCAATTCGGCAAAAGATAACTTCCTGTTCACTTCCCTTGCACTTTCCTACAGTTTGTGGGGCGATGGTGTAAAAACCGAGCGTGATAAATACTTTGATGATATCGATTTTTCGAACATTGATACCGAAGATAGCGATGGCGATGGTGTACTTGATTTTCTTGACCGTTGCGCCAATACACCTTTAGATGAAGGTGTGGATGAAAATGGCTGTCCTTTGGATACCGATGTGGATTTTATAGCCGGAAAACAGGATAAGGAACCTACTTCGGCAAGCGGTGCTTTGGTCAATGCTTCAGGAATAACCTATAACGATTCAATCATTGCTAAAGAACAGCAAGACTCAATTGCTGTTCTGCGCAATATGATAGCTACAATTTACCCAAGCGGAACCGATAGCAGAAAGGTTAGTCCTTATAAAGCTGCCGATATGGAATTGCTTACCCAAAAGGTAGAATTGATTCAGCAGGATTTGCAACGTAACGATGAACTTGATAATTTCTTTGAGAGCGTTAGCGAAGAAGTAAAACGCAAAAACATCAGCGACCCCAAAGCTATAGAGCAGGTTTTCAAAAGCGTGAATAGTGTATATAATGAACTGGCAAAAAGTAATCCTGAACTGAATAAAACTCTGGAAGTAACGGAACAAAAAACAGCAGATTATTCCACTATTCCTGCACAGTTTCTTAACTCAGATGCTAACGAAGACGGGCTGCTTACTGCCGATGAAATTTTGCGTGTAGTAGAACAGTTTCTGGATGGCAGCTCAAGTTACACCCTTCAGCAGGTGTATGAGTTGATTGATTATTATGACAAAAACATGAAAGGTGTTCGTGTGATTGATTTTGGAGGAACCAAAGGTGTTTACATCAATGGTAAACTTAATATTCTTCCTAAAGTAACTTATGACTCGCCTCAGGCGTTGAAGCGCAGGCAACTTGCAAAAGAGTTTAAAACAGTTGACCTGAACCGTGACGGAGAAATTACACCCGATGAAGTAAACAGTGTTATAAAACTTTACCAGGCCGGCAGTGCCCTTTACAGTGCAGAACTGCTGAACCGGCTTATTGATATTTATCTTGAATAATCAAATTAAATTAAAAAAACTAAATTCGCACCTCAAATAAAACAGAATATGAGAAGAATTATACCTTTCATCGCACTGATAACGCTCTTTCAGGTTGTAACTGCGCAGGAAGCTCCCCAGCAAAAAGCGCCTGAGCAAAAGAAAGAAAAAGAGGCCACTGCAAAAGAAGAAAAACCAAAGGGTAAGTTTAATCCAAGTATTGGAGCAGGATTGGGCGTTACCCGTTTTTTTGGTGATGTGGAAGATGTGAATTCTACCAATATCCACCGCCTGGGAAACAGGTTGGCTTATGATTTTACGTTTAAAGTAAATCTATCGCGCAGCTTTAATCTTGATCTGAATGCAATTTTTGGTGAGGTAAGCGGAAATGAAAACGAACACCGTCAACACCGTAATTTCGAATCTAAAATGTTCAGTATGGGACTGAACCTCGAGTACAATTTTGCCGGTCTTTACAAAAGTAAAAAAGGAAAAAAACCTTTTCTTACTCCTTTCCTGAAAGCAGGTATTTATTATGCCGATTATAATCCGCGCACCGATCTTTATACTGCCGATGGCGATTTGTATTACTATTGGGAAGACGGATTTATCCGTAATATGCCCGAAGCAACTTCTAATCCTGATGAAGTGGAGTTGCTGGAGCGTGATTATGAATACGAAACCCACCTGACCGAAAATCCGGTTACTACCATTGCTTTTCCTGTTGGCGGTGGTTTTGATCTTCATCTGGGCGAAAAAGTAACATTTCGTTTAAGCACCAGTTATTTCTTTACCATGAGCGATAAACTGGATAACTTTAATGATGGCCGTTATTCCAATAAAAAGGACGGATATTATTACAACTCAATTGGCGTATTCTGGAATTTTATTTCTGAAAGACAACAGAAGATTCCCGGAATTGACCCCGATATTTATTTCTACGACTTTAAATCATTGGATGAGGATGATACCGATAACGATGGTGTTCCCGATTTGGAGGACCGTTGCGGAAGCACTCCTTCTGCAGCTAAAGTAGATGCTGATGGTTGTCCGCTCGATGGTGACAAAGACGGTATAGCTGATTATATGGATAAAGAGCCTAATACAAAGGCTGGTTACATAGTTGATGCCGATGGTATTGCTATCAACTTCCAGAAAGTAGCTGAAACCGCAGCTGACACAGTGAGCATGAAACGTTCTTCTGTGAATGATGATTTCATCTTTTCACAAAAATCAACTTCTTCACAATATACAGTTCACGTAGCAACGGTGAGCAAAAACACCTCGTCTGCACAAAAAGCAAAACTGAATAAGCTTTCGGGATTGGTTGAAACCCAAAAAGACACCATCACGGTTTACACGCTTGGAAACTTCAGCAATTTTGAAGATGCCGAGAAAAAGCAGAACGAGTTGATTTCGCAGGGTTATGAAGAAGCTTTTGCTGCAACACCTAAGGCAGTTGAAGCCATTGCGTTTGAACTGGAAAAGCGTGAGAAAACTCAGAAAGCAAAGGACAAAGGTCAGGTGCGTACTGTTGTTGCAACCGATCTGCCGGCTGATGTGGATGTGGTTAAATTCAAAGTACAGTTAACAGAGTACCGTCTGCGTCTGCAGGTTGATAAACTGGCTGATATGATGGCACGTGAAGGTGTTGAGTTGAAAACTACTACCGGAGGAATGAAAATATATACTATCGGTTCTTATGATACCTTTGAGGCGGCACAAAAAATCCGCAAGGAAATTCTTGGCTACGGAGTAAAAGAAGCAGAGATTGTAGGTTCAATCAACAACAAAACGGTGAGCGTTGACGAAGCAAAACAATTTCTTAAAAAGCAAAACAAATAAGTTTGGCACTCTAATTGAAAGAACTAAGTAAAACCAATAAATAAAAAACAAATGAAAAACATTCTTAAAATAACACTGGTTGTAGTTGCTGCATTGGCATTTACTAATGCAAACGCACAAAACGCTTTGCAGAAAAAAGAAATCAGAAAAGCAGAAGCTACTTCGGCTGTAAAAACTCAGGTAGTAACAACACAGCCGGTTGTACGTCAGGAATCAACTAACACACAGATTTTACAGGCGCAGCCTGCACAGGTAAAACAAGCTCCTGTAGGACAACCTAAATCACCTGCACAAATGAGCAGCAAACCATTGCAGAAAAAAATGGCAAGCCGCAATAATCAGGCGGTTCAGTCTAAGAGTGCAAAATAATTAACCACTCAATAATTGAAAAAGGGGAAAGCAATTTCCCCTTTTTTTATTCTTATTTTTGGAGGCATGAAAACTAATTACATCGCCCTCTCCATTCCTGTTTTCTTTATTCTTATCGGTGTGGAGTTGTTGATAGGCTTTATTCAGAAAAAGAAATACTATCGCCTCAATGATTCTATTAATAACCTGAGTCTGGGTATTACCTCACAGCTTACGGGTATTTTCCTGAAGGTGGTGTTGGGATTCGGTTATATTTTCTTGTTTCAGAAATTCGGTAAGCAGCATGAGTTGCCCAATGAATGGTGGGTATGGGTGTTGCTGTTTTTTGCCGTTGACTTTTGCTATTACTGGTTTCACCGTATGAGCCACGAGATAAATGCCCTATGGGCTGCACACATTGTGCATCACCAGAGCGAGGAATACAACCTTTCCGTTGCATTGCGTCAATCCTCTTTTCAGGGTGTGTTTTCTTCGTTGTTTTATCTGCCCCTGGCTGTAATAGGTTTTGAGCCCATTATGTTTGCCACCATTGCTTCGTTCAATACGCTTTATCAGTTTTGGATACATACCAAGGTTATCGGTAAAATGGGGCCGCTGGAATGGGTGTTTAATACGCCTTCGCATCACCGTGTTCATCATGGAAGTAATCCTAAATACATTGATAAAAACCATGCAGGCTCCTTGATTATCTGGGATCGCATGTTTGGCACTTTTCAGGAAGAAGAGGAAGAAGTGATTTACGGAATTACTACTCCGCTCAATAGCTGGAACCCGGTGTGGGCCAATTTTCATTATTGGGTTGACCTCTTTAATGTGGCGAAGAAAACAGGCTCATGGACCGATAAGGTAAAAGAATTCATTATGCCTCCGGGTTGGTTTCCTGCAGAACTGGGGGGCTTTCAGCATCCCAAAGAAATTGATAAAGCAACCTACAGAGTTTATGACAGCGACAGCAAAAAATGGCATACCTATATCTTTGTTCAGTTTGTGGTGGTACTCGGTATTTCAACCGGAATTATTTTTGGTGAAAAGGCAATGACCTGGTTGCAGTTGAGCACTGCTTCGGCCTACGTTACCTGGGCTCTGGTAAATATAGGCGCATTGTTTGAAAACCGCAGATGGATAAATACTTCCGAGTGGCTACGCTTTCCGCTCACTGTGGCCTTGAGTTTTGTCTTTTATGGCTATGAGTGGTTTCTGCTTATTTTTACCGTTGCGGTGGTCTACGCGGTGGTGTCGGTGATTTGGTATTGGAAGGTTAAGGATAGCGGTCACACACATCCTGTTAAATTTAACACCATCCTCAATTATACCTTCCTTTGCTCCACCCTCATGAAGCAAAATATAAAAGAGCTTTGGATATTTGCCTGGCAAAATGCCCTCTCCTGCATCTTTCCTGTAGCCATTTTTATGGTGCTGGCACTCTCGCAGCTCTTGCCTCCCTATACACTGCCCCGTTACGATTTTTTGTTGCTTGCTTGCATAGCCGTTCAGGTGCTCATGTTTGTTTTTAAACTTGAAACCAAAGACGAGGTGCTGGTAATCTGCCTCTTCCATGTGCTAGGCTTGTTGATGGAGTTGTATAAGGTAAACAAAGGCTCGTGGAGCTATCCCGACTTTGCCTATACCAAAGTGTTGGGCGTTCCGCTTTATAGCGGTTTTATGTATGCCAGCGTTGCCAGTTTCATGTGTCAGGCATGGCGCAGACTAAACCTTCAAATGGTGCAGTGGCCACCCCACTGGCAGGGCTGGCTGCTGGCAGCAGCTATTTATCTTAACTTTTTTACGCATCATTATATCTGGGACTTCCGGTGGGTGCTGGCCGCCTTGGTGCTCATTGTGTTTTTGCGTTCGCGAGTTTATTTTACTGCTTTGCGCAAACGGTGGTTGCCTGTTTCGCTTTCGTTCTTCTTTATCGGTTTCTTCATTTGGCTTGCCGAGAATATTGCTACATATTTTGGTGCCTGGCAATATGCATATCAGCACAAGGTATGGCAAATGGTAAGCCTTCATAAAGTAACCTCCTGGACCCTGATGGCCATTGTTAGCTACATTATTGTAGGTCAGCTTAAGTTTGTGAAATACGGCAACAAAGTCTTACAAGAATAACTGTGATTAATAATTCCCGATTGAATGATTTGCTGTGGCAGCTGATTATTGAAACGCAGATTTAGTTTGCTCCACTGCCATCAGAAAAAGGTTTTTCAGTTCTTCATTTACAATACCCTGCTCTGCACTGAAGTTATCCCTGAAACGCGGCAATGAAAAATGTGCTGTAATAACAGCACCGTGAATAGGGAAACGTGTTTTTGCAGTTTCTAAAGCACCCAGTCCGCCCCGCCCACCGGGTGAGGTGGATAGCAGCAGTATTTTTTTCCCTTCAAACATTTTTAGTTCAATACGCGAAGTCCAGTCAAACAGGTTTTTGAATGCAGCTTCGTAGCTTCCGTTATGTTCTCCCATCGAGATAATCAACAAGTCGGCTTGTTTTAGTTTTTCAATAAAACGTTGAGCCGCTTCGGGTTTACCCAACTCTTTTTCTCTGTCTGAGGTAAAAAGAGGAAGGTCAAATTCCCGTAAATCCAATAATTCCACCTCTGCGTTTTCAAACAATCCGGCTGCATACCCTGCAAACTGCCGGTTAATGGATGTGCTGCTGTAACTTGCCCCGAAGGCAACAATTTTAAGATTGTTTTTCATAACACATTCTAACATATCAACACTTAAATTGTTTCTCTTTTACACATAAACCTGTATTAATATCTTTGCGCCCTGTTACAATTAAGGTATGCCATTTACTTCACGTAGATTTTTTGAGTTACTCCGTCAGGCTTTGCGTGGCGAAGATTATGATTACACCAAAGGCAGTATTCGCATAGCTGTTTTTCTTCTGGCTATTCCCATGATGCTGGAGATGTGCCTCGAAAGCGTGTTTGCCGTAGTGGATATTTATTTTGTAAACAGGCTTGGCCCGCATGCGGTAAGCGTGGTGGGCCTTACCGAAGCCGTAATTGCATTGGTTTACTCGGTAGCCATTGGTATCAGCGCGGCTGCCACAGCCGTTGTTTCGCGCAGGGTGGGAGAGAAGAACCCCGAAGGTGCTGCCAATGCTGCTGCTCAGGCTTTGTTGCTTTCAGGTATTCTTATAGCCATCATGAGCGTTGCTGGTTTTGTTTTTGCCGAAGATATTCTTCGCCTTATGGGTGCGGAAGAAGAGGCGGTGATGATGGGCGTTAACTACACCCGCATTATGCTGGGTGGTTGTGCTGTGGTGGTCTTGCTTTTTCTTATCAACGGAATTTTTCGCGGAGCAGGAAATGCGTCTGTTGCTATGCGCAGCCTTTGGTTGGGCAATGCCTGTAACATTGTACTTTGCCCCTTGCTCATTAACGGTTACGGTCCTTTTCCCGAACTAGGTGTTACAGGTGCTGCCATTGCAACCGTGGCAGGACGAGGAACAGGTGTGCTGTACCAACTCATTCAGTTATTCTTCGGCAAAAACGAAATGCTGCAGATGCGCAAAGCAAACTGGTTTCCAGATTTTAAAATCATGAAATCCATTTCTGAGATTGCAACACCTGCCACATTGCAGTTTATTGTGCAATCAGCAAGCTGGATTTTTCTTGCCGCCATTGTTGCGCGCAGCGGAAGTGATGCCAGTGCAGGCTATCAAACTGCCATACGTTTAATTGTTTTCTTTATTCTTCCTGCATGGGGTATTAGTAATGCGGCTGCAACGTTGGTGGGGCAAAACCTTGGCGCCAAACAACCCGAGCGTGCTGAAATTTCGGTAAAAACAATTGCTAAATACAACGGCATACTCATGGGTGGTGTTATGCTCTTCTTCTTTTTGTTTGCCGCACCCTTGATTGGTTTCTTTATTCCCGCAACTTCGATTGTGCAGCACGATTATGCTGTGCAGGCTTTGCAGATTATCAGTACCGGCTACATTCTTTATGGTGTGGGAATGGTATTGATGCAGGCATTTAACGGAGCAGGTGATACCAAAACCTCAACCTACATAAGCCTTGTGGGTTTCTGGTTATTCCAAATTCCGTTGGCGTATATAATGGCAGTGTACTTTAAAATGGGACCACTTGGTGTTTTTATTGCCATTCCTGTTGCCGAAGTATTTATTGCTTTTGCTTACTGGTGGTACTTCAGGAAAGGGAAATGGAAGTTAGTGGAGGTGTGATTACAACTTCCCTCTTCAATTTTATTTTATTGACAAGCGTTTAATAAAACCTTCGATCATTTCCAACGCAACATAACCGGTAACTACATTAATAGGTTTTTCTTCAATGGCTTTATCAATCAGTTGCATCTCGTCAACGCTAACTGCACGGAAACCCATTGACCATGTTGGAAAATATCTGCGTTCCAGTTCTCCTCTTTTTACAATTATTACATCGTTATGGCGCTTGTCCGAAAGCAATTTTTGGTAAAGTGCTTCAATGTCTTTTTCACTGCCTTCCAGCACCTGTATAAATTCATTATTGCCGAAAATCAACAGGCCTGTAAGACCATTGTCAATATTGTTGTTTTTACTTTGCTCGGCTATCTCAAGCAAATCTTTTTCACTAAGGTTCGCTGTGGGTTTGCTTTTGTAAATAAGATACGTTAGTTCCATATAGCTTTTTTTACAACTGCTCCTTTAGTTCCAATAAAAACGATTTTATTTTTTTTAGTGATTTCACAACCTCTGTATTATTCACCGTGTCGTCAGGGTTGCCTCTCATTTTTTCTTTGGCACCCTGAAGTGTAAAGCCCCGCTCTTTTACCAAATGATAAATGATGTGGAAATTGTCCACATCTTTTTGTGTAAACAGGCGGTTTCCTTTCTTGTTTTTCTGCGGTCGAATGATGTCAAACTCTCCTTCCCAAAAGCGGATAAGCGAGGTGTTCACGTTAAACATACGTGCCACTTCTCCAATGGAGTAAAACATCTTTTTAGGCTCTTCGTCTTTAACCGGCATTAGTCAAACGACTGGTTTGCACGTGAAGATAGCTCTATCACTTTCTCGTATTCGGCAGGCGAAAGGTCAGAGTAGAAGAAGTTTACAGGGTTGATTTTTTCTCCGTTCTTAATAACCTCGTAGTGTACGTGCGGCCCACTTGATGTTCCGGTATTACCCACATAACCGATTATTTCACCACGTTTTACTTTTTGCCCGGGTTTTACTTTCACTCGGCTCATATGTCCGTAAAGGGTTTGGTATCCGTAACCGTGATTAATTACAACGTGAATTCCGTAGCCGTTTCCTTCGTTATCGGCTTTTTCAATGGTTCCGTCACCGGTAGCATAAATCTCAGTTCCTGTCGGAGCGGTAAAATCCATACCACTGTGGAAGTGCATGATTTTATAAATAGGGTGTATGCGGTAGTTAAAGCCCGAAGCAATGCGTGTAAGGTCTTTGTTTGAAACCGGCTGAATGGCAGGAATAGAAGCCAGCATAATGTTTTTGTTTTTAGCAAGGTCAACTACTTCATCAAATGATTTGCTTTGAACAACTAATTGTTTGGTAAGATTGTCTAACTTCTTAGCAGTGGCAATAACCAGGTCGCTTTGCTCAAACCCTTCCAGTTCGGCATAACGGTTTACACCGCCAATACCAGAGTTGCGGACATCGGCAGGAATTGGTTCTGCTTCAAAAATTACCCGGTAAATATTGTCATCGCGTTGCTGCAGTTCGGCAAGTACTGCCGATGCTTTGTCCAGTTTTGCATTCATCAGCTCCAGTTGAAGCGACAGGTAACTGATTTCACGCTTCAGTTGTTTCTCTTTTGGAGAATCGAAAAACGTATAAGCTGCGGTGATAATGATAACGGCAAACACCATTCCTGTTGCAAGGAACGAAAGCCCTTTCAATAACTTTTGCCAGATGTTCAACTCAATCTTTTCGTAGGTCAGAGATTTGGTGTTGAACCTGAATTTTACTTTAGACATGATTACGCTGATTTGATTATTTTTGCGCGCTTTTCAACAGATGATTTTACTTGGTCATTTATCGAAAAGTCCGCTAATATAGAAAACTTTAACCTCGAATCACAAAAACTTTAGCTTCGTTCACACTTTTTAACGTTAAGTAGCCGTAAAGCCAATATGAATTCTAATCAAATCCGTCAACAATTCTTCGACTTTTTCCGCTCAAAAGGACACGAAATAGTGCCTTCTGCGCCCATGGTGATTAAAAACGACCCTACTTTGATGTTTACCAACGCGGGTATGAACCAGTTCAAGGATATTTTCCTTGGAAATGCCCCTGCCAAACACAAGCGTGTGGCTGATACACAGAAATGCCTGCGTGTTTCCGGCAAGCACAACGACTTGGAAGAGGTGGGTGTTGATACCTACCACCACACCATGTTTGAGATGTTGGGTAACTGGAGTTTTGGCGATTATTTTAAGAAAGATGCTATTGCCTGGGCATGGGAACTGCTTACGGAGGTTTACAAAATTGACAAAGACCGCCTTTACGTTACCGTATTTGAAGGCAGTAAGGACGATAACCTGGATTACGACACCGATTCATACAATTACTGGAAACAGTTTATAGCCGAAGACCGCATCATCAATGGAAACAAAAAAGACAATTTCTGGGAAATGGGCGATACAGGTCCCTGCGGCCCTTGCTCCGAAATTCATGTGGATATCCGCAGTGATGAAGAGCGCAAAAAGGTTGACGGTAAATCATTGGTAAATGCCAGTCATCCGCATGTGATTGAAATCTGGAACAATGTGTTCATGGAATTTAACCGTAAAGCCGATGGAAGTCTGGAGAAATTACCTGCGCAGCACGTTGATACCGGAATGGGTTTTGAACGTTTGTGTATGGTTCTGCAAGGCAAACAAAGTAATTACGACAGCGATATTTTTCAGGATATCATCGGTTCTATTTCCCAACGATCAGGAATTGAATACAAGAGCAGCGATATAAAAACGGATATTGCCATGCGCGTTATTGCAGATCATATTCGCGCTATTTCTTTTGCCATTGCTGACGGACAGTTGCCTTCTAATAATAAAGCCGGGTATGTTATACGCAGGATATTAAGAAGAGCAGTACGTTACGGCTACAGTTTTTTAAATTTCAAAGAACCTTTCCTGTGCGACCTGGTTCCTGTGTTGGTAGCTAAGATGGGAGACACGTTTACCGAACTGAAATCACAACAAGACCTGATTGGGAAAGTTATTCGCGAGGAAGAAATATCATTTTTAATAACTCTAGATAAAGGTATTTCTCTGATCGAAAGCCATCTAAAAATTCCAACTACGATTATTCATGATCCGAGTGATCCTAATAGTATGAAAGAATTAGAAGATTTTAAAAAGAACTACGTTTCTTTTATGGGAGGAACTGATGTTTTTAAATTATATGATACTTTCGGATTTCCTATAGATTTGATTGAATTGATTGCAAAGGAAAAAAAGATATTAGTTGATAGAAAAGGATTTGAGTATTTTCTAGAAAAACAGAAAGTACGCTCTCGAGCAGCAGCTGCAGTTGATACAGAAGACTGGGTGGTGTTAAAAGAAATTCCTCAAGCAGAGTTTATCGGCTATGACTTTCTTGAAAGTGAAGTTTCGATTACTAAGTTTAGAAAGGTTAAAAGCAAAAATAAGGAGCAGTTTCAGTTAGTGTTTGATAAAACACCTTTTTATGCTGAGAGTGGAGGACAGGTAGGAGATATAGGAGTTCTGAAAAATATTAATGAAGAGGTCTTTATTACTGATACCAAGAAAGAGAATAATCTTATTATTCACTTTGCAGATAAATTGCCTGAAAAAATTGATGGAACTTTTAAGGCAAGTGTAAACACCAACAAGCGTTTACTTACTGCCAACAATCACAGCGCAACGCATTTGCTGCATGCTGCCATGAAACAGGTATTGGGTAAACATGTGGAGCAAAAAGGTTCATTAGTAAATGACGAATATCTGCGTTTCGACTTTTCGCATTTTGCAAAAGTTACGGATGAGGAGATTGAAAAGATTGAAACCATTGTAAACGAAAAGATACGCGAGAACATTGCCGTTGAGATAAAACAAATGCCTATTGATGCTGCAAGGAACTTGGGCGCAATGGCTCTGTTTGGCGAAAAGTATGGAGACATTGTGCGCGTTGTAACGATGGATAAAAACTTCTCCATTGAGTTGTGCGGAGGAACGCATGTGAAGGCCACAGGACAAATAGGAATGTTTAAAATAACTTCGGAAAGTGCTATCGCAGCAGGTGTGCGCAGGATTGAAGCAGTAACTGCCGTTAAAGCCGAAGAGTTTTTTAAGAACAAGATTAAACTACTTGCTGAGGTAAATGCCTTATTGAAAAATCCGGCTGATTTGGTTAAATCTGTTCAGCAATTGAGCGAACAAAATACGGAGTTGCAGAAACAGGTAGAAGCTCTCTACCGCGAAAAAGCAAAGTCATTAAAAACAGAATTGCTTGCAGCTGCAACAACACAAAACGGAATAAAATTTATTGCTCAAAAAGTAAATCTTGACTCAGGTGCCGCTATCAAAGACCTGTGCTTTGAATTAAAACAGGAAGACAATACGTTTATCGTTTTAGGTGCTGAGGTTTCAGGCAAACCACAACTGTTTGTTGCTGCAAGCGACAACCTTGTGAAGGACAAAAAGTTCCATGCCGGAAACATTGTGAAAGAACTTGCTAAAGAAATCAATGGCGGGGGAGGAGGACAACCTTTCTTTGCTACGGCAGGTGGAACAGATGCCAAAGGTTTGTCTAAAGCACTGGAAGCTGCTACTAAATTCCTCGGATAAGTTTTAATTGTCGCTACCCCTTCCCTCTCTGTAAAGTGGAGAATAAACTGTTTTTTGGTTAACTCCCATATCTGCGAGTTGACAAGCTGATATCATTTGGTCAACTTCACACCCTGCCAGTAGACCAGGTAATATCGTTTGGTCAACAGCACAACCTGCCAATAGACCAAGTAATATTGTTTGGTCAACTGTACAACCTGCCAGTAGACTAAGAAATATCGTTTGGTCAACTGCACAACCTGCCAGTAGACCAAGAAATATCGTTTGGTCAACTGCATAACATGCCAAAAGCGTAATAGAAATTTTTTGATAGGCAGGTAGCTCTTATTAATAGATAAAAATCTACTTTAACTGAACCTGCAGGATGTAGGGATCGAATACCTGCGAGATATAGAGTTTATCTCCAATAATCAGCGCGGTAGATGATGCACTGATACGGTACCCGTCATCTGCAAACAGTAATTTGTATTCACCTGTTTTGCAGTTGTAGCTGTGTACCTGCGATGGTGATTTTTTCTCCGATGATTTAACATGTTTAATAAACTTAAACACCTTGGGGTGCGAGGTGAAAATAAGTTCATCGCCATGAAACATAATGTTATCCTGCCCCGGAACTTCTGCCAGTGTTCTGCGGTTGCTCAGGTTCCCGTCTGCCTCGCGTTTGTAGGAGAAGAGTTTGTTAGTGCGTGTGGTGGCAACATATACGCAGGTATCGTCAACGGCAACGCCATTGGCATAAACTAATCCGTCCGCAACCTTTTTCCACAACTTTAATTCTGAATCATAAAATACGATATTGCTGCGTTTCAGTTTCCAGAGTTGCTCCCAAACGCTGCCGCGTTTTCCGGCATCGTTGCTTACATAAATATCGCCTTTTTCGGTAACGGCTAAATCGTTTGGCGTATTCATGGCCGCCTGATTTTCATAAAGCGTTTCATACACAAGACTGTCGGCATATACACGGTAAACCACAATGGTGTGGCGCTTCTTGGCATCGTTATGCGATATGGCATACAGGCGTGTAACACCATCAATGGTTTTTATATCAATTCCGTGCGGATTGAAAACAATATCCTCGGGTGAATGGAGGCGTGGAATAATGCGGGTTGAGTTGTTGTTTAGGTTTATTTCAAAGATTTCTCCGAAAACGGTATCCAATCTTCTCTCATTACACGAAACCAGCAGGCGTTCTGTTCCTGCGGTGTTATCAAGTACCATGTCTTCGGGTCCCGGACCAACAGCTATTTGTTTTGTTTCGGAAACCGTGTTAATGGGCAGGCGCGAGCAGGCTGAGAGCAGGAAGCAGGCAATAAGCAGCAGGCCGTAGGTAAACGTTCTTTTCAATTCTTTGTGGTTGAAATTCAGCCGCGAAGAAAGCAATATTTTTTAAAACAGGTCGCTGAACAAATCCCAGGCGCTTTGCGGAAGCAGCACAAATACACCTTTATCTGTTATTTCCAACGGATATACATCCACATATTCGCCACGCCCTTTGCCTGTTGTTACATTAAAAGGATGGTGATGCCAGGGACAAATAATCTCACCCTCGTTGTTACAAAAGCCTTTTGCCAGTGATGCACCCTGATGCGGACATTCATCATCCATTGCATAAAATCCATTTTGATTGCGGGCGATGCAGAGCGTTTTGCGACCTGCTTTGATGCGTTCAGCACCATTTATATCCACACGGTTTTCCATTTCTTCGCGTGACGAAAAAATCTGAACACGTGTTTGCTTCTTCATCTATTTACGATAAACTTAACAACCGATGAGCGCTCACCGGCTGAGAGTTTCAGGAAATAAATTCCGGGATTAATTTCAGAAGTCTGAAAACTATAGCGGTTGTTGCCTGCATGAAATTGTTTTGTAACATCATTCAAAATCTTCCGTCCTGATAAATCAAATGTTTCTAAAAGAATAGTTTCGTTGTTGAGCAGTTCAAATTCCAGGTTGCTGAACTCCGATGCGGGATTTGGGAACAGCGAAAAATCAGAAGTAAGTTGTTCATTAACTGAAGTGAGGTCAACTCCGTCAGGATTATAAACCACCAGATTGCCCAAAGAAACGCCTGCCCACAGGTTGCCTATATCATCAGCAAATAAAGTGATTACGCCATTATTGGGTAATCCCGAATTCAATGAATTGAAATAAGCAGCACTATCAACTGTTCCCTGATTGGTGTAGAGTTGAACCATGCCTTCATCTCCGCCAATCCACAAACTATTAGAATCTGTTGAAGGGATCGTGCGGCAAAAACTGTTTGGTTGTCCAAGTGAATATTGGTCAAAAACCATCCACATATTTCCGTTGTAGCGTGCAATTTCTGAAAAGGTGCGTATCCACACTTTGTTGTTTTCAGACAGCCCGATAGCATAAATGGTGTTGTCTTCAATCGGTGAGTTGGAGGTATTGAAAACTTCCCAGTCATCATCATCTGTATGATAAAAAGCAAGCCCGCCATAAGTTCCAATCCACAAATTATTATCATCATCAATTTCCATGCATTGTATATAGTTGCTGGGTATACCTGAGTTAGAGGTAGTAAATGCTTCCCAGTTTTGTCCGTCAAATTTTGCAAGACCGTTGTTGGTTCCGATCCAGATGTTATTATCGTCATCAATCCTTATCAGGTTAACGAAATCTGAAGGCAGTGGTGAATTTGCAGTATTGTAAATGGTAAAGTCAGTATCGTCAAATTTCGCAACACCGGCAGGTGTTCCAAACCATTTGTTGTCATCTTCGTCAATGGCAATAGCGCGCACCGAGTAATGAGGCATTGCTGAATTGGTGTCGGTATAAACCGTCCATTGGGTATTGGTAAATTTAGCAACACCGCCCCAGTAGGTCCCGATCCATTTGTTGTTATCATCATCCTGTGTCACACACAGTACTTCATTGGCAGGAAGGCCCGAGTTTTGGGTGTTGTAAATTATCCAATTCTGGCCGTTCAAATTGCATGAAATAAACGCAAAAAGGAGAAGTAAAATGGAATGTTTAGGCATAGAAAGCGCAAATATAACAAAACGTTTAGTATAGACGAATGACTTGAAATTGAAGATTAAAATTATTTTTGAATTCACCATGATGTGATTTTAAGTGCCTGCATAATTGTTCTACATTTGTCAAAATTTTTAAACCCAAATACTATGAAAAAGTTCATTCACTTGTCGATATTTATTTTAGTAATTACCACTTTTTACGGATGCCCTGTTGGTATTGATTACCCACTAGGAACTCCCGGCAAGGAAAAAATCAATAAAGATTTTATCGGCACATGGGTAAGTGATTCACCTGATGCGGAGGTTCTTAAAGTTAAATTTGAGAAAAATGATGATAACAGTTACAAGGTAACGGTTCTGGAAAGAGGCGAGATGTATGCCCTTGAAACAGATAATTTAACCGGATGGATTACCGAGGTTGAAGGAAAAACCTTTTTGTTTTTTAAACCTGACAATGAAGAAAAATACTACCACTATATGATTAAAGAGATGGATAAAGAAAAAATGGTGTCTTGTGATGTATCATTACTGGATGGAGGTGTGGATGCTGTTACTTCAACTGAAGCATTGCGCAAACAGGTTGCAACCTCAATGAAAAGCGAGGAATATGGAGTTGAAAGTATAACCTGGACCAAGCAATAAATGAAATACGGTAAGTGGCTTGCAGGTGGTCTGGGTTGGGCTTTTGGCGGACCTATTGGCGGTATATTAGGTTTTGTTCTGGGTTCGGTTTACGATAATGCCGAAGAGGTAACTGTGCACCAGGGTGGGAGAGTAGGCACTTCGCGCTCGGGTGATTTTGCTGCCAGTCTGCTGGTTCTTACAGCAGCGGTTATGAAAGCCGATGACCGTATTCTTAAAGCCGAACTTGATTTTGTAAAAGCATTTTTTCTGCGTCAGTTTGGTGCGCATTATGCTAAAGAGCAAATGTTGGTATTGCGCGAAATACTGAAGCAGGAAATTCCCCTGCGCGATGTTTGTTTGCAGATAAAACAACACATTGATCATCCTTCACGATTACAGTTACTGCATTATCTGTTTGGTATTTCAATGGCCGATGGAGATGTGCATCCGCTGGAGGTAAAGGTGATTGAGCAGATTGCAGGTTACCTGGGTATCAGCGATGCCGACTTCGGATCTATAAAAGCCATGTTTGTAAAAGACCGCAAGGCTGCTTACCACATTCTGGAAATTGAACCCGAAGCAACCGATGATGAAGTTAAAAAAGCCTACCGCAGAATGGCTGTGAAGTATCATCCTGATAAGGTGAGCCATTTGGGCGAAGAATTTCAAAAAGCAGCTAATGAAAAGTTTCAGAAAGTGAATGATGCCTTTCAGCAGATTAAAAAAGAAAGAGGGTTTGCGTAACGTCATTGCGAGCGCAGCGAAGCAATCTCGTGTTTGAATCACTGCTTGCGATTGAGCGATTGCTTCGGGTGAAAAACCCTCGCAATGACGGACTAATTAACAGTATACTTAAACAACAAGTGATATATTAGTGTTATTATAATCATGAACACAATATTAAACATCTCTTTTCTATCTGTGCTTACAGGAGTTATTGCTGCATCGTGCACACAAACTGCTAAAACTGAAAACAAAGAACTGACAACTATGGAAACTCAATTACCAACAAACACAGATACCGCCACCTTTGGCAACGGCTGCTTCTGGTGTACCGAAGCGGTGTTTCAAAACCTGAAAGGCGTTTACAGCGCTGTAAGCGGCTACTCGGGAGGACACGTGAAAAACCCCACTTACAAAGATGTATGTGCCGGTATTACCGGTCATGCCGAGGTGTTGCAGATTGTTTACGACCCTGCCGTTATATCGTTTGAAGAACTGCTGGAAGTATTCTGGAAAACGCATGACCCCACCACTTTAAACCGTCAGGGCAATGATATCGGTACACAATACCGCTCCTCCGTTTTTTATCACAACGAGCAACAAAAACAATTGGCAGAGAGTTATAAAAAGAAGCTGGATGCTTCGGGTGCCTTTGCCAAACCCATCGTTACCGAAATAGTTGCCTTCACCGAGTTTTACCGTGCCGAAAATTATCATCAGGATTATTTCAATCTGAACGGCAGTGAGCCTTACTGCACCTATGTTATTCAACCTAAGGTTGACAAATTTAAAGAGGTGTTTAAAGATAAGTTGAAATAGGGTACCCGTCATTGCGAGCGCAGTGAAGGTTTTTACCGCTAAGGCGCAAAGACGCGAAGGTTTGTCACCCTGAGCGTAGTCGAAGGGCAATAATAATGATGCTTCGACTACGCTCAGCATGACACTCTACCAGCACACCATACTCACCGCCTCACTCAGCGGACCAACACCTTTGGCGTTTACCGCATAGAAATAGAAGTAATAAGTAACATCGTGTTTCAGACCAAGAAAATGTTTTTCGCGCTGATCGGTAAAATCAAGCTGCACGCTAACGGGTGTAAGACCCGGCATAGGATCAGGCATAGGGTTATTAGTTTCCAGCACTATTCTGCCATCAGCGCTTATGGTTACCCAGTTTGGCAGCGGAGCACCCTCGGTCATAATGCAACCGTAGTGTTTTGCTCCTTCAACTATTGAACAGGTTGAAATTAACTCACCTGCTATTCCTCTTTTTACGGTAACTGTTCCCTGACCGGGTTTTACCGTTTCGCCCGGAGTTTTGGTAGGCGTAAAGCCTGCCAGAATTATGGTGTCTTTATTATTAATGGCTACCTTATCCGTTTCAGCAGCCAGCTGGTCAAGTGCATTTATCAAAGCAGCTTTTGCAAGCAGAAAAGGACCTTTCTGGTCTTCGCCTCCGTTTTCATAATCCGAACGTTTTTCTTCATAGTCAGATATCAAAGCCTGAAAAACGGCTAAGGTAACAGGCTGTATGGTAAAGGGCGGGTTATTGCCGTAATAACCGGTAGCCACACCATCCGCAAAGGTTTTTAATTCGGTGGCAGGTAATTCGTGATAACTCAGACTTGCATGTGGATTTTTCATAATTGTTTGTATTTAGGTTAATAATAGTTGTTTCAGGTTGTTTTTTGTTTGTTTTTGGTCGGTTTGTGTGTCGTAATCATTAAAACGTGTGTAGAAACGATTGAGGGGTGTGTAGAAACGGTTGAAACGTGCATCCCGATGCTTTCAACGCACATCCCGATGTTTAAAACGTGTGTCGAAACGGTTGAGAGGTGTATCGCGATGCTTTCAACGCACTTCCCGATGATTAAAACGTATGTCGAAACGGTTGAGAGGTGTGTCGCGATGCTTTCAACGCACATCCCGATGATTAAAACGTGTGTCGAAACGGTTGAGAGGTGTGTCGCGATGCTTTCAACGCACTTCCCGATGATTAAAATGTGTGTCGAAACGGTTGAGAGGTGTGTCGCGATGCTTTCAACGCACATCCCGATGAATAAAACGTGTGTCGAAACGGTTGAAACGTGTTTCCCGATTGTTTAAACGCATGTCCCGATGATTGACTTGTACAAACCGGCTTTTTCTACATTCAAAGAACGTGGGCACAAAACTATCCCGTGCTGCCGGGGCTGCCAAACGGAATTCCGTAAAGTTTAATGAGCTTATCCTTTTTGCCAGTCGCCTTCAAAGGCAGAGGCCAGCAGTTCGCCCGGTATCATACCCGCCTCTATGTAGCGGAACGCAGCCGCCAAAAGGCTTTTGGCATTTGCCTTTGCGCGTATGTTGCGCGTATGGGTTTCTACCATGTTTATTCTTCCGCCATACTCCTGGTCGGCTACCTCTTGGGCGTTTAACCCTTTCAGCAAAAGCAAAAGGGTTTGCAACTCCTGTTTGGTTAAAGGTTGCAGAATAATTTTTTCGTTGCTCATAACAAGGATGTTTAAAATTTAACAATGGGGCCGTTATAGTATCAGCCCCTTTTAGTATTCATAAACGGTACTTGGTTTTATTTTATTGTGCGGGCAGGTAATTTTTTTTTTGATAAGACTTGGGCGCTATTATCAAAAATAAAAAGTGTGAGCAGAATACACCCCTTAATCCCCACCCCTGAGCAGATTAAGGTTGTGTAAACACAGTGTTTAGTTTTGCCATACTGCTGCAGCTGTTTCCGGTATTGCCAGCCAGCCTGCTTTATAACAATGATAAGCCCCGCCCTTCATCCAAAGATTTTCTGATTATCAATTGTTAATTAACAATTCTCTATTAAAATGTTGTTAATTTTTTTTTTGTTTTTTTAAATTTTCTTTTTTTATTTGCCCGATAATCTCACCCCTAACACCCTACACCTATGCGCAAACTATTACTCATCGCATTTGCAATTATCAATTGTCAGTTATCAGTTTTTAATTCCTATGCACAGGCTCCCCAGAAGTTTAACTACCAGGGTGTAGCCCGCGACAACAGCGGAAACATTTTAGCCGAGCAGCCGCTTGGTTTGCGTATCAGCATCAGCAGCGAGTCGCATGGCGGCTCACCGGTATATGTTGAAACCCAGCAGGCATTTACCAATAAGTTTGGTCTGTTTAATATAGAGATTGGCGGAGGCTCAGTAGTGTCGGGTGTGTTCAGTGAAATAGAGTGGGGTGCAGGCAACTATTATGTGCAGGTTGAAATGGATGCTGCCGGTGGCACTGACTATGAGTTTATGGGTATCTCGCAATTACTGAGTGTGCCGTATGCATTGTATTCCGAAAAAAGCGGAACAGCGCTGGATGCCGAAGACCGCCAGCCAACTCCGGTTACCTTAAATTTAGCCTATAATGCCGATGGTGCCGGTGCAGGCCGCATTATTAATGCCACTAACGGATCAGTAAATATTGAAGGCACCGATGGGTTAATGGTTAAAGGTACGCATGGCTCCGGTAATGTGGTTAATGCCGCAGGTGCCGGAACGCGCATGTTTTTTTATCCGAAAAGATCTGCTTTCAGAGCGGGTTATGTAAATGGTGCAAACTGGGATAACGCCTCTATAGGTATATACTCTTTTGCAAGCGGTTATGATACAAAAGCAACGGGTGAGGCATCCTTCGCATCGGGCACCGCAACCCAGGCTACAGGAAACAGATCAACAGCTATGGGTAATAGTTCAAAAGCCACGGGATATATATCAACAGCAATAGGTAGCCAAACCATTGCATCAGGTAATACTGCTACAGCATTGGGCTATAGTACAAATGCCAGTGGAACAAATTCCACCGCATTGGGATCTTTTACAAATGCCAGTGGAACAAATTCCACCGCAATGGGAGCAGAAACATCTGCCAGCGGAAGTGGTTCCACCGCAATGGGAGTTTATACAACCGCCAGCGGAATTAATTCCACCGCAATGGGACAAGGTACAACCGCCAGCGGAAATTTTTCAACCGCAATGGGAGATCGTACAACCGCCAAATCAACATCTGAAACAGCTATCGGCTCTTGGAATACCAATTATAATCCTTTTTCAACCAATGCTTGGTATGCTACCGACCGCCTCTTTGTAATAGGTAACGGAACAGATATTGACAATCCAAGCAATGCCATGGTAGTACTCAAAAACGGCAATACAGGTATAGGCAATATTAACCCCGACACCAAATTAGATATAGATGGACAGATAAAAATACGTGGAGGCTCACCGGGCGCAAACAAAGTGCTTACTTCCGATGCCAACGGCTTGGCCAGCTGGCAAACCCTACCGGTACCGGCTTCAGCAGGCGGCACCCTTGACGCTGCCTACGATTTCGGAGGCGCGGGCCTTGGCCGCATTATTGATGCCACTCACGGATCAGTAAATATTGAAGGCACCGATGGGTTTATGGTTAAAGGTACGCATGGCTCCGGTAATGTGGTTAATGCTGCAGGTTCCGGCACACGCATGTTTTTTTATCCGAAAAGATCTGCTTTCAGGGTGGGTTATGTATTCGGTTCAAACTGGGATAACGCCAATATAGGTG
>JBFWYU010000025.1:0-58295 GCA_050186075.1 Bacteroidia bacterium
ACCATTCGGGTGCATTTGAGGGCAAGATGTATTGATTTGAAGGCAATTCGGGAGCATTTGAAGGCAAGATGTTTTGATTTGAAGGCAATTCGGGAACAAAAGACCATAATTCGGGTGCAAAAGACGGTCATCTATATTCATTTGATGACAATTTGGGTGCATTTGAAGGCAATTCGGGAGCAAAAGATGGCAATTTGGGTGCAAAAGACCGCTAAAATGGCAATGGAGGCTAAAAAGGCTGAGGTTTTACCTGATAAGCTCCAGCGAACCGGTGAGAATGTTGTTCTCGGTGGTTAGGGTTGAGTAATTGATGTAGTAGAGGTAGAAGCCGGAGGGCATGGGGACATTTTGATATTCGCCATCCCAACCACTACTTGTTAAATCGTCAGTTGAAAATACTTTTACGCCCTCGTTATCCCTTATTTCCCAATGAATTGAACTAATGCTGCTGTATATTGGTCTCCAACTATCGTTTAGGCCATCTGAGTTTGGGGTGAAACTATTAGTAGCATACATGGCAGGTATACAATTATAAATAGCTATCGAAATCTGAATTGGTCCTGTTGAATTAGAATAATAATTAAGCGTGTAGTAATCATCATGATCAACCTGTATTGATGATGTGGTTTCGCCACCAGGCTCCCATAAATAGGTAGCGGAGGTGTCGTTAGCAGTGGCATCAAGCGTTAGTGAGTTGTAGGGATAAAGACAAAAATCATAGTAAATTTGATTGTTTGATATGTCAATAGAATAAGTAGTGTCTTGAAAATTATTTAATAAAGGTTTTGGCTCAAACTCATCTTTACTGCAACTTGTCAGCAAAGCAACAAACGAAAAAATGATTGCTAATTGTTTCATGGTTTCGTTATGTTCATTTGTTCCTCAGGCGTAGGGTCTTTACGCAACTTAAAGCGGTAGCGCAACATTACTTCAATGCTTTGTCCGCTTTGTATGGCGCGCAGTTCTTTACTGGTGGGGAAGCCCCAGCCTAAACTTAACCGCAGATTTTCTTTTACCTGCGCACCGGCATAAATCATCAGTGTATTTAAGTTGCGGTAATTGAGCAAAAGCAAATACCTGTTTTTGAAAGCTACAGAAAGCGAAGGCTGGAAGTACCAGATGTTTCTTTTATTCATCACAATTAATGAAGGCGTTACTATGATTTCTTTGGAAACAGGAATATGATAGCCTGCATTGTAATAGAATTGCATGGGGAGTTTGCTTACACCAAAAAATCCTTCATCGGGTTCGGTTGAGTGAAGAACAGAAAAACCAATAAATAAATGTTTGCGCGAAAACCATAGGCCGTGATTAAAATCAGGGTATCCTCTGCCATTTCTTCCGAAGATTTCGTTGGTGTTATAAATAAACCCATAACGCGAGTCAACCTGATCAGGAAAAGACAGTTTACTCCAATCCAATCCTCTTTGATTATAGCTTATCGAATGACCAATTCTTATTTGCGTTGATTTTTTGATTTTAATAGTGTAGCTATAGCTGAGTAGGAATTCAGTCCTTTTTTCATAAAGAGTGCGGTTATGATTGTAACCAAAACCAAGTGAACTTGTTTTGCTTTTGCCCATCGCTACATCAAAAGCAGCAAACCAGTTTTGTGGCGAGGTGATATTAGTTTCTTTATAGTAACTACTTGTTGAATACAACCCCAACCACCTCATTCCATATCCACCCTGCACATTAAATCGTTCCTCATACCCCGTAAGCGCAGGGTTTTGCCAGAAATTAAAAAGTATGTTGTTTTCAATTCTTCCCGGAACGGTGAAGTGGTTGCGCAGTTCCTGAGCCCCCGCTGCCAACGAAAAAAGAAGAAAGAAAGCGGGGAAGAGTTTTTTCATAATAATGTTGCAACGAAAATAACAAAATTTTCTCTGTGCGCATCTGTAGTAAAAACTTTGCGCCCTTCGCGCCTTTGCGGTAAAAAAACTTAGTGTCCTCAGTGCCCTTAGTGGTAAAAACCTCCCCGCCTCTGCGGTAAAAAGCCTACCTTGCACCTTCTTTAAAAAACACCATGACCACCAACCAACCCGAAACAGGCGATTTTCTATACCTTAAAGTACTACGCGTAAATGCCGATGGCGCATCGCTTGCGCTGAATGATGACGGACTTGAAGTTTACGTTCCGCTTTATGAGCAGCGCGGAAAACTGGAAGAAGGCGAAAGCCATGTAGTAGTGTTGCAGGACAAAACCGAAAAAGGATTTACGGGCAGCGCCAAGATTGAAGATTTTCTTGACCGCGATGTAAGCGAGCTGCAACCTAATCAGGAAGTGGATTTGCTGATAACACGCCATACGCAGATAGGTATGAGCTGCATCATTAACAGCCGTTATGCAGGATTGCTTTACAGCAACGAGGTGTTTACCGACATACACCCGGGCGACCGTGTAAAAGGCTACATCAAAAAAATAACCGAAGAAGGAAAAGTAGATGTTGCTCTGCAAAAGCAAGGAGTGGCTGCTATTACCGATAACACCGTTGTGATACTGGACCGACTGAAAAAGAACAAAGGTTTTCTCCCCCTTACCGATAAATCGCAGCCCGGTGAAATTTACGATACGCTGGGTATCAGCAAAAAGCTGTTCAAGAAAGCCATCGGCACGCTTTATAAACTGAAGCTGGTGGAGCTGAAGGATGACGGGGTGTATTTAATCAGTAGGCAGTAGCAGTGGGCAGTAGCAGTTGACTGCCTACTGCTACTGCCGACTGTCTTTTTTTTATCTTCGCCACGAAATTTTAAAACTCCAACCGATGAACAAACTAATCTACCTCGGTATTTTTGCCGCAATTTTTTCAATCACCGCTTGTAATAACAACGATGATGATGGTGATAATAATCCTGATGTGCTTGACGGAACTTTTCATGCTGTGATTGACGGCAGTGCATGGGATGCAGATGCCGATGCAGTGGGTTTTGTTGTGGCTGATTACGGCAGCGGACCGATGATTTCAATTACCGGCTCGAAGGCAGCAGATACCGCACATTTTTTCTTTCTAATACCTTATTTTGACGGAACTGATACAGTAATTACAGAGCCATCAGACCATACCGATTTGCGATTTCAGGACAGCGGAGTAATTGGTGGCGGTCTGTGGCTTGAAAGTTCAGGAACACTGGATATAAGCCGCACCACACAGGATGGCATTGAAACGCTCACCGGTACCTTTAACGGCACGTTTACCGATTCTTTTGATTCTACAGATGTAAAGGTTGTAACAGGCGGCACGTTTACAGCAAAACGATTAATCTAAATGAATATTTCTGTTATAGGCTCCGGCACTATGGGCAATGGCATTGCCCACGTATTTGCACAAACAGGTTTTTCTGTTTCGCTTATTGATATTTCGCAACCCGCTTTGGATAAGGCTATCGCTACCATCGGCAAAAACCTTGACCGCATTGTAGCCAAAGGCAACCTTAGCGAAGAAGGGAAACAAAAAACCTTAGCCAACATCAAAACATTTACGTCTATTGAAGAAGGCGCAAAGAATGCTGATTTGGTTGTGGAAGCAGCAACAGAAAACTTAGAACTGAAACTGAATATTTTTCGCGAGCTGGATAAGTTCTGCAAAGCAGAAACGATACTGGCGAGCAATACATCTTCTATCAGCATTACTAAGATTGCGTCCGTTACCAAGCGTCCGCAGCAGGTAATAGGTATGCACTTTATGAACCCCGTTCCGGTGATGAAATTAGTGGAGGTTATCCGCGGATATTCTACCACCGATGCCATAACCAAAACCGTTTTTGACTTGAGTAAACAGTTGGGCAAAGTTCCGGTGGAGGTAAATGATTATCCCGGATTTGTGGCCAACAGAATACTGATGCCGATGATTAATGAGGCTATCATCACATTGCACGAAGGCGTTGCAGGCGTTGAAGAAATAGATACGGTGATGAAACTCGGAATGGCACATCCGATGGGGCCTTTGCAATTAGCCGACTTTATTGGTCTGGATGTTTGTCTTTCCATTATGCGCGTGCTGCACGATGGATTGGGTAATCCTAAATATGCTCCCTGTCCTTTGCTGGTGAATATGGTTGTTTCCGGTAACCTTGGTGTAAAATCAGGAAGCGGTTTTTATAAATACACTGCCGGTTCTAAGGACTTGGTTGTTGCGGATAATTTCAGGAAGTAACGTCATTGCGAGCATAGCGAAGCAATCTCATAATCTCATTGCTGCATCTTATTGTGAGATTGCTTCGGGCGAAAAGCCCTCGCAATGCCGGCCATTCACAAACTTTGTGATTTAACTGTCTTTAATAAGCCTACCTTCGCACTTAAATATATAGTATACAATGCTTACTAAGCCTAAATTCCCTTCCGTTCAATTTTCTTTTCATACCGAACTTAAAAAACGTGTAAACGCTTACTTTGCCGAACAGGCAGTAAAAAAAACAGGCAACTGGAAACTGTATTTGAAAACAGCCATCCTTGCTTTAAGTTTTATCGGCATCTATACTACACTGGTTTTCTTTACTCCCGGAATTTTTATTTCCATTGTACTCGCCATTCTGCTGGGAATAAATGTGGCGGCAATCGGCTTTAATGTAATGCACGATGGTTCGCACGGCAGTTACTCGAAACACAGTTTTGTCAATCAGCTTGCCGCTTCCAGTCTGGATTTTTTGGGTGCAAGTTCGTTCATGTGGAAAATAAAACACAACGTCATTCATCACACCTATACCAATATCGAAGGCTTTGACGATGATATTGACATCAAGCCCTGGATGCGTATGACTCTTACACAGGAGAAACGTTTCTTTCACCGTTTTCAGCACATTTATTTTATTCTGTTGTATGCCTTGCTGTATATTTTCTGGGTGGGGTTATCTGATTTTCAGAAATATTTCAGCGGTAAAATCTCGAACATTGAATTTCAGAAAATGAATTGGAAAGACCATGTTGGATTTTGGGCAAGCAAAGTTTCGTTTCTGTTTTTCTTTATCCTGTTGCCCGTTTACATGACAGGTGTTTTGCCTTATCTGCTGGGCTTTTTCATCATGATGTTCTCAACGGGAATTTTTATCAGCATGGTGTTTCAGTTGGCACACACGGTTGAAGATCTGGAATTCCCTGAACCTAATCCGGTGAGTAATAATATGGATGATGAGTGGGCCATTCATCAGATAAAAACCACGGCCAACTTTGCTACTAAAAGCAAAATCCTGACCTGGCTTTTTGGCGGATTGAATTTTCAGATTGAACATCACCTCTTTCCTAAAGTAAGTCACGTTCATTATCCGGAGCTGAGCAAAATTGTAAAGAAAACAGCTGCTGATTTCGGAATAACTTACAATGAATTTCCGCGCATGTATCAGGCGGTGTGGGCGCACATTCTTTTATTGAAGAGGGTAGGAGCTGCAGCGTAGGAGGATAGAACGCAGATTTTTATGATGGTTAAGATTTGTTAAGATTTTAATCAGTGTTTATCATAAAAATCATAATAAATCAGCGTTCCATCACATCACATCGGATCAACATCAACACTCACAATCACTGCTTTAAATTCTTTCTTCAGTTTCAGTTGTGTGATAATCTCGCGCAGTTTTTCTTTGATGCCGGAAGGAGCAACTTCGCGTTCTATCTTCAGAAGAAATGTTTTCAGGTAAAGTCCTTTAATGCGGGCAACCATGGGGAATTCGGGGCCAAGTAAGTTTTTGCCAAAAGCATTTCTTCCCTCGCCCGAAATAAAACCGCAAGCCATATTCAGCACATCCACGTTTTTGTGTTTCAAAGTAATTTCTACCAAACGATAAAACGGAGGATAGTTAAAACTCTTGCGTTCCATCATTTCGCTGGCATACATGGCTTCGTAATTATTGGTAATCACCTGCTGTATGATAAACTTCTCAGGATCGTGTGTCTGAATAATTACTTTTCCTCTTTTCTGTTTTCTGCCTGCGCGTCCGCTAACCTGTGCCATCAGTTGATAGCTGCGCTCGTGCGCACGGAAGTCGGGAAAGTTCAACATGCCGTCTGCATTTAAAATGCCCACTAATCCAACATTGTCAAAGTCCAGTCCTTTGGTCAGCATTTGTGTGCCTACAAGAATATCAATGTTGCCGTCTTCAAAATTTTCAATCAGTTGCTGATGCGCATATTTTCCACGGGTTGTGTCTAAATCCATGCGCGCCACTTTTGCATCAGGAAAAAAGATGCCGATTTCTTCTTCAATTTTTTCGGTGCCAAAACCCTTTGCCTGCAAAGCGGTATCGCCACAGGCAGGACAGGTTGCAGGAACCTTTTCGGTGTAACCACAATAGTGGCAACGCAGATGATTTTGATATTTGTGATACGTTAAAGTTACATCACAATTGATGCAATGCTGTGTCCATGCACAGGTGTTGCATTCCAGTACGGGCGAGTAGCCGCGCCTGTTCTGAAAAAGAATTACCTGTTCTTTGTTGGTCAATGCAAGTTGCATATTCTCCAATAGCATTGGCGAGAAGTTAGACTGCATCAGCTTGCGTTTCTTTGCTTCTTTGATGTCTGCAATAAAAATTTCGGGCATCAGCACACCGCCATAACGCCCGACTAATTTTACCAATCCGTATTTATTTATCTCGGCATTGCAATAGCTTTCAATAGAAGGTGTGGCAGAGCCCATCAGTGTTTTTGCTCCATGAATGCGAGAGAGAATAATCGCAGAATCTCTTGCGCTGTAGCGCGGAGCAGGGTCGTATTGTTTGAAAGAAGAATCGTGTTCTTCATCTACAATCACCAAACCAAGGTTGGAGAAGGGTAGGAGCAGAGCAGAACGAGCACCGAGTAAAAGCTTGGGTTCTCCGGATTTGATGATGTTATTCCAAACTTCCACTCGTTCATTGTCATTGAGTTTGGAATGATAGACACTCACGGCATTACCGAATTTCTTTTGCAAACGTGAAGTGATTTGCGTGGTCAGCGCAATTTCAGGAAGAAGATACAAGGCCTGTTTTCCGGCTTTCAATGTTTCTTCAATCAGGCGCATGTAAATTTCTGTTTTGCCGCTGCCGGTAACGCCATGCAGCAGCACTACCTCTTTTGTTTCGTAATGTTTGTGAATGCTTTCTATGGCAGTTTGCTGTTCCTCACTGAGGTTAAGTTCGGGGCTTTTTGCATTGCCGATGTCTTTCAGTCTGCCGGTTTCCAGCGTTTCAATCCTGAAAATATTTTTCTTCACCAAGGCAACAAAAGCAGCATTGGATGAAGGAACTGCTTTCAGCAGTGCAGATTTTTTTACATCGTTCTCTTCGCCCTGATAACGTCCTGAAAGATTTAGAAATGCAACTACTAATTCCGCTTGCTTCTGAGCGCGTTTCAGTGAATCGAAAATCTGTTCTAATTTTTCTTCGTCAAATTTTTCAGCCAGAAAAACAAAGTCTTCCAGTTTTGGTTTGAACTTTTCTTTCAGTTCTTCTTCGCGCACCAGCACTTTTTTCTTTACTAAATCGCCAATGATTTTGTCGATTGTTTTGCGTTCGGTTACCACCATAATATCACTCAACTTCATGGTGGTATTATTCTCCAGCGCTTCAACAATCTTTACTTCAATATCGGTAAGGTTTGAAATGTCGCCATCAAAATCAGGATGCAATGCAATTACCGTTTCGCTGGAAAGTTTTAATCCGGAAGGCAATGCAGCATTCATTACTTCGCCTTCGCTGCACATGTAATAATCGGCCATCCACTTCCATAATTCCAGTTGCTTTTCGTTTACGCAAATGTGTGCGTCCGGTAATTCCAGAATGTATTTTGCTTCGTAATTCTGCGGTGGTTTTTCGTGAACAGCGCCAACAATTCCGGTGTAAAGCCTGCTGGCTGCAAACTGCACTATCACACGATGCCCCACACGAATTACATCATTCATCTCCTGCGGCACACGGTACGTGTAACGTTTAGGAATGGCAAGCGGAAGAATGATGTCGGCAAAAAAGGTTTGCATAGAGATGGCGAAGATAAAATCTATTTAACCACAGTTTTGAACAAATTACAGTGAATGAATTTTGAGTAGTGGAATAATCCACGCTTAAAAATTGAATAGCTTTGCCACATGAAAAAGTCGTCCGTTTTCAATTCCAAAATTCTGCCGGTTATAAAAAACAAGTACGTGATTACCATTTTGGCTTTTCTGCTGTGGATGGCCATTTTTGACGAAAACAATTTTGTGGCTCAGTACAAGACAAGACAGAAATTGAAAGACCTGGAAAAGGATAAAAAATACTACACCACCGAAATAGCAAACAACAAAGAGAACCTGAACGAACTGATGAGCAGCATGGATAATCTTGAAAAGTTTGCCCGCGAGAAATACCTGATGAAACGCGATAACGAAGATATTTTTGTGTTTGTAGAGGAAGAAAAAAAATGAAATTACTGAAAGAGCTTTGCTCCATTCACGCGCCTTCGGGCAGCGAAAAACCGATGACGGATTTTCTGCTCGGTTATATCAAAACACATCAGAAAAACTGGAAAGTAAAACCTAAAATACACAGCGGTGGCGATTTGCAGGATTGCATTGTTCTTGTTTTCGGAAAGCCCCGCACTGCCATTTTTGCACACATTGACTCTATAGGTTTCACTTCGCGTTATGAAACGGAGCTGGTGAAAATCGGTGGGCCTGTTGTAAAAGAAGGTTGGAAATTAGTTGGGAAAGACACTAAAGGTGCAATTGAATGCACGCTGAAGGTTGACAAGGATAAAAATCCTCATTACTCTTACAAACGTAAGATTGACCGCGCAACTACGCTCACATTCAAACCTGATTTTCGTGAAACAAAAGACTATGTGCAGTGCTGTTACATGGACAACCGTCTTGGCGTTTGGAATGCTTTACAAGTTGCCGAAACACTGGAAAACGGAATAATTGCTTTCTCCACTTACGAAGAACATGGTGGCGGAACGGTTGGTTTTCTTGCCGGATATATTTACGAAAAGTTTAACGTTAAGCAGGCTTTGATTTCCGATATTACCTGGGTTACCAATGGTGTTCAGGCAGGTAAAGGTGTTGCTGTTTCCATGCGCGATTCCGGAATTCCACGCAGAACATACTTAGACAGAGTTGTTGCGATAGCCCAAAAATCTAAAGTTCCTTTTCAGATTGAAGTGGAGTTTAGTGGAGGAAGTGATGGTAATCAGTTGCAGAAAGCTCCTTATCCCTTTGACTGGTGTTTTGTAGGTGCTCCTGAAAGCAATGTGCACACACCCGATGAGAAAGTGCATAAAAAAGACATCGCGGCCATGACCGCGATGTATAAAGCTTTGATGAAAGGTTTGTAATTTTAGAAAAGGATTTTCAGCAACTCTTCTTTAGTCTGTAGTCCTTTAACTCTTGCTGTTTCGCTTCCGTTTTTATACACTGTGAAAATCGGAATCTCCGTTACTCCCATTTGTTCGGCCAGTTGTTTGTGCTCGTCAATATTAATTTTTACAACCTTGATTTTGCCTTCGTTTTCTTTGCTCAACTCTTCCAGCATGGGTGACATTTTGCGGCAGGGAGCGCACCAAGGGGCATAGAAGTCAACTAAGACAGGAACATCGGCAGTTACCATTTTTTTGAAATCATCAACGCTCATGGATGTTTTTACAGCGCCACTTCCTGGTGTTACATCTAAGCCTGCAGCATTCCATTTTAAAATTCCGCCTTTCAGTTCTACTACATTTTTAAAACCGTTTCTGCGCATTTCATTGGCTGCAGAAGAACTTCTTCCGCCTGAAAGGCAATAAACAAAAACGATTTCGTCTTTATCTAATTTATTCACCTTTTGACTAAATTCATTGGAGTTGTAATCAATGTTGATTGCACCTGCAATGTAACCACCTTCAAATTCCTGTGGTGTGCGAACATCCAAAATCACGGGATTATTTTGCTCGTGAATTTTTTCGCTGAATGTTTTTGCATCAACCTGTTGTAGCTGTTGTCCAGATCCGTTGTTGTTACAGGCAGCGATAAAAACAGCAACAGCCGTAATAAAGGTGTAGATAAATTTCTTTCTCATGTTATGCATACTGATTAATGATTTGCTCTAATTGATTTGCCTGTACTACTCCGGATTGTCTCCATTTTATTTCGCCTTTCTTAAAAAGAATAAGTGTTGGAACACCTTGAATTTGATAGGCACTTGCAGCATCGGGATTTCGGTCAACATCAATTTTTATGATGCGGGCTTTGTCGCCAACCTTTTTTTTTAATTCGTCAAGAATTGGTTTCATCATTTTGCAGGGGCCACACCATTCGGCTGAAAAATCAACCAATACGGGGGTTTCGCCTCTTGTTAATTGTTGAAATGTTTCGTTCATAAAGATACTGTTGTTTTGTTTGCTACTTCAACTAAGGGATTTAAAATCACTTTTGAGTTGATGGAATTAGAGATAAGGCAGGCACTTTCTGATTTTTGTAACACGCGCTCTGCCCGTTCGCGGTCGCTTTCGTTTGCAATGGTTACATGTGCATCCAATGTAATTTCAGTCATTCTAAATTTTCCTTCCACCTGTTCCAGTTTACCTTTTGAGTTGCAATGAAATTCAGTGAAAGCCAGTTTTGAATTCTCGGCAATAGCCAGAAAAGTTGTCATAAAACAGCTGCTTACCGATGCAGTGAACAAATGTTCTGGCGACCAGATACCCGGAATGCCTTTCGGGAATTCAGGTGGTGTGGCTACTTCAATACATCCATTTGGGTTTGATGCGGCATTCAGTTCAGGTGAGCACATCATCCCCTGACGGTCGTGTTTCCAGCTGATGTTTACATTGTAATAATGTGGTTCCATAATATTGTTTTTTTAAGAAATTTTATTTTTCAGACTGTGCCAGCCACCACCGTTGTAAACCTGTTTAAACCCATTGTTCTGCAGCATGGTTTTAGCTACTCCGCTTCGCATTCCCGATGCACAGCAGGTAATAATTACTTTGTTTTTATTCAGTTTGCTGATATGGCTTACTAATGAATCTACGGGTATGTTTTTTGAGCCTCTGATGTGGCCTCCGGCATATTCGCCCTTGCTGCGTACATCAATAATTTCTGCGCCCGCTTTTACTAATTCGCGGTAGTCAACTGTTTTTATGCCTAAAAGGCTTTTAATTTTTGCTATCATTTTTATTGTTTTTTTTTCGTCATGCTGAACTTGTTTCAGCATCTTGCTCAAAGACCCTGAAACAAGTTCAGGGTGACGGATTATTTTTTAGGACAAGTGCTGATGCCAAATGGCAGGTAAAGCGGACAAAATGAAATAACACTTGTAAGCAGAAAAATTCCGCCCAAGGCAAGCAAAGCATAACCTAATGTTCCTGAAATAGTACCTGTGAAATAAAGTACTGCAATTACAACAGCTACTACAACACGCAGTATTCTGTCAAGTGTTCCCATGTTTGTTTTCATCTTGTTTTGTTTTTTAGTTTGTGGTACAAAGGTATTTCAACAAGCAGGGAACAATCAGCAACTAATGTTACATATCGCTCAGCAGCTTGATTTGATTACGGTATAAAAGCAGTTTTTTCTGGTTCTCCAATTGCTTCAAAAGGCGTGAAATCACTACGCGTGAAGTGGCCAGTTCATCAGCAATTTGCTGGTGTGTAAGGTTTATTAAAGCCGAGCCCGAGGCTTTTGATTTATCTTTCAGGTAAGTAACCAGGCGTTCGTCTAACTTGTGAAATGCAATGCCGTCAATGGTTTTCAGTAATTCATTAAAACGCATACGAATGGTGCGCATTACAAAACTTTTCCAGGTAGGATATTTACTCATCCATTCGTCCATCATTTCAATGGGTATTAAAATGCCTTCCGAGTCTTCTTCAGCCACAGCGCGCACTTCGCTGGCATGGCGCATCATGCAGCAGGTAAAAGTCATGGCGCACGATTCGTTACCGCCAACATAATACAACAACAGTTCATTCCCGTTCTCATTATTGCGCGTAACTTTCAGTGAGCCTTTCAGCACAATGGGAACATACAGCACAGGTTGTCCGATGTCAAGCAAAACCTCACCCTCTTTCAGTTTCAGGTGTTTTGCTTTATGCCTGATTTCATCAATCAGTTCGGGTTCAAATATGTCTTTAAGAATGGTTAGCTGTTCAGTCATTTCTTTGCAATGTTAGTTGGTTGCAAAGAAACGGAATATGATTTTAATCAGCGATTTTATTCCACCCAGTCTGCCACAAACGTGTTGGTGCTGCGTGTGCCGCCATTGTTGCGGTTAGATGAAAATACAAGCTGCTTGCCGTTGTTGGAAAAAACAGGAAAGGCATCAAACACACCATCGTAAGTAATTTGCTCCAGACCTGTGCCGTCAAGGTTTATCATAAATAAATTGAAATGATACCCTTTTTCAGAAGCATGATTGGATGAGAAAATAACCTTGTTGCCGGAAGGATGAAAGAACGGAGCCCAGTTTGCTTTTCCAAGGTTGGTCAATTGTTTCAAATCGCTGCCATCGGCATTACAAATGAACAATTCCATTTTGGTTGGCATTACTAAACCTTCTTTCAGCAGGTCTTTGTATTCTTTTATTTCTTCTTCAGTTGTTGGGCGTGAAGCACGGAAAATCAACTTTGTTCCGTCAGGCGAGAAGAACGCACCTCCATCATAACCCAATCCGCTGGTAATTTGTTTTACATCCGAGCCATCTGTGTTCATCGTATAAAGTTCAGGATCGCCCGAGCGAAGTGAAGTGAAAACTATTTTGTCACCTTTAGGTGAAACCGTTGCTTCGGCATCATAACCGGGCGTGTTGGTCAGTTGTTTTTTAATATTGCCCTTCAGGTCGGCAACAAAAATATCGAAGCTGTCATAAATAGGCCACACGTATTTGTGGTCGGCACGCGGCTCGGGTTTTGGCGGACAGGCATCACCGGCAAGGTGGGTAGAAGCGTAGAGGAATGTTGTATCGCCCGGAAGAAAATACGAGCAGGTGGTTCTGCCTTTTCCGGTACTTACCATTAGTGGTTTGTAGGTGCTATCAGCTTTTGCAATGTCGTAAACAAAAATCTGGTCGCACTCAGCGCCAAGTTTTTCGTTGGTTATCTGCATCACTAATTTGCTGTCGTCAAAGCTCCAGTAGGCTTCTGCATTGTCGCCTCCAAAAGTAAGCTGGCGCACATTGGCTAAATGTTTTTCCTTAGCGTAATGAACTGCGCTGTCTGATGGATTTGTTTGTTGATTATTCGATTCTTGTTTTTGACCGCAAGAAGAAAAAAGAAGACCGGTAATAATTGATGAACAGATAAGTTGTTTTGTCATGTATTTTTTTGCCTGTATGGCATTATGTTTCTAAACCTTAGATTTGCGGCAAATATAAACGCTATGCTTCATAAAGTTTTCCATTTTATACTTTTTCTTTTTGCTGCTCAATTTGCATTTGCACAATCGGCCTCTGAAATAATTTCATCACTTAAAACCGACCTAACCTATCTGGCCGATGATAAATTAGAAGGCCGGGAAACGGGAACTCAGGGCGGAGAGCTTGCTGCAGATTATATCGCCAAAAGATTTGCTGAGATTGGTTTAATGCCTAAAGGTGACAACGGAAGTTTTTTCCAGGTTTTCAATCAGAAACCCAAAGGCGTTCATGGTGAAACACTTTCTGATAGTGTGAAAGATGTAAGCGTGAAAAATGTACTTGGTTATATTGGTAATGGTGCCGCAACAACTGTTATCATCGGAGCGCATTACGATCATCTTGGTTTTGGCGATGAAAGCTCGCTTAACACAGGAGTAAAAGCTATTCACAATGGAGCTGATGACAATGCAAGCGGAACTTCTGCTTTGCTGCAGATTGCCAAAGATTTGAAAGGAAAGTACAAGAACAATAATTACCTTTTCATTGCTTTTTCAGGCGAAGAAAAAGGCTTGTGGGGTTCAAGTTATTATTCAAAAAATTCAACCATTCCTATTTCAACTGTTAATTACATGATTAATATGGATATGGTTGGTAGGCTTGCCGAAAATAAATTGGCTATTTACGGAACGGGCACTTCGCCTGTTTGGAATGATCTGCTGAAAACAGTAATTCCCGACAGTATAAAATTAACTAAAACCGAATCGGGTATTGGTCCCAGCGACCACACTTCATTTTACCTGAAGGATATTCCCGTGTTGCATTTCTTTACAGGGCAACACGAAGATTATCACAAACCATCCGATGATGTGGATAAAATCAATTTCAACGGAATAGTATCAGTTATTGATTTCATAGAAAAAGTGATTGCCGAATTGAATGATGATGGTAAAATAGCTTTTACTAAAACAAAGGAAGAAGATAAAGCCAACACCCCTGCATTTAAAGTAACGCTTGGCGTAATGCCCGATTACATGTTCAATGGAAAAGGTATGCAGATAAGCGCAGTGCGCGAAGGCAAGCCGGCTGCAAAAGCCGGATTACTTGCCGGTGACATTGTCATCAAAATCGGGAAGACTGATGTTGCAGATATGCAAAGCTATATGCAAGCACTAAGCCTTTACAAGTCCGGAGATAAAGTAAAAGTGGTTGCCCTGCGCAACGGTAAAAAGAAAACGATGAAGGTTGTTTTCTAAATCATCTCTTTTACTCTTCACTTGAATTCTTCATTTTCATAAGTAAAGTATAGGCTCCTTTTGTAACAATAGTTTGTTGCGAAAGTATTACAGCGTTTGCTGAACTAATTGCTGTATAGCCATTTTCGCTATTGCCGGTTTTTACCTCCACCAGTTCAAATTCAGTATTACTTTTTGGAACAAATACAAACTCTTTGCCTTCATAGCTTATAATTGCTTCAGCAGGTACAACAATAGCTTCAGTGTTTTGAATTTCAATTTCAGCATTCATAAACATTCCCGGAATTAATGTTTTATCGTAGTTCTCAAAGTGGCAGTGAACAACAATGCTTCTGTCATGGCCTAAATCTTTGCCGATAAAAATTATTTCGCACATGTATTTTTTTTCAGGATTGGAGTTGGTGTAGGCAACTATTTTCTGCCCAACTGCAAGTTGATTAATATCTTTTTCGAAAACGGTAAGCGCCAGGTGAATATCAGCTGGATTTACAATTTCAAACAATACATCTGAAGGGTTTACATATTTCCCAATGTTTAGATTAACTGCCGACACGTAACCGTCAATAGGGCAATAGATGCTGATGCTGCGCGAAAGGTTCTCCACGTCTAACTTGTCGGGATTGATGCTGATGAGTTTCAGTTTCTCGGAAAGTGATTTTACTAAAATTTTCTGTGTTGTGAAATTGTTTTGTGCCTGTTGAAATACTTTATCGCTGGTTGCTTTACTTGCATTCAGTTCTTTCTGCCGATTATATTCAGCTTCGGCTAAGAGTAATCCTGCTTTTGCAGTTAGATAATTCTCCTGCATAGTAATGTATTGCTGATCTTCCATTATGGCAATAACATCACCTTTTTTGATGTGCATTCCTGGCAAAAGCTGGGTTGATTTTAGATAACCGCCTAATGGTACGCTAACCGAAAGCATATTTTGTGGCGGAACATCAATTACTCCGTTTACTTTCAGAATTGATGAAATGCTTTTTCGCTCAGGCTTGTCTGTTTCAATTTCTGTGTTTTTCAGTTGTTGTTCAGTAAGAATAACTGTGTTTTTGGTTATGGTAACTTCAGTTTTTGCTTCTTCTGTTTTTTTTTCGGAACAGGCATTCAGTACTAGAAGAGAGGCAAATATTATAATGATATTTTTCATGATTTCTTTTGTTTAATTGTTGTTGAATGAATTGATTTTAATGATGCTTTCGTTCATGGTTTTTAAAGCATCAATGTATTCGCTTTGAATAGTGATGGCATTGTTGGTAAGTAGTACCCATTCCAGATAATTGATTTCTCCGTTTTTAAATTGATTGTCAGCAGCTGCCAGAATTAATTGTGCATTTTTATTGGCTGATGTTTCGTAATAAGTTACTGTCTGAAGGTTTTTAGCGTAGCGCAGGATTTCTACTTTATAATCGATGAGCACCGACTCAAAACCTGCAGAGTAATTATTCCGCACCAAATTCAGATTTGCTTTCATGGAATTGATGCTTGCTTTCTGTGAGGAAAAGAAAATCGGTACACTTAAGCCAAGTTGAAACGACTGAAAACGGTCTGATAACGAATACAGAACGTTGTCTGAGCCATATCCCTTAATAGTTCCGTTGTTATAGGAAGCAAAAATGTCGGGCAGTAGTTTCGATTTCTCTAGCCGTAATTTTGATAGGCTGGTTTGCTCCTTTTGTCTCAATAGCTGAACTTCATATGCGTTTGCAACAACAGATGTGTCGGCAATTTCAGGTGGGTCTATTTTTAGCTTAATCTCTTCAGGAACAAAAACAGTGGCAGTGTTTAACAGAAGCTGAAATCTTAATTTAATTGCCTCATAATCCTGCTGCAATTGGAGTAGTTGCTGATTGATTTGCCCGCTTTGTGTTTCAGCAGTTGTTTTCTCCAGTATGTTAGTTTCGCCTTTAGTAAAACGCAAGATTGCATTCTGAAGAAATTCTGTAAAAATACTATCGGTGTGCAACAGAAGCTTTCGTTTTTGTTGCATATACAGTAACTCGTAAAATACTTTTGTTACTTCGGCTTTTAGTTCTTTTTCCTTGAGTTTCAGATTTAGCAATCCGCCTTTCCATTCCTGGTTAAGCACAGATTTCTGGTTGGAATAAACCGTTGGGAATTTTATGCTTTGTGATATAGAAAAGCGGTTGTCAGTATAAATACTGTTTAACTGACCGTACTCAAAAGCGACATCGGTTTTTGGAATATCCCATCCGGTGCCTTTTAACTTCTCAAGATATTCGGCATTTAGCTTTTCGCTGCGTATAAACAGGTTGTTTTTTAAAGCTGTGTCAAGCGCTGCATTCAGGCTTATACTTGTTTGCGCTGATGATTGCTGTGCAGCTAAAAGCATTATTGACACAAGTGTTGATGCAACGAAAGAAGCAAGTTTTTTCTTTTTTCTTGTTATTCCTTTTTCGAACATTATGTATAAAATGGGCAAAACAAATAAGGTCAAAAATGTTGCAATTATTAACCCCCCAATCACTACAGTTGCCAGTGGACGTTGCACTTCGGCACCTTCGCCATTACTCAATGCCATAGGCAAAAATCCGAGTGAGGCAACAGTTGCTGTCATCAGCACCGGTCGCAAACGAATTTTTGTTCCCTGAATAACAACTCTTCTTAAATCGTCCCACCCCTCACTTTTCAGGCGATTAAATTCTGCTACAAGCACAATTCCATTTAAAACAGAAACACCAAAAAGTGCAATAAAGCCAACTCCTGCCGAAATACTGAATGGCATTCCACGGGTAGCAAGTGCTAATATTCCGCCAATAGCTGAAAGTGGAATAGCTGAGTAAATAAGTAAACTGTGTTTGACAGAATTAAATGCAAAATAGAGCATTAGCAGGATTAACAAGAGTGAAACCGGTACTGCAATGCTCAAACGATTTTTGGCGGCTTCAAGATTTTCAAATGCCCCACCGTATGTTATGTAATAACCAGGAGGTAATTTTATTTTTTCGTCTACTTTCTGCTGTAATTCTTTAACCATTGTTTGCACATCGCGTCCGCGAACATTAAAGCCTACAACTATTCTTCGGAATGAATTTTCACGCTGAATTTGATTAGGCCCTTCCATAATTTGAACGTCTGCAACCTGATATAATGGAATTTGTGTTCCATGTTGTGTTGGTATTAGGAGGTTTTGAACATCCTGTAAGTCATTGCGTTGTTCACCACTCAGGCGCACCATAAGATCAAAACGTTTTTCACCTTCATAAACGAGACCACTGCTTTGTCCTGCAAAAGCTGTATTTACTACTTTGTTGATGTCTGAAATGTTCAAGCCATATTGTGCAATGGTGGCTCTGTTATATTTAATAACAATCTGTGGCATCCCGGTAACCGACTCAACATACAAATCCTTTGCACCTTCAACTGTGTTGCTGATGTCGCCTAATTTTTTTGCATACAGCGCAAGTGTATCTAGGTTTTCACCAAAGATTTTGCAAACTACATCTTGTCGTGCACCTGTCATGAGTTCATTAAAGCGCATGGCAACCGGATATTGAAATCCAAACGAAACTCCCGGAACTGCTTCCAGTTCTTTGCTCATTTTTTCCATCAATTCATCATAAGAAGTTGCGGAAGTCCATTCGCTTTTATCTTTCAGAATAATCATCATATCGCTTGCGTCAATAGGCATGGGGTCGGTAGGGATTTCACTACTTCCTGTTTTGCCAACCACTTTTAATACTTCCGGAAATTTTTCAAGTATAATTTTCGACCCGGTTGCAACAGCATTCATAGAAGTGTTAAGATTGCTTCCCGGCAAAACCCTTGTCTCCACTGCAAAATCGCCTTCAGGAAGCGAAGGGATAAACTCGCCTCCAAGTTGGGTTAGTATATATACGGCTACTGCAAATAATACAACAGTAGTTGCAATAATTGTTTTAGGGTAATTTAATAACTTTTCAAGTCTATGCTGATAAAAGCGCTCTATGGCTTCCATCATTTTGTCTGAAAGTGTTTTTTTATGTGAAATGGTTTTGCTCAGAAATAATGAACTCATCATGGGTATATAGGTGAGTGAAAGAATGAAAGCACCCAGCAGAGCAAAGGCCACTGTTTGCGCCATTGGTTTGAACATTTTTCCTTCAATACCTTCTAACGTGAAGATGGGCAGGTAAACAATAAGGATAATAATCTGTCCGAATACAGCACTATTCATCATACGGCTTGCCGAACGATTTACTTCTTCATCCATTTTATCCTGCGATAATTTATTGATGTGAGCGAAATGCTTGCTATGTGTCAGTGTGTGCATTACTGCTTCAACAATAATTACCGCACCGTCCACAATTAAACCAAAGTCCAAGGCACCCAAACTCATCAGGTTTCCGCTTACGCCAAACAGGTTCATCATAATGATGGCAAACAGCATGGCCAACGGAATTACAGAAGCAACTAAAAACCCTGCACGTAAATTTCCAAGGAATAAAACCAGAACAAATATTACGATGAGCGCACCCTCCATTAAGTTTTTTGAAACAGTGCCGATGGAATTGTTAACCATTTTTGTACGGTCAAGAAATGGATCAATCATAACTCCTTCTGGTAAGGTTTTCTGGATTTCGGCAATGCGTTGTTTTATGTTTTTAATTACCTCATTACTGTTTGCTCCTTTAAGCATGAGTACTACTGCGCCTGTAACCTCTTCTGATACATTATGGTCACTATAAGTCATACCGCCATAACGGGTAGCGTGACCCATACGTACTTCTGCAACATCACGAATTAATAATGGTGTTCCGTTCTCAAGATTTTTTACAACAATTCTTTTGATGTCTTCAAAAGAACCTAGTAAACCCTCACTACGGATGAACAGAACTGTAGGTCCTTTTTCAATATAAGCACCCCCTGTATTTTGATTATTATTTTCAAGTGCAGTAAAAACATCATTGATTGTAATGTTGTTTGATTGTAGCTTTGAAGGGTTAACAGCAATTTCATATTGTTTAAGGTAACCACCGAAACTGCTAACATCTGCAACTCCGGCCACTCCAATTAATTGTCTGCGGACTATCCAATCCTGTATGGTACGTAGTTCCATCGCAGTGTATTTGTTCTCATACCCTTCTTTTGGGCGAATGGTGTATTGATAAATTTCGCCAAGTCCTGTTGTAACGGGTGCAAGTTCAGGTACTCCAACTCCTTTTGGTATTAGTTGTTGTGCCAGTTGCAGGCGCTCGTTTACTTGCTGTCGGGCCCAGTAAACATCTGTTGCATCATCAAATACAATAGTAACAACTGATAATCCGAAACGAGAAAAACTTCTTATTTCTTTCAGGCCGGGAATGTTGCTGTTAACCTGTTCAATTGGAAAGGTAATCAAGCGCTCCACATCAGGTGCACCCAAAGAAGGGGAAATGGTTATTACCTGTACCTGATTATTGGTAATGTCGGGCACGGCATCTATAGGTAATTTGGTGGTTTCATAAGCTCCATAAATAATAAGAGCAATGACGAAAAGTCCCGTGATGAGTTTGTTTTTTACAGAAAACTCAATGATTTTATAAAGCATAATTTAAAGTTATTAAGCAGTGTTTAGAAAAAATAAATAAGGCAATTAAGTAAACAACTGAGGTATTTACTTTGCAAGAAAAATCAGAAAGAGATTAGCAGGATTTTGGCGGTTGCCAAATGGAAGAAAGAAATGCTGATGATCTGAAATTGTCGCTGTATAGCGGGTATGATTTTAACGTGGAGGAAAATACGTTAAATCTGAAATTTGATGGAGATGAAACAAAGAATGCTGACAGGCTTATAACCACACAGTTTTCATTTGATTTAAAAGGCAGGCGTGTGTCTTTGTAATCATTTTCGGTTTCATGATGTGTTGAGTAGTGGAAGTGCAGAAACTCAGCGAGCGACTGATTGTCTTTGTTCTTATGTTCAACATAATGATGAACCAGAAAAGGCAATTTTACTAACTGGTGCAATTCAGTTGCAGAAAGCAGGTAGATCAAAAGAAAAGATACGACAACTATTTTTTTCAATGCTTTGAAACTACTTAATTAATCAGTTTTAATTATTCGGATACCCTGCATCAACCCATGCTTTTATCTTATTTATATTACAGTTGCTAAGTTTTGATGTTTGCGGCATAGCCTGAGCCATTCCGTTTTGCGCAACTGAATTATATAATTTACCGGATGCTGCTACATCTGCAACTCCTGAATAATTACTCAGATTAATACCACCTGACGGAGAATTACCGCTGTGACAGCCGTTGCAATTTGTAGAAATGATGGGCGCAATATCATTTGAAAACGACATGTTTGCGGTGCTACAACTTCCACTGTCGCCTTCAGTACACACGTCATTCAACCCACCTTGAATAATCCACTGCGCAAGAATATCCATCTGTTCATCTGTAAGTGGCGTATTTCCGGGAGGAGGCATTATTTTGTCGGGATCATTGGATGTGATAGACTCATACATTTCGCTGTCGCCTAAATCGCCAGGCTTAATTGTTCCGTAAGCACCGGCATGTGTTGTGTAATTTATGCCTTCTTCGTGCGATATGGCATCGTGGCAACCACTTTTTGCGCAGTTACTGCTCAGGATTGGAAGCACATCGTTTACAAAATAAATGTGATTGGTGTCGCAATTGCCGCCACCATTGTCTGATAGTGGAATTGGTGTTTTATCTTTAGTACAACCCGAAATTACTGCCAGTGTTGTTAAGAGGGCTATGATATTATTTTTCATTTTTTTTCTTTTTTATAATGTTGAAAATTCTTGAAATATTAAAACCTAAACGAAATTCTCCCTTTAGCCAATTTGAACGATTTTCTGTGAGGAACTGACTTTCAAGCAATCCTTTGTTATTGCTGAATAAGATGTGAAAAACGTGTCCTCCTGTTTCAATTTCAAGACCTATTCCCAGCGGACTGTAATAGCCGTTTTTTGCAGTACGCATTTTGTCAAATACATAATAGTAATCGAAAATAATACCCATGCGTTTGGTAAACTTTATTCTTCCTCCTATACCCAAAGCAAACAAATCGTTTCTGTCAGTATAATGTACGTAATTACGGTGTACATAGGTTGGTAGTAATTCCAATGAAATTCCGCTGGTTATTTTTCGGGCTATTATCAGTTGAGCCACATAATTCATGCGGTGGGCAAATTTGTCTTTGAAATAGGTAACTGCATAAATGTCTTCAGAACTTTTCATGGTTGTTAAGCCCGCAATCACATAAGCTGAAATGGTAAGCGGAAATCCTCCGTTTTTTCTCTGCGAAATGAGCTTGTACTTTGAAGAGAAGTCAAGTATCTGACGATGCTGGTATGCACCCTTGCTGCGAGCAAAGCCCACTACCCAATTGTCGGTTATGCCGTAGTCAAATGAAAGGCGGATGTCAGTAACGTTATCGAAACCATAAAGGGTTTGAATACCTCCTGCTTTTCCGGCAATGTCATCAAAATGGTGCGAAATGCGAAAATCTAACTCTCCGTGCTTTACCTGTTCAATTGTTTGGCTATTAATGAGGCGAGTTGTTTTAAAAGTGGCAATTACAGGAGTTTTTTCTTTAGGTGCTTCTTCTTCACTGAATAAATCTCCTAAACTGCCTTCTTGCGGAAAAGCACTTAATGCAAGACCGATAAAGAAAAGACTGATGATGTGTTTTTTCATTTTGTTTGAGGTTTTGGAGCATAATTACATTTAACTGTAATTTCCAGTTCTTCGGCAATTTTTTTTACCAATAGGGTAGGTATTTCAATCTTGTGGTCAACACACTTTACCTTAAACTTTGATGTGGAACTTATTTTGCCTTTCTCAACTACAATGGTTCCTTGAACGGTGCGTTCTTTGGTAACGCCATGAACAGTAAATTTCCCGGCAACGCTTACTTCATAAGTACCTTCTTTAGTAAGATCCGGCAAGTTTTGTATGGTTCCCGAAAATTCAGCATTGGGATATTTTTCGCTTTCCATATAATTTTCATTAAAATGTTCCTCCATCAGAGCATCTTCAAACTTAAACGACTCTATAGGCGCTTTGAAATATATTTCGCCCGTTTGAGTATTTAATGCTGCCTGAGCAAGTTGAGTAATGCCTTCAATATTTTCAAGAGGAGTTTCAGAAAACAGTCGGATATAGCCGTTTCGGCTCATCCATACCTGTGCAAAAGTATTGACAGAAAGCGTTAGCAGCAAAACTGCAAGAAATAATTTCTTCATTTTTTATGTTTTTTAAATTTGTATGGGATATATAATCCTACGCTACAAATTGCGTTAAATTTTAATGATAATTAACTGATGCAAATCAGCAGAAAACTTGATATAAAAGATGTTTCCATACCAGGGGTAAGAAAGCAAACATCTTTTATATCAATACTATCAGGAAATTTTGGGCGGCTGCCAGATGTCAGCTGGACGTGAATCCGGGATGCGTTCGCTGTATAACGCAAATTGGTTTTTCTCTGATGCCATTAAAGGCTGAAACGAAAAAATGCTTTTTACTGATATGGCAGTAGTAAGCGTGTTAGAGTGAATGTTATCAAATGATTTGAAAGGCAGTTTTATATCCTGATCATTGTCAGCATATTTTTTTTCACCGTTGAAATAGTGGTGAGTAATAAATTGCCTTAGTGTCATTCCGTTCTGATTGTGCTGCAAAAAATGATGAATCATGAAAGGCAGTTTGTTGAATTGCCTTAACTCAGTTTGCGTAAAAATAAAAGTGAACAGAAGAAAACCTGCAACAATACGTCTCATCGGTTACAAAAGTATATACATCTTCGAGTTTTTAGCTACTTTATTCGTTAAGCAGTTATTATACTGTTGTAACATGTATTAGAAATCTGATGGCTGATTACAATTTATTGACAAATATTTGGGCCGATAGTTGGTTGTAAAAATTAAGGTGTTAAGATTTTGAGTTTTATAACTAAATGAGCTGAACTCACTTTGTTTTCACTCCTTATTCTTCACATAAATCAACTTAATCCTGCTTTTAGGATTTGGGTTAGATCGTTGCTCAATGTCAAATTTACCAGTAGAATGAATAAGAGGAGTCAATTTCTCAAAACCATAGTTACGTGAGTCAAAGTTGGGTTGTTTTTTCACTAAGAGCGAGCCTACATCACCCAAAAATGCCCAACCATCTTCTTCGGCTGCATCTGAAACAGTTGCTGCTATCAACTTAATTACTTCCGGTGTTATTTTTTCTACCTCATCTTTTTCTTCCTCAATAGAGGCTCTTGATGCGATAGTTGCGGGATTTAAATCCTTTGTAATCGGTTTTTCGGCTGCTGGGTGTTTTGATTTAACTTCTTTGGTTGGGGCTATAAAAGATCTTGATCGTTTTTTGAGAATTTCTATGTAGATGAATTTATCACAGGCTACTATAAAAGGATTGGGTGTTTTCTTTTCGCCAATACCAAACACTTTCATTCCTGCTTCGCGCAGGCGGGTTGCCAAGCGGGTAAAATCGCTATCACTTGAAACGATGCAAAATCCGTTTACCCGTTCAGAGTAAAGAATATCCATTGCATCAATGATCATGGCCGAGTCGGTTGAGTTTTTTCCGGTTGTATAACCGTATTGCTGAATAGGGGTGATGGCGTTTTCTAGCAGCACATTTTTCCAACGCTCTAAATGTGGTTTTGTCCAGTCGCCATAAATGCGTTTGATAGTAGGATTACCGTATTTGGCAATTTCCTCCATCATTTCCTTGATATAGGCCGATGGTATGTTGTCACCGTCAATAAGCACGGCTAATTTTAATTCTGTTTCCATTGTTTCGTTTATTTAATTCTTGTAAAGAAAAAAGTCCCGCCATTAGCGGGACTTTTTTCTTCATTAAATGTGTTTATGTAATAGATTAAGCAAGCTTAACGTTTACTGCATTTAATCCTTTTTTGCCTTCTTGAAGCTCAAAGGTAACTTGGTCATTTTCTCTAACCTCGTCTTTCAGACCTGTTACGTGCACAAAGTGCTCTTTTCCTGATCCGTCTTCTTTAATAAAACCAAAACCTTTAGCGTTGTTAAAGAATTTTACTGTTCCTGTGTTCATTGTAATTTTGTTGTTAATTGTTAATAATGGGCGCAAAGGTATACTATTTATCGACTGAAATTACATTTTGCCGATAATAAATAATTTTCATGCCCAAAATGTGTGGTGAAAAGTATGTGGAGGCTACTGACAAAATATCGAACTCCTTGATAAATGATATTTATATTCTGTCATCCTTGACTAATATAATTTGTAAATAAAGCAGAAAGTGTTTTATTGAATATTATTTATACGTGTTCGCATCTAAGTATTAAATCAGCTGAAACTGAGTAAAAAATTACTCAATCAATGTATTGCTTTCCACAGCTAATATATTTATTTTACAATCACTTTATTGGTTTCTTATTGAAAAACAATGTTTTAAATGAGTGTAATTCGTTTAGGACTGTTTTTTGGCATGCTGCGGATAAAACAATTATGTCATGAAAATCAAGATAATCATATTAGCTCTAGTATCATTAGCAAGTTGCAAGGCTTTAGACAAACTGACCATGTTTGATTTAAAGTATGATGCTTGGTTCACTGTTCCTGAAAATGCAATAGTGAACATGCCAATTGACCTTACATCACCGGAAGTGACAACTGATACCGAAGAACAATTTGCTATTCACGATACGCGAAAGGATTTAATTGAATCAATAAAACTAAAAACGCTTACGCTGCATATAGAAAATGCAGGATACACATTCCGTTTTCTTAAATCGGTTGAACTGTTTATGAAAGCTGACGGATTGCCTGAAATAAAAGTAGCAGAAAAAATAGTTATTCCCGATGATGCTGGCAACATGTTAGCGCTAGATGTTACAGATAAAGATTTAAGCGAATACCTTAAAAAAGATAAAATTTCATTAAGAGCAAAAACAGTAACAGATGAGGCATTGACCGAAGATTTGAGAGTGAAAATTCACAGTGTATTTAGAGTGGATGCAAAAATTCTGGGACTGTAGTTTTAGTAATTATTAATCCTTTAAAAATCAAAAGCCATGTTAGTTCATAAATCAAATAGAATGGAGCGAATAAGCAAAAAAGCTATGCTGTATATGTATCTTACTGCTATGATTATTCTCTTGCTGGTTTTAGCATTAGCTAATGTTACCAGAGCACAAACAACGGTTGCAATCGGTGCAAAGGCAGGCTATTCCGGCAGTGAATTTTCAGGTGATGATGTGGGTAGTCTTGATGTGAGGAAAACACTTGCTGCGGGTGCGTTTATCAATATTTCACCTGCGCGGTTCTTGTCATTTCAACCCGAGCTTTTATTTCACCGCAAGGGTGCTGTAAACCATCGCGATGCTTTTAATATCCGTGAAGAATATGAATTGGAATATTTTGAAACCCCATTGTTGGTGAAAGTGAGAGTGCCAATTGGAAAAGTATTTTATCCCAATGTTTTTGGTGGGCCATATTTTGCCTTTAAAACAAACTCCAGCTACAGGGCAGTGCAAACCAACACCGAAATAACATACAGCAGGGAATTGGACGTAAAAAACACTGATTACGGTGCTGTTGTAGGTGGTGGTGTGGACATAGAACTCAAACCTATTTTTCTTTCAATTGATGTACGCTATGGAATTGGAGCTACCGAAATTGAAAACTCAGACGAGCCTCTTGATTTAAAAAACAGGGATATAACAGTAATGGGCGGGATAGGAATATTATTTGGCAATAAGTAAAAACAAACAACTAAAACTACAAAATCATGAAAACGCAATCATTTTATAAGAACGCAATCATAGTTCTTGGAGTTATACTGTTTTCACTGTCAACTAATGCACAGGAAAATGACGGAACACTAACTCCCTCAATAAATAAAAATACTTACAGAACTGCTTTTGGTTTACGTGCCGGCATAACATCCGGGCTTACCATAAAGCACTTTGTAACGGATGCCGGAGCAATAGAAGGTATCGTAGGTATATGGCCTAATTCATTTACGCTTACTGCACTTTATGAGCATCATGTAAACGCAGGCGCCCCCGGATTATACATGTATTTTGGTGGTGGTGCACATGCTGCTTTTGGAACAGGCAGGATATATTATTACGAAAACAGCGGACGAAGAGATTTTTACCGTTCAGGAGATGTTGGAATAGGAATGGACGGGATAATTGGAATGGAGTATAAAATAGCACCCATTCCGTTGGCAGTAAGCTTAGATATGAAACCATTTTTTGAAATGAATACCAACGGACGAGCTTACCTTTCACTTGACCCAGGAATTGGTGTGAAGGTGGCATTTTAAGAACACAAATTATAAACTAAACTTAAGGAGGAAACAAATCATGAAAACAATGCAAAAAATAACACTTCTGTTTTGTCTTGTGCTTACAGGAGTTGTAGCAGGATGCGATTATATCGCAAAACATAAGCCCGAGGCACTTTCAAAAGAGCAGGATGTTACACCCGAAGAGGCTGCGCTTGTAGAAGCTGTGGCATGGGCAGGTGAGCAGGAACGGATATTTAATGAAACCATTGGCGAGATAGATGAAAACTTGCAGGAAATTACACGAAGAGAAGGAATAATTTTCGCTTCGGGTGATGGGTTGATTGAAAATATTCCAGCTGAAAAAGAACGCATTCTGCAAAACATTGAAGCTATTAACAACTTGGTAATTGATAACCGCAAAAAAATTGAATCATTAGACGAGCAGTTGAGAAGAACCAAGTATGACGGAACAAAACTTAACGACATGTTGGTTGAAGCCGAAGAAAAAGTGAGAGAGTATGAAGAGCAGGTAGGAGATTTGAAAAGGCAATTGGTAGAAAGTGATTACAGATATGCCGCTGTTATCAAACAAATAGATGCCGTTGTTCTTGCAAATGAATCACTAGTGCAATCGCTGAATTGGTATGATGAGGAATTTAATGCTGTTTATTACACTGAAGGAAGCACTAAAGAACTGAAACGTCAAGGTATAATTGATAAGAAAGGCGACCTGCTTGGAATAGGCGGAACAAAAGTGCTGAACAGCGATCTGGAACCAACTAATTTTACACGAATTGACATGCGCGAAACAAAAGTAATTCCTGTAAATGCTAAGAAAGCAAAGTTGATTACCGGACACGAAGCAGGCTCTTATGAGTTTGTAAAAGAAGGCAACCAGATAGCATCACTGAACATAACCGACCCTAACGAGTTTTGGAAAAGTTCAAAATACTTGGTATTGGAAACCAAGTAATGGTTTTAGACAAAGCAAGACTTGAATGAGGGTTAGTAAGTTCAGGCCTTGTTAAACAGCAAAGCGGTTCTCATCGGTTTCCGCTTTGCTGTTTTTTTATTATACCTACTTGTTGCTTATTAGCTGAAACTTTCTGACGGAATGTATTTGTTATGTGAAGCTCAGGCACAAAGTAAAACTACTCATAAAGAGGTTGTTCAATTATCCGATTGCCTCTTTGTGTCTTACATTCACAATTATACTTTTCTAATTGTGAGCGGGTGTCTCACGTTCACAATGACTGTAGAATTATTGTGAGTGTGTGTCCCATGTTCACAATAATTGCAAAATGATTGTGATGGTGTGTCCTACGCTCACAATAATGTTTCCGCAACTGTGAGCGTGTGTCCTACATTCACAATGGTTGTAAAATGATTATGAGCGTGTGTCCCAAATTCACAATAATGTTCTCGGAACTGTGAGCGTGTGTCTCACGCTCACAACGATATTTTCATAATTGCTTCCGTGGAAATTACGGAGGTAGTCTAAGAGCGTATCTAACTGCTGTTTATGAACTGAGTTGGAGGCCATGATATTTAAAAAGGGGCTTTAGCCCCTTCCCTATCATTAACTCAGGCTTTAATAGTTGCCCGACAGAGTTCAATACCTGCAATTAACTTCTGAAAAAATGATTTGCCAACGATATTTAATGGGCAATAAATTACTCTTATGCTGCGCAAATATTTACCCACTCATATTATGGATGCAAGTAATCTTTTAAATCTTCAATAATTCTGAAAGCCCTATAAATACTGACATTTTTGAATAATAATTATAGTAAAACTATTTTTTTGGCACGGTTTATTGAAATGAGTTTAAGCATTAACCTTTAAAACTCAGAAATTATGAAAACAATTAAAATTGCATCCAAACTAATAGTAGCACTGTTAGTAATTTTTGTTTCTGCTTGTGAAAAAGATGCCACTCAAAATCCCGCAGAACAATCAAATAGTTTTACCATTAAAATGACTGACGCACCGGCTGACTTCGAAGCCCTGCAAGTAGAAATAGATCGCGTTGAAGCTTACCTTGAAGGTTCGGGTTGGGTAGTATTGAGCAACGAATCACAATTAGTAAGCGTGCTTGAACTTACCAACGGAACATCTATTGATATTGCAAGTCAAAGCGGATTAGAAGCAGGACTTTACACTGCAATTGCGTTGTATATTGGTGATGATAACACCTTGGTGGTTGATCAAAACGGCAGCCAGGTTAGTTTTGATCTTGAAGGTGGCCACAGCATTGAATTTGATATTCATGAGCAACTGTCTGCAACCAGCCATGCCGAAGTACTGCTTGATTTCAACGTAGCTACTTCCATTATTCAAAGCGAATCAGGCGAGTTTTTCCTTAACCCCGAAATTACCACAGTAGTAGATGCCGAAGCAGGAGTTCAGGGACAATTATCATTACCGCTTGATGCCGTAGTGATGTTGCAAAACGAATCAGGAGAAATTATCTACTCAGCATTTACTAATGCAAACGGAGCATTCCTTATCAGCGGAGTTGCAGAAGGAAGTTATGAGCTGGTAGTTCAGTTTCAGGGACAGGCACAAGGTATAGCCGGATTACAACTTCCGGGCTTGCCAACAGAACCGGTTGAAATCAATATTCATAATGTAACTGTTGTTCAGGGTGAAATTACCCAAATGGGCACCATTGAAATCTGAATGTGAGAGTAAATCGTAAAAGGGAGGGGAGCCGCACCCCCTCCCTTTTTTTATTCTGCCGAGTTAACAGCTAATTTAGGTTAGCTTTGTAATGCTGTCAACTACTTATAACCATGAATAAATTTAAACTTTCTTTAATAATAACACTGTTTTTTACTTCTCAGATTTTTGCACAAACTGTAAATCCTGATTATGTGGATGGAGTAGTGCATTTTAAACTAAATGATAACTCAGTGCTGGAACTTGATCCATATCAGAGCACTATTCCGGCATTAAATCTTTTGTTTATTACCTACAGTATTGATACACTTTACAAGCCTTTTAAATTACCCGGAACAGCGTTAGATAAAATTTATCGTGTAAAATTTTCAAACGCTGCGTTAGTTGAAAATCTGATTACAGAACTGGAATTGATTGCTGATGTAGAGTTTGCTGAAAAAGTTCCTTTGTACAGAACAACTTCAACACCCAATGATTTTGATTCGCAACAATGGAGTCTGGAAAAAATAGATGCAGAGCAAGCATGGGATATTACTACGGGCAGTTCATCTGTTGTTATTGCTATAGTTGACAACGCTGTGTTACATTCGCACCAGGATCTTGCTGCCAACCGATGGGTAAACACAACAGAACAAAACGGAATTACGGGATTTGATGATGACCTGAACGGTTATACAGATGATATTTATGGATTTGATGTTGCTGATAGTGATGGCAATCCTGAACCACCTTCAGGAACCTTAAATAGTTCTCCATTTAAACATGGAACACATGTAGCCGGGATTGCAGCAGCAGCCACCAATAATAATATGGGGGTGGCTTCACTTGGTTACAACTGTAAATTTATGTCAGTAAAATGCAGTCCAAACAGTGGTGGAGGTGATGAACTTCCCAGCGCTCAGGATGGAGTTTTTTATGCCATGCGAGCCGGTGCAGATATTATAAGTATGTCTTATGGAGGTGCAGGCGGAGCATTGGTTTCAGAACTTGTACTTAATCAGGCTTATGCTGCCGGAATTGTTTTGATTGCCGCTGCCGGAAATGATAATACTAATACAGTTCATTTTCCTGCTGCCTATTCCAATGTTATTGCTGTTGGCGCAACAGATCAAAACGATGCGAAATCAAGTTTTTCAAATTACGGAAATTGGATAGATGTTATGGCACCCGGAGTTAGCATTTACAGTACTCTGACCGAAAGCGGAAATACCTATGGAAATTTAAGTGGTACTTCTATGGCAACTCCTTTAGTTGCCGGATTGGCTGCTTTGGTTTTGTCAGATGAGCCGGGATTAACACCAGCTCAGGTAAAAGCCAAGATGCAACAAGGTTGTGAAAATATTGACGCTCAGAATTCAGGCTTCATCGGACAACTTGGTGCAGGACGAATAAATGCTTTTCATGCACTTTCACCCGTAGGAATAAAGGATAATTTATCCGCTAATCAACTTCATATCTTTCCAAATCCTGTACAAAAAAATACTCCCTTATTCCTCAATATCGGAGAAACAAATGGCCACGAAATAACAGTTAATGTAGTTGATATTGCAGGACGATTGTTAGCTTCAGAACGTATTAATGAGCAATCAGATGGAGCATATAAACTCAATGCGGTTAATAATCTTCTCGCAGGTTCTTACTTTGTAGAGCTATTGTGGGAGAACCACAAATCAGTTGAAAAAGTAGTGGTTTACTAAGTCCGGGCAATTTCTCATAACTGAAATAAATTTGCATGATTCCTGAATTAATATTCAGATTATAACTGTGTAATAAATGCACAAAAGGGGGCAAAACAGACACAATTTGCCCCTTTTAAATCAATGTTTTCATTCTGAAGCACAGAAATAAAGTCAGGAATACTATTTGTCGTGATGCTGTTAACTTTAAATAATAGAAATCATGAAAACGACTAATAGATCAATCGAGTTTATTGGGGTTACAACAGGTTTAGTAATAAGTTTATTACTTGTAAGCTATTTTTCCTTAATGAAGGTGCTTGGATTAGCAACTGTTTCGGAACTCCGTTATTTTAATTTTTTCATTTTGCTGGGAGGCATTTTGTATGCGTATGAACAATTCAGAACCCTGGGAAATAATATTGAATATTTATCCGGAATGGGGCTTGGGTTTATTACTACTGCAGCCAGTGTTGTTCCGTTTGCAGCATTTATTTATGCTTATTTTACCTATGTTGATCCGGGTTTGTTGACAGCAATAAAAAGCAGCTCATTAATGGGCGAGTACCTTACTCCGTTTACAGTAACAGGAGCTATTATAATTGAAGGTTTGGCTTCAGGTGTAATAATATCGTTTGTACTGATGCAGTATTACAAATCAGCTTACGAAAGGAATGATAAAAAATGGCTGAGGCATAAACATCACGAAACTATCTGATCAGATTTTTATAAATCTGCTACTCTATCCCGTATTGCTTCATTTTGTTGTACAGTGTTTTGCGGTCAACTTTTAATACTTCAGCAGCGCGGCTGCGGTTGTTTGCCACTTTACTAAGCACATGAAGTATTGCACGCTTTTCAGCTTCAGCAACAATAGTACTTAGATCAAAATTGTTCAGCGGTATGTCGTTCAGATTTTGAGTTTCATTTTTCAATGATCCAAACATGATTTCCTCAGGAATACATTCCAGCGTAACCACATCTGAATTAGCAACCAGTACTGCTCTCTTAACCACATTTTTTAGTTCGCGCAGATTGCCGTGCCAGTAGTAAGACATTAGCTTTTCATATGTCAGGTCGTCAATCTCTTTCACTTTTTTCCCAAGTGCTTCATTAGCATCTTGTAAAAAATATTCAACATAAAGTTTAATGTCTTGTTTTCGTTCGCGCAAGGGGTCAATGGTAATCATGAATTCGTTCAAGCGGTGATACAAATCCTCCCGGAATTTCCCGTTTCTTGCTGCTTCGGTCAGATTTTCATTAGAAGCAACTAACAGCCTTACATCAATGTCGATATCGTTGTTTCCACCCACTTTCCTGATTTTGCGTTCCTGTAAAACCCGAAGCAGTTTAATTTGATTTTCGTAGCTCAGATTTCCAATCTCATCCAAAAATAAAGTGCCACCTTTTGCATATTCAAATTGTCCGGTTTTATCCTGAACCGCTCCTGTAAATGAACCTTTGATATGCCCGAACATTTCGCTGGCAGCAAGTTCTTCCGAGAGTGCGCCACAGTCAATAGCCACAAAAGGTTTGCTTTTTCTTTTGCTTAAATTATGAATAGCTTTTGCTACATACTCTTTCCCTGTTCCACTTTCTCCATGTATAATAACAGACATATCTGTTGGTGATATCAGTTCAATACTTTTCAGGAGTTTTTGTGATTGCGGACTTTTACCCCAAACATACTTTTCAGTTGATTTTGATGAAGAAGGCTTTTGTTCTTTTTTATCTTCTTTATCCAGAAACTGGCGGATGAGTAATACCATTTCTTGATGATGAATAGGCTTGGTAATATAATCCAAGGCACCTGACCGCACACACTGAATAGCAATTTTAACATCTGCATAAGCAGTCATGATGACTACTCCCATTGCCGGATTTTTTTTCTTTAATTCTTTAAGCAAATCAATGCCGTCAAAATCGGGAAGGCGGTAATCACAAAACGCAATATCAAAATTGTGTTTATCAATCAGCTTCAATGCAGACTTGCCACTATAAGCTTCTTCGGTTTCAAATTTTTCTTTCTTCAGATAAGAAGATAGTATGAAACAGCTGTCGACATTATCATCAATAACTAAAATTTTTGCCATGTTTTGATGTGAATTATATCCACACAAATGTAGAACTATTTCCCCGTTAAATTAATTATTAAATATCTGTATTTTTTTAATGCCCCTATTTATAGGCTTTTTAGCAAGCTAAATCAATTGGCATAGAATTAACAATAGGTTTAAAGCAATTGATAATTTATTGTATAACTCTAAAATTTAGAAATCATGATAACACAAAAACAAAACGACAAAACAATGAATCTTGTAATTCTATTTATGTCGGCAGTATTATTACTGTTCGTAAGCGTTGCTAAAGCAACGGTATTTACAGCAACTAGTTCAGGTAATTGGAGCAGTTCTGCAACCTGGGGTGGTTCGTCACCCGGAGTTTTAATTTCGGGGGATCAAGTCATTATTCCGGTAAATGTTACAGTTAACCTTGATCAGGATATTTCATTAAGCGGGGCATTAAGCAGTTTAGATGTAAATGGAATGTTGTCAGGAAGTACGAATACAGTAACTGTAATCAACGGAACGCTTACCGGAACCGGAAGTATTGATGTAAACAGCATTGATGTTTCGGGGACAGGCAGTATTCTATTTTCAGGAAATCTGATGGTTGAAACACTTGTAAACAGCAGCTCACAACTTGTCCTCACTGCTTCAACATTTATTTCAGGTTCGTTACAATTGGTCAGTGGTATTGTTTCAGTTTCAACTGGCGGAAATATTACAATCAGCAGTGGAGCTATAATAGAGCTAAACGGAGGTCAGGTTGTTTTAAACGGTGGACTTTTTACCGGTTTAAATTCCTATGATATCATTTATGGAGGCGGTTCAACAAGTATAGGGCTTGAGGCAACAGGTTCCGGTTTAAATGATATTACTGTTAACCTTAGCGGAGATAACCAACAACTAACTATGACAGGTGACCTTGAATTGGACGGCCAGCTTAATATTCAGCAAGGACAATTGATAGTTGGGAGCAATTCACTTTCTGTAAATGGTATAGTAACTTCTTCAGGGGGAACCCTTGTTACCAATGGACAAAGCTCATTGTCTATTTCAGGAAGCACAAATGGTAACCTTAATTTCATTGGTAATTTGCCTGCAGTTGGTAGTCTTACTATCAATGTTGGATCTTCGATTGAACTTACTCTTGAAAGTAATTTATGGGTGAGCGGTGATTTGAATTTTACATCAGGAATACTTGACCTAAATGGTTATACATTAAGTGTTTCGGGCGATATGAATTTGTCTTCAAATGCTCAGTTTTCCAGTGCAGCTGGATCGTCTCTTGAAATTCATTCTGATGGTTCAGTTAACGGACAGCTAACATTCACAGGAGGAATGGGACAACTTAACGACCTGCAAATTGACATCGCCAATGGAGGAAATGTGGAGTTGGGAAGCGATGTAACTGTTTCAGGAACATTAGACCTTGATGCAGGTTTTGTAATCATAGGGAATAATGATTTGATTATTGGAACAAGCGGTGAAATCACAGGTGGTGGCTTAACTACTTATATTATAGCAGAAGGCAGTGGAACACTTATAATGACAGTGTCAGCAGGCGGACAGGGAACAGTTTTTCCGGTGGGAACAAGTGTGAACTTTTCACCTGTAACCTTGGTGCAGGCTAACGGAAGCACCACTGGTGCATTCGGAGTAAGTCTGATGGGTCAGGTTTATTCTGAAGGCACAACAGGCTTCAGCCTTTCAAACACCACCAGCATTGTTGAAAATACCTGGTTGATTGAATCAAACCTTAGTTCGGGAATTGACCTAACATTAAGTGTTGAATGGGCTGCGGGTCTTGAGGTCAATTCTTTCAATAACGATAATTGTTTCATCAGTCACTATGTAAATGGTGACTGGGATGCAAGTGCTCAGGTGTCAGCTGGCATTGCTGCATCTGGAAATTTCACAATCAGCAGATCTGGCATTACCAGTCTTAGCCCCTTTGCAGTATTTGATAATGCAACCACGGTTGGGGTAGAAACAGTACAGAAAGAAATTGATGTGGAGTTGTTTCCAAATCCTGCAAAGGACTGGGTAGCGATTAATATCGACCAACCGCTTAGCAACTTTAATCTTGATATTTACGACAAGACAGGACGGTTTATTTCAGCAAATAACTTTACCGAATCAAGAAAGGTTGTTGACATCAGTTCACTTGCTTCAGGAATTTATATTTTTAAAATTTGGAATAATGACTATATAAATGTAACCAAAGTAGTAAAAGAGTAAAGTAAACAGCCGGAAGTTCTCCGATACTATCGGGGAACTTCCATCGGCTGTAAGAGACAAATTAATTAAATCTTATAGCTATGAAAGCAACAAAATATGAACCAGCAAAACATGAAAAATATTCCCATATTATGAGTCACAGCAAACGTAAATACAAAATCTTTGTCGTAGAAGACTCAGATGTTTTTCGCGAACTGATTGCTCGGTTTGTTGAGGACATTGACAGCCGGGAATTTATAGGAAAGAATGAGCATTTTGAAATTGAATCATTCCGTAGCGGAGAGGACTGTTTGAATGCAATAAGTAAACAGCCCGACATTGTATTGCTTGATTACTACTTAGATGGAAACTCAAACGAAAGAGATTTAATTGACGGGCTTGAAACATTAAAGCAAATAAAAAAGTATAGCCCTAAATCAAAAATTATAGCAGTAACTTCACAAGGTGATTTTTGGGTAAGTACACAATTTTACCTTTGGGGAGCAGCAGACTACATCTCAAAAGGACCAGGCATTCGTGAAAAAATTCAAAAATCAGTAAAGAATATCCTGCGATTAATTAATGCGGAAGATGAACTGAGAAAGAAAAATAAAGGATTGGATTACTTTTAATATTTTAGCTAAATCCTAATTGATATTTATGAGAAATGCGGCTTCTCAAAATAAAGTGAACAAATTTTCACCAATTAAGTGGTTTAGGAATATTTCAATTTCCAAAAAGCTATACTTTGTTTTGGGTCTTATGGCGTTGCTGATCGCCTTGGAATTGGGAACACTGTTTTTTGCTGTTAATACTCTATCATCAGTAAGGGCCTTTGTAGGTGGCGAAGGGCTTTGGTCGAAGGCACAGAAAGATGCAATTTTTTCTTTGCGAATGTATGCACGAGTGGAGAATGATGATTACTACAATGAATATCTTAAATATTTGAAAGTGCCTTTAGGTGATCGCAAGGCGCGTCTTGAAATGGCAAAGCTCAATCCTGATTATGAAATTATAAGACAAGGATTTTTAGAAGGTCGTAATCATCCTGATGATATTGACGGAATGATAAAATTATTCAGAAGATTCCATCGCGTTTCATATATCAATAAAGCCATTCGTATTTGGGGCGAAGCCGATTCATTAATGGCTGAACTGCAATTGGCAGCTACCGACTTACATACTTTTATTAAAAGAAACGGAACGTATGAAGAGATGGAAGCAAATCTGGACAGGATTAATGAACTGAACAAGCAACTTACTGTAAAGGAAGATGAATTTTCTGCAACACTTGGAGAAGGTTCACGGTGGCTTGAAGGGTTGGTTTTAAAATTACTTTTCCTTATTGCACTTACGGTTGAAGTTACCGGTTTAGTACTTACCATTTCAGTCAGCAGAGATATTTCAAAGGGAATTAATGAAACCATGCGCGTGGTTAAAAAAGTTGCATCGGGAGATTTTAATGAACGTGCAAAAGTTTTTTCAAAAGATGAAATCGGACAGCTTGCCATAGCATTTAATAATATGACAGATGATTTGGAAAAGAATATAACAGAGCGTAAAAAAATTGAAAAAGAGCTGATAGAAACACAGATCGGGTTAGAAAAAAGAGTGGAAGACCGTACGGAAGAATTAGTGCAAATCAATAAAAAGTTGAAATCTACAAATCATGAGTTGGAGAGTTTTGCCTATATCACTTCGCATGATTTAAAAGCACCGTTACGTGCTATTGGTTCTCTGTCTGATTGGCTGTATGCCGATTATTCAGACAAATTGGATGAAGCGGGAAAAGAACAGTTATTGTTGCTAAAAAAACGTGTTTCGAAAATGCATGACTTGATTGAAGGTATTCTGCATTACTCACGCATAGGCAGGCTTGATGGAGAGAAGGAGCAGATTGATATGCAACAACTGATTAAAGAAATTACAGAACTTATTCAAATTCCATCTCACATTAAAATTGTTATTGAAAAAAAATTGCCGGTTATTTTAAATTACCGAACTAACATTACTCAGTTGTTTGAAAACCTGTTGACCAATGCCGTAAAATATTGTGATAAGTCTGAAGGGATTATTAAAATTACCTGCGATGATTTGGCAGGTTCATGGCGTTTCACAGTAAGTGATAACGGGCAGGGTATAGATAAAAAGTATCACAATAAAATCTTTGAAATTTTCCAAACACTAAAAACAAACGGTGAGATGGAAGGAACCGGAATCGGACTTACTATCGTAAAGAAAATTGTAGAAAATTCGGGAGGGCAAATACATTTGAACTCTGAACCCGGCATAGGAACAGAATTTATAATTACGTTACCAAAGTAAAGTCATAAAGTGGGTATCAAGGAAGATTTAGAAGCTGCAAAAAATTATTCGCAAGAAGCCACAAGGGAAAAGTTGTGGACAGCTGAAAGCCATATTTCAATGGTTCGTCTTTTTGTTCTCCTTTGCTGTTCAGTTGTGTATCATACTATTTTAGACGATTCACTGAAAATACCTTGGCTGGCCACATTTACCATGATACTGGCTTTTCCTTTCAGCGCTATTATGATATTATACAAACCTTATAAAAAATACCCCTTATTACTTTCAAGGGTTTTTTCGGTTGCAAGTGATGGGTTATTCATTGTTATGTGGATATATGCCACAGGCGGAACCGATTCCCCATTTCATTCACTTTGGTTCCTTTCGATTATTGCTGTAGCACAGCGCTTTACTTTTATGGAGACGATAATTGTTTCAATTATCTACATGTTGGCTTACTTCCTCATCCTTGTCTCAAACCCTGCATACATTGTGCCGACAGTAAATCTTGTAGTGCGTTTAATGTTCATTCCCATAACCGGAATACTGGGAGCCTATTTTTCGCGGGAAGTAGCAGACCAGATAAATGATAAGGTGCGAATAAGAGAGTCTGAACTAAAAATCAGGAAAATAGTAGATGAATTGAATATTGAAATGGGAAAAAAGAATGAAGCTGAATTACAATTAAAACAAACTCAGCTTCAGTTGGAACGAAAGGTAGAAGAACGAACCAATGATTACAGAATATTAAATGAGCAGTTGAAAAAATTACTTCGCGAAAAAGAAAAAATTCAATTGGAGCAGGAAAAAACACTACAACGATTGGAATACAGCAATAAGGAACTTGAAAGTTTTGCTTATATCACTTCACATGACTTGAAAGCACCGTTGCGCGGCATCGCTACCATTGCAGAGTGGTTAAATCATGATTATGCAAATAAATTAGATGATGAAGGGAGAAATAATCTATTGCTGTTGAAACAGCGTGCCCAAAAAATGAATGACCTTATTGAAGGCATTTTGCAGTATTCAAGAATAGGTAAAACTAATTTCCAGGCAGAAAAAATTGACCTTTTTAATCTTATTAATGAGGTTGTCAGGTTGCTTCAACCGCGAGAAAATATTTCAATTATAATTTCCGACAATCTGCCATTACTTCATATAAATAAAATATTACTTATTCAGGTTCTTGAAAATTTGCTGAGTAACGCCATAAATCACATGGATGATCAGGGAGGGAAAATTATAGTAGATGCCATAAAAAAACAAAATGAATACGTTTTTTTTATTATGGACACCGGCCCAGGGATAGATGCAAGGTATCATGAGAAAATATTTGAAATGTTTCAAACCCTTCACCCTGAAAAAAAATCAGAGAATACAGGAATTGGACTAGCGATAGTAAAAAAGATAGTAAATAATTTTGGCGGACGTGTTTGGGTTGAATCAGAACCAGGAAAAGGCAGTTCGTTTTATTTTAGTTTTCCTAACTCAATGATAAAAAAACATGAACAGCTACAAGCCAACTAAAGAATTGACTATTTCTTTGCGCCCCAATTTTTCTGAACCGGTTACAGAAAACCTGAAGTTGTATTTTGTGATGACTAAAAAATATCAGGAAGAAATGAATATGCTTTTCAAGAAAGATTTTGAGAACCATCCTTTCTGGGGACCTTTTATGAAATCAATGCCTGAGGATATTCAATTGCAGCGTCAGGCACTTTCGCAACAATTGCTTTACAACGCTATTTATAATAACGATTGGGATCCTTATACCGAAGACCTGATTATGCAGGGAACCGTTTATGCAAAAATGGGTGTTACCTTTAGCATGTGGTATGAGATTGTAGCTATAGCAAAGGATTATCTCATTCCTTATGTAATTAAAGAGTATGGCGACACTTCGGGGAAAGTGGTGGATATTATAAGCACCTTAGGCAAACTTACCGATTTTGCAATGCAGGTTATTGCAGAATCTTATTTGATAGAAAAAAATAAAATCATAGAGCAGCAGCAGGAAAAGCAAGCTGAGTTGATTAAAGAATTAGAAAGTTTCGCATACATCGTTTCACACGATTTGAAATCGCCCCTTCGCGGTATTGCAAAAATTTCGGAATGGCTGTTGATGGATTATAATGACAAACTGGATGCTAATGGGAAAGAGCAATTACAGTTGATGAAAAACCGAGTTCAACGTCTTGATGATTTGATTAACGGTATTCTTAGTTACTCAAGACTTGGAAGGGAAAAAGAAGAGAAAATTAAAATTAATATTTCTGAAGTTTTAAAAGATGTTACGGGTATTCTATTGCCGCCTAGTCATGTCACATTTATCTTTCCTGAAAAATTTCCGGATGTAAATTACCAGCGAGCAAAGCTTATGCAGGTTTTTTCTAATCTTTTCAGTAATGCCATTAAGTATTGTGACAAAAAGGAGTGTGTAATAACTGTTTCTTGTGAAGAATCTCCCATTGAATTTAAATTTATGGTAAAAGATAACGGCCCTGGAATTGAAAAAGAATATCATGAAAAAGTATTTCAAATTTTTCAAACATTACAATCAAGAGATGAAAAGGAAAGTACAGGTATAGGTCTTTCAATTGTAAAAAAAATAATAGAAAGTGAAGGTGGTAAAGTATGGATTGAATCAGAATTAGGTGCCGGAACAGCATTTCTTTTTACAATTCCTAAAAATTAAATTAGATTAGCAATCAAATTCTGCCCAACCCTATTACCCGATGAAGACAAATTTTCCTATATTATTGGTTGAAGATGATCAGGTAGATGCCATGACTGTAAGTCGTGCGTTGAAAGATATTAAAGCTACACATCCATTAATTCATAAAATCAATGGACTTGAAGCCTTAAATTTTCTGAAAAGCAATGCGACACAATTGCCTGGTATTATTTTATTGGATTTAAATATGCCCAAAATGAATGGTATTGAATTTCTTGAACATGTAAAATCCGACACTGAATTAAAGCGTATTCCGGTGGTTGTACTTACCACTTCCAATGAGCATCGTGATAAAGTTGAAAGTTTTAATTTGGGCGTAGCTGGCTACATGCTAAAGCCGGTGGGTTATCAGGAGTTCCTGACCGTGATGTATGAGATAAATACATATTGGTCAAAGTCTGAATTAGTTAATATCTAATCACAGATGCTGCATACCAGGCCTTTTCTCTTAATTGAAGATGATGATGTGGATGTGTTATCTCTCAAGCGAGCATTCCGCGAATTGAATATTCCAAATCCTTTAATAAATAAAAGGAATGGAGAAGAAGCATTAGAGTATTTAACTGCTGACGGTGCAGAATTGCCAGGGCTTATTTTACTTGACCTGAATATGCCAAGGATGAACGGAATAGAGTTTTTAATACATCTGAAAAAACATAAACAACTCAAGCTAATTCCTGTTGTTATGCTTACCACTTCTTCTAACAGAACTGATGTGGAAAAATGTTTTGAGTATCAGGCAGCAGGGTATATGGTGAAACCGATTGATTTCAGCGAATTCAAAAAAAATATATTACACATCTGTAACTACTGGAATACTTCTCAGTTGCCTTATTAATCCTAACAGTTTAATATGATAAGCAGGTTAATCAATAAAGATATTACCATTCTTTTTGTTGAGGACGACAAGGTTGACCAAATGGCTTTTGAGCGGTTTGTTCGTAAGCACGGCTTTTCTTACCGTTATACAATATGCGATTCTATCCGTGCTTCAGAAAAAGCTTTATCAGAAAATAATTTTGATGTTGCAGTTGTTGACTATATGATTGCAGATGGTACAGGTCTTGAATTGGTAGAAAAACTAAAGAATTTCCCCATAATTTTTGTTACCGGACAGGGTGATCAGAACATTGCTGTTCAGGCAATGAAGGCAGGCGTTTACGATTATCTGGTAAAAGATCAAAACAGGAATTATCTTGAAATGCTTCCTATAACCATTGACAATGCCATCAACCATAAGAAAGACAGAGAGAGGTTGGCAGCGATTGAAAAAGAAGTAGAAAAATTAATGTGGGCAGTAAGTAAAACCGACAATTCATTAGTTATTGCAACCGAAGAAGGTAAAATAGAGTGGGTAAATGAAGGCTTTGAAAGGCTTACCGGATATACAATGGCAGAAATTACAGGCAGTTTTGGCGACACCGTAGTGAAGGATGCTTTGTCGGGGTTAAACCCAAAGTCAGAACATTTTATTGAAATGATGAATACGTTGAAATCGGTAAGCTACGAATCGAAAAATTATTCAAAAAGCGGGAAAGAGTATTGGGTGCTTACAACCCTTACTCCAATTATAGATGGTGAGGGAAGTATAAAAAAAATTATTGCAGTTGACAGTGAAATAACTGCCCGTAAAGAAGCTGAGAAACGAATGATGGAGGCGCAGGAGGAAGCGCTAAGACTTGCAAAAATAAAAGAAGAGTTTCTGGCTAATATGAGCCATGAAATCCGCACACCCATGAATGCAATTATGGGAATGTCGCAACTTCTTTCGGAAACCGAATTAAATGAAAAGCAACATAAATATCTTTCCTCTATTCAATTTGCATCAGATAATCTGTTGGCGCTTATCAATGATGTTCTTGACCTTGCAAAAATTGAAGCTGAGAAAATTACATTCGAAAAAACACCTTTCAGCATAAAAGATCTGATTGAAAAATTGGTTGAAATTATGCGCCCTAAAATTGATGAAAAGGAATTAAGCACAATAATAAAGATTGATGAAAAAATTCCTGAACTTCTTATTGGTGATCCATTCAGACTGAATCAGATTATTATGAACTTAGTAAGTAATTCTGTAAAATTTACTAAAAAAGGAAGCATAACTATTGAGGCAATCTTTGAAAAAGAAACCCATGCTGATGTAACTATTATGTGCCGTGTTACAGATACAGGCATAGGAATAAGTAAAGAAAATATTACAAAGGTATTTGAACATTTTACCCAAGCAGAAAGCGAAATAACCCGTAAATATGGTGGCACAGGTTTAGGACTTACCATTGTTAAAAAGTTAGTTGAAAATCAGGGAGGACTAATTAGTGTAGAAAGCGAATTGGAAAAAGGAACTACATTTTCTTTTACACTGAACTTTGCAAAAGCATTACAGGGACAAAAAAAACACTTCGACAAAAAAAGCACAAAAGATTTAAAGAGCATTTCAGGGAAAATAGTGTTGCTCGTTGAAGACAATGATTTAAATACAATGGTTGCCACCGAATTTCTTGAGAAATCAGGCTTGATTGTTGCACATGCAGAAAATGGAATTATTGCTGTAAATATGGCACATGAAAAGAAATATGATTTTATACTGATGGACATACAAATGCCGGAAATGGATGGCTACAGTGCCGCTAAAAAAATTAAATCTGACAGTAGTTCTGCAAGTGCAACTACTCCGATAATCGCAATGACTGCCCATGCCATGCAAGGCGAAAAAGAAAAATGTATTAATGCCGGAATGAATGATTACATCAGTAAACCTTTGCAAAAAGATAAACTGATTGAGCTTTTATTGAATACAGGCTAAATAAAACAAACCATGCACCTGAATATAGCAGCTATAAGAGATTACACAGGAACAGATGATGCGTTTATCGTGAAGTTGTTTGATAAATTTCTTGAGCACATCAGGTTAGATATTTCCAAACTTAAAGAAAGTACATTAAAAGCAAATTGGGATGGTGTAAAAAGTTCGTCTCACGTAATGCTTTCGTCAGCTCGTATTTTTGCATTAAAACAACATATCATTCTTCATGAGCAAATAGAAAGAAATTGCATCAATAACACTCCGGATAATATTCCTGAAATGGTAGAGGAATTAGCTAAACTTTACGAAGAGGTTATTGCAGAAATGAATGAACTGAAAAAAGCATTGTAATAATTAAACTTTATCAATAAGGATGCACCATTTCTGTGATGTAGGTTTCCTGAGGTGTAATGCTTAATACCGGAATGTGTGAATGGTTCACTACTTGCTGAGCGTAAGGACCAACAATAAAGCCAGTCACACTTTCTTCCTGCTCAGTCATAATCATAATCAAATCTGCTTCTACATCGTCAGCATATTTCATAGCCATTTTTGCAATGTTTGAACCCACCAGAATTTTATTCTCAAAAGGTACATCATTTTTCTTCAGGTATTCATTAACCTGATGCATCATTATTTCAAACTTCTTGTGTACTTCAGGTTCATCAACAGTGATGAGACCAACAACATGAATAATGGCACCATAGTGTTTGGCAAACTCCACAGCATGAATAACTTTTTGTCTTGACGGAATAGAATCATCAATCGGTAAAACAATTTTTCTGAAACCATTTTTGGGGGCATGTTGCTGAACCGAAAGTACAGGGCAAGTAGATTGAGTAACTACTTTGTAGGTATTACTACCTATGAAAAACTCGGCCCACCCCGATGTTCCATGCGTTCCCATCACAATAATATCAGTATTAATATTAGCAGCAGTCTCTACTATCGTGTCTGAAATATTTCCCTCTCCTAAGATTGTATCTGGTTTAAGAATGCCGTGATTAAGATGAACAAGGTTTGCAAGCTCATCAAATTTTTTAGCAATAGCTTTATCTATTGAAGTATCAAGCATTGTCATGCCGGTAAATTCATCTGCGTATCTCAAAGGTTCCATTACATGAACCAGACTAAGTTTGGCTTTAAAAATTTTTGCCATAAAAATGGCATGATCCAATGCCTGCATTGAAGTTTCAGAGAAATCAACCGGGGTAAGTATATGAGTAATTTTGAAGTTCATGGCGGAATGGTTTTTAATTAACTGTTTATAATTCGATATTGAATAAAAACGTGCCAGTATGTAAAGCTATCCTCAATTCAATTAAAAATGAACAGTTGAGGTATTTAATAGTAAATTATACTGGGGAATGTATCCTACACTGTGTGGAGAAAATCAGCGAATTAGCTTTAACCCTTGAAGGTTTACCAAATCTGTTACGATAATAAACACAATCCATATTCGAAAAAATGAGTTCTGCGGAATGCTTTATTGATTTTCAAGAACTGAATCTTAATGTTTGAACTTGGTATATTAATGTGTGAAGTCTGAATCTTATTGTTTAAGGTTAGAACATTAATGTGTAGACTCTGAATCTGAATGTTTAGAGTTGGAACATTAATGTGTAGACTCTGAATCTTATTGTTTAAGGTTGGTACATTAATGTGTAGAGTCTGAATCTGAATGTTTAGAGTTAGAACATTAATGTGTAAGGTTGAAACATTAATGTGTAGAGTCTGAATCTTCATTTTTAAGTTTAGAATCTTAATGTTTAGCTTCTGAATCTTCATTTTTAATGTTTGAATCTGAATGTTTAGCAATTTTATTTCTCTGTTTAACCTCCTGAAATTTATGTTTTTGCTTAATTTTTTCAATGTGTAGTAGTGCGTTAGGCTAAACCTCTACTGTTGTTATTATCTAGCTTGTTTAAACGCACACTAATACTGTGGAATACATTCCACATGGCGTGTAATTAATTCTACAGCAATCAATCTGTTTTAGCTAAGAACATATTTGATATGTAGTTGGCATGATTTTAATAAAATCACATTAATGGATGAGTAATTCATGGAATAGTTATACCCTAAATAGTTCAAAATATGAAAGCACGAAACCAACTCCAGAAAAAAGAATTAAATGTTGTTAAATCCATTCGCAGTAAACAGAAAACCACCCCCGTTACTCATCTTGCAGAACTATTTAAAACAAAGCTAAAGACGCTATATTGGCTTGAAAGGGAGCTTGTAAAAGTAATTCCTAAGGTTATTAAAAATACACGGTCAATTGAGTTGGTTAGTGCATTGGAAATTCATTTAGTGGTAACAAAAGATCAGACTAAAAGACTAGATGCCATCTTTAAATCCATTAATGTGTTTCCTGAACGGCAGAAATGTGCATCAGCTTCAGGTCTGATTAAACAACTGAATGATGAGTTTGATTCAACTGCAGAAACCATGGTACGTGATGCCGGAATTATTGTAAGTATGCAACAGATTATTCATCACACTATTGTTCTGTACGATTCACTTTGCTCGTTTGCTAAAATATTTAATGAGTATGAAGCAGCTGCATTACTTGCCGATGCAATGGAAGAAGAAAAAAAAACTGACATAGACCTGAGTCAAATTGCTGAAACATTTATTAATCCAGCTGCTGCAGGTGTTTACCGTCATGATAACGTTGTGACTTTACAAAGTAAGATATTGTTTAATTAAATAAACTAAAGATATGGAACCGCAAGAACAAAAAGCAGATAGTATCCTGATGTCAGTTTTAGTAGCAGAAGAAGTTAATAAAGTAGTAGTATTTAAAGAGAAAAGAACAAGCGTTTATTTTAATAATCACGAAATTTTAGTGGATGGATTAAAACAAATTTACTGGTCAAAACGTGTACTTATAAAATTGTTAGACCAGATGATACGTATGTCGTCATCAGAAAATCTGGCTGATATATTAGAAGAGTATCAGGTGGTTACTCATCGTCAGTCAAGAAGACTAGAAGATATATTCTCAATACTCTCCATTAGTCCTGCGGCAAAAGTATGTCAGCCGCTTAAAAATATTATTAACGATACATCTCACGAGATTTATGAACTGCCAAAAGGAAGCAAAAGAGATGTTGAGTTCATTTCATTAACACTTCAGTTTCAAAAATATTGGACTGCAAAGGGCGAAATACTTTGTGAAATATCTGAAGGATTATCAGAGGATGGGGTTAAAGTTCTCTTGGAAGAAACACAAGAGGAATGCAAACTACTAGATATGAATTTAGCATATCTTCTGGAAAGAAATATGAAATAATAAAACAAGCTTTAAGATACATTATGCAGCCAGACCACTATCATCAATACATTGCCAGAAAGAAAAAATTAAACTTTATACTTTATACTGTAACCGTAACCTTACTATTAATTCTTGGATTTGCTGTCATTGCAACGTGGTGACAAGTAGATTTGTTTTAGAAATAAGGTTACAAGGATTAATAGTTTTATCTGATTATGTATAAATACAATGTGGTGGACCCGGAGAGAATCGAACTCTCGTCCAAACAATTGATCAATGAGCTTTCTACATGTTTATTCTGCTTTTAATTTTTGTCAGACTTTGGCAAGCTGAAGAGCCATCAATCTGCTTAGCTTCTTTAGTTTCGTAACACCAACGAAGCGTGGTGCAACTATCTCAGCATTTGCGGTGCTCCTGACGGGACGCGGCAGAGAAGAGCTTCCCGGGGAACAATGGTGACTAATACTTAGTATTAGGCAGCCATGGCGTAGTTATACTCGCCTTTTGTTGTTTGAGAATTAGGATTAAGGTGCCATATCCACAACGCACCACATGCTTACACAAAGAGCACATCGCTGTCAAAACCAGTCGGGCCCATGTATTTTTATTCAAAGAACTGCCCGCAAAGATACAAATAGTGAACCAAAGCCCTTTTACTGACACCTTGTCCGCTTTTTTAGAAACTGTTTAGAGTTTATTTTATGAAATTATTATGAGGTGTTTTTGAGCGAAACGAGGCAGATTTTGCAGCCATAGTGAAATTCACTATGGCGAAAAATCTAACGAAGTTGCAGCCAAAAAGACCCTTAAGTATAAAATTAAATAAACTTTAAACAGTTTCTTTACTTTCGCGGACGAAATGAAAATTGGAATTATACGAGAAGAAAAGCAGCCCGCAGATAAACGCGTTGCTTTTACTCCGGAACAGTGCAGGTTATTAAAAGAAACATATTACGGATTAGAACTTGTAGTTCAGCCAAGCCCTTGGCGCTGCTATAAAGATGAAGAATACCAAGCCGCTGGGATTTCATTGCAGGAAAACTTAGCAGATTGTGATGTGTTGTTTGGAATTAAAGAGGTTCCTAAAGACAAACTGATAGAACTAAAACAGTATTTCTTTTTCTCGCACACCATTAAAAAACAACCTCACAACAAAACGCTGCTTCAGACATTGGTGAGGAAAAATATCACCATGACGGATTACGAATGCCTCACCTACACCAACGAAGCCCGTGTGCTTGGCTTCGGAAGATATGCAGGGATAGTTGGCACGTACAATGCTTTTCTGGCTTATGGAAAACGCAACAATTTATTTTCGCTTATACCTGCAAATCAATTGCAGCATTACAAACCTGATATTGAGAACGAACTGAAGAACATAAAACTTCCTGCTATTAAAATTGTATTGACAGGAGGTGGGCGAGTAGCAAGCGGTGCTTTAGAAATTCTTGATTTTATGAAAATCAGGAAAGTAGCACCACTGGATTTTTTAACTCAGGTTTTTTCTGAACCTGTTTATACGCAGTTAAATCCTGAAGACTATTACACGCTGAACGGGAAGCACGAATTTGATATTCATTATCTGCATCATCATCCGCAGGAGTTTAAATCTGATTTTGTGAAATACACAAAAGTTGCAGATGTTTTTATTTCCTGTCATTTCTGGGATAACCGTGCCGATAAGCTCTTTACAAAACAGGATGCAAAAGCTCCTGATTTTAAAATTAAAGTAATTGCTGATATTACCTGTGATATCAATGGTTCCGTGCCTACGACCATTCGCTCTTCTAAAATTGAAGAACCTATTTACGGTTACAATCCTCAAACAGAAACCGAAGATGAACCTTTTAAAGAAGATGTAATTACTGTAATGGCTGTTGACAATCTTCCCTGCGAGTTACCGCGCGATTCATCCAATGATTTCGGAAAAGATTTAATGGATAAAGTAATGCCTCATTTGTTGGGCGATGATACCGACAAAATGATCGAACGTGCTACCATCTGCAAAGCAGGAAAACTGATGCCTGCGTTTGAATACCTCAGTGATTATATTGCTTAATCGTCATTGCGAGGGTTTTTCACCCGAAGCAATCTTATAAATAAAATACTGTATCTTTTTCTGAGATTGCTTCGCTTCCGCTCGCAATGACGTTACTTCTTCTGCCTTGGGTCAAGCGCATCGGTCAGCCCTTCACCAACAAGGTTATAAACCGTAACGGTTAAGAAAATAGCAAAGCCCGGGAAAATTGCCAGCCACCATGCAGTCGGTGATTGACGTGCTGCAGATAAAACGGAGCCCCATGTCAACGTTTCGGCAGGAACACCGATACCTAAAAACGACAATGTTGATTCAATCAGAATAGCTGCGGCAATACCAAAAGCAATAGCAATCAATACAGGAGACAATGCATTAGGAATAGCGTGACGGAACAACGTGCGCATTTCAGAAAAACCCAATGCGTGAGCACTTTCAATAAATTCAAGGTTGCGCACTTTCAGTAATTCAGCACGGATAAAGCGTGCAATACCCGTCCAGGTAGTCATTCCAATAATTGCCATTACTAAAATGATGGACGGTTTTGCAATCGCTACAATCGCGATAATCAAAAACAGCGTAGGAATGGAAACCATTATTTCTACCATTCTCGAAACAATAATATCCACCGCAATATTTACTTTTTGTCTGAAGAACGGAATTGCTTTCAATCCCATTGCAAGCAAATTCGCAAGACCAAATATTATTGCCATCAATGCAAAACTTATCAGCAACTCCACAAAGAATTTTCCGAAAGAAATACCGATTGCATCACCCAGAATATAAGAGCGGGAACCAAATCCATAAAAGAAAGCAAGGAACAGGGCAATGATATTAAGTATCAAACGCCCTCTTGACACTTTCAACCGGTCATCACCAAAATAGCCCGCAAGCGCGCCAAGCAGAATGCCAATAAATGCAGCAATACCTTGTGAAATTAACCCAACTTGTAGCGAAATCCGTGTTCCGTGAATCATCGCTGCAAGAATATCGTGCCCCAGTTCATCTGTTCCCAGCCAGTGTTTCCAGCGGGTAGATTTTACTTCCTGTTCAGCAAAAGGACTTACCGATTGCGAGTTATAAGCATCTATGTTTTTAGGCAAATAAGGTACTAAGGGAAATACCACCCATTCATATTCCAGATCTTTCCAGGTTACGTTTTGAAATTCGGGTTGCCAGTTGCTAAATCCTAAATCAACGGAATAAGATTTCAACAAAGGAAAGTAAACACTGTCGTTGTATTTGCAGACAATGGGTTTTTCATTAGCAATAAAATCTGCAAAAATTGCAATGAACACTAACACGTAAATAAAACACAATGAATAAACTGCCAGTTTGTTTTTTCTGAACTGACGTTTCACATTTGCCCAGAAACTCTGGTCGGCAGCCGAAACGGTTTTTATTTCTTTTTCAGTAGCACTCATTTTTTATTCGAATAAGAAATACGTGGGTCAACTGCAGCATACAACATATCGGCAACCAGTGTTCCAACCAAAGTCAGAATGGCCGTGAACATTACAGCAGTGAAAACAATAGGATAATCGCGGGCATTCAAAGCTCCCAGACTTGTCATTCCCATTCCGGGAATAGAGAAGATAAACTCAATAACAAACGAACCTGAAATAGCCGCAGGAAAAATATTGGCGAACAATGTCAGAATAGGTAATAATGAATTTCTGAATGCATGTTTCCAAACCACTTTTTTATCTTCCAGTCCTTTAGCGCGTGCTGTGCGGATATAATCCTGACCGATTACATTCAGCATTCCTCCGCGCATCTGGCGAGAGATGTAGGCAAGTGAACCATACGACAGACAGAATACAGGTAATATCATGTGATAAGCAGTTTCCATAAATCGCTCTGCAAATGGCGCATCGGGCGGCAAGGTTCCTAACCCGAAAGCAGGAAACCAGTCAAGGTAATCGCCACCGCAGAAGTAGATAATCAAAATGGTTGCAATCCAGAACGAAGGCAGTGAATACAATATGAATAGGGTAGTGGTAGTAGCTCTTTCCTGCATGGTTCCCTTTTTTACTGCCGACATTACTCCGATTGGAATAGCCAGTATGTATGCAAGAAAAATAGAAATAGTGCTCAGTAGAATTGTCCAGCGCAAGGCGTCTTTCAATACCGACCACACAGGGCGTTTATCGCGGTAAGAAATTCCGAAATCACCTTTTACAAAGTTGGTGATCCAGCGGTGATATTGATTTTCAAAACCATAAACGTGAACAGCAGGAATGTATTTTGCATACGCATTCTGGTTTTTCAGCATGTTTGCATAAACCTCTTTTGTTTTCTGAAAACCGGCTAAGGAAGCTGCTAAATCAGGAGAAGTAGCGTATATCTTTTCTATATCTCCAAAGTAGAGTGCCACTTTTGCCTCTTCATACGTTTTATACAAATCAGTGATTCGTTCTTTAACACCGTTCAGCGCTATTGCACTGCTGTCGTTACGCTCAATGGCAAAAACCGAGTTTTCATAATCCCTCAGACTGTTGTAATAGGCAGCTACATTGCTCCAGTTACCGTAATTGGATGAAAGCCTTTCCAGATTTTCGCGGTGCGCTTTTTTAGGAATTTTGTGCAGTGTATCGCTTGTAGTGGAGTTAGTGAACGAAAAATAAAACAGCGGTAAATCAAAACCCAGTTTATGTCTCAGTTCATTGTAAGCTTTTTCGGTTGAAAGTTTTTGTGACGATTGTCCTTCGTTGCCTGAATTTTTATTCAGCATCAGTTCCACTGGGTCGCCCGGTGCATTCGCACTCAAGATAAACATCAGCAGCGAAATCACGATGATGGTAGGAATAAAAATAAGCAGCCGCTTAAGCAGGTATTGAAGCATAGTTTCTTATCAACGAATAACGAATAGTTTACGAATATACGAATGCAGTATTGCCATTTCTAACCTCTGACTTCCAATCTCCAACCTCTACTTGACTAACGCAAACCCAGCTTCCCAATAACCCGGACGCATCATAGAAGGCTCGGCATTGGTAAAACGTTTGTGAATGGCAATACGCTCAGTGGGTGCATACATATAGATGTAAGGAGATTCTTCGTGCAGCATAACCTGAAAGCGTTTGTTCATGGCAGCACGTTTTGTATCATCCAACTCAACGCGGATTGAATCAATCAGTGCATCCGAAGCCGCATTTCCGAAACCGGTATAGTTGCTTCCGTCATTATATGATTCGCTGTGATAAATTTGTTTGTGGTCGTTAGGTATTGGTGATTGTACCCATGCTCCGAAGAATACATCAAACTTGTGGTTTTTCAGGTTCTCCAGATATACCGACCAGTCTTGTGCCACTACATTGATATTGATACCCACTTTACGCGCATCTTCCTGTAATAATAAAGCAGTTGATTTACGTTCATCGTTTCCTGAGTTGTAAGTAAACTCAAGGTTCATCTGTACTTTTTGTCCGTTTACAACTTTGTCAAGAACACCATCTCCGTCTGTGTCTTTCCAACCCGCATCTGTCAGCATTTGTTTTGCTTTTTCGGGGTTGTAATCAAAAGGAACTATTTCAGTGTTGTATTCCGTTTTTTTAGAAGGATGAATAGGACCCACAACACGTTGTGCCTGTCCGTATTTTATAATTTTTATCTGCTTATCCACATCTACAAGGTGGGCAAGTGCTTGTCTCACGTTTTTATCTGCAAGCTGAGGTTTACGTGTATTTAACCCGATATAAGTATACGCTAACTGAATAGGGGTATGAGCATTAAAGTTTTCGTTGAATTTTTCTGATTCAGGAAGCGTTGCAAAGTCTTTGGATTTAATACTGCGCATCACATCAAGGTTTCCTGCTTTCAGCGCTACAAGTGCGGTGGTCTGGTCATTAATAGTCTGGTATGTTATTTTAGGTGCATTGGCAACAAAATAATCGCCACCGTTTTTTATTTCATTTCCCCACCAGTTTTCTTTTCTTGTTAATACTATACGTTGCCCGGTTGCCCACTCTTCTAATTTATAAGCACCGCTTCCGCTGATGAATTCTTTTTCGCGCCCGCGTTTTTCTGAGTTAAAATCATCAGCAAATTCAGCCAGCTTAGGGTCGTTGGCAAATTTATCTACTTCAAGCGTAAGCCCTTTAATGGTAAAGCTCTTCATCAAACCTTTCGGATCGTAGAAATACTCAGGAATAACAGCATAATCACCACTGGATGCTTCCGACAGAATATAAACAGTATTACTTACAATAGTAAACTTGCGGGGTTCTTCGGGGTAGGTGATAAAATCAGTAATAAACTCATAATAAGGACGAATTCTTTCGTTTTTCACTTTCGGGTTTTTGATTACTTTCAAACTAAACTCTACATCACTCGGTTTTATCGGTTCGCCATTATCCCATTTTGCCTCGGGGCGAATGGTATAAGTGATTCTTAATCCGCCATCAGGTGTTTTTTCAATCTGCGGGCGACTTTCGGCAAGCAGGGGAGTAAGTTCAAGTGATTTGAAATCTATCTCCATCAGGCTCGAATAGATGTTTTTAATAATGTATCCTGCTCCTGCATCGCTGTAGTTATAAGGGTTCAGCATATCGGCATCCGATAGTTCGTGAACAATTACATCGGGGCTTCCGGTTATTTTTTTGGTTTTTTCACCACCGCAACCACCGCACGAAACAAGTATAAGTGTAGCAACAGCTGAAACTAAGAACAGGGCAGGATTTGTATATTTCATTAGTAAATTATTGGTTTTTATTTTTTGAAGCCTGCAAATATAGTATTAGAAATGAATAGCAAACGGCTAAAAAACCTGCGGCAAAATAATTTATAGTTGCTGAATGAAATAAATATCTATTTTTGCCGTCCCTTTAAAAAAGGTGAGATGCCTGAGAGGCCGAAAGGAACAGTTTGCTAAACTGTCGTACGGGGTAACTTGTACCGAGGGTTCGAATCCCTCTCTCACCGCAGACATAGGTTGAGAGGTGGATTGAAGTTCTTTATAATATTGTTTTCGGGGTGTAGCGTAGTCCGGTCATCGCGTCCCGCTTGGGGCGGGAAGGTTGCAACTTCGAAACAAAATGAGTGAAAGTATAAATGTATAGTGTTTATATTTTATTTAGTAGTTCTTTGAATAGATATTATGTTGGTCAAACTCAAGATATGGAGTTAAGGTTAGCCAGACATAATACCAAACAAGTAACATCAACAAAAAATGGTGTTCCTTGGAAAATAGTTTATATAGTAGAGGTATCTTCTCGTTCATTAGCAATGAATTTAGAGAATAAGATTAAGAAGCGAGGAGCAGGAAGGTATTTGAGTGATATTGGTATAGTTCTTTGATTAATGTTTTTTCGGGGTGTAGCGTAGTCCGGTCATCGCGCCTGGTTTGGGACCAGGAGGTCGCAAGTTCGAATCTTGCCACCCCGACAATTGAAAGGAGGTCGTCACGCCTGAGGCGTGACCACCCCGACTTTTAAAGTCTAAGGTTTAAAGTTTAAGGTTTCATAACTTTAAACTTTAAACCTTAAACATTTATATCCGACCCCGTAGCTCAGCTGGATAGAGCACAGGTTTTCTAAACCTGCGGCCATTGGTTCGAATCCAATCGGGGTCACAAATAGCTCTGATAATCAATTAGTTGTATGTATTTATTGACAATATAGTTGACAATAAATAACCTCGATAAACAATTTACTTTAGTTGAAATTTCAATTTTAAAAAGAGATTTATTTATCTGCTTTATAAATCTTGAGATTAAAATTAAAAATTGATATTTTTGAATTCTTGTATTTGAACTAAGCAATTTTGAATGGCCAAATTGTTCCGTTTTCTTGATTTCATGAGAAATCAGTAAGAATATAATACAAGTAACATTATAAAATTCTAATTACATTTGCATCAATGTATCAGTTGTCTGTAAATTGTAGTTGCTGATACAGGGTCGAAGGGATTATTGCAGACTGGTTCTTTGGAGTGGTATAGAGAGGGGATTGCTAACGCTACCCCTCTTGTTTTTTTACGAAATTTAGAATAAATATGTCTGATAATGCAACACCAAGCGTAGAGTCTCTATTTCGAGAAAGAGCTGCCAATCGATATAAGAAAGGCAACTTTATGAGATTTATTGATGCAACTGACGAACAGGTAAAGTGGGGTAATAATGACGACCCGCGTTTAGTATTGGAGAAAGGAAGAATTTACGAAATAGAAGATGCAGAAATTCACAGCTATCATACCAAACTCAGTTTTGTTGGCATTAATGGTAAATTCAATTCTGTGTGCTTTGAGTGGATAGACCACATGAGTTTTAAAGGCAGGGCAGAGTTAGGATTTCAAAAGCTAAAAGAGCAAGAGCCTATTACCATAGAAATAGCACGAGAACAGGTCAGATGGCTAAAAGAGCGAAGTTCACTGACAAAGAAGAAGCAACGACCTGATTAAAAAGAGTATCTTTGCAGTGCTACTGGATTTAGATTATCCTTATAAGCTGGTTAGCAGTCGGTAATGTTGATGGATAATCCGGCATTACTGAGTGGAAAATAAAAGCAAAACCCTGACGAAAGTTAGGGTTTTGTTTTTTCTTACCTTGCTGCTACAAATCAATTCTTTCGTGGCAGTCCAACAAACAACAGTAAGCATTAACCTGTTCGGCACAGGATGCACTATTGTTTGCGGAGCACTACAGAACAAATACTGGAAAAAGATACATCAGGAAATAAATAAAAACAATCTATTGTTGGAGCAGTTTATGGCAAGCGAAAATAACTTGCGTTATATGGATTTTCAAGGATTAAGAACATGGAAAGACATCAGTAATGAGTTTTCAATAAATGGAATGCTCAACAGCGTCAGCAGCACTATTGAAATCAAGTTAGGCGATAGCAAGAAAACCAATATACCATTCCGTGAAATTTCACAGCAAGAAATACTATTTCCCGTTTACGCATCAGAGCACATAAACAAAACACTTGTTTCAAAAAGTATATTTCACTCCAAGCGTTTGATAATGGTAGAAACTGAAGTGGGTAAATTAGGAACTATAAAATTTAGTATTCCTGATTTCAATATTGATAAGTTGGTATTTCATATCACAGATGTAAAAGTTAATGAAGTAATATCGTATACGGTATTAGGTAAGATTACCTATGCAGGAAAGGCTTTGCAGGCTACAAAGTCCGATACATTGGTTACAGGATTTTATTGCTTGGTCTAACTAAAGCACGGATATTTTTATTAATACTACATCAGACTAAGCATTTGCAATGCGATGCACATCGGCTTATTCTAATGTAAATCGATTTAGTTTCAAGTGTAAATACAAGTCTTTGATATTAAATTTTGTGTTTAAAACACAAACTTATTAACAATTGGCTGTTTGTAAAATATTCTTAATAATATTCTGAACCTCTTGCGTGTATTGTATTTGAGGTCTAAGATATTGTGTTATTATGTTTTTAAACTTATGAACATCCCTTGATAAAATAATATTTATAGTGTTATAATTGCTCCGTCTTGAAAATTGTGTAGTTGGGCGTTTGTATAAGTTGCTTTAGCCTTCTTTTGCATTAGCATTTTTTTGTTTCATTTGTCAGATTTAACGTTATTATATAGCCTGAAATAAACAACATTTATTTATGAAAAAGCTACTTCTTTTTTCATTGCTCGCATTGTTTACTTGTTTTGCTGGAGCGCAACCTATTTCTATTCAACTCAACCCTTCGCAATATTCAGGAGGATATAATTTGAGTTGTAATGGGGCTAGTGATGGTAGTATTAATTTGACAATAACTGGAGGTGCTGCTCCTTTTACAATTTTATGGGATGATACTATAACTTCAGAAGATCGAGTGAATCTGATAGCAGGTACTTACTCAGTAATTGTAGTCGATAGTTTAAGCGACTCTGCAACTGCTTCCATAACTCTTACTGAGCCTCAAGCCATTTCAGTAAGCCTTTATAGCCCCTCATATAATGGTTTCAATATTCATTGTAACGGAGGAAGTGAAGGGGAAATAGTAGCAAATGTTTCGGGAGGTGTAACACCATACTCATTTCTTTGGAGCAATGATAGTATTACGAATAGTATTAATGGCTTGGCTGCAGGAGTTTACTCTGTTGTTGTCTCGGGAGCTAATGGTTGTATTGATTCAGCCTCAAAAACAATCACAGAACCTCCATTACTTAATACAAGTATTGCAAGTACTGTAAATGCATCTGGTTATAATATTAACTGTGGAGGAAAAACTACCGGGAATATAAATTTGACTGTGAATGGGGGCGCATCACCCTATACTTATACCTGGAGTTCAGGACATATAAGCGAAGACCTTAGTAATATCGGTGTTGGGAACTTCAGCGTGAGAGTTGATGATAATAATGGTTGTTCAAAATACGACAGTTTAGTCATCACTGCACCGATTGAACTTAGTTTAAATATTACTCCAATATTATATCCTAATGGACAATCGTTTAGTTGTGTTACATGTAATGATGGAAAACTAGCTGTAAACATAAGCGGAGGCGTATCACCATATACTTTTTTATGGAGTGATACCCAAGCAAATGATACTGCTGTAGGTCTTTCTTCTTCAGCTATACCCTATACAGTTACAGTTACAGATGCTCTTGGTTGTGACAGTACTATTAGTTACTTACTTAATTTACCCCCACCTCCACCATCACCTTTATTTCTTAGCGGCTATGTTTCAACACATGCGGGTACTGGCAATGTTAGTTGTGGCATTTGCTCAGACGGATCTATTACTCTGACAGTTTCAGGAGGTATACAACCTTACAGTTATAATTGGAATACAGGTGCCACCACTCAAAATATAACAAACATTGATACAGGGTACTATTCAGTCATTGTTATTGATAACGCTGGAGATACTGTTACGCAGAGTTTTAATGTTATCTACAACTCTCCACCGCCCCCTCCAACAGCTAATATATATCTGAGTTTCATGAATCTGGATACGATGGCAAAGACAGTGGATGTTTGGGTAAATAATATGGGTGGTCCTATCGGAGATTTTGGGTTTAACCTTATGTCGGGAATATTGCAGCAGGCATATGGGGGGCTTGCAGCATCAAACGGCTATACTGTTAATGCGGGTGGAGCTACAGCTGCCGAAAGCATAGCCGTTCTTGGAAGCAGGAACGGAGGTACGATCCCTTCTGGAAACAATCATCTGACCACATTGAAGTTTACCGGAACAATGCCTTCATCAATCTGCTTTATGGGAGCAGGTGGGTTTAAGGACACTTTGAATATGCCTTTGAGTGTAAGCACAGGTATGTGCATAAACACAGGAGTAACACCACCACCGCCTCCTCCTCCAACAACAAATGTGTATCTGAGTTTTATGAATGTAGATACAGCGTTAAAAACAGTTGAAGTGTGGGTAAATAATATGGGTACGCCTATCGGTGATTTTGGATTTAACCTGATGTCAGGTATGTTACAGGAAGCCACCGGAGGACTTTCTGCAACTAATGGATATACTCTAAGCGCAAGCGGAATGACCGTGCTTGGTGCGAGGAACGGAGGAACTATTCCATCGGGCAATTATCATCTGACTACTTTGAAATTCAGTGGTTCATTACCGTATAATTCAATCTGCTTTATGGGAGCAGGTGGATTTAAGGACACTTTGAATATGCCATTGAGTGTAAGTACAGGCATGTGCATAAACACAGGAGTAACACCACCACCACCTCCTCCTCCAACAACAAATGTGTATCTGAGTTTTATGAATGTAGATACAGCGTTAAAA
>JBFWYU010000026.1:0-57739 GCA_050186075.1 Bacteroidia bacterium
AAAACGTACTGCCTCCCACAGCCCGCTGGCGCACCTTATACAGTGCTGCCGGCAAGAAAGAAAAGATTAACAAAATGGATATTGTGGGCATGTTGTTACAAAAAGGACAACTGGCAAAAGATGAACTGGGTTTGATTGAAGTATTAGACCATTCGTCCTACGCTGCGGTGAGTAATCATAAGGTGGAGCAGGTGTTGGGACTGATACGGAATGAGAAGATTAAGAATAAGAAAATAAAAATTGCGATTAGTGAGTGAGGCAAATTATTTACCACTAAGTGCACTAAGGACACTAAGAGATAGTTTAGAGCCTATTCAATTTCATAATGCAACTTTGTGCTCTTAGTGCACTTAGTGGTAAAAAGATGAAACATCCTTCCCAAAAAACACAACTGCATCCGCGCAACAGGCACCGTGAGTGCTATGATTTTGAGCTGCTGTGCAAGAGCTTTCCGGAGTTGAAGCCGTTTGTAATTGTAAATGCTTTTGGTGATACTTCCATTGATTTTTTCAATGCTGCTGCTGTAAAAATGCTGAACAGGGCTTTGCTGAAACACTATTATAACATTGCGCACTGGAACATACCTGATACCTATTTAATTCCGCCTATACCCGGACGGGCAGATTATATTCATCAGGTGGCTGATTTACTGGCAACGGGTAACAACGGTACTATACCGAGGGGCAGCAGTGTAAAGTGTCTTGACATTGGCACAGGCGCTAACCTTATTTACCCCATTATTGGTGTACACGAATACGGATGGAGTTTTACAGGCAGCGATATTGATCCGCTTGCCCTGGATGCAGCCGGGGCAATTGTAAAACTTAACCCTTCGCTGAAAGGCAAGGTAGCGTTGCGTTTGCAGCTCAATACAGGTGATATTTTCAAAGGCATTCTGCATAAAGGTGAGCAGTTTGATGTTAGTATCTGCAACCCGCCTTTTCATGCTTCGGCAGCAGAAGCTAAAGCCGGTACGCTGCGCAAACTGAGTAACCTGAAAGGCCGCAAAATAACCAGGCCCGCACTTAATTTCGGAGGAACAAACAATGAGTTGTGGTGCGATGGCGGTGAAGTAAAATTTATCCGCACCATGATTACGGAAAGCAGAGAATTTGCCACTTCGTGCAAGTGGTTTACCACTTTGGTTGCCAAACAGACCAGCCTCGGCAGCATCTACGATGCACTGACAAAGGCTCAGGTAAAAGAAGTAAAAACGATAGCGATGGCGCAGGGGAATAAGAGCAGCAGAATTGTGGCGTGGAGTTACTTACAATTGTAGGTATATTTTTCTTTCTTCATCTCCGTGCCGTCAAGATACAATAGTGTACACTCAAGCGGGTAGCCCTCTTTGTTATAGGTGCAGGTGCGGGTATAGGAATACTCCTCAACCAAGGCTCCGTCATACTGTGTTATAACTTCCTTTTCAGCTAAATATTTCTGGCTCACATCCGGGAATGCAATGGGCTGATAAAATGGGTTTAGTTTATCGCCATACTCTGTAACGTAGGTGTACTGTGGTGTTTTCATCTCGTCATGATAATCATGATACTCTTCCATGATTACTTTTTTATCACCCTCATACCGATAGGTGTTAAAGGCAGTAACAACATACTCGTCATAATTATAATTATCATAAAAAGCATGTTTGATTATCCTGTTTTGATTGTCAAAAGTAAACTCCTGATAAAAATAACTCGCGCCCAGGTCATCGTGATCGGTTATTTTTTGAAGTTGTTTTTTGTCATTATAAAAATAATCATGTCTGTAACCGCCCTCTCTCAGTGAAACAAGCACCCCCTCGAAATAATCGCGCTGTTCGGTAATGTAACCGCCTCCGTCCATAGGATAACTTAATTCGGTAAGCAGGCGGCTCTTTTTATCATAGGTATAGTGTGTGGTATCCTGACTATCGCTGTAAATAACGATGTACTCTGTTATAAGACAGGTTTGGGCATTCAGGTTATGAAGGCTTATAAAAGTGAACAGAAAAAAGAGGAGTAATTTATTTTGCATGATTTAGTGCTGAATTATGCTGTAATGATACTCTTTTAAATGTACTCATCTGTACTCGTATTTCCACCACCACCTACCCCCTCCTTGAAACCTCATCCGCCCTTCGGGCATCCGCCTGAGGCGGAAGAAGGACAGCGGCTGTTGAGTTTATGAGGGGGAACAGAATAGCTTACCTTTAGGAATTTGGTAAGTTTGCAGCCCTTAAAAAATGGCAAAACAATTGGTGCATAAGCTTTCTGAAAACTTAGCTGTAGTAGTTTTTATTGTCCTATTGCACTGCAATTTTGCAACAGCACAACAGATTGAGCGCTCGCTGCAAGGCCTGGAAATAGAGCCTTTCGGACGGATGATACGCCCCTGTTGTGTGTTTGGCTATAACCTTCCGGTGTTTGGCTTTCCTGCAAAAATGGGCTACACCACCAGCAGCGAAAAACTGGGAAAGCATAAGTTTTACGGGGGCGATGGTGAGGTAAACGGCATTATTTATACCCGCGATGGCGGTTTTATTGACATAGGACATTTGCGCGACAATGCCGATGTGGTGGCTTATTTTGCATCGGAGATGGTGAAGAATGCTTGCCGCAATTTTGTGATGAAAACCAACAATGAAGCGGGCAAGCGTGTAATTGAATTTAAGCTGGAGGGGCAGGCGCTGTCATCGTCTGATATGCTTATTCTGGCGCAGCGCATAACCTATGAACTGGCGGTGTGGCACGAGATACGCACCTATTTTGGTGTGCCCACCCATTACCCCATACACGAGGTGCAGTCGGCTTTTTCGCCTGAGGATTTGTACTCTAATTTATTAGGTACTTACGTTGGAAGGTGGGCTATTGAGCGCAATGGTTTGTATGAGCAGGAAGTGGACAGTGTTATACAGGAATTTCTGGCTCGGGTTGGAAAAGTAAAAACCGAAGAAGATACCAAAGCGGCTATGGACAATGTGCTGAATGTTTGGTGGAAGCGGGTTTCGCTGCCCAGCAAAAAGTTTTTGCTGGCACACAACACGGTGGCCTACGGCACTATAACACCCTGGTTAATTCCCGGCCATGCTCAGTTTTTTCCCGAGCCGGGCACTGTTTATCCCTTAGATGTTCCCGAATATACCGAAGGCGGACTGGTGCTTAACAACCTGTTCACTATCCGTATAAAACCTATTTCTAAAATTCCGCTGAAGAAGATTTTTCCGAACCAAAACAAAAAAGAAATTACCCAAAAAGATTTTCCCGGCCTTATTAAATGGATTGAGGAAGATTTAAAACCGTAGGGGCACGCCATGGCGTGCCCCTACTACGGACAAATCTTCGTAGCAATATTGCTGGGAGCGCTGCTTTTATTTTTGCCACCTTTGGTAATTACATAGCCATAGTAGCGGGTGCCGCTTGTAAGTCCGGTTAATACAACCTTGGTAGCAGTATTTTCAGATACCTTGGCCCAGTCGCCCGGTGTGGGTGTTCCCCCGCCTGATGCAGGAGGCACAGGGGTAGTGCCCAGCCACAGTTCATACATAAGTGCATTGGCGGCCTTACCATGTTTACTTACCAGCTCCCCTTCATTCTCGTTATACTCAAAGTGAAAGTTAGGTGCGCTGCCCGGATCGCCTTTAGGCACAGGAGGTCTGCGGTAATCGAAACCGCTGCTTACATAAATAGCAAGATTACCGTTGGAGCGCGAAGCCACATCATAGGCCAGGTTGGTAATCATTACATGAAACTCTTTACGCAAATCATCGCGCACTATGCGTTGAGCGGTAGTGCCGCCCGTTGCAGCATTTATAGCTGCATGGTATAAGGCATGTTTGGCCGTTACAGCCGGCAGGTCGGGTTCGGTAACAGGAAAGTTGATGTTTCCGTTAAGTGCCTGAATAATATTGGCACCAAACTCATCAAACTCGGCATGGTTCTTTTCTTTCAGAAAAAGGCGGGGTGTAATAATCATGGCTTTACAGTATTAAAAGGTTACTAATAAATTACACCACAAAAGTAGGTCGGTAAGGAGGGGCTAATCAATCCCCCGATTGGGGGAAATGCAAAAAACAATGCGCAACCCTGAAATGAATTCCTGATTAAATTGATAAGATTCCTCTCCGCCAGAGGCGGATCGGAATGACAGCACTCATTACTATTTAGGTATGTGGGAGATGAGGCGCGCAAAGCGCGCCTCTTCTCCCACTTACCCTCTTTGACCTGCACAACCCTGTCATTCCGAAACCGCTTTTCGCGGTGAGGAATCTCTTACTATGAATACCGGAACATTAACCATGCGAAAAGAAAATACCTCTATGCAAAAGGATTTTCTCATTATGGAAAAAGATTTTCCTTGTATGGAACAAAATTTTCCCTCTATTCAAAAAGATTTTCCTTCTATGCAAAGAAGTTTCCCCTGCATGGAAAAAAGTTTTCCCTGCATGGAAAAAAATTTTCTCTCTATGCAAAAAACTTTTCCCTGCATGGAAAAAAGTTTTCCCTGCATGGAAAAAAGTTTTCCCTGTATGCAAAAAGATTTTCCCTCTATGGAAAAAACTTTTCGCTCTATGCAAAAAAGTTTTCCCGGCTTGCGCAAAAAAAATACCTGTATACATTAATCTTTTGCATAGAGACATAATTTAAAAGCAACACAACATTTATTCCGGTAAAGCATTGAACCTTTCGTCACAGGGCAGTTTTTTGGTGCTGCATGTGATGCTGAAAATACCTCTACTCAGGTTTAATAACACTTGAACTATTTTTTGTGTTGGTTGTGGAATAGTTTTACATTTGCCTGAGTATCTGATGCTTTAGGATTAGGGAATTGAGGATATTTAATGTTAGCGGTCATTGTATTTTAGCTTGTGCCACTTAACAATTTTGTGCTGACAACAGTTATAAAAAAAGTAATTTTGACCTTTACTGACTATCTTTTAATACCCCTCAAACAACAGTTATAGTGGAGACCAGCGACCACTTCAAAAACGGGGCAACACCTAAAAGCTAAATGATTAGGACAACTAAAATAAATAATCATGGAATTTAACATTATTGCGGTAATAGTAGCTATAGCGACAAACTTTATTCTCGGTTTTGTTTGGTATACTCCACTTTTTGGAAAAAAATGGGCCAGTGAAATGGGGCATGACCCGAATATGAAACCTGATAAGAATACAATGATAAAAGGTATGACATTTATGGTTATTGGAAATATACTTTTTGTTTTTGTTCTTTCATGGACAATGATTGCTTGGTGGCATCTTCCTAATGTAAAAGAAGTGGGACCATTAATTCATGCATTAAACTCTGCATTTTTTCTCTGGTTAGGTTTTTATGTACCAACTCATTTAAGTGCTATTGCATGGGAAAAAAAATCATGGACACTTTTTGCAATCAACGGTGGTTATCATTTAGCTTCTTTATTAGTTGTGGCTCTTATACTTACTTACTGGCCTTGACTAATTAACAAGGCCAAACAACTCAATTCAATATCACAACTGACACACAAAAAGAGAACAACGAACCGCTAACATCGGCTTGCCATAAGCGGGGCTGATGATGGAACTTCATACTGTATTGCTTTCTACTTACCTTTGTGTCTGGCGACAGGTCGTAGCGTTTTATTCCCGCCTGCGACAAGCCCTCAAACGTTAGCGGTAACTTTCGGACGACAGTGCAAACCTGAAACTGACTAGCCTTAAACAAACAACGACAAGACAATTTTGAAACTGACAAGAGAACAAGTTTTTGACTTTGCAATTCTAACACTTCGTTGGTATTTGGCTTACTACATGGCGGACTACGGCTTTAGTAAACTGACAGGCGACCAATTCGGACACCGAAGCGTTGAGATTTTAAATACGCCTTTAAAAGATGTAGATAAATTCAATTTGGCTTGGCATCTCTTCAGCTTGGACAGGACATTTGACATTGTTGTTGGACTTACTCAAATTATCGGAGCGGTTTTAATCGTCATTAACAGGACAGTTTTAATTGGTGCTTTAATGCTTTTACCAATCTTAGGACAAATATTTTTAGTTGACCTTGCCTTTACGACAAACATGTTTGGACCTGCTTTGCCTATTCGACTTAGCTGCATGATACTTTCAGACCTTCTCATTTTGTATTACTACAAGGACAGAATGATTTTAGTTTGGGGCAACCTCACAAAAGGCACGACAACAAAGTTCAAATACAAGTGGTGGCTTTTTATTTTTTTGCCTTTTATCGGTTTACTTATGGACTTTGTATTTGGTATCTTGACAATTCCAATTAAACTTTTAATAAGTTGGCTGACAAATTAAAGCAGCGCCTAACATGAACTGTGTTAAAAAAATCAACCTTTCATTAATTTTGACAAAACAATTTGAATAAAAATGGCAAAACAAATCTTTATCAATCTGGCAGTAAAAGACCTGCAAAAATCAATGGACTTCTATACGGCATTGGGTTTTTCAAACAATCCTCAATTTTCTGACGATGAAGGAAAGTGTATGGTGTGGAGCGATAGCATTTTTGTAATGATAATGACCCACGAAAAGTTTGCATCCTTTACTGCCAAGCCTGTTGCCGATACAAAGTCAGCCTTAGCAGGACTTTTTGCTTTATCCGTTGACAGCGTTGACGAAGTAAACAGCATTGTAAACAACGGCCTGAAAGCCGGAGGAACCGAGCCCGCTGAACTGAAAGATTATGGCTTTATGCAACTGCGCACCATTGAAGATTTTGACGGACATACCTGGGAGGTGTTCTATATGGACATGACCAAACTGCCAACCCAATAAACAAACGGGTAAACTGAGCTGTATTTTCTTTACGGCTTCCCTTTCTATCCGGATTAAGCAGCTTCCGATAGCTATCGGGATGCATTTACTTATTTTTGCAGACAGGCAAAAAAAACTAAGGCATGAGCATTGAAGAAATCATAGAACTGCTGAACGATTCACAATGGTTTGATCAATACGGCAACACGTTTTACTTCTTCAGGCGCAATAATAAATTCTATTACAGAATTTCAGCAGATGTTGAAGAAGAGTTGCGGAATTGCACCATAATTAATGGAGCGTTTGTATGTAATTATGGTTACGAAGCAACTAACTATATAGTATTTGCCATCAGTAAAAACTTACAAGAGATAGGGGTCAGAATTACCGGTGCCTCTGAGGAATTATCTGACAGAATACTCAAAAGAATATAGTTACACTCTTTAAGCGCAAGGCTCCGTAAGTTATTTTGTTGTACTATTACTAAACAATAAAACAAATAACATGAGCGGACAAAACGATTACGAACGACAAAACAAAAAGAAGTTGGACGCCAGAACCTCACAAATAATTTTTGTGATTATTGCCATGGCATTGAGTGTTTTGATCTACTGGGCATTGAAACAATACGGCTAAGTAAAAGCAGAAAGATTATATAGATTTGACCAATGGAAAGCATATTAGTGCTGCTGATGCTGGTTAATTTAATAATGCTGGTCATTGGTTTTATTTCACCTCAGCTAAGTTTGTTCTGGTATAAGGGTAAGCGCACCCGCAAGAAATCGGCAGAACTTTATGGCCTTTTTCTTACAACGTTCATTATTATATTCGGGCTGCTGGTTACTGCTTAGTGAAGAGCTACCACTATAATCCCTTCTTTCTATTCATTGTGGCTTTCCTTTGCACCCGTTGTGGTTAAAAAAGATTTTGCAAAAAATAAAACTTTTGTATTTTTGGTATAACCTTAAAACCTATGCCATGCAAATAAAAACATTGTTATACACACTGCTGTTAACCACCACCTTAGCAGCCACACTCAGCGGTTGCCTCTTCCCTAAAGAAGACCCCGAGTATCCCGAACTTACTACCAATATAGTTACCGATATAACCCAAACCACTGCCACCTCGGGCGGCTTTATCATCAGCGATGGCAATGCCGATATAACCGAAAAAGGCGTGTGCTGGAACCAATGGTTTACACCTTATTCCTACGATAGTCACACCAGCGATGGCAGCGGCAGCGGAAGTTTTACCAGCTACATTACCGGGCTGCAACCCAATACCATGTATTATGTGCGTGCCTACGCCACCAACGAAATGGGTACCAGCTATGGCGAAACACAAACCTTTACTACCGGCAGCGGAGGTGGGGGAGGTACTACCGTAACCGATGTAGACGGCAATGTTTATAACACCGTAACCATAGGCGGACAAGTATGGATGGCCGAAAACCTGAAAGTAACACACTACCGCAATGGCGATGCCATACCTTATGTATCAGATGCCGTAGCCTGGAGCACAGCGAGCGGGGCCTACTGCAACTACGATAACCTGCAGGGCAATGCCGATGTGTATGGAAGATTATACAACTGGGCTGCCATTAACGACAGCCGTAACATTGCACCCGCGGGCTGGCATGTACCCAGCTACAACGAGTGGCTTACCCTGATGAACAATACCGGAGGCTATGATTATTCGGGAGGCAAACTGAAAGAAACAGGTAATGCACACTGGACAGCACCCAACAACGCAAGCGATGAGTATGGCTTTACAGCCCTGCCCAGCGGCCTCCGCGACCAGCTCGGAAATTATTTTGGCATGGGCACTAATGCCTATTGGTGGAGTTCAACCGAGGGCGACCCTGTTTATGCATGGGGCGCAGCCATCAGCTACAACCAAACCATTTTATACACCGTTGTGTACGAAAAACCATTGGGCTTTCCGGTGCGCTGTGTTAAAGATTAGGTGTGGCATCATTTTAGTTTACCAAAGAAAAACACCTTACTTTGTAAGCTAAACTAACGTTATGAAAACCGTCCGTATATTTCTGTTCATTGCCCTGAGTACAATCATTGTTACCAACCCCGGTTGCAAAACCATTGAGCGGGCCTTGTACAATGTCATCCGCGCCAATGTAAACTCTAAATTGTTTACCACACAAATAATATCGGGTACTGTGGTGGCAGGTCGTCTTTCCATAGCAGGCAGTACCTCAACCGGATCGCAAGCCATGACCATTGTTGTGCCGGCTACCATAAAACCCGGCACCTACAAATTATCATCAATGGGCAGTTACCTCATTGAATACAAAGCCAGCAACCACGATGTGTATGCGGCATCCAGCGGTGAGCTTATTATCACCAGCCACGATACCAATCTGAAAAAAATAAAAGGCACTTTTAATTTCAAAGGCCTGAATATAAAATCAGCCTCGGTAGATGTTACCAACGGAAGTTTTACCGTTTCGTATTATTAAACAATGCCGATGAGCGCAAAGCAGAACACGTATATTCTTGCTTTTACGGTTCCTCTTTTGTTTTTGCTTATTGCATTGCTGCGCCTCTATCCCTTTGAAAACACCCTACAACAAATTATTGCAGATAGCGGAAACGACTGGAGTAAATACGCCTCCAATGCTTTAGACATAAAACACAACGGCCTGCTCATGCCCGGCATTGAAGGCGCGTACGAAAAACCCGCCAGTTTTTTCTACTGCTATTTTCTGGCGCTTTGTTTTTTTATGTTTGGTGAAAACAATGTTCCCGTTTACCTGCTCCAGAACCTGATGCTGGGTTTGTCAGTAGTTTTTATCTGGCTCAGCTTCCGTGAAAAAATGAGCAGAACGGTTTCGCTTGTTTTTCTTTTTGCATTGCTTGTCATGGCACTTACAGATGTAAGCATTTACTACACCTTTCGTTTTCTGGGCGAAAACCTCGCTTTGTTTTCCCTCTCTGTTTTCTTTCTTTTGTTTAGCAGAGGTTGGGAGAAAGATAAACTGCCGGCAGTGCTTGTTGCTGCTTTGTTTCTGGGTATTGCGGTGCTTACCCGCCCCAATATTTTTCTGTTTGCATTAGTGCTGATTGTGCTATTGTTGCTCAGCGGATTTAAAACCCAAAAAGCAAAACCACTATTACTGTTTGTTACAGTGCTGCTTATTACATCTTCTTTTTTAGCCATTCGCAATTACCTGGTTTGTCATTGCATTCAATTCATGCCCTCGCAGGGCATGTTGTTCAACATGATTGCTTTTCATCCTGTTCCCGCTTCTGTTGATGTATCGCAAGCCACTAGTTATTTTGACGCATACCTTCAATACTTTTTGCAGCAACCTTTTTTGTTCATCATGCATTATGTAAACAAAGTATTGTTCTGCTTTGGTTTCTTAAATGCTGTTGAACCTGCTTACCATTGGTTTCCCCACTGGACGTTGATGTGGCTGGGTTATTTTACGTACCTATTTCTCCTGTTCCGCAACAAATACAAAGCAGAACTTCCTGAAAAAGCAGTTCATCTTTTTATCTTCACTTATTTCGCTTCACTGGTATTAGTCGGGCAGGTTGAAAACTATGGTTTCCGCATGTTAATACCCGGCAATTTTTTCGTGCTTGCCTTTGCATTTATGGCATTAGATAAGCTCATTCCCTTGTTGAAAAAGAAATCTGTAGTGTCACCCTGAGCGTAGTCGAAGGGCTTATTTTTACCACTCCAATAAGATTAAAATGAACGTACACTTTATAGCCATTGGCGGCAGCGCCATGCACAACCTTGCCCTTGCCATGCATAAGAAAGGGTATCATGTTACCGGTTCAGATGACGAAGTATTTGAGCCCTCCAAAACCCGTTTAAAAAACGCAGGCATCTTACCCGAAGCCGAAGGCTGGTTTCCCGAAAAATTGAATAAAGACATAGATGCTGTTATACTTGGCATGCATGCCCGCGCTGATAATCCGGAACTGGCAAGAGCAAAAGAACTGGGTTTAAAAATCTTCTCGTACCCCGAATACATTTACGAAGAAACGAAAAACAAAACACGTGTTGTTATAGGCGGCAGTCATGGCAAAACCACCATCACTGCTATGATCTTGCACGTGCTCAGCTTCCATAAAATTGATTGCGATTACATGGTAGGTGCGCAGTTAGCGGGCTTTGATACCATGGTAAAACTTTCAGAAAATGCTAAGATTGCTGTGATTGAAGGTGATGAATACCTGAGTTCACCAATAGACCGCAGACCAAAGTTTCATCTCTACAAACCCGACATCGCTATTCTCAGCGGCATTGCCTGGGACCACATCAATGTGTTCCCCACCTTTGATAATTATGTGGAGCAGTTCCGCATATTCGTGAACCTGATTTCAGAAAATGGTGTTCTGGTTTACTGCGCAGAGGATTCAGAAGTAAAAAAAGTAGCCGAAGAAACAACCAACAACATAAAGAAACTGCCTTACTCTGTTCCCGAACATACAATTGAAAACGGAGTAACATCTCTGAATGTCACCCTGAGCGTAGTCGAAGGGCAAAATAAAGATGCTTCGACTACGCTCAGCATGACAAACGTCCCTCTCTCCATCTTCGGAAAACACAACCTAATGAACTTAAACGGAGCACGTTTAGTCTGCAACCAGATTGGCGTTACTGATGAAATGTTCTACGAAGCAATACAAAGTTTCAAAGGAGCATCCAATCGTCTGGAACTGCTTTTCAAAAACGACAGCACTACCATCTTCCGCGATTTTGCCCACTCACCATCCAAACTGAAAGCCACCACAGCAGCAGTAAAAGAACAGTATCCCAATCGCAAACTCATTGCCTGCATGGAACTGCACACCTTCAGCAGTCTGAACGAAAATTTTCTTGCCGAATACAAAGGTGCTATGGACAAAGCTGACGTTGCCATTGTGTATTACAACCCGCATACCATTGAGCACAAAAAATTAAAACCCATAACACCCGAACAGGTAAAAAATGCCTTTGCACGAAACGATTTGCAGATATTCACCAATTCACAGGAACTGATGAATACACTAAAAGCATCAGACTTTCACGACACCAATCTTCTCTTAATGAGCTCCGGAAATTATGATGGTGTAGATGTTAAGAACATTGCAACTATCTTTGGGCTGAAATAAATAAACCGTCATTGCGATCCGCTTCAGGCGGAGAAGCAATCTCATCTTAATATAATCTTATGAAAAAAGTCCTCATCATTATCGGAATTGTATTTGCACTCTTATTGGGCGCTGCCGTTGTTTTGCCATTAATTTTTAAAGACAAGATAGTTGCACTTGTAAAAGAAGAAGCCAACAAAAACCTGAATGCTAAAGTAAACTTTGGTGATTTCGGATTATCGCTTATTTCTTCCTTCCCTGATTTTCGTATCTGCATGGAAGACCTTTCAGTTGCAGGTATCAATGAGTTTGAAGGTGATACATTGGCGTTCATAAAAGAACTGAATCTTGATGTGGATATCATGAGTGTTATTAACGGGAAAGAGATTGGCATTAATGCTATTATTCTGGATGCACCGCGAATTAATGCTCACGTTTTGAAGGGCGGTAAAGCAAACTGGGATATCACCAAACCATCAGCAGATACTGTGGCAGCAGCACCTGCAGAGCCATCAACCTTTTCATTGAAACTGAAAAAACTAAAAATAAGTGATGGTGATATTATTTACAACGATGAAGACGGAAACATCTTTGCTTCAGTCAAAGACCTTGACCTTACGCTGAAAGGTGATATGACTCAGGATAATACTTCATTGGATACCGAAGCTGAAATTGCTGCCCTTGATGTGGTAATGGATGGTGTTAAATACCTGAGCAAAACAAACACGGAACTAAAAGCGGTGATTGATGCCGATATGAAGAACTCAAAATACACCTTCACCGAAAACGAATTACGTCTGAACAACCTGTTTCTTGGATTTGACGGATGGGTTGCCATGCCAACTGAAGACATTGACATGGACATCAAATTCAACGCTAAGAAAACCGATTTCAAAAACATTCTTTCGCTTATTCCTGCGGTGTATGCAAAAGATTTTGACAAGGTAAAAACAGAAGGAAAACTGGCACTCGATGGCTTTGCCAAAGGTCGCTATAACGAGAAAATGTTGCCAGCCTTCGGATTGAAAATACTGGTGGAGAATGCCATGTTCAAATACCCTGATCTGCCCAAACAGGTTGATAACATCAACATTGATGTGAAGATTAATAACCCCGGAGTAGATGCAGATTTAACGGTAATTGACATCAGCAAATTCAAATTTACCATTGCCGAAAATCCGGTGGATATGAAGTTCTTGATTAAAACTCCAGTCAGCGATCCTGACATTGACGGCAAAATTGCAGGCAAAATAGATTTATCAAGTGTAAAGGATGTGATGCCGTTGGATGAAGGTGCTGAACTGAATGGAAAAATCGCTGCGGATATTGTGTTAAAAGGAAAAAAATCTTCCATTGATAACGAGCGTTACAGCGAGTTTGATGCAAAGGGTGAATTCACTGCTCAGGACATGAAATACACTTCAAAAGATTTGCCGCAGGCTGTTGACCTCAAATATGCTCAACTGAAATTTTCTCCGGCCTTTGTTGAACTGACTTCACTGGATGCCAAAATCGGCAAAAGCGATTTCAAAGCAAACGGAAAAATTGAAAACTTTCTGGATTATTTCTTTGCTGAAAACGGTTTGTTAAGAGGAAACTTCAACCTGAATTCAAACATGATTGATTTGAATGAATTTATGAGCGGTGAGGAAGAAGCTGCAGCAACGCCAGATACAGCTTCACTTGCCGTGATTGATGTGCCGGCAAATATTGATTTTACCATGACAACAGCAATTGGAAAACTGCTGTATGACAATATTGAGATGACTGCTGTAAAGGGCAAACTCACAATAAAAGATAAGAAAGTTGCGTTAAACGGATTAGACATGAACCTGATGGACGGAACAATGAATCTGGCAGGCAGTTATGATGTCAGCAACATTAAAAAGCCCTTGGTTGACTTTGACATTGCTGTAACTAATTTTGACGTAACTAAGACATTCAACACGTTTAACACAGTGCAAACGCTTGCTCCGGTTGGTAAATATGTAAAAGGTAAATTCTCCACTAATTTGAAATTTAAAACAGAACTGGATTCTAAAATGGAGCCTGTGCTTAATACATTGACAGGAGGAGGAAAATTGTCTACCAGTAAAGTTACCTTGGAAGGATTTGCTCCGGTTAATAAAGTTGCAGATGCATTGAAGATGGAGAAACTGAAAAAGCAGGAACTGAATAATCTCAATCTTTCTTACAAATTTGAAAATGGTCGTGTAAATGTTGAACCGTTTGATATGACGTTTGCAGGTTTTAAAACCAAAATAGGCGGCAGCACAGGTTTTGACCAGACCATTGATTATGTGATGAACTTTGAAATTCCACGCGCTGAATTTGGAGGACAAGCGAATGCTGTGTTGGATAATTTAGTTTCGCAAGCCAACTCAAAAGGAGCAGGCGTAAATGTGGGCGAGAAGATAAATGTGAATGCAATGATTGGCGGAACGGTAACTAATCCCACTGTAAAAACAGGTTTAAAAGATGCTGCTAACGATGTGATGAACGATTTGAAAGATCGTGCGCAAGAGGAACTGAACAAGCAAAAAGAAGAACTGGAACGCAAAGCACGTGAAGAGGCAGACAAGCTGAAAAATCAGGCACAGCAGGAAGCAGACAAACTGAAACAAGAAGCCGAGAAAAAGAAAAAAGAACTGGAAGACAAAGCCCGTCAGGAAGCTGAAAAGAAAAAGAAAGAAGCGGAGAAAAAAGCTAAAGAAGAGGCTGAGAAAAAACTGAAAGGATTGTTTAAATAACAAGGCATTATTGTTGTCATGTTTAACAAAGTGAAGCCTCTTATTTTTATTTACTCTTTACTCTTTCCCTGCATTTTATTTTCGCAGGAAATAACTCCCTGTGATCTTCCCGATAATAAGAAAGCACAAAAGCTTTATGAAGAAGCACTCGTGGAAAAGAAGCCTTCTGTTCGCAGAGAGTTATTGGAACAGGCAATTGAATTAGAACCGGAGCATTACCAGGCGCGATACCTTTTTGCCTATGAAAACATTAAGCTGGCCGAGAAAAATCCTATGGGAAGTTATGCCTTTGCAGCCAAGCATCTGGAACAGGTAATTCAGGAGTGTCCCAACTATCATCCTTATCCCTATTACTACCTTGGCAATATTGCAATGGGAAAAAAGGATTACGAAAAAGCAGTTCAGTATTTCACCAAATTTCTGAAATTGGAATATGCCAACGTAAGTGATTACCCGAAAGATTATGAGAAGCGTATGGAAGAAGCCGAACAACTGAAAAAGGATGCTGAGTTTTATGCCAATGTTTATAAAAATCCTGTTCCTTTTGAACCTGTTGTTGTTACAGGCATCTCCACCAAAGCAAACGAGTATCTGGGCATTATTTCGCCTGATAATGAAATGGCGCTTTACATCCGTAATTATGAGAAACTGAAGAAGGGTGACCTTACTCCTAAACAGGTAGAAGAGTTTACTGTCAGTCATGCTTCAGAAACCGGCTTTGATAATGGTGCTGCTATGCCGCCACCTTTTAATATGACAGAGAATGTTGGCGGAGCAACCATTTCGGTGAATAACAAAAAGCTGTACCTCACCATTTGTAAGTTTGATATGGAAGGTTATAAAAACTGCGATATCTATACTTCTGATTTTATAAACGATGAATGGACAGAGCCTGTAAGCGTTGGTGAAGGTGTGAACCAGAAGAATTCATTTGAAGGCCAACCCAGCGTTTCTGCTGATGGGAAAACAATGTATTTCGTTAGCATCCGTGAAGATGAAATCGGAGCGATTGATAACATGGATTTGTATAAATCTGAAATGCAGATTGACGGTAAGTGGGGGAAAGCAAAAAACCTTGGTCGGAAAATAAATACCGCAGGAAATGAAAAATCGCCTTTTATTCACAGCGACAGTCACACACTTTATTTCTCGTCCGATGGATTAAAAGGTATTGGAGGATTTGATATTTTTTACTCCAGACAAGACAGTACAGGAAACTTCATTGCACCTGTAAACATTGGATATCCCATCAATAGCGAGAATGATGATCTTGGCTTTTTTGTAAGCACCGACAGCAAGACAGCGTTCTTTTCCAGTAATGAATTAAAGAATGGAGTAGGGGGATGGGACATGTATTCATTCCAGCTATACAAAGAAGCCCGCCCCGAAATGATGCGCATTGCCAAAGGAGAATTAAGAGATGATGGCGGCAAACCTGTTACTGCTGCAAAAATTGAACTGAAAAATATCAAGACAAAAGAAATACAGCAGGTAGATGTAGATACTATTTCAGGTGAATATGTGGCGGTGATGAATGTAAATACCGATTACATTATGACCGTAAAAAGCGAAGGTGCAGCTTTTACCTCGCAGTTTATTGCAAAGGAAGACACCGCTAAATTTTCAACTCCGAAAACAGTTCAGGAAATTGATTTTGAAGTAAAGCAAATTGAAACAGGTTCGGCACACCGTATCAACAATATAAATTTTGAAACCAACTCTTATCAGATGGATGAGAATTCAAAACTGGTATTAGATGAATTCATTCTTTTTCTGAAAGAAAATGCTTCCATAAAAATTGCCATACATGGACATACCGATGATATCGGGAATGACGGTGATAACATGATGCTTTCGCAAAACCGCGCACAGGCCGTTTACAATTATATAGCACAAAAAGGAATTGACAAAAACCGTCTGAGTTACAAAGGTTTTGGCGAAACAAGATTCTTAGTACAGAATACTTCGGAAGAAAATCGTGCAAAGAACAGAAGAACGGAGTTTGTTATTGTAGAGAAATAGCACATCGTCATTGCGAGGCTTTTTCAGCCGAAGCAATCTCAAAACAGAATACGGTATTTTTAAATGGTGAGATTGCTTCGCTCGTGCCTCGCTCGCAATGACGCTCCTTACGCTTTATTTTCCAGCATTCCCAGATAACTACTGTAACGCGATATACTGATTTCACCTGCCTCAACAGCAGCTTTAACAGCACATCCCGGTTCACTTACATGTTTGCAATTGTAGTATTTGCAATTGGACAAACGTTCGAGCATTTCGGGGAAATAATGCGCCAGATCTCCATCGCCCATGCCTGATAAGCCAAACTCTTTTATGCCGGGTGTGTCAATTACATATCCGCCAAATTCCAGTTCAAACATTTCGGCAAAGGTAGTAGTGTGTTTTCCTTTCAGGTGAACAGATGAAATCTCACCTGTTTTTAGATGCAAGTTGTGGTCAAGTGCATTTACTAATGTGGATTTACCTGTTCCCGAATGACCTGCTATAAGGCTCACTTTATCTTTCATTGCCACTTTCAGTTCATCCAGATTTATTTTCTCCGTTGCCGAAACAGCAATGCTTCTGTAACCGACTGACTCATATACAGCCATCATTTCTTCCATTACTTTTTTCTCCTCTTCATTCAGCAAATCAATTTTGTTGAACACTACCATTCCGGGAATTTTATAGGCTTCTGCTGTACACAAAAAACGGTCAATAAAACCTGCACTGGTTCGGGGTTCTGCAATTGTTGCAATAACAATCGCAAGGTCCATGTTGGCAGCAATCACATGTGTTTGCTTGCTCAGGTTTATGGATTTTCTGACAATATAATTCTTACGGTCAAGCACTTCATGAATCACTGCATCTCCTGCTTCCGAAACTTCTAATCGTACTCTGTCGCCAACTGCAACGGGGTTGGTGCTTTTGCTTCCGTTCAGGCGCATTTGCCCACGCAGGCGACATTCCAAGCGTTGCTTATCGTCTGTTACCGCGCTAAACCAGCTGCCGGTTGATTTGGTGATAATGGCTTCCATTTTATTTCTAACCGCAAAAGTAGGGAAACGCTCCGTCATGCTGAATTTATTTCAGCATCTGTAAAATGAGACCCTGAAACAAGTTCAGGGTGACGAAATAATTATCTTTGCCCAATCATGTCAGTAAAAGTATCTAACCTCACTAAATTATACGGCCAGCAAAAGGCGCTGAACGATGTTTCTTTTGAGTTGAAAAGCGGTGAGATACTCGGTTTTCTTGGTCCCAACGGAGCCGGAAAATCAACGATGATGAAAATACTCACTTGCTATATTCCACAAACATCCGGCAAAGCAGAAGTATGTGGTTTTGATGTTAACGAAAACCCTATTGAAGTAAGAAAGAATATCGGTTACCTGCCCGAGCACAATCCGCTTTATTTAGACATGTATGTGCGCGAGTATTTAGAATTTGTGGCAGGCCTGTTTAAATTGAAAAATGTAAAAGAACGGGTGAGTGAGATGATTGAAATCACCGGCCTTTCGCCCGAAAAACATAAACTGATTAGCGCTTTATCAAAAGGCTATCGTCAGCGTGTAGGCATTGCCCAGGCATTGATACACAACCCTCCTGTATTGATTTTAGATGAGCCAACATCCGGTCTTGACCCTAATCAATTAGTAGAAATACGCCAGTTGATTAAAAATATAGGTAAAGAAAAAACCGTAATGTTCTCGAGCCACATTATGCAGGAGGTGGAGGCCATCAGCGATCGTGTAATTATTATCAATAAAGGTAAAATTGTTGCCGATAAAAAATCATCTGAATTGCAGAGCAGCAGCAAAGCACAACAAATTATAACTGTTGAGTTTGATAAACCTGTGGATGAAAAACTGTTGAAAAAAATTTCTGGTGTTGAGAGCGTTGTTGCAGAAAATAACAACCTGTTTAAACTCTACTCTTCTTCACAGAATGACCTGCGCGCTGCTGTTTCGCAGTTTGCGCAGCAGCAGCAACTGCTTATTCTTACGCTTCAGAAAGAGGAACAGAAGCTGGAGAATATTTTCAGGGAGTTGACTCAATAAGTTTTATACAATAATAACAAGAATAAAAAACGCGCTTCAATTAATGAAGCGCATTTTTTACTTTGCAGAATGCTTAATATCAGTTTTTTTCTTTAATTCTTCAATTACTTTCTGCTGCTCTTCCACTTTTTGGGTTAGGTCCTGCACGGCTTTTACCAGCAGTGGTGTAAGCTTGCTGTAGTCCACCATCCAAGGCTCGGTTTTGGCATCTTCACCACCTACTGCAACTGCTGATGGTAATACTTTATATAATTCCTGAGCCACAAATCCAGTTTGCGTTTTTCCGGGGGCGGTTTTGTATTCATAATCATAAACCGGTATGTTCATCAAATCATTAAGCCTCATTTTAGTAGGTTCAATATTTGTTTTGAGCCTGCGATCAGAAGTGGTGGCATAAAAAACTGAAGATGAGGAGCCCTGAGTAACAGCACCTATTGAAGTGCCATTGGGTGTGCTGAACCGAATAAATTGTGAATTGGCGGTATGAGTATCTTCACCTGCTTTTACCAATAAACCTTGTGCCGCATAGCTATTGGATGTATTTTCAATAGTAGCCATAAAGGTGCTGAAAGTGGAAGAACTACCCACCACATGCAGATTGGTTGCCGGGCTTGTTGTTCCAATTCCCACTTTTACAGCGTTAGCTCCGGTAGCACCTAAAACCATTGAGTTGCTGGCAGAGACCTTTGCATTGTATCCAATAGCAGTAGCATTAGTTAAGTTACCAAAACCTGAACTAACACCGGCCGAATACCCTATTGCTGTATTGTAGTTTCCGGTGGTGTTGAAATAATGTGCATAATAACCATTAGCGGTGTTGTAGCTTCCGGTGGTATTGGTACCAAGTGCATAATAACCATTGGCAGTGTTTTCGATTCCTGTGGTGTTGGAATTAAGTGAAGAATAACCATTGGCGGTGTTGTAATCTCCGGTAGTGTTGTCATAAAGTGCAAAATAACCATTGGCAGTGTTTTCGGATCCTGTGGTGTTGGAATAAAGTGCGAGATTACCATTGGCAGTGTTCTGGTTTCCCGTGGTGTTGGAATAAAGTGCCTGATAACCATTGGCGGTGTTTTCGGATCCTGCATTGCTATTTCCGCTTTTGTAGCCATAAAATGTATTGGCAGAAGTGGTTGCTTCTATTCTTCCTGCTTTTTGGTTGTTCACTTTAATGGAAAAAGGTACATTATCTGTGGTACCTATAAAGTTGGTTCCGTCCACGGTGCTGCTGTTTCCATTAAGCCCCCATGCCTGTGTCACAACTACTGTATTAGGATTAGTCCATGTCATGACTCCGTTAGCGTCAGAAACGGGGACGTAACCAGTAGTTGCTCCGGTTCGCATTTGTATTTTGCCGTTTACATCTAATTTTTGTACAGGAGTTATTGTTCCAATCCCTACATTACCATTTATGCTTAACAGCTGGGCGTTGAAATCGCCAAAAATTAAAGGTGTAGAAGTATTGGAGTTAGAAATGTATAATTTGTTATCGCCTGTTTCGTTAGAACCTGCACTAAAACCAAGAAATACATTCCCGTAACCCAGGTTGCCGCTGCCGGCATTTTTACCAATAGCTGTATTATTGTTACCATTGACATTAGATTCCAAAGCCGAAGAGCCGATTGCCACATTATTAGAACCATCCACGTTGCTGTAAAGCGACCAATGTCCCATGGCTGTTGAGTTGTTTGCATCAGTGGCACTGTACATGGCCTGCCAACCTACAACCGAGTTATAACCGCCAGTGGTGATGGATCCTAATGATGAAGCTCCTGCAACTGTATTAGAGCTTATCGAGCCATTGCCCCTGCCTATAGTAACCCCGTTGATACTGGCATCGCCATTAACATCTAATTTTTTGCTTGGGCTTGTGTTACCTATACCCACATTCCCGTTATCGTAAATAGAAGAATTGCCCCCTATTGTGGTATTCGTAAACTTAAGCACATAATTGATAGTGCCGGAGATGTTTGCAGAACCGGTAGCACCTGTTGCGCCAGTTGCACCTGTTGCTCCGTTATTTCCTGCTGTACCTGTTGCGCCCGTTGCTCCTGTAGCACCGTTATTACCTGCACTTCCTGTTGCGCCTGTTGGCCCTGTAGCTCCGTTATTTCCGGCTGAACCAGTTGCTCCGGTTGCACCAGTTGCACCATTATTACCCGCACTTCCTGTTGCACCTGTTGGTCCTGTAGCACCGTTATTACCTGCACTTCCTGTTGCGCCTGTTGGTCCTGTAGTTCCGTTTGCACCTGCCGGACCTTGAATCAATCCTGCATCTACCCATTGGCTGCCATCCCACACCCAAAGGTGTCCGCTATCTTGTGTAATATAGCCATCACCGTTTGTGTTTCCTGAGCCCGGAAGATTTGCAGAGCTAGCTACACTTCCCTGTATTACCACCGATGTTCCGTTAGCGCCTGTAGCTCCGTCATTTCCATCTTGTCCGTCAGCACCTGTTGGTCCTGTGGCTCCATTTGCACCTGTTGGTCCCGGTGTACCCGATGCTTTTGCATACAGTGCGTAGGGCACACTGAGCAGTTGTGCGGTTCCCATGTCCTGGTAATTGGTTCCTCCGCTGGCATCCATTTCGGTTTGCACATAGTAGCTATCTCCGCTCCAGTTTATAGCAGCAATGCTTCCTGACTGATTATTACCTGCACCTATTTCTACAGCAAACAAACCAAATGTATTGGTTGTTATGGCATGCGTTTCGGAATAAACAACAGTGCCTGAAGGCGAACCACTGTGCAGTGTTATCCGAAGCCCGATATTCTGGCTGGCGAGTATATTTCCGCTGATGTCGCGGGCTACTCCCTGATAGTTCATTTTTTCGGGAGCCTGAGCGAAAGAATTGACAATTGATAATTGACTCCCGATAGCTATCGGGATGATAAATAAAAGATGGCTGACAATTTTTTTAAGCATTACTATAGATTTAGATGTTTGTAATTTGAGTGTATCAGGTATATCTGTTATGCCATTTTATTTTTAAAAAACGGAAACACCAGGTAGTTGTAGATGATACAGCCCACACAGAAGTTGAAAACAGAATCCAACAGAGCAAGCACAATAAAAAATCCGATAATACCCATGGAAGGAATTACCATATCCAATGAAATAAATATTACGCCTAGTGCTGCACAGATAAATCCAAGGCGTGATGCAAACATCTTTGGGGCTTTATCTACCACTTTGGGTTTGCTGCCAATAATTTTAATAATTGCTGACGACAAAAAACACAAAGGACTGAACTGGTTATACCCTGCCGCTCTTATCGCATAGTCAATTGTAACAATATACAGCACTACCGGTTGCAGCGTGAACATGAATGCAATCATGAGCGCAGCATTGAAGAAAACGGTAAGGCGGCTGGTGTTGCTGTCCACACGGTCAGCCGATACGGGGCAAACTAAATTAGTTAGCATGGTAATTTTTTTTTGAGGGTTTAGATATGACGCAAATTTGAAAATTGCGCTCCTCAAAAAAGTTGTCTTAAGACAATTTCGTATGCTTACAATTAACCCTTAACTATCCTTGCTCTTATGCGAGACAGAGAGGTGGGTGTAACTCCCAGATAGGAGGCCAGATCTTTCTGTTTTACCCGTTGTTCCAGGTCGGGATATGTTTTACAGAAGTGCATGTAACGCTCTTCGGGAGGATGAGCAATAAGAAATTTAACACGTTCTGCTGCTTCAGCTATAACCTGCTTATAACTATTATTCAGCATTTTCATGATGCGGATATTATCTGCCGCCAGCCGGTCGAGTTCACGTGCATCTGCAACTAATATCAATGTATTTTCCAAAGCTACAATATTCTCATCTGCAGGTTTTTTGTATAAGGTAGTTTGCAGTGAGCCCGAGTTCATTTTTTCAGGCACAAACAGCAATGCTTTTTCTATTCCGTTCTCATCCAAAACATAGTGACACAATAAACCTTTCAGCACTTTTACTGCCTGATAGTTATACTCTCCCACTCTTACTAAATGCTCTCCTTTTTCTAACTGTTTTACTTTAATAATAGAAGCAAGCTCTATCAGGTCCTTCGGACTCAGAAATGTAAACTGGCTGAATGCTTCTTTTATTTTTTCAAACATCTGTATAACAAATGTAAACATTCCTGAAAAAGAGAGGAAAGAACGAGCGTTTTTTCAGGGAGTTGACGCAATAATCACTGTGCCCGCATAAGCGCATCAATCTGGGCAAATTCAATTTTACCTCCTTGTTGTATTTGTCCTATCCATGAACGGATTACCTGAGCTTTATCTTCTCTTCCGTATGTAGCATAAACCAATTGTAGTTTATCAAGACTGTAGAGGAAATTTGGGTCAATTCTTAATGCGTTGTAAAGTTCGTTCAATGCATCTTCCGGACGGTTGGTATCCAGATAAATATTGGCAATGTTGTGATGCGGTTGCGGAAAATTATCCCATTTCTTAATCGCTTTCTGATAATACGAAATGGCTTTACTGTATTGCTTTTTGCCGGCATAAAACATTCCCAGATTGTTATAAATGCGAATGGCATCTTGAGAATAATTCAACTCATTCAGGTAAAACTTTTCAATACTTGCCCATTCTTTGTTACGGGAAAAAGTGCGAACACTGAAGAACATAAGTACAGGAATAATAACCACAGCAATAGCCCAATGCAATTTCTTTTTTTCTAAAAGCTCAAACAATACAACCAACAGAATAATCAACCCAATCATGGGGATATATATCCAATGCTCGAGGTACATGGAGTTAAGCGGAATAATTCCTGTAAAAGGGGCAAGTGCTGCAAAAAAATAAGCAGCACCTAAAAACAAAGCAGGCTTCTTTTTTATGAAATAAACTGAAAGGCCAAACACCGAAAGGGCAATAAAACTGATAAATACGCGCGCATTCATCAGTTCAGTATAGGCCGTGTAAGGCTTCTCGTAATTCAGATGTTTGGGAAACAGGAACAGTTTAAAATATTCGGGAAGAATATTGAAAAACGTAATGATGCGGATGTGTAGATTTTCGGTGTACAGATTTTTTTCGGCAGTTAAACCGGCTTCATCTCCGAATTTAAACACAGTAAATTTCAAGGTAAAATAAGTAAGGTCTAATGCCACAAAAACCAAGAGCCATACCCATAATTTGGTTCCGGGTTTTGTTTTGCCCGAAAAGAAAAAATATACTGCTACTGCGATGGCAAGCGGAAGAAACACCACCATATTTTCTTTAGTGAAGAGGGCAAGCACAAAAAAGATAAAAGCAGGCAGCATAAATTTTATGCTCAGCTTTTCTTTTAATCCTTTGGATAAAAACAATAAGCCCGAAAGCAGAAAAATTGCAGAAAGCGGGTCGGCCAGTCCCGAGATATAACTTACCGCTTCGGTTTGAGCAGGATGAAGCAGAAAAATGAAAGAACCTATAAAACTGCCGTTTCTGCTAAAACCTAATTCAGCAAAAAAAAGAAAGAGGAGAAACGCTGCCAGCGTATGGCAGAGGATAGAAAACGCATGAAATACAACAGGCTTTTGCCCAAACAGTTTTGTGATTACAGCAAATGCAAACTGCTGATTGGGGCGATAGAAGTTTCCGTTAACACTTGCTCCCTGCGTTACTCCGGTGGTATAAATTTCTTTGACTTTAAATTCCTTTACCGATTCGTTTTTCTCAATAAAAAACTCATCGTCAAAAAGAAAAGGGCCATTTAGTACAGGAGAGTAAGAGGCAAAAGCTACAGCCAATAACACCGCAAAAATTGCAAGATTGGATTGAATAAACTTTTGCCACATGCTATTGATATTTTTTGAGCTCCAGTTTGTCTCCGTCAAACACAGCGTAGGTATTGTGCAAAATCCAATCGCCCAGATTAATGTAGTGACTATTGTCTCCTACTTTTAAATCAAGCGGCAAATGGCGATGACCAAAAATAAAGTAATCAATAGGTTCTGTTTTCAATTTCTCTCTAGCAAATTGAAAGAGCCATTCATTTTCTTCACCTAAAAACACTTCGTCATTATTTGACTCTCTGCTTGTGCCCGACCAGTAATTGGCTATCTTAATTCCCCAATCGGGATGCAGTTTTGCAAACATCCATTGACTTATTTTATTGGCAAATACTTTCTTAATCACTTTAAATCCATGATCACCCGGACCAAGTCCGTCACCATGACCGATAAAAAACTTTTTACCGGAATATTCACGCACAATCGGTTCGCGGTAAAGCGTTATGTTCAGTTCTTTTTCAAGATAACCAAACATCCACATATCGTGATTTCCTGTAAAAACATGAATAGGAATACCTGCATCGCTTAATTCTGCAAGCTTTCCTAGGAAGCGTGTAAAACCGCGCGGAACGGCCGTATCGTACTCAAACCAGAAATCAAAGAGATCGCCAACAAGATAAATTTCGGCAGCATCGCTGCGAATTTCTTCCAGCCATTTTACCAATAGTTTCTCGCGTTTCAAACTGCTTTCAGCATTGGGAGCACCAAGATGAAAATCAGAAGCGAAGTATATTTTTTTGCGGTTAGTTGTCACACTGAGCGTAGTCGAAGTGTTTAATTCTCAACAAAAACACCCATCGAACTGAACTTTTCTATCCGCGCTTCAATGCGTTTATCTGCATCTATTTTCTCCAGTTTAGCAACCTGTTTCAGAATTTCTTTCTTCACATTCTGAAAACTTTCTTCCTGATTAACATGTGCGCCACCAATGGGTTCCTTGATGATGCCGTCAATCAGTTTTTGTTCCAACATATTTTCGGCAGTAAGCTTTAATGCAGTAGCTGCCTGCTCTTTAAAGTCCCAACTGCGCCACAAAATAGAAGAACATGATTCAGGAGAAATAACAGAATACCAGGTATGTTCCAACATCAGCACTTTATCGCCAATTCCAATTCCTAAAGCACCACCCGATGCGCCTTCGCCAATTACAATGCAAATAACCGGAACAGTAAGTTGCGACATTTCCAACAGATTGCGTGCTATGGCTTCGCCTTGACCGCGCTCTTCAGCTTCCAGCCCCGGATGTGCACCCGGGGTATCAATCAATGTTACAATTGGTTTATTGAATTTTTCAGCAAGTTTCATCAGTCGTAAAGCCTTGCGATAGCCTTCAGGATTTGCCATTCCGAAATTGCGGTATTGGCGCATCTTGGTATTGATACCTTTTTGCTGACCAATCAGCATAAACGTTTTTCCGTCAATGCTGCCGAAACCTCCAATCATTGCTTTATCATCTTTCACGCTGCGGTCGCCATGCAGTTCCTGAAAAGTATTATCGGTCATGGCATTCATATAAGCCAGCACATAGGGTCTTTCGGGATGACGCGAAACCTGCACTTTTTGCCAGGGTGTAAGGTTGCTGTAAATCTCTTTGCGTGTTTCCTGAATTTTGTTTTCAAGGTCTGCAATTGTAGTGCTCATATCTACCTTTCCTTTCTCATGGGTTTGCTTGGCTTTATCAAGCTGCTCCCACAATTCCTGAATAGGTTTTTCAAAATCTAAAAAAGTCATGTATTCGTTTTTTTGAATTGGCTGCCAAGTTACATATTTTGAAAGATTGGAAGCAGATTTAGGATTTCAATACATTTGAGCAGAAAATATGCTCTGTTTCCCCAACGCCAAAATAAATATAGGTCTCAACATCGTTGAAAAGCGCGGTGATGGCTTTCATAATATTGAAAGCATTTTCTTTCCTGTAAAACTATGCGATGTACTGGAAGCTGTTGTTGATGAAAACTCAGAAGCAGGCAAAGTTAGTTTCACATCTTCAGGGATTACAATTCCCGGAAATGCAGATGAAAACCTTTGTGTAAAAGCGTATCATCTTATCAGCAAAGATTATCCTATGCCTGGGATTAAAATTCACTTGCATAAGATAATTCCTATCGGTGCAGGATTAGGTGGTGGTTCTGCTGATGCCGCTTTTTTTATCAATCTGCTGAATGAACTTTTTGAACTTAATCTTGCCTGGGGTGAAAAGCATCATTATGCCCGACAGTTAGGCAGTGATTGTCCTTTCTTTATTGCTAACAAACCTGCTTTTGCTTTTGAGCGTGGAGATAAATTGGATTTCCTGGAAGTGAATTTAAAAGGTTATCACTTAGTACTTGTTCATCCCGGAATTCATGTTTCTACGCCATTAGCATACTCTATGGTTAAGCCTGTAAAACCTGAAACTTCATTAAAAGAATTAATACAATTGCCTGTTGAAAAATGGAAGGGAAAGATTGTGAATGATTTTGAAAAGCCTGTGATGGAAAAGTTTCCTACGATAGCAAGTATTAAGGATGAATTTTACAAAGCAGGTGCAGTCTATGCATCTATGAGTGGAAGTGGTTCAGCAGTGTTTGGTATCTTTAAGAACAAACCTTTACTATCTGAATTTCCTGCAAACTATTTTATCTGGCAGGAAGAACTTTAAGCAGATATTTTACTGTTCACAATTTTTAAAATCGCTGTTTCTTCCACTTGTGCTTTGTTTTCAATCTCCTGACCTTTTGCAAGAATATCTTTTACAAACTCTTTGTCGTCCAGTCCGGAGGCATTGATCTTCACATTCAAGAAAGCACCCATTACTGCTGAGCGCGCACAAAGCGCACCAACACCCGCATCCGAAACAGAATTAGGATTTCCTGTTTCTGCCATAGCTTTAATAATTTCTAAAGAAGAGCAGGATAGTTGCATCACCTTGAACGGAACTTCAGTTGCATATTTAGTTGCATCCTGAATGGCTTGTTTTCTTGCTTTCTTTTCTTCATCTGTTGCTTTGGGCAAACCAAACGCAGACATTATTTTATTGAATGCATTGGTGTCTTCATCCACTAATTTTAAAAGCTCATCTTTTATCTTTTGTCCTTTTTCAGCCCAATCCGAGAACTCTTCCCAACGCTCATCCCAGCCTTGTTTATGAGAGGAGAGGTTAGCTACCATAGTTCCCAATGAAATTCCTAAAGCGCCAACATAAGCTGAAATACTTCCTCCACCCGGTGCAGGACTTTCACTTGCTGTTTCATCAGCAAAGTCTGCAAGATTCATTCTGATGAGTTTTGCTTTCGAAGGATCTCTCAGCAGGTATTCTATCACCCGTTCTTCTGGTTTAAAAGGAGCAAGTTCATCCAATCCTAATGACTTTACTGCAATTTTTATCAACTCTTTTTCTGATACTCCTGTTGAGCGCTTCTGTTTTTTTAGAAAATATTTTCCTGCATCCAATAATGAGTTCAGTGGAATTAATCCAACCAACTCAGAGCCTGTTGCACGCATTCCACGCTCGATTGCTTTTTTACTCACTTCATCAAATGCAATATGCACAGGTGTTACATTGATATTGGTAAGATTAATAGAAATCTGTGCTACACCATACTCTTCAATATACCAGCCGATTGCTTTCACACTTTTCAGTGTGCCGGGAATGGTGACAGGATTTCCGTTTGCATCCTTTACTATTTTTCCTTTTTCATCTTTCTTTGTTCTGCCTGCTTCGCGCACATCAAAGGCAACAGCATTTGCTCTGCGGGTTGAAGTGGTGTTGAGATTTACATTGTATGCCACAAGAAAATCACGGGCACCAATAACAGTTGCACCACGCTTTGCATCAAATTCAGCAGGGCCAAAATCAGGCTTCCATTCAGCCAGTTTTATCTTCTTAAAAAATCCTTCGTACTCACCGGCTCGGATAACAGAAAGGTTATTGCGAGAAGTATTCTTTTGCGCACTTTCATAGAGGTAAACAGGAATATGCAACTCTTCGCCAACACGTTTAGCCAATTGTTGTGCATACTTGGCAGTCTCTTCCATTGTAATTCCTGAAATAGGAATAAACGGGCAAACATCAGTAGCGCCCATACGCGGATGCTCACCTTTATGCTTGCTCATATCAATCAGTTCGCCTGCTTTTTTGATGGCATTGAAAGCTGCTTCCACAACTGCTTCAGGTGTTCCGACAAACGTTACAACTGTTCTGTTGGTTGCTTTTCCCGGATCAACGTTCAATAGTTTTACACCTTCTGTTTTTTCAATCTCATCGGTTATCTGTTTGATGATTGACAAATCATTTCCTTCTGAAAAATTTGGTACACACTCAATTAATTGACTCATTTTATTTGTCCGTTAATGATTATTTTTTCAATGTTATTGTTTGCAAATGAATACGGTAAAAACGAATACGATGAAATCTCTTTCGTTATAAAAACATTTGCTTGTTTGCCAATGGCAATGCTGCCATGCGTTTGACTTAAGCCCATAGCATAAGCAGAGTTGATAGTGGCTGCATTAATGGCTTCTTCGGGTGTCATTTTATACTGAACACAAGCCAATGAAATCATAAAATTCATATTGCCGCTTGGTGAACTGCCCGGGTTGTAATCACTGGCAATCGCAAGAGGCAATCCTGCATCCATTATTTTGCGTGCAGGTGGAAATGGCTCCTGTAAAAAGAACTGTGCGCCCGGTAAAATGGTTGGTATTGTTTCAGAAGTTTTCAGCGCAGCTATATCTTCATCATTCACATATTCTAAATGATCAACGCTTATAGCACCAACAGAAACCCCTGCTTTTACTCCGCCTGAGTTGCTCAATTGTTCGGCATGTACTTTTGGTATCAATCCATAACCTTTAGCAGCAGTGAGTATCTGAATTGTTTCCTCTGCTGTGTAATAGCCGTTCTCGCAAAATATATCGCAATAATCCGCTAAGTTCTCTGCTGCTATCTGTGGCAACATTTCATTAATGATCAATGAAATGTAATCCTGCTTCTTGTCTTTGTATTCAGCAGGAACAGCATGTGCACCAAGAAATGTAGCTTTAATAGCAAGTGGAGAAAGTGTTTTCAGTTTCTTTATCACACGCAACATCTTCAGCTCTGCTTCTAAGGAAAGCCCGTAGCCGCTTTTGATTTCAATTGCTCCTGTTCCCTGAAGCATTACTTCGTTCAGTCGCTTCAATGCGCTTTCCACTAATTCATCTTCGCTTGCTTCGCGTAGTTTTTTTACTGAGTTTAATATTCCCCCACCGCGTTGGGCAATCTCCTTATATGTAAGACCGTTTATGCGGTCAACAAATTCCTGTTCACGGTTGGCAGCAAATACAATATGCGTATGCGAATCGCACCAACTAGGAAATACAAGTTTATCTGTTGCATCAATTATCTGCAACCCACTCCAATCAGTAATTCCGGGGAACTCATCCATATTCCCGAAATCAACAATCTTGTCATCTTCTATGGCAAGCCATGCATCTTCAATGCAGGGAAGAGTTTTCATATTCGAGCCACAGACTTTCAGTCTCGGCTTTTGTTCTACTTGTACTAAGCTTTTTATGTTCTTGATAAGCAACTTCATCACGTTTCAAAGATGCAAAAATTTGTTAGTCCAATACATTTAGCGTTCCTTTGTCGAAACAAAAAATCTATAACAATGAAAAAAATATTGGTAATTCTTGCAGTTCTTACTGCCAACACACTTCTTGCAACTCCTCCGAAAGAAGGAAAACTTACCATTTCATGGGTATTCTGCAACATTGTGGAAGGTTATGATCACGACACAAAATGTGTAGTATTTATTGATGGTAAACAGGTTGGCGAGTCATCTGTAACTAAAGAAAGTCAGAAAAATTCTATTACTGTTAGTGCCCCGTCCGGGTCACACAATGTAAAAGTTGTTAACTATGCATTGTACGAAGGAGAGTGGGAAGAACACACTATTGCCAATACATACAGCATTGATTGCCTTTACGACAACACCATGAACATTAAACCTAAATCGATGCTTTCGCTGCTTTTTGATATTGATTCGGGAACAATTGCTTCCTTCAAAAAATTAAAAGGCTGCCCTAAAAAGAAATAATCAGTTAAGCGGAATAACAACATTAAGCCCTGTGGTATTGCGAGATACTACGGGGCTTATTTGTATTCCCCAGTTGTTGTGACTGTAAATAAGTTTCCCGATACCATAACCCACAACCGCTCCTACAAAAACGTCAGATGCCCAATGCCTGTTGTCGTGAATGCGCGACAGTGAGGCAATGCCTGCGATAGTGTAAACCAAAGGTGGAATTAGTTTCTTGTCTTTGTACTCGCAGGCAATAATGGTAGCAATTGAAAAGAACGTAGAGGTATGTCCGGAGAAAAACGATTCGTTTTTCCAGGTGCCTCCAAAGCTGTCGAAAATGTATGGGTTATCTGTTGCATCAGGTCTGTGTCGCTGAAAAGCAAATTTCATGGCTTGTGTAAATGCTCCTGTGAGCACAAAAGCTTTTACGCCAAGCAATGCAACACGTTTGCTTCTGTCGTTTTTCCAGATTAATCCGTGCAGGTAAAAGCCTGCCATCAAGGGCATGGAATACATTCCCTTTCCCCAAGGCTCAAGTCCGTAGCGCGAGATGTCGTTGGTTAATGGTGTTCTTAGTTTTTGAGAAAGTCTTTTTATCTCATCATCATAAACAAACAGAACGCCTGTTGTTGCGCCTATTGCTGCAAGGCTTATCCAATGCGAAGCTTTCCATTTAACAGGTGCAATCAGTATGTCGCGTGTGTCTTTAAAGTAAGAACCGAAATACTGTTTGTCGAAACCGGAGCGGGTTAAAGGGCGAAGTTGTTTAACCGAAAGAGAATCCTGAGCGAATAAATTGAAAGAAGAAATAAGTAAGAAAAACAGAATGAGTTTTTTCATTCTTTAATCGATTGTCTTTGCCTTGTTCCAGTAAATATCCATTTCTTCCAGCGTCATATCCTCCAAAGCCTTGCCTTGTTTTCTGGTTTCTTCTTCCAGATACTGAAAGCGTTTGATAAATTTCTTGTTTGTTTTTTCCAGTGCACTTTCGGGGTCAACATCAATGAAACGTGCATAGTTGATTAATGAGAACAGCACATCGCCAAACTCCTGTTCTATCTTTTCTTTGTCAACTTTTTCATTATCAATTTCAGTGCGTAGTTCACCTAATTCTTCCTGCACTTTTTCCCAAACCTGATTTTTGTTTTCCCAATCAAAGCCAACAGCTTTAGCTTTATCCTGAATGCGTGTTGCTTTAATTAAAGCAGGCAACGATTTAGGCACACCACCCAATACTGACTTGTTCCCTTCTTTCAGTTTCAGTTTTTCCCAGTTCTCTTTTACCTGTTGTTCGTCTGTTACTTTCACATCACCATAAATGTGAGGATGACGCGAAATCAGTTTTTCGCAAAGCGAGTTGATGACATCTGCAATATCAAAGTCCTTTGTCTCGGAACCAATCCGTGCGTAAAAAACAATGTGCAGAAGAATATCGCCCAGTTCTTTCTTTATCTCCTTCATATCCTTATCAAGGATAGCATCAGCCAGCTCATAAGTCTCCTCAATCGTAAGGTGGCGAAGGCTTTCTATGGTTTGTTTTTTATCCCACGGACATTGCTCACGCAATTCATCCATGATGTTCAGTAAACGTTCAAATGCTTTTAGTTTTTCTTCCATAGTTTTAGTTCGTCATTGCGAGGGCTTTGCCCGAAGCAATCTGTTTATTAATTATGAGATTGCTTCGCTTCGCTCGCAATGACGGGTATTAATTACAAAATCTAGCTAAGTCTTTTCCTGCTTCTTTGTTGCCCAGTTCAAAGGCTTTCTTCCAGTCTTCGCAGGCTTTAATTTTATTTTTCATTTTGTAGTGTACTATCCCGCTGTTGTTATAGGCTTCACTGAAGGTTGGCTCAATTGCCGAGCATTTAGCAAACATCTCAAGGGCTAAGGTGTAATCTTTTTTCTCCATGTAAATATTGCCGATGTTGTAATAGCACTTAAAACATCCGGGATTAAAGATGAGTTCTTTGGTGAAATCTTTATGTGCTCCCTCCGGATCGCCTGATTTGTTCTTAATGTTTCCACGCAGGTAATACGCCCCCGGAAAATCTTTTTTGAGGTTTAATGCTTTATCAATATCCACAAGTGCCTGCGGATATTGTTTCATGCTGAAGTAAGCCATAGCGCGGTTACTATAGTACTCAAAATTGGTACTATCAAGCGAAATGGCTTTGGTAAAGCAGTTGATAGCCGCCACATAGTTCAATGAATCGAAATGGGTAATGCCAAGTCTGTTTAGATTGTCAGCGGTTTTATTTTGGGCAAAAAGATTTGCAGAAAACAAGAAAATATTAAGAGTAAGTATAATTTTTTTCATATAGTTTATTCTTTTGAAACTAATTCTTCAACTGCTGTATCAGCAGTTTGTATTGCGCCATGCACTGTGGCTTCGTGACCTTCTGTATTGGTGGCTTCTCCCGCAAAAAATAATTTATCATCTATACTCTGTGCAAGCGTTGACCTACTTTCGCCTGTTCCAACTTTCTGATAAGAATATGCACCTTTAACAAAGGGTTCTTTGCTCCAATCCATGATGTAACTGCCAATAAGCGAGCCCGAGGCAACACCTGTTCCATACATCTGATCGAGTTCGGCAACAACAACATCAACAGCTCCAGCGCCAAGGCTGCTGAGGTATTCGGCTTTTTCACCCATCACAAAAGCTGTAAGAGTGTTGTTTTCTGCACTTCTTCCAAGCCCGGTTGACCAGAACTCGGGAACATAGCCACTGCCATAAACCGATCCGAGATTGGCAACCCAAAAATTGGTGCTGAATTTTAAAATAATCTTCATGCCGGCATTCATTCCAATTGCGTTAATGGCTGATAGTTTGGATTGAGGCAGTGCGGGTACAAATTCTATTTCTTCATTTTGCAAAATGACAAGAGGTACAGTAATAATTATTTTATCAGCTGCATAAGTGCTTCCGTTTTGGTCTGTCACTATAACCTGACTACCTGAGTAATCAATCTTTTTAACCTGAGTGTTTAACTGAATTTTAGGCAGTATGGCAGCAAATTTTTCTTCAAGCACTGCCAGGTAGTGAGCGTTTTTCAACATAAAATTCTGATCTCCCGCATCCCATTTACGGGCAGATGAGGCCACACCTGCCGCGCCAAGTCTTGTATTTGAAGTTCCATATTCGTTGCCGAGTAAAGCGTTACCTACATGACTAACACGTTGTGCAATGTTATTATCTGTAAGGTATTGCTCTATTGTCTTATCTGTTCCAAAATAGTTTTCGATGTTTTCAATTAAATCATAAAGCGCATTCAGGTCATTATCATTCGCAAGTTGTGTTTCGCTTTTAAGGAGGTTATCTATAAAATAAAAGCTTTCGTCATCAACATTTACAAATTCTTTATTAAGCGATGTAATAATATCGTACCACAAGGATTTCTCACCATGAACTTCTTCAGCACCCAGCTCAATAGTAAAATCACTAAAGCCTTGTAACGGTCTTATTCTTCCTCCATAAACGGGAGCAGCTTCAAGCACAACAACGTCTATATCATAATCGTTCAAAAGGTAAGCCGCATACATTCCTGCAGCGCCTGCACCTATAACGATTGCCTTGCCTGAAAATTCAATTTCATCTTTTTTGCATGAAGCGAGTAATGATGGCATGAGCATTCCTGCAGGTAAAGCAAGAGCAAGATTTTTAAGGAGTTGTCTGCGGTGAATTGGTAAAGGTTTCATATAGTAATTCGCAATCGCAAACATACTCAAAGAAATTAAAAGCCGTTTGTTTAAAATTCATCGGTGGCACGGAAAATGCCTCATACTATTCATGGTACTTTTAGCGTTATTAATGTAATGATGCGATTTCTTAAGATAGCCCTGTTTTTATTAGTGTTTCCGATGTTGGGCAGTTTTGCTCCCTACAAACTGCCCGAGCAAAAGCTTCCGCCTTTTCTTACCGTCAACAACGATGCATGGGTTGATTCTGTTTTCAACTCGCTTACTCCTGATGAAAGATTGGGGCAACTTTTTATGGTTGCTGCTTATTCGAATCGTGACAGCAATCACCTGAAAGAACTCGATTCACTTGTCTGCAATTATAACATTGGTGGTCTTATCTTTTTTCAGGGTGGACCGGTAAGGCAGGCAAACATGACCAACCTCTTGCAGTCGTATGCCAAAACACCGCTGCTGATTGCAATGGATTGTGAGTGGGGTTTGGCTATGCGCCTTGACAGCACCTTCAAATTTCCGCGACAAATGACTTTAGGTGCAGTCGGAAACGATACATTGGTTTATGAGATGGGTGTTGAAATAGCCCGTCACTTCAAACGTTTGGGTATGCACGTGAACTTTGCTCCCAGCGTGGATGTGAATAACAATCCTCTTAACCCCGTTATCGGAAGCCGTTCGTTTGGTGAGAATAAACAACGTGTAGCCGAAATGGGCGTGCAATACATGAACGGTATGCAGGACAATGGTATTCTCGCCTGCGCCAAACATTTTCCCGGGCATGGTGATACGGATTCCGATTCGCATAAAACACTTCCCATCATTAACCAATCAAGGGAGCGCATGGACACACTGGAGTTGTATCCATTCCGCGAGATGATACGCAACGGTGTAGGAAGTATGATGGTGGCTCACCTGTATATTCCGGCTTACGATACTACAACTAATCAGGCTTCCACGCTTTCAAGCAAAGTGGTAAAAAATCTGTTGCAGGACACGCTGGGCTTTCAGGGATTGATTTTTACCGATGCGCTGAATATGCAGGGTGTGGCCAAATTTTACGAGCCGGGCGAAGTTTCTTTACGTGCGCTGCTGGCTGGTAACGATGTGTTGCTGTTTGCAGAGAATGTTCCCGTTGCCATTGAAAAAATAAAACAGGCAATTGTTGAAGGCAAAATAACACAGGAAGAAATTGACCGCAGATGCAAAAAAGTATTGCGCACCAAAGCATGGGCAGGCTTGGATAACTACAAACCGATTGCATTTAACAACCTGTATGAAGATTTGAATAACATACAATCAGAGGTGATTAACCGCAAAGCATTCCCGGCTGCACTTACGCTCCTCAGCAATAAAAACAATGTGCTCCCGTTAAAAAATCTGGACAAGCTAAACATCGCGTGTGTGAGCATTGGCGATACTTCGCAGAACATATTTTTCAGTCGCGCTAATGATTATGCACCGGTGAAATGTTTTAACATCAGGCCTGATGCCGACAGCACATTGTATATTAAAACAAAAGCATTGCTAGCCGGTTTTAACACCGTGCTGATTAATGTGCAGAACACCAGTTCGCAGCCGACAAAGAACTTCGGCATATCACCTCATGCGGTGAAGATGATTAACGCACTGAATGATGGCAGCCGCAAAGTGGTACTCAGTGTTTTCGGTAATGCCTATACACTGAACCGCCTGCCGGGTGCGGAACTCACCGATGCACTTATCCTGTCGTATGAAGAAAACGCCTACACATTGGACTACACCACACAACTGATTTTCGGAGGTATTGGCGCAAAGGGTAAGCTGCCCGTGAATGTCAACAACATGTTCACGATGAACAGCGGATTAAGCACAACACCTGTGCGAATGAGTTACACCATTCCCGAAATGATGGGTTATAGCGCTGCTGATTTTCATAAGGTTGATTCAATAGTTTCAGATGGTATTGCCAAACACGCATTTCCCGGTTGTCAGATTTTGGTAGCACAAAAAGGCAAGGTTATTTACCGCAAAAACTTTGGCGGACATACTTACGAAACCAACACCATTCCCGTAACAAACAAAAGCATTTACGACCTGGCTTCGGTAACAAAAATTGCTGCCACGCTGCCCGTTATCATGCAACTGACCGATAAAAAGGAAATAAATATAGACGGTAAGCTATCTGCTTACTTACCCGAACTTTTAATGACCAATAAAAAGGACGTTGTGTTGCGCGATATGCTTGCCCACCAGAGCGGACTGAAAGCATGGATACCTTTTTATCAGAACACCTTTAAGGAAGGAAAACTCGATGATTTTATTTACAGCACCATGCAGAGCGAAACCTTTCCGTATCGCGTTGCCGAAAAACTTTATATCCGAAAACTTTATCCCGAAATGATTTACACAGCTATCAATGAATCAGAACTGGGCAGGAAGGAATATGTGTATAGCGACCTCGGGTATTATTACCTGAAAAAAGTAGCCGAAAAATATACCGCACAGCCCCTGGAGGTGTATGCAAAAAACAATTTTTACCGAAAGCTCGGCATGAGCACTACCACCTATCACCCGCGCGATTATTTTTCGCTCGACCGATTGGTGCCTACCGAAAACGACAAGGCTTTCCGCAATCAATTAATACAAGGTGATGTTCACGACCCGGGCGCTGCGATGTTGGGTGGAGTAGGAGGGCATGCAGGACTTTTTTCCAATGCCAACGACCTTGCCAAACTGATGCAGATGTATCTGCAAATGGGCGAATACGCGGGCGAACGCTACATCAGCGAAGCCACCTTGAAAGAATTTACCAAGTGTCAGTTTTGTGCCAATGGCAACAGACGGGGTTTAGGTTTTGACAAACCTGAACAGAACGGCAAATCAGGACCAACCTGTGATTGTGTTTCGTACCTCAGTTTCGGACACACAGGCTTTACAGGTACCTACGCCTGGAGCGACCCCGACAAGGAGGTGGTCTATATCTTCCTCTCTAACCGCGTGTATCCCGATGCAGAGAACAAGAAGCTCATTGACATGAACATCCGCACCAAGATACAGGAGGCGGTGTATGAGGTAGTGAAATAAAAAAGCCCCGCCCCGATTTATCGGGGCGGGGCTTTTTTATTTAATTCCGTATTGATTACCTAACAATCAACTTCTGTGTTTTCACATCATCGCCAATTTGTGCGTTGATGAAATAAACACCTGAAGCAAAATTCTCAACGTTGATGTCAATAGTGCTAGTTCCGTTCATAACTGTGTTAGTGAAAGAATTAACCAGTTGTCCGCGAACGTCAACAATGTTTAATACTACTGTTGATGGTTTGCTAACCGAGAAAGAAACACGTGTGCTTGTTCCGGCAGGGTTAGGATAAATGCCGAATTCGCTAATAACGCTTTGTTGCTCTTCAACACCTACATCTAAGGTAGAAGGTACGCAGAGGTAAACAATCTCGTTTACATCAAATGCATCTTCGTCACCACGCACCGCAAGTCCGGGTTCAAAGTCGCGCATGTAAACCATAGGAATACAGCTTCCGTCATTGGTAGGGTTAAGCGAAGCAAAAACGTTTTCAGCAAAATCCTCGAAAGGAGTTACATCATTAGGCACCGACCATGTATCACCACCGTCAGTTGATTTAATAGCATAAATATGGCGGTAGTTCTGGCTTCCGTTATTCAGGTTGTCGTGTAAACCTGCATAAGAAACATAAATATCTCCATTGTCAGACAATGAAACGCTTGGAAAACCGGTAACAGAAACATAGTACAAACCTGCTTCAATCCAGTCAAGTGTTCCGCTTTGGTCAGCATCAACCGAGAAGGCGATGGTGTCAGCAACAGCACCTGCACCCATGCTTTCTTTCCAGTAGCAAAGTCCGTCTGTGAATGGAAAATAAGAAGTCTGGTCATCAGCCAATACATCGTTCAGTACACGCATAGCTCCCCAGAAAACATGAGCCTCACCGTTGTCATCCAGCATAATTGCAAACGAACCATCGGATGTGTTAGGTGTATCCAGCACTTCAGTAGTAGCTTCATCAAACTTGTCGTAAGGAAAGTCATAAACAATGGTTTTGGTCCATGTGTCACCGTTATCGGTAGATTTCATCAGGATAATGTCCTCAAAGTTGTCACCGAGAACAAAAGCAATGGTATCACCATGCGATTCAGCCCATGCATAGTTATCGCCCGAGAAACCAAGGTAAAAAGTAGAGTCCAGTTCGGGCAATACATCATTTACAATATCCCAGGTTGCACCACCGTCAGTTGAGCGGCTGTAGCAGGGAGCTCCGTCTTGTCCGTTGTAAACAGTTCCACCGTTTGCAACAGGATAGGTAACCGAAATCACGTGCAGTGAATTGCCATCAGAACCACCTTTTACCATGCGCGGCCACCAGTTTCCGGTAGGTATAGGGCTTGGAAGTTTGGTAATGTCTTCAGTCCACGAACCTGTTCCGGTTGATGAACGGTAGGTCAGTTGCAAATCTTCGTCAGCAGTGTTGTGTGAAATGGTGTATTCGCTTCCGTTTGCAAGCGTGGTGATTGAAGGCCAGCCTGTTCTTTTAGATTCTAAACGCCCTGTTGGTTGTGCACTCCAGCTTCCGCTGTTGTAGTTGTAACCTGTTCCGCGGTCAGCAGCATCCAGATCATTGCTCTGGCTGTAAGTCCACACAGCAGAAATACCACCGTTAGGGCTTTTGTAAATGCGGTTTTGAACCGATGCATTAGATTGTAAATCGTAGGTGGTTTGACCGATAATGGTTTCGTTAGGGTCAAGTCCCGCTGTGCTTGCAGCAGTGTAAGGGTTAGGCTGGCGTATCAGTTTCCCGATTACTTCTGTTCCGTCATAGGCGCGTGTGGGAACCGAAACAGCTTTGTTTTTCAGTTGCTGCGGAATTACAGAAGGTGCGTTCTGCGCATCAGCTGCTATAAACCCACCCATCAGCATTGAAAAGAGTACTAGTTTTTTCATTTGATTTTCAGTATAAAATTAAGATTAAGTATTTGTTAATAATTGCAAAAATATGTTAAAATCTCTATGGGACAAGACTTTTTTTTAAATGACAAACGTTGCGCATAAATACGCTGCCAGAGTTGCACCTGAATAAAGCAAGAGCCAGCTTACAGATGTATAGTGTTGAATAGAAATATTCAGCTTTGATTTCAGGTAAACCACAAGCAATAATTTTTCAACCGTAAAAGCAATGAACACACCCCAGGCAACCCCTTCAACGCCTGCAAACTGTATAAGCACAATACTGAAAACAATATTGGTCAGTGCCTCGGCAAGTGAAATATATGCAGTTGCTTTTGTATACTTCAATCCTATTAATATAGTTTGCGGAAACACCAATCTGCTGACAACTAATAACAGATAGATATTAAAGATGCCTGCACTGGCAGCAAACGAAGCATTAAATAAAACAGGATAAAGTGTTTTACTCAGCAGCATCAGCACAATGGTAACCGGAAAAAGAAAATGCATCAACCGCAAACCAGATTGTTTCAACTCGGACAATGAATCGTTAAGCTGTTGCGCATCCGAAAACTTTGGAAGCATGGCATTGCTGAACGAGTTGGCCAGCAGCATGGCAAGCGGCAATTCCTTTGCACCGTTACGGAATATGGCAAACGTTGCATCATCAAAATAATGTTGCACAATAAACCCGTTAATGTATTCAATAGAACCGCTGAGAACAGCACTAATCACCAGAGGAAGGCTGAGCATTGCTAATACTTTGGCATACTCTGAATTGATTTTCAATTCGGCATTCCTGAAAAGCAGAACCAACAACCATACAAAACGAAAAACGGCTGAGGCAACAATCCCCATTATGGAATAATTAAAGGCAAGCCGCTGGCCAAACTCACCTTCTGCAAAAAGCACAGGACCCGCCACCAACCCCAACTGAACAGAAAAAGAAACAACACCATAAATAATCATGATCTTCGGTTTATTCAGTAGTAAATAAATGTACTCGACTAAAAAAGCAGGATTAGCAAACAATAAATAGAAAGAAAAGATGCTGGCGATGCTACTCACTCCCGCATCATCCGATTCGAGAAAACGCTGAGCCGCAACTCTGAAAATAATAAAGGAGAGAACGCTGCACAGCAATACCACCGCAAAAACGCTGAACAGTTTATTTGAACGCTTGCCTGCCTCCATCTTTCCGTGCGATGCCAACAAAGCCTGTATAAACCCCGATACCCAAAAGAAGCTCAGAACACTGGCAAAGAACAGCAGCTTTTCATACAAACCAATCAGTTCTGTTTTCAAACCCGCCTGCGCAAACAACATACCTGTAACAAACAGCACAGCATACCGCATAACCTGAAAAGTCTGCAAAGCGCGTATGTTGGTGAGGTGTTTATTTAGGAGATTGAACATTGGCTGTTGTCACCCTGAGCGTTCCCGATAACTATCGGGACGATAGGGCTTTTATGATTTTGTAATCCTCCGCAAATCTATAATTCCAATAACAATAGCAGATAAGAACAGCAAAGAAATAAAAACAGGATTGAAAACAAACCACGATTTGTAATGGACAACAAACCCAAATACCTCATCATCAAAATAAGAAAGGATCTGCATCACGCCTTCAAGATTGAGTAAATAAGCAAGTGATGAAATTATCAGTATCAGATAGCGTTTTGAAAAGATGGCATACAACCCCGCAAACAACACCACCGGATGAACATAGCGTTCGTGCATCTGAGTATTAAGGAAGAAGAAACCTAAAGATATTAGAGCAAAACCAAGAAAGATTTCAGCTAAACCTTTTTTACTTTTCATAAACTGAAACACCACAAGCACATAAAACAAAACGAAGAGAATAATTCCCCATAGTTTCAGCGGAAGAAGAAATGTGATTTGGTCTGAAGTATTGAGCGGGTCAGCAAAAAACAAATACCACATATTGAAAGCATTTCGCGAAAGCGTAGGGTAGAAGTCAATAGAAGAATTAATAAGAGAGTGAATAGTTTGCTGAGAATTTCCTGAAATAATAAATGGAAGAAAGATTGTCAGTTGAATTAGAAACAAAACAAAAACAGATATTAAAACCTTAGTGAACCTTGGTGTACTTAGTGCCTTAGTGGCAAAAAGCAACAATAAAATCATCGGCACAAACACAACCGCCTGCAACTTTGTATTCACCGCAAGCAACATAAAAATCAAAGCCGGCAAAGGCTTCTTGTTAATAGCAAATAACACCGAAACAAAAACAAATAAGATGTGAACACTATCCACCTGTCCCCAAATAACAGTGTTATACCAAAAAGCTGGATTGAGCAGGAAAACAAAGCACAACAGAAGATTGACATTGTTTTTCTTCAGAAGAGAAACAACAACCGCCAACGTTGCGAAGTCAAAGATTATTGCAAAACACTTTAGATAATTGATGCTGAAAACATCAATCCTATCAGCAGAAAAAAAGAGTGTAAATACTTTCAGCAGGTAAAGCACCAAGGGGAAATTATTTACCTCCGGATTGGAGTAAACATTTCCTAATCCATTTGCAGCAATGTCTTTCGACCAGCTTATCCAGAAGTATTTATCGTATCCCGAATCAGGAACAACAATACAGAATGCAGCAAAAAGCAGAGTGAAGACAATGAAAAAATAATGAGGCTTTAGCTTATCCATACTGTCACACTGAGCGTAGTCGTAATGCTATCAAATAATCAGCGAAAGATAATAAGACTCTGCGTCTTTGCGCCTTTGCGAGAAACTAATCCAGTTTCTTCGTCTTCAACCTAATCGAATTTCCGATAACAATTACATCCGAAAAAGCCATCGAAAGCGCACCAACCATCGGATTAAGAAAACCGAAAGCCGCTATCGGAATAGCTATTACGTTGTAAAAGAAAGCCCAGAAAAGATTTTGTTTGATTGTTCTCAGCGTGTGTTTACTCACCAGCAAAGCCTCATACAATTGTTTCATTCCCGAACTGCCCAAGAGAATAATACCTGCACTCTGCACCGCTACCTGCGTAGCATTGCTCAACGAAATACCAATCTGTGCTTTTGCAAGTGCGGGCGCATCGTTAATGCCATCGCCCACCATCGCAATCTTTGATGTTTGCGAAAGCTGTTCTATCATCTCTAACTTCTGTGCTGGGCTTTGTTCGCTGTAAACTTTCTTTATTCCAAGCTTTGCAGCCAGTTCTTCGCAACGTTCTCTCTTATCACCACTCAGCATAATAGTTTCTATGCCTGCACCGTTCAGCAATGCAATTGCTTCTTTAGCAAACGGCTGAATTTCATCTTCCAGATCAACTGCCCCTGCAAGCTTTCCGTTAATCATAAGATAGATGTTATGTGCTCTGTTCTCCGCTTGATTTTCAACAATCCTGAAAGAACCTACTTTAATTACATTTCCTTCTTTATCGCTTGCCGAAATACCTAATCCTTTTTCTTCTTTCACATCACTCAACACCATAGTTGCAGCTTTGCTCTTCAGGTTTTCAACCAATGATTTTGCGATCGGATGCGATGAGTTTTTCTCCATTGCATAAAGCAGATCAATGATTTTCTGCTCTTCCGTTCCGTTGTAACAAACTATTTGTTTGATGCTGAATTTACCCGTAGTCAGCGTTCCTGTTTTATCAAACACCACTTTTTTCACCTGCGCAAACTCTTCCAGTGTTTGTCCGCCTTTTATTAATATTCCTTTTTTAGCGGCACGCCCAAGTCCGGCCATCACTGCGGTTGGCGTTGCCAATCCCATTGCACACGGACACGAAATCACCAGCACCGCAATACTGTGCATTAATGAGCTTTGCAGTGAAAGCCCTGCTGCAAAATACGAGATAACAAAGGTCAGCAATGCAACTCCTACCACTGCCGGGACAAAAATCGCACTCACCTTATCACCCAACTTTTGAATGGCCGGTTTGGTGTTCTGTGCATTTTTCACCAACTCAATAATATGTGCAAGCACCGTTTCTTTTCCTACTTTCTTGGCTCTTACGCGTAGGTTGCCGTTTACTAAAATCGTTCCGCCTGTAACAGCATCCCCAATAGTTTTCTCTGCCGGAATACTTTCTCCCGTCAGCATCGATTCATCAACAGAAGCATTACCGCTTACCACTTCACCATCCACAGGTATGCGGTCACCTGTGTTCACTACCACCACATCAAACTTGATGATGCTCTCAATGTTCGTTTCCTCAATCTCTTCCTTTCCGTCTTTTATAACAACCAATTTAGCTTTTCCTTCCTGCAAGGCACTCAGGTCTTTAATAGCAGTGGTAGTTTGCTTTACCGAACGATGCTCAATAACATTACCCAACAACACCAGCGTTATAATGGTTGCAGCTGTTTCATAAAACAGAAAATTGCTCACTTCAGGCGAGCCGTAATACATAATAGTTCCTGCCAGACTGTAAACAAATGCAGAGCCTGCACCAATCGTAATCAGCACATCCATATTAGGCACACCCGACCTTAACGAGCCCAACGCACTCTTGCCGAAATGATACATACCAACCACCACTACCGGAATACTCAGCCCCAACTGCACCAACGGATTGTGCAAAAAATGAAAAGGCAAGAACATGTGCGAAAAAAGCGGAACAGTAAAAATGAGCGAGAAATAAAACAGCTTCTCAACCTTTGTCCACTCTCTCTTACCCGTTTCTTCCTTCTTGGAATCTATTACCTTATAACCTAAGCCTTCTATATTACCGACAACAGCTTTAAGTTCAATGGATTTATCTTCTATAAAAACAGCTTCACCCGTTGCAAAATTCACATTCACATCCTTCAAGCCCAGTTTGGTAAGACTATTAGTAATACCCAATGCGCAGCTTGAGCAGTCCATGCCCTCTACATTCAATGTGATTTTAACTGCTGTTTCTTCCATAAATAGCCTACGCAAAACTACTTATTAAACAAATGAAGAGCGTTTAAAGTTTATTGGTTTTGTGGTCAATATATTTTTTTATCTTTGTCGCCCTCGAAAAACGGTGGTTGTAGCTCAGTTGGTTAGAGCATCGGTTTGTGGTACCGAGGGTCGTGGGTTCGAGCCCCATCATCCACCCGAAACAAAAAAGTCCTGCAGAAATGCGGGACTTTTTTGTTTCCATGATGTCACTTTGGGCAGTTTGTCACATCGAGCGTAGTCGAGATGCCAACCGCTCTCTAATCTATTGCTTTATTATTGTCTGTGGACCATTGACTATGGACTCTCTTCTATACAATGCTAATTTCACAACTCCTTACCATATTTTTATTAATGGAAAAGGTGAAAAAATAGTGTGCAAAGTGTTTAGGGATGGTATAAGAGTGATGCAACTGACTTTAAGTATTGCGCTATTTAATGGAAGTGGGATACTATCAATAGTTATGGAGTTGCATACTAAAGGCAAACAGCTACTACCAACTTTAAGAGTGGGGCTATATTAATACAGCATGATGCTACTTTATGCCAATTAAACTCTACCTGTTTGCAGTATCATGCTATGGTTTGTAAGAAACATTCTAGTTATTTACAAACTGATGCAATACTCTGTAAGACATATGCTACCTACTTGCAGCACAATGATATGCTTTGCAAGATATGTGCTATATACTGAACGCTTAGTGCTACTTTATGCCGAATAAATACTACCTATTTCCATTATGACGCTATGCTTTGTAAGAGACATTCCAGCTATTGACAGTATGATGCAATGTCATGTAAGACATGTGCTATGTATTTGCAGTACAATGCTATGCTTTGTAAGAAACGTGCTACATGGTGTATGTATAGTGCTACTTACCGGAAGGGGCTTACTATGCAAAGTAAATGATGTGCTATGTAAAGAAAGACAGGTTTTACAAGGGTTATCCTGGCTTTGATAGCGGTAAAGATGTATTTTTTTTAGTGTGGTTACTAACCGTGCAAATGGCAATGATCTATTGGTATATTTTGCAATGAAAGTGATGAAATACAATTTTATTTATGCACGAGGCGGTAATGTTTCTTCTGAAGCGAGAATGCTCCCGAGGAGATGGAATAGAAACTAAGGAGCCACCCCCCAATAAAAATCCTGCAGGGATGCGGAATTTTTATTTTATCAATTATATATGTCTTAATTATACTCCTTAAACTCAAACGGCAAATCAATCGTGCGTGAGAACACATGACCTAAGTCCAGAATATCCACATCATCCTCTTCGTAATACCACAAAACCGTTACCTTCTTCCCGGCATCACGCATCAGTTTCAGAACTTTCAGAATATCAGTAATACACTTGCTCGAAGGCGTGTTAAAATATTCCAGTTTAAAAAGAAAAGTAGTTTCCGCAGCAGCATCTTTCGAGTAGCGGTCCAGCCAGTCCAGCACAGGAATATAAAACCCCTTAGCATTCAGCGGAAACGAACGTCCCGTTAGTTCCAGCTTACCCGTAACATTATCAAACGACACAAAAGGCGTGTCTTTCCCTGCTTCCATCAGCAAAGGCTGCACCGGTTTAATTGAATTATCTTCACTCATAAACTCAAAGTATTTTTCTCATTCAACGTTGCAACAATAATACGGATAATTTTAATTAAACTATTTCGTGTTAAAAAATTTACATTAGCAGCCTGATGTAAAATTCAAAAGATAAAAGTTTAAATTCAAAAGATATGAGCGAAACAAATTCAGCAAAACATCCTAAAGGCCTTTGGGTATTATTCGGCACCGAAATGTGGGAACGCTTCGGTTATTATTTAATGCTCGGCATATTCTCACTCTATATGCTCGATGGCTGGAACAATGGCGGCATGGGTTTCTCTCCCGGAAAAAAGTCCGACATCTATGGAACCTACCTTGGATTAGTGTACCTCACACCCTTTATCGGTGGCCTCCTTGCCGATAGATTGTTAGGCTACCGCAGATCCATCATCTCAGGCGGTTTAATGATGGCAGCCGGATATTTTTTACTCTCCGTTCACAGCAATACAACCTTTTTCATTGCCCTCTTTTTAATCATTCTCGGCAATGGTTTTTTCAAACCAAATATTTCAACCCTTGTTGGAAATCTTTATAGCACCGATGAGTTGAAAGACAAAAAAGATTCAGGCTACAACATCTTTTACATGGGCATAAACCTTGGCGCCTTCATCTGCAATTTTGTTGCAGCCTACATGCGCATCAACTACGGATGGGGCTATGCCTTTGCCGCTGCCGGAGTAGGTATGTTAATTGGCGTAGCTATTTTTATTTCGGGCACAAAACACATCAAACATGTGGATGTAATTAAACCCGTAAAAGACGGTGATATGTCAACCCTCAAAATCCTTGGACTAACCGTTCTGCCCATGTTTGTATTCGGTATATTGGGTTATCTCATTCCCGGAAATTTCCTTGGCACCGATACAAACGATGCATTCATTGCCGGTTGCATTCCTGTTATCTCCTTCTTTATTTATTTAGCCTTCACTTCCGAAGCAAAAGAAAGCCGTGCCATCAAAGCATTGCTGGCAGTTTTCTCCTGCGTTATTTTATTCTTTGCCATCTTCCACCAGAATGGTGATGCATTAACTGTTTGGGCCGAAGACCACACCGACCGCAAAATGTCTGAAAGTGTTTCGGGCATTGCCAACCAAATAGGAATGGCACAGGTAGTGGTTAATAATGACATTGTTTCTGCCGATCAATCAACCTTTGATTCCGAAATTGCTGCCATGCGTGAAACAGAAAAAAACATGCCTGCTCAATCATTGGAAGAACTAACTGCAAAAGCTGCCTACGGCAATCAAATCGGACAATTAGAGAAATCAAGAAAATACTTTGAAACACTTGCACCCGCAGATGTTCCGCCAAAAGGCTCCGACCTTAAATTATATTCAACCGAGTTATATCAATCCATCAATCCTTTTTGGGTAGTTGTGCTTACACCATTAGTAGTGGGTGTTTTCGGTTTGCTGCGAAGCAGAAAAAAAGAACCAAGCACACCTACAAAAATTGCAATCGGTTTGGTCATCACCGCACTTTCGGCTTTGGTAATGGTAGGTGCTGTTGCTGCAAGCCATGATTTGGCATCAAAAGCAAGTTCATGGTGGTTGATTGCATCGTATGGAGTAATAACTGTGGGAGAATTGTGTTTGTCACCAATGGGTTTATCATTGGTTTCTAAACTTTCACCCCCAAGGATAACAGCACTGATGATGGGCGGATTTTTCCTCGCCATCTCTGTCGGCAATAAATTATCAGGTATGCTATCCGGCCTATGGGAAACCACAGAAGACAAAAAAGATTTCTTCCTTCTTAATTTCGGTCTGGTATCAGTGGCAGCAGTTTTACTATTCCTGATGCTGAAATGGCTGAACGGTGTTATGAGAGAAAATAATGTTCAATAATAATTCCGTCATTGCGAGTGACAGCGAAGCAATCTCACATTATTTAGAGATTGCTTCGGGTGAAAAACCCTCACAATGACGAAAACTAAAAACAAAACTACCATGCAACAAAACCTTACCCTCGACCAGATCCAAAACTTCGAAGGCAAATACCCTAAACAATTATGGTATTTATTCTTCAGCGAAATGTGGGAACGCTTCTGCTTCTACGGAATGCGCGGAATGCTCACCTTCTTCATGATAAACCAATTATTCATGGACGAGAAAGTTGCCAACCTTCAGTATGGCGCAACACAAGCATTTGTTTACGCCTTCACATTTATCGGTGGTCTCTTTGCCGACAAGATTTTAGGTTTCCGCAAATCTCTCTTCTGGGGTGGCTTATTAATGATAACCGGCAGTTGCATTTTAGCTATTGACCCTAAGCAGTTTTTCTTCCTCGGCATCAGCTTTAATATTATCGGAACAGGTTTTTTCAAACCCAATATTTCCACAATGGTTGGCGCACTTTACAAAAACGGTGATGTAAGAAGAGATGCAGGTTTTTCGTTGTTCTATTCAGGTATCAATGTAGGTGCTTTGCTTGGCGGCTATGCTTGTATCGCCATAGGCAAAGGAACTTTTCTCACAAGTATTGTTCCGCCACACTTAACCTGGAACGTTGCTTTTGCTCTGGCAGCCGTTGTGATGACTATCAGTTTAATTACGTTCACTTACACTCGCAAATCAATGGGTCCAATCGGACTTTCTCCTTTTGAAGCAGCCAATGGCGAGAATGCCGAGAACAGTAAAAAGTGGTACGAGTATGTTGTATATATAGGAGCATTAGCTGTAGTTCCTGTAATCATGAAAATGGTTGCCAACACGCAATATACTGACTGGTTCATGTACATCATCGGACCTTTCAGTTTGCTCTATTTATTTTATGAAATGACCAAACACACAGCCGCAGAAGTAAAAAAACTGATTGCTGCATTGCTGTTCATTTTATTCTCTGTTGTGTTCTGGGCAATCTTTGAGCAGGCCGGTGGCTCGCTCAGCATCTTTGCTGCAAACAATGTAGGCGACAAATTATTGGGCGCAATTACCTTAGACCCGAATGGAGTAAACAATGCTGCAAACTCTTTATTCGTCATCATCTTCGCTCCTTTGCTTGGCTTGATTTGGATTGCCATGGCAAAGAGAAAGATTGAACCTAACACTGTAGTTAAATTCGGTCTTGGATTTTTATTTCTTGGCTTTGCTTTCTATACTTTTTATGCAACCCGCTTCTTTGCCGACCTGCGCGGAATGACATCACTGGATATTTTCACCTTGGCTTATTTTATTGTTACCCTGGGCGAATTGTGTTTATCACCAATCGGCTTATCCATCATGACTAAATTATCTCCTGCACGCTTGCAGGGCATTATGATGGGAATGTGGTTTCTTGCCAGTGCCTATGGTCAATATGTTGCAGGATTATTTGGTGCAAGCATTGTCTCTGATATTGAAAATGCAACAGCAATGGATAAACTGATTTCATACACGGAAGGCTACAAAACTTTTGCGTTGTATGCAATTATTGCAGGTGTAATTCTGATTGTAATTTCTCCGCTGATGCGGAAGTTGATGCAGGAGGTGAAGTAGTTTACTTCTTCCTCAACACCATTACAATATTAGAAGTCAGCTTGGTGTTGTCAATTACTTCAGCTTGCAGATTGTGCTTTGCTGCAAAGTTTTCTATTTCACTACGCGAAATAAAATGCAATTGATTTTGCGTTTTGTTAAAGCCGATAATTTTAGTGGAAAATAGTTCGGTAAGTTTTGTTCCTTTATGTCGTTCCTGCAAGTCCCTGTCTCCATCACGGATAATAATCATACCGTTTTCATTTAATGCAGCAACACAATTTTCAAGCAACGATTGTTGTTGTTCCGGAGTAAGGTAATGCAACATATCAGCAATAATAAACACATCACTTTTCTCAAACTTCATTGCTGATGCATCACCGCTTACAAAATTGATACGCTCAGTTTTTGCAAAGCAATTATTTGCCACTTCAATTTTTTCTTCATCGTAATCAATGCCTGTAATTTTCCTGTCTTCGCTCAGGTAAAAAAGCATGTAGGGCAAAAAACCATAACCGCAGCCTATGTCAGTAATCACCGCTTTTTCAGGAACAAGGTCATTGAACATTTTGTAATCTTCTTCAAGTCTTATTTTCACACGTAAGTACCATTCCAATACAGGTCCTTTGTAAATAAAATTCTCAATTATTTTCTTGCGGTAATAAGCAGGTGTTTCTTCTTGCTTTCTTATCACTGCATATTGTTCGCGAACATATTCTGTAATCTTTTTTGCCCGCTCGCGGTGACCAACTCCAAAGCGTTCATCACCAGGTTTTATTCGCGGAAGAATGTTGGTGCTTACGGTATTTGCTTTCCCGAAAATGGTGTGCTTTCTCAGGAATTCCCCTGTTCCTTGAAACAGAATAGGAATAATATCCACCTGCATTTCTTCAGCCATATAAAAAGCCCCGCGATGGTAGCGGTGAATTTTGTAATCATACGAACGTGTACCTTCCGGAAAAATCACTAATGAATAACCATCGTTCATTTTTTCGCGCAGCTTTTTCATCACTTCTTCCGAACCGTCTTCCACATCAAAAAAGTCAGCCATGTGTGCAATGGGACCAAAGTGTGGCGTTTTCATCACCCATTTATTAGTGAGGAAAATCAATTTCGGATAAAGCATCTTCACCAACGGAGTTTCAATCAGTGACATGTGATTGCATATTAAAATCGCAGGCTTTTTAAAGTCTTCTCCATGCGGATTATTAAGTTTAAATTTCCAGGGGAAAGTGATATAAATAAATACAGTGGAAGTCTTACAGAAAAACCATTGGTAAATATTTTTTCTGGTTTTAAGCGGAATGAAAATCAGTGCATAAACAAGTGGTCCGATAAGTATCATAAACAGAACACCCGTCATCAGGGTTGTCCATACAACAATGGTTTTAACAATGTTCTTTGCAGTCAGCGGATAAATTGCTCTTTCCTTTCTGCTTCCTATCAACCAGTTGAATAATAAAGGTTGAATAGTGAACGAAACAATCACCACCGAAACCATTCCAGTAATAGTAATTGCAGCAATTGATTTCAGTGCAGGATGTTCTGCAAAAATCAAAACACCGATACCAACAATGGTGGTAAATGCCGAAAGAAAAATAGACGTTTTGTATGACGACAAATTTTTTCTTCCTGTTCGGTATTCTTCCAGCATACCGTTCATGGTGAAAATGCTGTAATCATCTCCCAATCCAAAAATAAAAGTAGAAACAATAATATTGATGATGTTAAATTTAATATCGAAAATACTCATGATACCAAGTATCCAAACCCAACTGATTGCCATAGGAATAAAGGTGAGTAAGGTCAATTCAATTCTTCCATAAGAAACCAGGAAAGTGATAAAAACCAATGCTGATGACAGAAGCAAAATCAGATTGAAATCTTCTTTTACAATTTCTACAAATCGGTCTGTAAGGAATTTTTTATCCAGAATGTCAATATTCTCTTTCTCATCAAATGCAGCATATACTTGCGGTTTATCTTCTTCTTCAACACTCAACAAGGTCATAACCGCTATCATGTCTTTTGTTTCGGTAATATAATCGCGGAGAAAAAGCTTTTTCAGCGTGTCACTTTCTGAAGTTGAAAGCTGCTCAAAATTTTTGTCAAGATGAGAATGAAATGCATCAAATGCAGTTGAACTGAATTTATATTTTGCTGACGAGTGGGCAATATTATTTTTCAGCAATTCTTTCTTTTCTTTTGTCCAGAAAGTGTTCCATCGTTGCAGTTTTTTCTGCTGCATTGAATCTGACATCAGCAGCAAACCAGGAGTTGCTGCTTTTTTTACCACACCCAATTTTATCAGGCTATCAACTTTTGTACGATTTCGTTCTCCTGTCTTTAAAGCATCTTCCATTGTTTTGCCCGATGAAACAAGGAATACCGATTTCAATGAATAGTTATTGATGCGATTAAGATTTTCTTCGGCTTTTTGTAATTTATCAGGCACATAATTCATGCGTGTCATATCGCCTTCAAACTCAATTTCACCTATGCAGAAAAACGCAATAACAGTGAACACGCCAACAACCGCAACCAGAATTTTATTTTTATCAAAAGGGTAGGAGCAAATTCTGTCAATAATAGTTTCAGCACTTGTGTCTCCTTCTTCTTTCTTATCAAAATACTGAAGGAACTGAGGCATAACAAGAATGGTAAACACCGCTGAGCTGATAATACTGAATGCTGCAAACAATCCTAAGTCGTGCAACACTTCTGAGTTGGTAAACTGCAAACACAGAAAAGCGCCTGCCGTTGTAAAACAACTCATCAGCATCGGTTGAGCAACATCTTTTATAACTCTCTCAACAGATTTGGTGTGTCGATAATGGGTGAAAATGTGTAATGAAAAATCAATGGTTATCCCCATTAAAATAGAGCCAACTCCCAATGCAATGGCCGAAACTTTTGTCTTAATCAGAAACAGCAAAGCCAATGAAGCCAAACCACCAAAAGCTACAGGCAACAGAATAACCAGGAAAATAAATTTCCGTCTGAAGAATAAACTTATAACTAACACCAACACAACCATGGCAATGGTTACAGTAAGCATGATGTCTTTTTTAATTCTACCGGCATTAGCCACGGCCATTGCTGCTCCTCCAAAATATTCCGCTTTTACTTCGGGAGTTATTTTGGAAAGACTATCCGTAATATTTTCAATTCCTTTAATCAGGATTCCGTTTTCAGAAGTTTCGTTTGAAGGATGAGAAAGCGAAAGAAACAGCACAAGGTGCTTCATATCCTTGCTCATCATGTAACCATTATAAATCTCGTAGCTGTGATTGAATTGGAGTGATTGCAAACGCCCCAAAGCAATATAAGTCAGCCCAAGCGGGTCACGTGAAATATTTTGTTTAAGAAAACTTCCGGTTGGTGAAATCAGCGTATTGTAATTCTTCTGCATCACTTCATCCATTTTCTCCGGCATCAACATACTGTCAATTTTCGCATAATCCCTTTCTTCAAGAAAGAGCGGCAGGTTGTTGTAAAAAACAAAATTCACCTTCAGCATTAAATCCTCAGGAACAGTTGCTGTAATTTCAGAAATATGAGAAGGTTTATAAAGGCTGTCTAATTGCTGCACCAATAACTCAGTATAAGCAGTAAGTTGGTCGGGATTAGCTTCCGCTGTAGTGTCCGCCTGCGAAATATTTAAAACTAAACGGTCTGCAAACCTTGAGTTACGAAGTATAAAACTGGCACGATTAGTTTTCTCATCCGTTGGTATCATTCGGCTGATGTCTTCCTCAAATTGCAAACGGCTGGCAAAATAGCCGACTAATGCAAAAAGCGCAGCAACAGTAATAAAGAATACTGTTTTATTTCTGCCGAAAAAATGATGAATAGATAGAAAGAAACTGCCAATCATAGGTTCGGGGCAAAAATATGTTTTTAGTATTTGGTATTAACAGCAAACTGCGCAGTACAGAACTTAAATTAAACAAGCATTAATTGTATGAAAAAAGCATTACATTTGCAGTTATAATAAAATGGCATCCCGCTTTACCATAAAACCAACTTCTAACTCACCTTTTATTGAGTTCGACCCCGAAATCGGTTCACTTACCATTGTAGGGCAATCTCATCCCGAGGATCCTCAGGATTTTTATCAGGATTTGGTAGATATTGTGGAAGAATATTGCAGAAACCCAAAACAGCACACAAAAGTTATTGTTGATCTGGAGTATATGAATACCGGAACTTCACGTGTTATATACAATGTTTTCAGAAAGCTTGAAGCCATTGTAAATGACAAAAGAGAGGTAGAGGTTCATTGGCGCTATGAAGATGATGACGAAGACATGTTAGATGCCGGTCAGATTTTCTCGGAACTTACTAAGCTGAAGTTCAAAATGATTGGGGTGAATTAAACCCAATCCCCCTTAAGTTTATTGTTTTTAGCTATTAACCGCAATGTGTCGTTTGTCGAAATTTATCTTGCCCAAAAAAATTACAGATGAATGTAGTTTGTCGATAAATTTGCGCTTTTTATCAATTAAGCGTATTTTAACTTCGACCAATACCGAATTTTGTTGCAACAATCATTTTGGTTCTGTGAATATTAAATCTGAAACAAGAAATTTTAGGCAACATTAACTTTTATTAGTCCGTTAGACGACAAGTTTTTAATACAAAAAGCAGTTTTTTTAAACAACACAATATGACAAAAACTTACCCAACCTCAGGTAAAATCGTTCTTAAATCAGCAATAACAGCCCTGTTGCTGATTTTTGGTTTTCAAAACACCCAAGCTCAGAAATCAGCAGAAATCAGTGCTGATGTCAAGAACCTTTTGGAGTTTTATGAAAAACAAATTTATTTCACTGAAAATAAAGGTCAGTGGTCATCTGACATTCACTACCGTGCTGAATTTCCTTTGGGACAGGCTTTAGCCACCACCGAAGGTATGTTGGTAGGAACATATAACCCTGCTGATGTTCAGGCTCGTTTTGAACAAGGTATGCGCGAGGAGGAAGCGCATCATAATCTGGTTCCCTTTAACGAACCGAAGGTAAAAGTAAAGGGTCATGGTTGGATGCTGAAGTTTTTGAATCATTCACCTTCAATGACAATTGAAAGTAAAACAAAGCACAAAGATGTATTCAATTTCTTCTCTTCTGATCCTGCAAAATCGAAAACCAATGCAGGTAACTACCAGGAGGTTTGGTATCACAATGTATATAATAATGTAGATGTTCGTTACTATCCTTCTGCAGAAGGCAGTCTCGAGTATGACATGATTTGCAAACCCGGCTTTAATAAAAACAACATTGAACTTCAGTTTGACGGAATTTCTAAGGTTTCAAAGAAGATTGATGGTTCTCTTGTATTGGAAACATCTGTGGGCGAAATGGTTTTACCGGCTCCTGTTTCTTACCAGAAAATAAACGGAGAAAAGAAAGCGGTTCAGTCGAGCTACACGGTTACAGGAACCAATACTGTTAAATTTGAAATTGGCGCTTTTGATGCAGCACAGACATTAATTATAGACCCGATTGCGTTGCGTTGGGCTACTTGGATTAACAGTGCATCAACAGGTGATAACCACGGTCACTGTATCTGGGTTGATCCTTCAGACGGTGCTATCTATGTAGTAGCCCGTGTTACCGGCACAACCAATAATATTACTGTAGGAGCCTTTGACGAAAGTGCAAACGGAAATCTTGAAACTATTGTAGGTAAATACCTTGAGCCAACAACTATAGGTGGTCAGGGAACACGTGTATGGCAAACCTATATTGGCGGCAGCGGTGACGATAACCCATATGCAATGGAACAAGGTCCTGATGGAAACCTTTACATTACAGGATATACAACCAGCTCAAATTTTCCTCTCTTAGGAGGAACAGCATTTTCAGGCAGCAGCATTGATAACCGGTCGCAAAGCGGTAATGACATTTTCATCATGAAAATAAACAAAGAAGGTAACTCTATTAAAAGTGCTGTTATTGGTGGTAACCAAAGTGACGGATCTTTTGATTTACGTATCACCTCATCAGGTGATGTTGTTGTAGGCGGAAGCACAGCATCTACCAACCTTGCCACTTTACATCCCGGAACCGGTGCGTCTAACACTAATAACGGAAGCAATGATATTTTGATATTCAAAATCAATCAGGATTTATCGGCAATTTCATGGATTAAAAACTACGGAGGTAGCGGAAATGATCAGGCCATGATTATGAACCTGAATACTTCTAACGGTGATATTTTCGTTGGCGGTTCAACTACTTCAAACAATTTCCCGACTACTAATCCTCGTCAATCTTCTCTTGGTGGTTCATCCAGCGGATTTTTACAAAAATTAAAGTCAAACGGAAGTACAGTATGGTCATCATACTTCAGCTCAGCATCCGGTTCAACTACTTCTATACTTTGTATGGAATTCAATACGCTGAAAAATCGTTTATATTTTGGTGGTATTACCAGTGGATTAAGCGCTGCCAACATTTCCTCTTCTGGTGTTTATGATAATACCTACAACAGCGGAACCAATGACTTCTTTGCTGCAAGCATGGATACCAGCCAAACTTTCATTGCGTCAACTTACATTGGTGGTTCAGCTAATGAGGTAAACATGATGGGGTTGAATACCGACCTTAATAACGATGTTTATATTTTCGGTTACACTAACAGTACCAATTTCCCGACAACTTCGGGGGCTTTGCAATCAACTAATCTTGGAAGTAACGATAAAGTTTTCTTAAAACTTTCCTCTAACCTTAGTTCACTTGTATCAAGCACCTATTATGGCGGTGCGGCTGATGATTATGACCCGGTTGGTGAACGAGGTATCAAATTCTCAAACTGCCGTATTTATACTATTGTAACAGCCCGCTCAAACAACATTCCTTTGACGCAAGGCGCACTTACAACAACAAAAACAAGTTCAACTTCTATCTACGAGCCGGGACTTGTTATCTGGGCAAACCCACCTGATTTAGCTAACAACACATTGACAGGTAATCAGGAAGTGTGTGCAGGAGGTACCCCTGTTAACATTGCAGGTAGTGTACCATCTTACATTCTTCCAACCATTACACGTAACGGAACTACTTCAAGCTATCCAAGTCTGGGAGTTTCCATTACATACCAATGGCAAATGAGTACCGACAGTATAAACTGGACGGATATTTCCGGTGCAACCTCTCAGGATTTAGCAGGATCATTAGTTGGTCCGTTATTTCAAAAAACATTCTTCAGACGCGTTATAGGTGGTGATGCCTGTGTAATCGAGGGTTCATCTGACCAAATTGTAGTAGTCCGTATTTTGCAGGTGCCCGGAACGGTAACAAATTCTTCTTGTTTCAACGCTAATGATGGTTCAATTTCTATATCTCCAACTAATGGAACTGCGCCTTATACCTATGCTTGGAGCAACGGTGCAACAACGCAGAACGTTTCAAACTTAGCTGCAGGAAATTATACAGTTACAGTTAGTGATGCAGCAGGCTGCTCAACTTCAGCATCGTTTGAAGTAACTCAGCCAAACGCATTTTCAGTTACCTGCAATCCTGCCGGAACTTATTGTGTTAACAATGGCGGAAGCATCAGTACATCTGTTTCAGGCGGAACCGCCCCTTATTCATATGCCTGGAGCAATGGAGCAACCGGAAGTTCAATTTCAGGACTTGGTGCGGGAACGTATTCTGTAATTGTTACCGATGCTAATGGATGTACTTCTAATTGCAGCGTAACATTGGGTGTACCTGTTGCATCTTGCAGTAAAACAGATGCTTTATGTTTTGGTGGAAATTCAGGAACTGCTTCAGTAAGCGTAACCGGAGGTACATCTCCTTTTACTTATTTATGGAGCAATGGCGGAACAACCTCATCAATTAGCGGACTTACAGCAGGAACATATTCAGTTACTGTTACAGCTTCCAATGGTTGCACAGCAACGTGCTCTGTAACAGTTGGTCAACCTGCATCTGCGGTTTCTGCTTCGTGCAGCAAGACAGATGTTTCTTGTTTTGGCGGAAACAATGGTTCTGTAAGTGTATCTGCTTCTGGCGGAACGGGATCTTATTCTTACCTGTGGAATACAGGGGCAACAACTGCATCAGTAAGTGGAAGAACAGCTGGTTCTTATTCTGTTACTGTTACAGATGCTAACGGTTGTACCGCAACTTGCAGCGTTACTGTTGGTCAACCTTCGGCAGCACTTTCTGCTTCATGCAGCAAAACAGATGTTCTTTGTTTTGGTGGTAATACAGGTTCAGCTAGTGTTTCGGCTTCGGGCGGAACGGCTCCTTATTCTTATTCATGGAGCAACGGTGCTACCGGTGCATCTGCATCAGGTTTAGTTGCAGGTTCATACTCAGTTACAGTTACTGATGCTCGTGGTTGCACAGCTTCATGTTCAGTAACTGTTGGTCAGCCTTCGGCAGCGCTTTCTGCTTCATGCAGCAAAACAGATGTTCTTTGTTTTGGTGGTAATACAGGTTCAGCGAGCGTTTCAGCTTCTGGCGGAACGGCTCCTTATTCTTATTCATGGAGCAACGGTGCTACTGGTGCATCTGCATCAGGTTTAGTTGCAGGTTCATACTCAGTTACAGTTACTGATGCTCGTGGTTGCACAGCTTCATGTTCAGTAACTGTTGGTCAGCCTTCGGCAGCGCTTTCTGCTTCATGCAGCA
>JBFWYU010000027.1:0-56430 GCA_050186075.1 Bacteroidia bacterium
CCAAATCACAAATAAATCTATCTTTGCAATCCTTCAAAAAAAATCAGATGAAAAACAAACTTGTTTTAACAGCGCTCACAGCTTTCAGCTTTATAGCAGGCAAGCAATTTGCTTTTGCGCAACAAAATCAGACGCAGACAGCCGAAACAATTCAGATTAACACCATTACTACGGCTGTTCCCTTTTTGATTATTACCCCTGATGCACGAGCCGGAGCTATGGGCGATGTAGGTGTTTCATCTACTCCTGATGCCGCTTCTATTCACTGGAATCCGGGTAAACTTGCCTTTGTTGAAAACGACATGGGGTTTGCCGTTTCGTACACTCCCTGGCTGCGCAAATTAGTTCCCGATATTAACCTTGCCTACCTTTCGGGCTACGGACGTTTCGGAAAGAAAAAACTGCAAACCATTGCCGGTTCATTGCGCTATTTTTCGCTGGGCGATATTACTTTTACCGATAACGTTGGTAACGTAATCGGCAATTTCCGCCCTAATGAATTTGCATTGGATGTGGCTTACTCGCGCAAACTTTCTGATTACGTTTCTATGGGTATTGCCCTGCGTTATGTAAACTCAAACCTTACTGGCGGTATTGCGGTTGAAGGTGCGGCCACCAAAGCAGCCAACGCAGTGGCCGGTGATGTGGGTCTATATATTGTAAAGCCCGACATCAAAATTGGCGATATGAAATCTGATTTTGCTTTTGGTTTAAACATCTCCAATATTGGTAACAAGGTATCGTATACCAACACTTCGGAGAAAGATTTTATTCCTATCAATCTGCGCCTTGGCCCCTCTTACAAAATCAATTTTGACGAGTTTAACTCACTGGCCGTTATGGTTGATATCAACAAACTGCTGGTGCCAACACCTCCTCGTCTGGCGCGTGATTCGGCAGGAAACCCTATTCCTGACGGAAACGGATATTATCAGATTGAAGCCGGAAAAAATCCTAACGTAAGTGTTCCGGCAGGTATTTTCCAGAGTTTTGGTGATGCTCCCGATGGCGGAAAAGAAGAGTTTCGTGAGTTGACCTATTCTATAGGTATGGAGTATTGGTACAACAAAATGTTTTCGGTGCGTGCAGGTTATTTTAACGAGCATGCTTCAAAAGGAAACCGCAAATATTTTACACTGGGTGCAGGTATCCGCTACAATGTATTCGGACTTGACTTTGCTTACTTAGTGCCTACACAGCAACGCCACCCACTTGAAAACACACTGCGTTTTACGCTTACTTTTGACTTTGCTAACCTGAAAGCTAAGAAAGATAAAGAAGGAAGTGCAGAGTAATTTTGCACAAGTGCAATAAATAAAAAAGCCCCTCGCCTTAGGCGGAGGGCTTTTTATTTATGAAAGTACTTACTCCAAACAAAGAATGGCATCCAAAACCTTCAAACTCCAATCTGCCATTTGGCAGATGTGATTCTGAACCTTCAAACCTCAATCCGCCATTTGGCAGATGCCATCCTGAACCTTCAAAACCCTATCTGCCATTTGGCAGATGGTTTACTAAGAATAATTAAACTCAACAGGTTATTGTAAATCACATCTATATTTGCGCCAACAAATAAAAAGCAAATGGCAAAAATCCGCACCGGCTTCGGCTTTGATGTTCACCAACTGAGAGAAGGTCACCCCTTTTGGCTGGGCGGCATACACATACCCCACACCCACGGGGCTTTTGGTCATAGTGATGCCGATGTGCTTATTCATGTTATCTGCGATGCCCTGCTGGGCGCTGCCAATATGCGCGATATTGGTTTTCATTTTCCCGATACAGCCGGAGAGTTTAAAAATATAGACAGCAAAATTCTGCTGAAAAGAGTGGTGGAACTGATTACCGAAAAAGGCTACACCATTGGCAATATAGACAGCACCATTTGCCTGCAACGCCCCAAAATAAACCCGTTTATTCCTGAAATGAAAAGGGTATTGTCCGAAGTAATGGGCATCAGCGAAGAAGACCTTTCCATAAAAGCCACCACCACCGAAAAGCTGGGCTATGTAGGCCGCGAAGAAGGGGTTTCGGCATACTGCGTGGTGCTGATAGAGAAAAATTAAGCTATGCCGTTTGCAGTTTTCTGAAGCTGCAGAAAATAAAATTCTGAATAGTGTCAAACGGTGTTTTATGGTCAACCGTAATGCACTTTATTTTCTCGAAAAACTTTTTCAGCCTGTCGGTCATAGATACTTCTGAGTATTGTTTAATCCGGATGCCGCTGCATTTTTCAGGACCATTTTCAGAAAAAGTGCCTACCACCAGAACTCCCGCTGGGTTCATACTTTTTTGAATGGTGTTGATATAGGTTTCAATTTCCTTCTCATCGGTAAGAAAATGAAAGGCAGCGCGATCGTGCCAGAAATCATATTTTTCAGTGGGTACAAAACCTGCCGCATCGGCCACAATCCATTTCACCTTTGCGGCCTTGCTGCCAAGCCGGGCTTTGGCTCTGTTTATAGCCGTTTCAGAAATATCAAGCACCGTTATATCGGTGTAGCCCATATCCAACAGATGGTCAACCAGAAAACTGTCGCCACCGCCTACATCAATAATTTTAGCGTTCAGGGCAACGTTAAACTGCTTTACAAACTCAAGCGAAGTAGAGGGCGTAGGCTGATACCAGCTTACATCGCACAGTTGTTTGGTCTGGTAAATTTTTTCCCAATGCTGATGGCGGTCAAAGTTTTCCATGGCTGTTTTTGATTAACAGGTACAAAGAAATACTATAATTCCGTTTTATGCTGTAACTTAGGTTACATTAGCTAAACATTGTCAGCGGTAGCTTGTTTAATTTTCACAAAAACAGCTTTATGGCAAACATCAAATGGGTTACCCTCGCAGCCTGCATAGGAGGAGTATTGCTCATCGGTTTTACTTCGGGCATAGCCACCGCAGGCGGCATGCGCGGCTGGTACGATGCACTTGAAAAACCATTTTTCAATCCCCCTTCGTGGGTTTTTGGTCCGGCATGGACTACCCTTTATACCCTTATGGGCATAGGGCTTTATATGATTTTGCAAACACCCAAATCGGATGCACGCACCACAGCGCTTATTATTTTCGGAGTGCAGCTTGCCCTTAATTTTGCATGGAGTTTTCTGTTCTTTTATTTCCACCGCCCGGGCATTGCATTGATGGAGATACTTACCCTGTGGACCTTTATTCTGTTGATGATTTTGCAGTTTCATAAGCTTTCACCAACTACCGGTTTATTGCAGCTACCTTATCTGGCATGGGTAAGTTTTGCAACCCTGCTTAATGCCTCCATTTGGTACCTTAATTTTTAAACAATGGCCTTTTACCAGTTCACAGCAACTCAAAAAATACCTGCTTCGGTTGAACAGGTCTGGGATTTTATCTCCTCACCCAAAAACCTGAAAGAGATTACACCCACTTATATGGGCTTTGAAATAACAAGCCCCAACCTTCCCGAAAAAATGTATCCGGGAATGATTATTTCCTATAAAGTCAGTCCGCTCCTGGGCATAAAAATGACCTGGGTAACCGAAATAACGCATGTTGAAAAGCACCGTTATTTTGTAGACGAGCAACGCATGGGTCCTTATGCCATGTGGCATCATCAGCATAAGATTGAGGCCATAGAAGGCGGTGTATTGATGACCGATGTTGTTAGCTATCAGCCGCCCTTTGGTGTGTTGGGTGTTATAGCCAACATGCTTTTTATCAAAAGTAAATTGAAAGAAATTTTTGATTTTCGCACCGTGGCGGTGGAGAAGAAGTTCGGAAAATTATAAAAACACAATAGCATGAACATAGCAATACTGGGAAGCGGAAATGTGGGTGGCGCGCTGGCGCAATCACTTATAAAAGCAGGGCATAGCGTAATGATGGGTGTGCGCTTGCCGCTCAGCGAAAAATCACTGAAACTTGCCGCAAAAATTGGTGAAGACCGTTTTGCAGCCGTTGAAAATGCCGCGAAACAAAGCGAAGCAATCATCATCACCACACCACCCGATGCGGTGCTCTCACTTATTCCGCAACTGGGCGATGTGAGTAACAAAGTAATTATTGATGCAACTAATTCAGTTCGGGTAAAACCTGAACCCTACCCCACTGTATTTCACGCTGTAAAAGCCCTTACAAAATCTGAGCTGGTAGTAAAGTGTTTTAACACCACCGGCTTTGAAAATATGCTGAACCCCGTCTACAATGGAGAAGGCATAGATATGTTTTGTGCAGGTAACACCAAAGAAGCAAAACAGCTTGCCGAAAAACTGAGCAAAGACATTGGCTTTGCTGCCTGCTATGATTTTGGCGGTGATGATAAAGTAGAGTTGCTTGAAAAATTTGCCCTCAGCTGGATTAACCTTGCCATTATGCAGGGTCACGGACGCAACATGGCATTCAAAGTGGTTAAGCGATAATTGTAACAAATGTAACTGCCCGTTTCAAAACATCTTTGCACCTTTGTGCTACCAATCACTAATGACTATTACCAAATGACTATTGAACAAATCTATACCGGCTGCCTTGCACAAGGTGCTTATTATATAACCAGCAATGGCGAAGCGGCCATAATTGACCCGCTGCGAGAAGTGCAGCCCTACCTCGACCGTCTGCATCGCGATGGGGTAAAACTGAAATACATTTTTGAAACACATTTTCATGCCGACTTTGTAAGCGGACATGTTGACCTGAGCCGCTCAACAGGTGCTCCTATTATTTATGGCCCCAACGCATCGTGCGAGTTTGATTGCATCAGCGCCAAAGACGGACAAGTATTTGAACTCGGTAACGTGAAGATAAAAGTGCTGCATACGCCCGGTCATACTATGGAAAGCACCACTTTTTTACTGATTGACGAAAACGGAAAAGACCATGCAATATTTTCGGGCGATACTTTATTTATAGGTGATGTAGGTCGTCCCGATCTGGCGCAGAAAGCCGCCAACATGACTATGGAACAGTTGGCCGCCACACTTTACAAATCATTACGCGAAAAAATAATGCCGCTGGCAGATGATGTAATTGTGTATCCCGCGCACGGTGCCGGCAGTGCCTGCGGAAAAAACATGAGCAAAGAAACTGTTTCAACAATCGGTAACCAGAAGCAATTCAATTACGCCCTGCGTGCCAACATGAGCGAGCAGGAATTTGTGAAAGAAGTAACCGATGGTTTGCTTCCTCCTCCTGCCTATTTCGGAATGAATGTGGCCATGAACAAAAAAGGCTACGACAGTTTTGAAACTGTTCTCAATAACGGAATGCGTGCCCTTTCTGCTGCTGAGTTTGAAGCAGCAGCCGAAGAAACAGGTGCACTGATTTTAGACACCCGCAGCAATAACGAATTCTGGAAAGGCTTTATTCCGCAATCGGTAAGCATCGGATTGAATGGTGATTTTGCTCCCTGGGTAGGCGCCTTGCTGGCTGATGTAAAGCAACCTTTATTGCTGGTAACCGACCCCGGCAAAGAAGAAGAAACCGTTACCCGACTAAGTCGTGTTGGTTTTGATAATATTCTCGGTCACTTGAAAGGCGGCATCAAAACCTGGCTGGATTCAGGAAAAGAAACCGACACCATCAACCGCATAACACCTGCACAATTTGCAAGTCAGTACAAACATGGCGAAAGCAAAGTGGTGGACATCCGAAAAGAAACAGAATATGCAGCCGAGCATATCAATGAAGCATACAGCAAACCGTTGGCGTATATTAACGACTGGGTAAAAGACATAAATCCTGACGAGCATTTTTTCATGCACTGTGCCGGAGGCTACCGCAGCATGATAGCAGCAAGCATTTTGCAGGCACGCGGCTACCGCAACTTTACTGAAGTGGAAGGCGGTTTCAATGCCATTGCCAAAACCGATATTCCTAAATCGGATTTTGTTTGCCAGAGTAAGGTGTTGAAGTAATTTCTGTTGCCACAGATTCACAGATTTTAAACTGCCTGTTTAAAATTTTTAATCTGTGAATCTGTGGCAAGCATTTTTTATTTACAATCTGTGGCAACTTTGTTTTTTCTAATTTAGCCGCGCTTAAAAATTATGACAGACGAAGAAAAAGCACATCAGCGAAAAGTCCGTAATTCCAACATCTCGGCAGTAGTGAGTATTTCACTGGTTCTGTTCCTTATCGGAATACTCGGTCTCATTATGCTGTATGCCCAAACACTATCTATTTATGTGAAAGAAAACATCGGGTTTTCAATCATCATGAAAGATAATACCAAGGAAGTGGACATTCTGCAAATGCAGAAATTTATGGATGCAAGTCCCAATGTAAAGTCCACCGAATTCATCAGCAAAGACGAAGCAGCCAAACGCCTGAAAGAAGATTTAGGAGAAGACTTTGTTGAATTTTTGGGCTACAACCCACTGCTGCCTTCTATTGATGTACGCCTGAAAGCTGATTACGCCAACCCCGACAGCCTTGCAAAAATGGAAGCCGAGTTAATTAAAGACCCTAAGGTGCATGAAATCTATTACCAGAAATCATTGGTAGAAGTTATCAACCGCAACGTGCGCAAAATGGGATTCGTGATTCTTATTTTCTGCGGATTGTTAGGGATTGTGGCAGTGGCACTTATCAATAATACCATCCGTCTTTCGGTGTATTCAAAACGCTTTATTATTAAAAGTATGCAACTGGTTGGTGCAACGCAGGAGTTTATCCGCAAGCCATTTGTAGTTACAGGAATTATCAGAGGCCTTATTGGTGCCGGAATAGCAAATATCATGTTGTTGTTTGTAATTCTGTTTGTAAGAAACTCAGCCCCCGAACTTTTTGCACTGCAGGAATTTGTGATTACTGCCATTCTGTTTACAGGCGTGATTGCAGCCGGTGCACTTATTTCATGGCTTTCCACTACATTCGCAGTCCGCAAATATTTGAAACTTAAAGGAGACGATTTATATTACTAAGCACTTTAACACATGAGCACACAAAAAATTGAAAACAAAAAATCTGACCTTGCCTTCGGTAAAGAGAACTACATTCTTCTTTTGGTTGGATTAGCTTTTATAGTAACCGGCTTTATCCTTATGACAGGTGGTGGTTCTGAAGACCCAAATGTTTTCAGCGAAGAGATTTTCAGTTTCCGCAGAATTACACTTGCACCAATCGTTGTTATCACCGGTTTTGTGATTGAGATTTTCGCAATCATGAAAAAACCGAAAGACTAAATTCCTTTGTCTTTTCTCGAAGCCCTTATTCTCGCCATCGTTGAAGGAATAACCGAATTTCTTCCGGTTTCCTCAACAGGACACATGATTATTGCTTCTGCATTCATGGGCATAAACGAAAGTTCGTTCGTTAAAATTTTTGAAGTCAACATTCAGTTCGGAGCAATTCTTTCTGTAGTTGTTTTGTATTGGAAGCGCTTTTTTCAGTCGCTCGATTTTTATTACAAACTTTTAGTTGCCTTTATTCCTGCGGCTGTTATTGGTTTTCTGCTCGGTGATTTTATCGACAGTCTTTTGGAAAACGTTTGGGTAGTTGCTACTTCTTTATTAGTGGGTGGTGTTATTCTTTTGTTTGTTGACAATTGGTTTCAGTCATCAAACGAAGAAAAAGTGGATTACAAAAAAGCATTGTTCATCGGCTTCTTCCAGTGTATCGCCATGATACCAGGAGTTTCGCGTTCTGCTGCTACCATAATTGGCGGAATGGCACAAGGGCTTAACCGCAAAACTGCTGCTGAGTTTTCTTTCTTTTTGGCAGTGCCTACCATGTTTGCTGCCTCAGCCTACAAAATGCTGAAAGGCTACAAAGAAATCACAACCGACAACCTTGATATTCTCTTGTTCGGAAACCTGGTAGCCTTTATAGTTGCCATGCTTGCCATCAAATTTTTCATTTCCTTTCTTACCAAATATGGGTTTAAAATTTTCGGTTGGTATCGGATTGTTCTTGGTGTGCTTCTGCTTGCTCTGCTTGCTTTTGGCTACGACTTAAAAATCATTTGATGCCTGTCAATTACCGCGAAGGCGCAGTTATCCTTATCAACAAACCTTTGGGCTGGACGTCTTTTGATGTAGTGCATAAAGTGCGCAACATGATTAAAAAAATACCTGCCGAAGGTCAACAGGGGCGCCCGAAAGTCGGCCATGCCGGAACACTTGACCCACTTGCCACAGGTGTTTTAATCATCTGCACAGGAAAAGAAACCAAGAACGCAGACAAATACCAGGCAGACGAAAAAGAATACACCGGAACGTTTTCCATTGGCGCTACAACGCCCTGCTATGATCTGGAAAAACCCATTGACCAATGGTTTCCCACCGAACACATCACGGATGAAAAGATATACGCTGCCATCCAACCGTTTTTAGGTGATATAGAACAGCTTCCACCAATTTTCTCAGCACTGAAAGTAGAAGGCAACCGCGCCTATGACCTTGCACGCAAAGGCAAAGAAGCTAAGCTGGAACCCCGTAAAATAACCATAAGCGAATTTGAAATTACCGCAATCCGCAGGGAAGAAAAACTGATAAAAGCAGATTTTCGGGTGGTGTGCAGCAAGGGCACTTATATCCGCTCACTTGCCTTTGACTTTGGCAAGGCATTAAACTCCGGTGCTTACCTCGAAAATTTGTGTCGCACACGCTCCGGAAATTTCAGGCTTGAAAATGCCGTTTCCATGGACGATTTCAGGCAAAATTTAACTGTAACCCCATTGGAAAGTAGCGATTTATAAAATATTTTCGCCATCGGCTTTTTCTTGTATTATCTTTGCGCCCCTTTTCAGAATTATTAACCTTTTATTAAGCCGTAACTTAACAAATGAAATTATCCCAGTTTAAATACAAATTCAACAACGACCTTATCGCTATGCACCCTGCTAAAAACAGGGACGAAGCCCGCCTGATGGTGTTGAATCGTGCAAAGAAAACAATCGAGCACAAAATGTTCAAAGACATCAAAGATTACTTCAAAGATGGCGACACCATGATATTGAACAACACCAAGGTTTTCCCTGCCCGTCTTTATGGTAACAAAGAAAAAACAGGTGCAAACATTGAAGTATTTCTGTTGCGCGAACTGAACCGCGAAAGCCGTCTTTGGGACGTTTTGGTTGACCCTGCCCGTAAAATCCGTATCGGCAACAAACTGTATTTCGGTGATGACGATTCATTAGTAGCCGAAGTAATTGACAACACTACCTCACGCGGAAGAACATTGCGTTTTCTTTTTGACGGAGAATATCCTGAATTCAAAAAAACAATTGAAGCTTTAGGACAAACACCACTTCCAAAATATATTAAACGCAAACCCGAGGAAGAAGATAAAGACCGCTACCAGACCGTGTTTGCAAAACACGAAGGTGCTGTAGCTGCTCCAACAGCGGGCCTGCACTTCAGCCGCGAACTGATGAAACGCCTTGAACTGAAAGGTGTGAATTTTGCTGAAATAACATTACACGTTGGATTGGGAACGTTCCGCCCTGTAGAGGTTGAAGATTTAACCAAACACAAGATGGATTCAGAGCAGATTCTTATTACTGAAGAAGCCTGCAACATCATCAACAAATCAAAAGACAATAAGAAAAAAGTTTGCGCAGTTGGAACAACTGTAATGCGCGCTATTGAATCATCAGTTGCTACAACCGGTCACGTAAAACCTTACGATGGCTGGACCAGCAAATTCATTTTCCCGCCTTATGATTTCAGCGTTGCAAATTGCATGGTTACTAACTTCCATACACCGCAATCAACCCTTCTGATGATGGTTTCAGCATTTGCAGGTTTTGATTTTCTGATGGAAGCATACAGACAAGCAGTAAAAGAAAAGTATCGCTTCTTCACCTATGGTGATGCGATGTTGATACTCTAAATAGTTCACAACATTAAACTTTGCAAAAACCTTTACTGACAACGGTAAAGGTTTTTGCATTTTTTAACAAACCCTAATTCCCTTCAAATTCTATCTTTGGCTCTTCAACATTATTCCTTCGGATGAAAAAAATACTACTTCTATCAATTCTGCATTTCGCATTTTGCATTCTTAATTCCTTCGCACAGGAAACCTTTCCCGTAAACGGAACACGTGAAAATAACAAACTATATTATGCGTTCACCAACGCCACCATTTTCACCGATTACCAGACTAAGGTTGAAGGTGCAACCTTGCTCATCAAAGAAGGGAAAGTAGAAGCGGCAGGAAAAGACATAAAAATTCCGGAAGGTGCTGTTGTTGCAGACTTAAAAGGCAAATTCATTTATCCATCTTTGGTGGATGTTTATACTTCTTACGGCATGCCTGAAGTGAAAAAGGAAAACGTTCACGGTCCGCAAATGGAAAGCAAAACCAAAGGCGCTTACGCATGGAATCAGGCACTGAAGCCTGAATTCAATGCTGCTTCCGCATTTGCTACCGATGCAAAAAAAGCGGAAGAGTTAAGGAAAAATGGTTTCGGTTCGGTGCTTACCTTTCAGCAAGATGGGATTGCCCGTGGCACTTCCGCTTTTGTTTTGCTGGGCGATGGGAAAGAAAATAAACTCTTAGTAAAAGAAAAAGTAACAGCTTGTTATTCCTTCAAAAAAGGAAACTCCACACAGGATTATCCTTCTTCGCTCATGGGTTCTATTGCACTATTACGTCAGACTTATTTTGATGCACAATGGTATGCGCAAAACAATACAGCAGAAAAAAATCTTTCGCTGCAAGCATGGAACGAAACCCAATCGCTTCCTCAGATTTTTGAAACCGATGATTTTCTTTCTGCACTGCGTGCCGATAAAGTTGGTGATGAGTTTGGTAAACAATACATCATCAAAGGCAGCGGAACCGAATACCGCAGGATGGATGAACTAAAAGCAACCAACGCTTCATTTATTTTACCGCTCAACTTCCCTGACCCGTATGATGTGGAAGACCCTTATGATGCGCTGATTGTAAACCTTGATGATTTAAAACACTGGGAGATGGCGCCAACCAATCCCGCTGCTTTTGAAAAAAATAAAATTCCGTTTGCCATTACTACAGATGGCTTGAAAGACCTTTCCAAATTCTGGAAAAACCTGCGCAAAACTATTGAATACGGGCTTTCCGAAACCGAGGCATTGAAAGCCATTACATACACTCCCGCAAAATTAATTGGTGTTGAAAATATAGTCGGCACTCTGAAACCCGGACTAAAGGCAAATTTCATCATTACTTCTGCTAATCTTTTCGACAAGAAAAACATCATTCTTGAAAATTGGGTGGATGGAATTTACTATAAGGTAAACCCAATGGAAGTTCAGGATATTCGCGGAACATATGACTTAACAATCGGTGGCAGCGTAACCTACAAACTAAAAATTGAAGGCGAAGACCGCAAGCCATCACTGAAAGTTTTTTACTCCGATACTGTTCCCACCGCTGGCGATATTTCAGTTGACAAAAAAATGGTTTCACTTTCGTTTCCGGTTGAAAAAGGTAAAACAGATTTAATCCGCATGAGCGGTGTTATAGAAGACAAACAACTGAGCGGAAGATGCCAGTTACCTGCCGGCACATGGACCGACTGGAAAGCAGTTTACAAGGAAGCATTTGTTGAGAAAGCTAAAAAAGACAGCACTGACGCCAAGCCAAAAGAAATCGGAAAACTGGTTTACCCTTTTATGGCGTATGGCTGGAGCGAGCAGCCTAAACAGGAAACGGTGATAATTAAAAATGCCACCGTTTGGACCAACGAGAGTTCGGGCAAAATGGAAAACACCGATGTTTTGATTGAAAACGGAAAAATTTCAGTGATTGGTAAAAATATTTCAGGTACTGAAAATGCAAAAGTAATTGACGCAACAGGTAAACACCTTACTGCGGGCATTATTGACGAGCACTCCCACATCGCTATCAGCAAAGGTGTGAATGAAGGTGCTCAGGCTTCTTCATCTGAAGTCCGAATTGGCGATGTGGTAAATTCTGAAGACATCAATATTTACCGCCAGCTTGCGGGTGGTGTGGTGGCTTCGCAACTGCTGCATGGTTCTGCCAATCCTATTGGCGGACAAAGCGCATTAATAAAGCTGCGCTGGGGACTTGCACCCGAGAAAATGAAAATTGAAAACGCAGATGGCTTTATCAAATTTGCCCTGGGCGAAAACGTAAAACAAAGCAATTGGGGTGATGACAGAACAGTTCGCTTTCCGCAAACAAGAATGGGTGTGGAGCAGGTGTATTACGATGCATTTATCCGTGCAAAGAATTATGAAAAAACATGGAACGATTACAACGCAAATCCGGCAAAACAAAAAGGTTCTTCTCTTGCTCCGCGCAGAGATATTGAACTGGATGCGCTGGTTGAAATCCTGAACAAAAAACGTTTTATCACCTGTCACTCCTATGTGCAAAGCGAAATAAACATGCTGATGCACGTTGCCGATTCAATGGGGTTTAAAGTAAACACCTTTACCCACATTCTGGAAGGCTACAAAGTGGCTGACAAAATGAAAGCCCACGGTGTGGGAGCTTCTACCTTCTCTGATTGGTGGGCTTACAAATACGAAGTAGCCGAAGCCATTCCCTACAACGCAACCATTCTGAACGAACAAGGTGTTACGGTGGCCATCAATTCCGATGATGCCGAAATGGGACGCAGACTGAATCAGGAAGCTGCAAAAGCTGTGAAATACGGTGGCATGAGCGAAGAAGACGCCTTGAAAATGGTAACGCTTAATCCTGCAAAACTTTTGCACTTAGATAACCGCATGGGCAGCATCAAAGAAGGCAAAGATGCCGATGTGGTGCTGTGGAGCGATAATCCGCTTTCCATTTATGCGCGTGCAGAAAAAACATTTGTAGATGGCATTTGCTACTACGATGCAGATAAAGATTTATTGCTCCGCGATGAAGTCCGCAAAGAACGCGCCCGCTTGATTCAAAAAATGATTGCCGCTAAAAAAGGCGGAGAAAAAACTCAGAAACCTGAAAAGAAAGAAGAGAAATTGTATCACTGCGATACGATGGAAGAAGAGAATTAATAATTGACAATTTTAAATTGATAATTGAATAATGAACATGAAAAACATATTACTCCTCCTCACCTTCTCTCTTTCTCATCTTCTCTCTTCTCACGCCCAAACTCCTGCAAAGCCCCAGCAAAAACTAACCGTCCTGCTTAACGGCACTGCCAACATCGGCAACGGAACAGTCATCCAAAAATCAGCAATTGGTTTTGATAATGGTGAAATTCTTTTTGTAAGCGATGCGAAAGAGTATGCCCGTCAACTCGGTGACGATGTTATTGACATCACCGGAAAGCAGGTTTATCCCGGCTTTATTGCACCTTCCACCAACCTTGGTCTGGTGGAAATTGAAGCAGTTCGTGCTACACGCGATTTTGAAGATGTGGGTTCTATCAATCCGCACGTGCGTAGTGAAATTTCTTACAACACCGACTCTAAAATCATTCCTACCATCCGCAGCAACGGGGTTTTGCTGGCACAGGTGGCTCCGCGTGGCGGACTTATTTCAGGCACCTCATCCGTTTTCACCCTTGACGGCTGGAATTGGGAAGATGCCGTTTACAAAACCGATGACGGCATTTTTATCAACTGGCCCGCACGTTACTCAGCTGGGGGCTGGTGGGGCGAACCCGAGCCGATGAAGAAAAACGAAGAGTATGAAAAACGTGTTGCCGTCCTTCAGAAATTTTTTGCCGATGCTAAAGCCTACAGCCAAAAAGGGCAAAGCGAATTAGACATCCGCATGGAAGCCATGCGCGGAGTTTTCACGGGCGAGAAAAGATTATTCATCAATGTAAGTCTTGCCAAGGACATTATAGAAGCCGTATATTTTGCCAAACAATTTGCCGTTCCTCATATAGTGGCCGTTGGTGCAAAAGAAGCTTCATTGGTTACCGATGTTTTAAAAAACAATAACGTGGCGGTTATCTTAGACCGTGTTCACGATTTACCTTCCTCGCCCGACAGCGATATCGACCAGCCTTTCAAAACACCAAAACTACTGCAGGATGCAGGTGTGCTGTATTGCCTCAGCTACCTGGGCGGCATGGAAACAGCAGGAATGCGCAACCTGCCCTTCACAGCCGGAACTGCAGTTGCTTACGGACTTACCAAAGAACAAGCCCTTTCAGCAATTACCATGAACACAGCAAAAATTCTGGGCATTGACCAAACCACAGGAAGCCTTGAAGGCGGAAAAGACGCAACCCTTTTTGTCTCTTCGGGCGATGCGTTGGACATGCGCACCAATAATGTGGAAATGGCTTTTATCAAGGGCAAGAAACTAGACCTTGATAACCTCCATAAACAGCTTTACCGCAAGTTCAGAAATAAATACACTGGGAAATAGTCGTTTCCCGTTAGTCGAAAACCCCCATACCAAGCACCAACCAATTTGGCTGGATATATATTTTTACTACTTTTACAACCCTTTTTAGAAAAAGAACCCAAAAACTAACACCAAAACTTTCGTCTATCGATCTGAACTTTTACCCGTTTTAAGCTGAAAAACTGATAAATTCATGATCACCCATCTTGAAGGTGTGTTGGTGGAAAAATCTCCTGCTCATGTGGTTATTGACTGCAATGGGGTTGGCTATTTCCTTAACATTTCCCTGAATACATTTTCTAAACTTCCTGAAAACGGAAGGCTGAAACTTTATACCCATCTCGCTATCCGCGAAGATGCTCATGTGCTGTTCGGTTTTGCCGATAAAGCCGAACGCGAACTTTTTTTACAGCTTACTTCTGTCTCAGGAATTGGTCCCGCTACGGCCCGGATGATACTTTCTTCCATGAGCCCCGAAGAACTGCACAAAACCATTGTTACCCGCGACCTCAACCGTTTGCGATCTGTAAAAGGTGTAGGCCCGAAATCTGCCGAGCGTATCCTCATTGATTTGAAAGATAAACTGGCCAAAGAAGGCCTGCCATCAGAAATTTTTTCTGGTCCGCACAATAAAGTGCGCGAAGAAGCGTTATCAGCTTTAGTGATGCTTGGTTTTGCAAAAGCAGTTGCCGAAAAAGCAGTGGACAAAGCATTGAAAGAAAAAGGAAATACCGCATCAGTGGAAGACATTATTAAAACAGCGCTTAATAACCTGTAACAGAAAAAACTTTTGAAACCCCTTTCAAAAAATATTCTTCGTTTGCTTCCCGTTCTTGCTGCATTGCCGCTGGTTTTGTTTTCCGGTGCGGCCGTGCTTCCCGAAGAAATGCTTTTTGAAATAGCAGATGCTTCCTCTGCCCTGAGTTTAGCTGTAGAACCCGAAATTTTTCTCGTTGATACTCCTCCCGTTGATACCCTCAAATACCCGTTTCAGGATAGCTATGCTCCTCAGGCCGGAGGCGATACTGCACCCAGTCTGCAGATGCAGAACCCTTCAAACGTGGAGACTAATGTAGAGTACGATCCCGAAACCAATACCTATATTATTACCGAAACCGTTGGCGGACAAAATGTAAAGCCTCCCACCTACATGACCTTTGACGAATACCAGCGTTATGTAGCACAAAAGCAGGAAGAAGAATACTGGGAAAACCGCTCTGCCGAAGAAACGCAGGCTTCTAAAAAACCGCTTATCCCAAAGCTGGATATCAACAGCAAGGTACTCGACCGCATTTTTGGCGATTGCCCTATTGAAATAAAACCACAAGGTTCGGCCGAATTGATTTTCGGTTGGAATACTTCTAAAGTAAACAACCCTGCTCTTCCCATCCGTCAGCGGAAGAACACCACCTTCAACTTCGACCAGAAAATTCAGATGAACGTAACCGGTAACATCGGTTGCAAAATGAAACTCACCACTTCCTACAACACCGAAGCCACCTTCGACTTTGACAACCAGATGAAACTGGCCTACGAAGGCGAAGAAGACGATATCATCCAGTTGATTGAAGCGGGTAACGTAAACCTGCCCCTTACCGGAACACTGATTCAGGGAAGCCAGAGTTTGTTTGGTATAAAAACCGCTTTAAAATTCGGAAGACTTACCATGACCAGCATTTTCTCGCAACAGCGCGGAAAATCGCAAACCATAGATGTGCAGGGTGGCGCACAGGTAACCAAATTTGAAGTGAAGGGCGATGCCTACGAGGCCAACAAACACTATTTCCTTGCCGAGTATTTCCGCAGCAGCTATGATGCAGCGCTGGCAAATCTGCCTATCATCAATTCCAATATCAACATCACAAAAGTGGAAGTATGGGTAACCAACAAGACCTCCATCTTCGATAACACACGAAACATTGTTCCTTTCCAGGGACTGGGTGAGAATGTGAATACTTACACCGCCTCTTATCCGGGAGGACAAACCTTTATTCAAAACGAGCAGGGCGGTGCTTATCCCTTCAACAAAAACAATAACCTCTACAGCCGCCTTACTACTACCTACTCCGGAATAAGAACCATCAATCAGGTAACAACCACCCTAAACGGAACAGGTTTGCAAAACTCACAGGACTACGAGGTAATTGAGAACGCACGAAAATTGACACAGGGCTCTGAGTTTACCATCAACAGCCGTCTTGGATACATTTCACTCAGCACCCCGTTAAATGCAGACGAAGTATTGGCCGTAGCCTTTCAATATACCCTTAACGGAACCACTTATCAGGTGGGTGAGTTTTCTACCGATGGTATTGCCGCACCAAGTGCCCTGATTTTAAAAATGTTGAAGAGCACCACACTCAACACCAAGTTGCCGATGTGGGACTGGATGATGAAAAACGTTTACTCCTTAGGCGCTTACCAGCTCAACCGCGAAGACTTTTCGCTCAACATTCTGTACGACAACTTTGCCAGCGGAACACGATTGAATTATCTTCCTAACAACGCTATTCTGAACGGCCCCGGACAGGTAAACCCCGACAACAGTAAGATTTTATTGCGGGTAATGAACCTCGACAAACTGAACGTGAACAATGACCCTGCACCCGATGGTTTCTTTGACTATGTGGAAGGTCTTACCATCAATTCGCAAAACGGACGCATCTTCTTCCCCGTAATTGAACCCTTCGGTAGTCACCTGCGCCAGCAGATTATAGATCCTGCTCTTAAAGATCAGTTCGATTATCAAATCCTTTATGACTCCACGCACCAGAAAGCGGTGCAGCAGCCACAGCTCAACCGCTTCATTATTTCGGGAAGCTATAAATCCGAGTCGGGTTCTGAGATTCCGCTCAATGCCATTAACGTTCCGCAAGGTTCGGTAACGGTTACCGCAGGCGGAACAACGCTTACCGAAGGTGCCGACTACACGGTTGACTACACCTTGGGTCGTGTTAAAATCATCAACCAGAGTATTCTGAATGCGGGAACGCCTATCAGCATCAACTTAGAGAGCCAGAGCATGTTCAACATACAAACCAAAACCTTGTATGGAACACACTTAGACTACACCATCAGCAAAGATTTCAGATTGGGCGGAACCTTCATGCACATGAACGAGCGACCGCTTACCCAAAAGGTAAACATCGGTGACGAGCCTATTGCCAACAGCATCTGGGGATTAGACGGAAGCTGGAGAAAAGAATCGCGACTGCTTACCAAGCTGGTGGATAAAATTCCATTCATCAATACCAAAGCTCCTTCCAGCATTTCAGTGAATGGTGAGTTTGCGCAACTGCTTCCCGGAAACGCACGAGCAATTGAAGAAGATGACGGAAGTGCTATTTCATATATGGACGATTTTGAAGGAACACAAACACTGATTGATATCAAGAACGTACAGGCATGGAGCATTGCCTCTACTCCGCAAGGCCAGCCTGATTTATTTCCCGAGGCAAACCTTTCCAACGATTTGCGTTACGGAATGAACCGCGCTAAACTGGCCTGGTACATTATTGATCCGCTGTTTATTCAAGATGGGAACCAATTAACGCCTTCACACATTACTGCTGACGACCAGAGTAACCACTTTACCCGTATGGTACAGGTAACCGAGGTGTTCCCTAACCAGCAGGTGGCAGCCGGACAAATAAATGCGCTTACCGTTTTTGATATGGCCTATTACCCGAAAGAAAAAGGTCCTTACAACTACGACTCAAAACCGCTTGCAGGATTAACAAAAGGTATTTCCTCAACCGGACTTTTGAATGAACCCGAATCGCGCTGGGGAGGTATTATGCGCAAAATTGACCCTAATGATTTTGAAGCGGCCAACATACAGTTTGTGCAATTCTGGATGATGGACCCTTTTGCTCTGGCTGACGGAACAACGCCAATCAACACAACCGGTGGTGATTTTTACATCAACCTTGGAAACACCTCGGAAGATATTCTGCGCGACTCGCGCAAGAGCTTTGAAAACGGGTTGCCAACCCCTGCCAACGGAAATACTGTTGACGAAACCGCCTGGGGTTATGTACCCAACGTGCAGCAGATTGTAAACGCATTTGACAACGACCCTGCTTCACGCCCTTATCAGGATATTGGTCTGGATGGTTTATCGGATACAGCAGAAGCACGTTTCTTTCAGCAATACCTGGACGAGATTGTTACGCTGTACGGTATGAATTCAGATGCTTATACCAAAGCTCTGGCCGACCCTTCATCTGACGATTACAAATTTTACCGCAGCGATGAGTTTGATAATATACAGGCTTCCATTCTTACCCGCTACAAACTTTACAACAACCTGGAGGGCAACTCACCGGCATCTGAATCGGCAAACGAAGATTTCCCTACTTCGGCTACAACGGTTCCCAATGCCGAGGATGTAAACCGCGATAACACGCTGAGTGAATCAGAAACGTATTATCAGTACAAGATCAGTCTTCGTCCCGAGGACATGGTGGTGGGACAAAACTACATCACCGATAAATATACGGCAACACCTCCTTTGTTGAATGGTCAGACAAATCCTGTTACCTGGTATCAGTTCCGCGTGCCGGTGCGCCAGCCCGATAAAGTAGTGGGAAGCATTTCCGATTTCCGTTCTATCCGCTTTATGCGTTTGTTTATGCGCGGCTTTGAAGACAGCGTTATCTGCCGCTTTGCAAAAATGGAACTGGTGCGTGGCGAGTGGCGCCCCTATGATTTTTCGCTGCTTACTCCGGGCGAGTATGTACCTGTTGATAATACAGACGACACGCAGTTTGATGTGGGCGCTGTAAATATTGAGCAGAACAGCAACCGTGATCCTATCAATTACAAACTGCCTCCCGGAATTCAGCGTCAGCAGATTAATCAGGGCAACAGCAATGTACTGCGCCAGTTGAACGAGCAATCACTCTCTTTGCGTGTATGCGGACTGAATGACGGTGATGCCCGCGCTGCATTTAAAAACATACAGTTTGATGTGCGCAGATACAAACGCTTTAAAATGTTTGTTCACGCAGAGCAGCGGGGTCCCGAAGAAATAAACGATGGCGATCTTACCTGCTTTGTGCGTTTCGGAACGGATTATGTGAACAACTATTACGAGTATGAAATACCGCTGAAGTTTACCGAATGGGGTGAATTAGACTCGGTAAAAATATGGCCCGACAGCAACTGGTTTGATTTTCCTTTTGAGGTGCTGCTGAACGCCAAGCAGGAACGCACGGCCAATGGTGTTCCGCAGGTGCAGCCCTATTACACCTTTGACCCCGAAAAGCCCGACAACAAAATTACCATTGTAGGTAATCCCAACCTTGCCAACGTACGCACGGCTATGATTGGTATCCGCAACCCGCCTAAGGCTGCCAACCCGCATGCCGATGACGGCAAAGAAAAATGTGCCGAGATATGGGTAAATGAAATGCGTCTTACCGATTTCGACAATCAAAGCGGCTCGGCAGCGCGACTGCAGGCAAAAATTACGCTGGCCGATTTCGCTACTGTAAACATAGGAACGGGTTACCACACCTTTGGCTGGGGACAGGTACACGAAAAACTGAACCAGCGCAGCTGGACCGACAGCGTGGGTTATGATATTGCCACCACCGTAACACTCGACAAATTTATTCCGCAAAAGATTGGCGTGAAGCTGCCGATGTATTACAGCATTTCTGAATCATTCAGCAACCCGCACTATAACCCGCTGAACCCCGATGTGGAACTGCAGAACGAACCAGTAGAAGAACAGAAACGTGTTAAAGAAATTGCACAAGGCTATGTAAAACGCGAGAGTTTAAACTTCAGTAACGTAATGCGCACGCGCGGCAAGGGCATTGGCTTTCCAACGCCTATTGATATTTCCAACTTCTCGGCAACGTATGCCTATACCGAAATGGAAAGCCATGATATCAATTACGAAATCAACAACGATAAATCGCACCGCGGCTCACTGAATTATAACTACAATCCCAACCCTAAGAACGTGCGTCCATTTGCGAAACTGAAAATCATGAAAAAGATTTCGGACAGCATTATTGAACACAAAAAGAAAAAAGAAACCGATGCCAAAGCCGTTGTTGACAGCCTGAAGAAAGACAACAAAAAACCTTCGGCACTGAAAGAAGCCGAAGAAGAACTGGCCCTGCGCACCAAACGCAAAGACCGTTTTGTAAAAGCATCGGACAAATACTTTAAATCGGGCTACCTGAAACCGATAAAAGATTTCAACTTCAACTACCTGCCCAGCAACTTTGGGGTGCGTAACGATGTGTTGCGTGATTATGCCGAACAGAAACTGCGCAACACCACTACCGATGAGTTGCTGATTGAACCTACTTTCAACAAATCATTCCTGTGGAACAGGTTTTATACCTTTAAGTACGACCTGACCAAAGCGCTGAAACTGGATTTCACCGCCACCAACAATGCGCGTATTGACGAGCCCGTGGGCCGTGTGGATAAAGACGACAAGGAAAACTATGATTTCTGGAAAGACAGCGTTTGGCGCAACATACAGAATGGCGGAAGAACCACCTCGTATCAGCACGCCACCAACGTTACCTATACGCTGCCGATTAACAAGCTGCCTATTTTTGACTTTGTAAATGCCAACGTGGGTTATTCCTCTACCTATATGTGGACAGCGGCTTCGCTGGTTATGCCCGAGCTGGGAAATGTGATCAGCAACTCGAACACCAAAACGGGAAATGTGAACCTGAACTTTACGCAGCTTTACAACAAGGTGAAATATTTTAAACGTGCCGGACAGCCGCAAAAGCCGGCCCCTACCAAACCCAAACCGAACAGCAACGCACCCAAAGATTCAACCAAAACCAAGGAGCCGCCAAAGGTGCTGGATGGTATTGGCATAACACTTTCGCGCTTTTTAATCAGCGTAAAAAATGCCTCGTTCACGTATAACGAAACCAACGGAACCACGCTGCCCGGCTATCGTCCGCAAACCGATTACATGGGTATGGACTGGAATGAGAGCTATGCTCCGGGCTGGGATTTTATTTTCGGTAGTCAGGCCGATATGCGCCCGAGGGCACGCGACAACAACTGGTTATCGCAAAGCGACCTGGTAAGCGGACAATACATAACCACCAACGCCAAAACCTGGAACGGAAGAGCTACGGTAGAACCTATTCCCAACCTGAAGGTGGATGTTACCATGAACTATAATGAAACACGCAACCACAGCGAGTTTTTCCAGTGGGTTGATTCAATAGATGATTTCCGCACCAATAGCCCAATGACCAACGGAAGCTACAGCGTTTCGTGGAACACCTTTGGTACTGCGTTTGAAGCCAACAACGATGATTATTCTTCGGCAGCATTTAACCAGTTGCGCACCAACCGTAAAGTTATTGCCGACCGTTTGGCAGCCGGTTTAAATACTGCACCTTTACTAAACTCCGAGGGCTACCCGATTGGATATACCCAAACTTCGCAGGAGGTATTGATACCCGCCTTTTTGGCTGCCTACAGCGGAAAAAATGCAAACAGCATAGGGCTTAATCCCTTCCCTAAAATGCCTAAGATAAACTGGAGTGCCAAGTATGACGGACTGAGCAAACTGGCTTTCCTAAAAAAAATATTCAAGAGCATTGTGCTGAGCCATGCCTACCGCAGCACCTACTCGGTTTCGCAATGGCAAACCAACCTCAACTTCTCTGACCTTAATGGCGATGGAATAAGCGAGGCATTGGATTCGAGCCAGAACTTTGTGCCGTTGCAAACGATACAAACCGTTACCATTTCGGAGCAATTCAGTCCGTTTATTGGTATTGACATTACCTTTAACAACAGCCTGCTGATGAAGTTTGAGCTGAAGAAAAGCCGCAACCTTTCACTGAGCATGGCCAACACACAGGTAACCGAAATCAAGAGCGATGAGTGGGTAATGGGTCTGGGCTACCGCTTTAAGAATGTGAAATTCCCGATTAAATTAGCCAAGGGCAAAAAGAAACCGGTGAGCGATGTGAACGTGCGCTGTGATTTAAGCATCCGCGACAACCGAACCATTATCCGCAAAATTGAAGAGGATGTGAACCAGCCTACAGCCGGACAAAAACTGACCACCATTAAATTCTCGGCCGACTATGTGCTGAGCCCGCGCTTTAACATCCGCGCGTTCTACGACAGGATTATTACCACGCCTGTTATCTCTTCTTCCTTCCCTACCGACAATACCAACGCGGGCATAGCGCTGAGGTTTACGCTGGCGCAGTAGATTTTACACTTATATTTTTATCTCGTTATTGGATTTAACGATTCTAAGATGGCTAACGAGATCTCGCTAACGGGTTTAAAAATTTTAAGAGCACTAACGAGACCTCGCTAACGGGTTTAAAAGTTTTAAGAGCACTAACGAGATCTCGCTAACGGGTTTAAAAATTTTAAGAGCACTAACGAGATCTCGCTAACGGGTTTAAAAGTTTTAAGAACACTAACGAGACCTCGCTAACGGGTTTAAATCTTTTAAGAGCACTAACGAGATCTCGCTAACCGGTTTAAATGTTTTAAGAACACTAACGAGACCTCGCTAATGGGTTGAAAAACCTTTACTAAACCCTTACCCCAATCAGGGTAACATCATCGGTTTGCTCCTCAGTACCCTGCCATTGAGTTAAGCGGGTATTCAGTTGGGTATATTGCTCGCTGGCGGGCAGGTGAGCTGCGGCAACAAGCCATTCTTTCAGGCGTTTGGTGCCCAGCTTTTTGCCCTTTTCGCCACCAAACTGGTCGGCAACACCATCGGAAAACACATAGATGCAATCGTCTTTTTGCAATTCTATAACGTGGTTGGTAAAGGGCAAACGTTTTTCAAAGGCACCAATGGGCTGGCGGTCGGCTTTGTATTCAAGCACCTCGCCTTTGCGGATAACATACAGGGGATTGTAGGCACCGGCATATTCGAGTTTCATCTGCTGGGTATCAAGGCAGCAAAGCGCTATGTCCATACCGTCTTTTACCTCGGTCTGATTTTCGGCACGCAGGGCTTCGGTAACCAGTTCCACCAGTTTGTCTAATATTTCGGCAGGATGCGTGAGTTTAAAATCTTTTACCGCACGGTTCAGGCTGTTGTGGCCGATGATGCTCATAAATGCGCCCGGCACACCATGGCCGGTGCAGTCAACGGCAGCGAAGTAAACAAGTTGGGAGTTGGCTGTCCAGTAAAAATCACCACTCACAATATCCTTTGGCCTGAAGATTACAAATGAATCGGGCAGGTATTTCTGCAACAGTTTTTCGGGCGGAAGAATAGCCCGCTGAATGGTTTGCGCATAGTTGATGCTATCGGTAATTTCCTCTTTCTGCCTGCTTATTTCTTTATTTTTCTTTTCCAAAACGGCATTGGTTTTTTGTTTGCTGCGATAGGCATTATAAGATATACCCAGAATAACCCACAGCAGAATAATAAACCCGGCAGCCGCCCACAGGTAGGTTGACCTGCGTTTGAGGGAGAGGTTTTGTATCTCGGCTTCCTGAGTGAGTAGTTTTATTTCATTATCCTTTTTTTGTGTTTCGTATTGGGCTTCCATCTCCGCCTTATACTTTGCTTCAAGCCCTGATATTTGTTCTGATGTTTCAATATTATAAATAGAATCTTTTATGCTCATGAGCTGCGGATACAGGTTGGCAGCCTCGCGGTATTTGCCCAATTCCTTGTATGATGTTGCCATGTTATTCATCATCTCAAAAATATATGCCTTTAATTTTACCTCCTTGCAAAGGGGCAGCGCTATTTTATAGTGTTCAATAGCCTTACTGTATTGTTTACTTTCAAAAAAAACATTTGCTACCATAGCTGTTGCTACGGCAATGCCTCTTTTGTCGCCCAGCTTAGTCCGTATCTCCAATGATTTATTAACGTTTTCCAATGCCTTATCAAATTTATCGGCCTGCTCATAGGCAACGCCCAGGTTAAGGTATGAGGTGGCAATTCCCGCCTGTTCGTTTGTTTCAAGATAATACTCTAATGACTTAACTGAATATTCAATGGCCTTAAATGTGTCTTCTGCACGGATATATAGTAGCCCAAGGTTGCCATATTGTTTGGCAAGTCCAATTTCATCTTCCGTCCTTTTATATATCTCCAACGCTTCGGTATAATATTGGGCTGCCAGAGAATCCCTTCGTGTGAAATAATAAACAGTACCAATATTATTAAGCACACCCGCAAAACGGGTGGTATCTTTTGCTGCTTTAAATAATTCAAGCGCGATAAAATAATTTGCCAAAGCGCTATCGTATTCCGCAAAGTGGTATTGCGCTGCCCCAATGCTGCGATAAATTTCGCCCTGAGCAATCTTATCGTTTATTTCTTTTGCAATAACCGCTCCCTCACGGTAGAACCCAATTGCCTTTTGGTCATCACCTTGTTTTGATAGCGCCCAGCCTAAATGTTTTAGTGCTAAAGCCTCCTCCTTTTTATTTTCCATTCTGCGGGCAAGAGCCAATGCACGGTTTGCATAGTACTCTGCACTGTCAGGATTTAAGCCACTTAATACAGCGCTTAGCTTATTAAGCAATACCAGCTTCTGCTCAGATGTCTTAGCTTGTGCCAGCGCAATCTTGATGCTGTCGGCACTAAATGATTGCGCCAGCAATAAAGACGGCACAAAAAAGAAAAGACAAAAAAGAAAACTACCGCAGCGTTTCATAGAAGCGGTAAAAATAAAAAAACCTTAATCCTTAAACCAACCCGAATACATTACATAGTTTTCGGCAATACCTTTAATAAGGGTTGCGGTTTGTTCGGGATTCAAGGTCTTTACTTTTTTGGCGGGAACACCGGCATAGATGCAGCCACCTTCTACATGCGTGTTTTCCAAAACCACAGCACCTGCAGCGATGATAGTATTTTCTTCTACTACCACATTGTCCATAACAATAGCGCCCATGCCGATCAGCACATTGTCTTTTACGGTGCAGCCATGCACCAACGCATTATGGCCAATTGAAACATTATTGCCAATTGTAGTTGCTGCTTTTTTATACGTGCAATGAATAACAGCCCCGTCCTGCACATTCACACGGTTGCCCATGCGGATGTAATGCACATCACCGCGCACAACCGCGTTGAACCACACACTGCACTCGTCACCCATTACCACATCGCCAATTACGGTTGCGTTTTCGGCTAAGTAGCAGTTGTTGCCAAATTGGGGTTCAATTCCGTTTACGGGTTTTATAAGGGCCATATTATTTTAAGTAAAAATCCAACCGTCATTCAAATAACAATTCAGCATGTACACGTTCCACACAATGTTGAAGAGCAGAACAAGACCGAAAACAATTTTGCTGAACACATTCTTAAACGGCTGCAAATAAAAGAGAAAACCAAAATTCAGGAACACAAGAAAAAAGCCGATGCTGTAAAACTGCCATTCAACAAGGAATGAAGCAAACGAATAAGTAAACAGCGCAGGTAAAAATGTGAAAACAAACAAGGCAAGTTTTTGATTGGATTCTAATTTTACAAAGCGCTCAAAGCTCAACACACAAAAGGCAAAAAAGAAAGGAGTACACAACACATAACGAAACAACCCGTGCAGGTTTCCGCCCTGAAAAAGCAGAATGAAGAATGATGCACCCAACAAATAAAACACAGAGAAATTGAAAAGTTCATCGCGCCTGTTGAGGGTGGCACTTTTTACAAAAACATTTTTAGCCAATATATAAATCATCAGTGGGACGAGCAGAAAAAGTGTTGCCACATTCAGACTAAAACTCTCCTGCGACCAGTCGCGCAAATTATGCGGCATTTGCAGTTTGTGATCCCAGTATTTATTTACATGATAGAAATGAAAAAACTGCGAAGGGTCGTATTTATACTGCACCGCGCTGATGATTAACGTGCCGATTATCATGGGCAAAACATTCATCACAATTTTTTTAGGAAGCGAATAATATTCTTTAGTGGTAACAAACATGTACACATCTTTACTTACAAGTGCGGCACCAATAATTACAGCCGCAGGGCGGGTCATGCAACACAGCATCATGCCGGTAAAGTAGAGGAGATATTTCTCCTTCATCATTCCGTAAAAGGCAAGACACATGGTGAAAAAGAAAACCGATTCGGTATAAGGAATAAAAAAACAAACTGCGCCCGGAAGGGTAAGCAGCAGCGTGTATTTCATCAGATTTTCTTTTCTGTCGAGTGAAATATCCAAAGCTTTGAAAAGAAGAATCAGCCCTGAAATAAACAACAGAAAATTAAAAACAGCAATGCCGATAACTGACAATCCGCTCAACTCCCAGATAAGGGGAAACAGCGGAAAAAATGCGAAAATATAATCGCCCACTTTTGTCTGATCATAATGGTTATCACGAATAAACTGATAATGCACAGCATCCCAGCGGATGAGGTTTTCGTTGGTTACTTTTTCAAAAGCTTTATCGGGCGCAGTCATCTCGCCATTCACTTTCTGAATTTGCGTGATGTGTTTGCCGATTGTTATATCGTAAACCGTTTTGTTCTGAAAAAGAATGTTGGCTCCCCATGCAAGCAGCAATACAATAACTCCGGCTGCAAAAGGTTTCAGAATTGAACCCATCATTTATTTTGCGTTGAACAAACCGTATTTCAAAATGCAATAGATAGCGCGGAAGCCGTCTTTCCATCCTATCTTTTTTCCTTCCTCGTAAGTACGACCGTAGTAAGAAATACCTACTTCGTAAATGCGAATGTTTTTTATACGCGCAATTTTTGCAGTTACTTCGGGCTCAAAACCAAAACGGTTTTCTACCAGGTTCAGGCTCTTCACCATTTTGCTGTCGAACAGTTTGTAGCAGGTTTCCATATCCGTCAGGTTCAGGTTAGTGAACATATTTGACAGAAAGGTTAGAATATTATTTCCTATGGAATGCCAGAAAAACAGAATACGGTGAGGATTGCCACCCATAAAGCGCGAGCCGTAAACTACATCGGCAAAACCATCAACAATGGGTTGGAGCAGCAAATTAAATTCCTGAGGATTGTATTCTAAATCCGCATCCTGCACAATCAGATAATCACCCGTTGCCAACTGAATTCCTTTATGAATAGCAGCACCTTTACCCTGATTTTTTTCCTGATTATGCAACTGAATTTTATGCGATGGATTCTCCGAAATATATTTCTCCAGAACAGTTTTTGTATCATCGGTTGAACAATCGTTTACAATAAGTATTTCCTTTTCAAAACCACCGATTAACTGCACAGCATTAACCTTGTCAAGAATAAGATGAATAGTTCGCGCTTCGTTATAAGCCGGAATAATGATGGAAAGTTTTTTAGCGCACATCGGCTTAATCTATGTTGGTGTTTTTAATAATGTAAAGCGGGCGGTTGCGGATATTGGCACTCATGCGGCTGATGTATTCGCCAATGATACCGATGGAGATTAATTGTATACCCCCGATAAACGTAATGGCCAGCATCAGCGATGTCCAACCGGGTTCATATACTTTTAAAATGTAGCGTGAGTATAGCGCATACAAAATCATCAGAAACGAAAATCCTGAAACCACAAAGCCAGCACCTGTTGCAAATTTTAACGGGAAATTGGAAAACGATGTTATGCCGTCCAGCGCAAAACGAATCATCTTGCTGTAAGTGTAGCCTGTTTCACCTGCCTGTCTTTCATCGCGGTCGTACTCCACAAATGTTTGCTCAAAACCCACCCATGATATTTGTCCGCGCAGAAATTTTTCTTTTTCAGGCATGCTCTTTACAATGTCTGCTACCTGCTTGCTCATAATGCGGAAATCACCGGTATCAACAGGAATAGAGACAGAAGTAATGCTGCCGAGTATTCGGTAAAACATACGTGCGGTAAATTTTTTCAGAAAGCTCTCGCCTTTGCGTGCTCTGCGTTTTGCATATACTACATCAAAACCATTCTGCATTTTATTGAACATGTCAATAATCAACTCAGGCGGGTCTTGCAGATCGGCATCAATAATTACGATTGCATCTCCCGATGCTTTGTCTAATCCCGCACTCACCGCCACCTGATGACCAAAGTTGCGGCTGAAATCAATGTATTTTACAAATGTGTTTTTTGCTGCCAGTGCTTTAATAAGCACAATGGAATTATCTCTGCTGCCATCATTCACAAAAAGAAATTCTTTCTCCACTTCCATTTTTGAAACCACCGAATTAAGGCGTTCAAAAAGAGCAGGAATGTTTCCTTCTTCGTTGTAAATAGGGATAATTACGGAGAGCTTTTTCTTCATCAAGGGTTAGTCGAGTATCATTTCAGGAATTTCTCCATCCACAATTAATTTTCCTGCGGTTGCATTCTGAATGTGTTCAACAGAAATTCCAGGAGCACGTTCCAGCAACTTAAATCCGCCTTCGGGCAATACATCTAAAACGCCTAATTCAGTTACAATTTTTTTCACGCAGCGCAAGCCAGTGATTGGTAAAGTACATGACGGCAATAGTTTTGATTCGCCTGCTTTGTTCACATGCTGCATGGCCACAATTATATTTTTGGCAGAAGCAACCAGGTCCATTGCGCCTCCCATACCCTTCACCATTTTTCCGGGGATTTTCCAGTTGGCAATATCACCGTTTTCGCTTACTTCCATTGCACCCAGAATAGTCAGGTTTACTTTCTGTGCGCGTATCATTCCAAAGCTCATTGCCGAATCGAAAATGGCTGCGCCCGGTAAAAGTGTTACCGTTTGTTTTCCTGCGTTGATTAAATCGGCATCTTCATCGCCTTCAAAAGGAAATGGGCCCATGCCCAGAATTCCGTTCTCGCTTTGCAACACCACATTTACTCCTTTGGGAATATAATTGGCGCAAAGCGTTGGAATACCAATGCCAAGGTTTACATAATATCCGTCTTTTATTTCTTTCGCAATGCGTTTTGCGATTCCGTTTTTGTCAAGCATGATTATCTTTTTCTTACGGTTCTTTGTTCAATTCTCTTCTCATATTTCTCGCCCTGAAAAATGCGGGTAACATAAATACCGGGTAAATGAATTTCCTGCGGGTTGAGTTCTCCGGGCTGCACCAACTCTTCTACTTCTGCAATGGTAATTTTTCCTGCCATAGCAACCAGCGGTGAAAAGTTACGTGCTGTCATTCTGAAAATCAGGTTACCCATCGTATCACCTTTCCATGCTTTTACAATGGCGAAATCAGGCTCAAAAGCATATTCCATCAGATAATCTTTTTCCTCACCATTGAATTTGAATCTGCGTACTTCTTTTCCCTGTGCTACTTCGGTGCCAACACCTGCGGGAGTAAAGATTGCAGGCATTCCATAGCCGGCAGCCATGAGACGCGTTGCCAATGTTCCCTGCGGAATTAAATCCACTTCTAACTCACCGCTCAGCATCTGGCGCTCAAACTCTGCGTTCTCGCCCACATAAGACGAGATCATTTTTTTAATCAACTTTTTCTGCAGCAATAATCCTAATCCAAAATCATCAACTCCTGCGTTGTTTGAAATGCAGGTCAGATTTTTTTTTCCTTTTTTTACCAAAGCGGCAATGCTGTTTTCAGGAATTCCGCACAAGCCGAAACCTCCCAGCGCAAGTGTCATTCCGTCTTCAAGTCCTGCCAATGCTTCGTCAGCATTCTTTACTGTTTTGTTCATATATCTTAATCGTATTGAGTGTCCTGATTTCTGTTCTGAAGATTCTCTTTGTTATAGCGCACACAATCCAACTCCACTTTTATGGGTGTTGACGGACGCTCAAAAGGTCCTTGTGAAATACCTAATGTAGGGTCGGCATACACTTTTTTCATATACAATGCCCAGATAGGCAAAGCCATGGAAGCACCTTGTCCCAGTGCCATGCCACGGAAGTGAGCGCTGCGGTCTTCGCAACCTACCCAAACGCCTGAAACCAGATTGGGAGTTAACCCCATAAACCATCCATCACTGTTGTTTTGGGTAGTTCCTGTTTTTCCGGCAATGGGGTTCATCAATTTGTAGCGGTAGCGTAAACGAACTCCAGAACCTCCCTGCACAACACCTTCCAGTAAGTTCAATGTTACATATGCAGTTTCTTCGCTCATGGCCTCGTTAGTCAATGGAACAAACTCCTGCAAAACATTTCCGTTTTTATCTTCAATGCGGGTGATGTAAACCGGTTTGGTATAAACACCTTTATTAGCAAATGTTGAGTTGGCTCCCACCATTTCATACACCGAAATATCAGGTGTGCCAAGACAGATAGACGGTACCGGTTCTATCGGTGAAGTAATACCCATTTTGCGTACAAGGTTAATCACCGCCTCGGGACCATATTGTTTCATTACCCAGGCGGTAACGTAGTTGACTGATTGTGCCAACGCAAACTTGAGCGAAATTTCTTCGCCTTCGTGTTTATGGTCAGAGTTTTTGGGTGTCCAGTTTTTCAGCAAACCGAATGTTCCTTTTTCAAAAGTGTAAGGACGGTTCAAGACTTTATAACAAGGCGAATAACCTTCCTGAATAGCCAAGGCATAGACAAAGGGTTTAAAAGTAGAACCCACCTGACGTCTGCCGTAATAGACCTGGTCGTATTTGAAATGTTTGTAATTGATACCGCCCACCCATGCTTTTACGTAACCCGTTTGCGGGTCCATGGACATAAAGCCGGTATTGAGGAAATGCTTGTAGTAACGAATGGAATCCATCGGTGTCATGATAGTGTCAATCTCGCCTTTGTAGGAGAAGATAGACATTTCGGTAGGTGTGTTGAATGACTTTTCAATCGAATCCATTGGCGCTTTCTGCAACTTCATTTTGCGGTAACGCTCTGAGCGTTTCATCGCCTGCTTCAGCACTTTGGGAATTTCTTCTTCGGTAAGTTGATAAAAAGGAGCTTTGCTTCTTCCTTTATGCTCTTTAAAAAATGCTTCCTGCAATACCGATAAATGTTCGCGCACCGCTTCTTCGGCATACACCTGCATCTTTGAATTAATGGTGGTATAAATTTTCAAGCCATCGCGATATAAGTCATAGGGCGTTCCGTCAGGCTTTTTATTTTCCTTGCACCACTTGATTAATTCGCCACGCAAAAACTCGCGGAAGTAGGTTGCGCTTCCCTCGTTGTGGTCAACACTTTTGTAAGTGAGCTTGAGCGGAATTTGCTTGAGCGAATCGTATTTTGCTTTTTCAAGATACCCGTAATTCACCATTTGCATCATCACCACATTGCGTCTGTGTTCGGTGGTATCGGGTCTTCTGCGCGGGTTGAACAACGCAGGGTTTTTTGCCATACCAACAAGGCAGGCCGCTTCTTCAATTTTTAATGAATCGGGTGAGGAATTGAAATAAACACTTGCTGCATTTTGAATACCAACAGCGTTGTGAAGAAAGTCGAACTCGTTCAGGTACATGGTCAGGATTTCTTCCTTGGTATAGCGCCTTTCAAGGTTAACGGCAATAATCCATTCCGAGAGTTTTTCAATCAGGATGCCGCCCTTCATACTGCTGCGCGTGTCAAACAATTGCTTTGCCAGTTGCTGGGTAATGGTGCTGCCTCCGCCCTGACTGGTGTTAAGGGTTAGCACACCTTTTATTACACGGCCCAAAGCACGAAAATCAATTCCGGAGTGCTCATAAAAACGGGCATCTTCGGTAGCCACCAGGGCATTTACCAGATCGGGCGAAAGGTCTTTAAACTGCACCTGTGTGCGGTTTACAGCATAATAGCTCCCCAGCACTTTCTGGTCGGCCGAAATAACCTGCGAAGCCAGCATGCTCTTAGGATTTTCAAGTTCTTCAAAGCTTGGCAAATCGCCAAAAACGCCTAATGCGATGGAAGAAATAATTAATCCTATCAACACAAAAGGAGTTGCAAAGAGCAGCCAGAAAAGGCGGACATATTTTTTAGTATCGGTGGTTTTTGCCATGGTAAATCAGTCGCGAATGTAATACAAATCCAAGCACAGGATTTTAGTAATGAACGAAAAGGTTAACAGAAAATTGTTGGAATAAATGTGGTTTTAGTTACACAGCCTTCAAAATCCTTAAAATTGCAGAATGAAAACCTATTCGCGTCCAATAACCGCTGCTCCCGAAAAATTAGTGGAAGGCGGCAACTATAACCTCGGCTGTTTTAATACGCCTGTGAAGCAGGCCAATCTTCTGGATTTTCCTGCGCCTTATAAACTGCCCTTGCCGAGGGCATTAAAAGCCTTACAATTGCGCGAGTGGCAGGCTTTTCAACTGATGGGCAAAGACCATTTTGTGATGGTGGCTATTTACAATGCCAAGAAAATTTCGCTGGTGCAGTTTATTGTTTACGACATCAAGAACAACCGGAAAATAAAATACGAGAAGAAGGTGGCCTCATGGGATTTAAGCGTTCCTGACACCTTGTATAACTCAGTGGCATCCTACACCAGCAAAAACTTTTCGCTGGAGGCAAAGCACAACATTGCTGCCAACACATTAGAACTTACTGCCCGGATAAAAGGCTTTCAAAATCTTCCCGATGTAAATGCACACTTCAGCGGCTTGCACGATGTTACAAACTACACGCCTATGGTGGTTTGCAATCCATTTTCTGCGGGGCGCGTGATGTATTCGCACAAATGCCTGATGCCGATGGAGGGCGAGTTGGTAATTGGCGACAAGCAATTAAAATTTGAGAAAACCGATTCACAAATGATACTGGACGACCACAAAGGGTATTATCCCTACCCCACCATTTACGACTGGGTAACGGGCATGGGGCGTGATAAAGAAAACCGAATTGTGGGCTTTAACCTTACCGATAATCAGGTGATTGAACAGGAAAAATACAACGAGAACTGCCTCTGGTACAGTGGTCAATTGCATCCGCTGCCTCCCGTAAAAGTAAAACGCCCCGAAGGTGTTAAAGGCAAATGGCAAATCAACGATGAATACGATATGGTGAATCTGGAATTTACACCCGTTATCCATACTTCAGTAAACATAAACCTGTTGATTTTAAAAAGTCAGTACGAGGGACCTTACGGGTTTTTCAACGGCTATCTGAAAAAGACAACAGGAGAAAAAGTGATGATTGAAAATATGTTTGGCATGGGTGAGGATTTTTATCTGAGAGCATGAAGAAAATTAAGGTGGCAGGTGGCAGCGGCAGGTGGCAGTTTTTATTAACTGCCGCCTGCTGCTGCCTGCTGTTTACCTCCCAAGCGCAGGAGTGGACTTTAAAAAAAGACGAAGACGGCATAAAAGTTTATACCCGCATGCCCGAAGGCAAAAAGCTGGAAGAGGTCCGCGCCACGGTGCGCATAAAAACCACGCTGTCGGCTTTCACAGCTTTGCTTAAAGATGTGCCGGGATATAAAGACTGGGCCTATAACTGTGTGGAGTCAAAAGTTCTGAAAGTGGTGTGCGATACGGCACAGTGTTATTACACCCAAACCGAATTGCCCTGGCCGGTGAGCAACCGTGATCTGATTTTCCGCTCGTCACTGAAACAGGATAGCGCAACGCTGGTGATACGCACCAACTCGGTGTGCATGCCCGAGATGCTGGCCGAAAACGAAGACATTGTACGCATAAAAGAAGGCCGCACCGCCTGGACACTTACCCCCGTTGCGGGTGGCTATGTAGATGTGGATTACTATGCCTGCATTGACCCGGGAGGCACTGTGCCCGCATGGCTCATTAACTCAACCATTGACACAGGGCCCTATAACACGCTGAAAAAAGTGCGCGAGCTGCTGCAAAGCGGCCTGCACAAAAATGCCTCGTTCTGGTTTGTGAAGGAGTTAGGTCAATAACCATGTCGCTTATCGAGTAAATGTAACATAGCTTAGGCCACAGACATAGAATAGAGCGGATCGATAATTTGTGCGCCATGAAAAATTCTGTTCTTACCCTTTCCTGCCTTATTGCCGCCTGCACCTCTTTAACTGCACAGGATGTGCGCTACAAAAATTACCCTGTAGGCACCACCGGCTATTCCGTTTTATTTCCTGCCGACCCGGGTGCGCCCGAGTTTACACTTAACAACAGCGAGCTGGAACAATATACCATGGAGGTTTCGAGCAACGGAAAACGCTACGGTATGCAGTTGATTTTGCTGGGTACCAATTTTATTAATTCGGATAAAGAAACGCTGGAAAGCCTGCTGGTTTCGTACATGCAACTTTTAAAGCTATCGTATGATGTTACCAGCGGCATAGGATATATACGCGAACAAAAGCATCCTGTAAATGCGGATGCCAACGGTATTCTCGACTTCTGGGAAGACGAGCGCGGGGCGCAGTGGGCCGTAAAAGGATGGGTTGATAAAACAGTGCTGGTGGTGATGTATGTTTACACACCCAACCCCGATGGCATGAATGTGCCTTACGAGTTTTTAGACGGGTTTTCGTTTAAAAAAACGCCTAAAGACAAAGTGCTCTTAAATTTTTCGGGTAAGAAAAATATGAAATAAAAAAGCCCCTTCGTTAAAGGCGAAGGGGCTTTTTTAGCACTACTGAAATGACGAAAAACCAAACCATTTTCTGCAAACGCAGAATTGTTTTCTGAAATCACAGAAAATTTTCTGGAAATACAGAATATGTTTCTGCAATTGCAGAATAGTTTTCTGTAAACACAGAAAATCATTATAAATTAAATACAAAAATGCCCTACGAAATTATCAAAGCCACACTTTCTGATGCTGATTTGCCAGATACCTTGACTAAAGCAAAACAAAACTACCATTCTGGTAAACCTGACTAAAAAAGAGTAAAAAATCAGCGAAACGAGTAGTAGCGCAAAATCGCATTATTATGGGAGGGTTGTCGCAGGTTTTTATAGTTTGATGGGGATAATAAACATTATCCAACCAACCCCTCCACACCCCGCCTGCTGCACCAATTCCAAAATTTTCTTTTCTTTGCAATCCACAAAGAAAAAAACCAACCGAATGAAGCGACTGAGTTTATTAGCCTTATTGATTATTTCTTCTGTTCAGCTTATTGCCCAGAACATTACCGGAACCATAAAAGACGAAACCTCGGGCGAGTCATTGATTGGTGCCAGTGTGGTTATAAAAGGCACCAGCATAGGGGCCGTAACCGATTTTGACGGCAAGTTTTCGTTCAATCCCAAAGACCAGCAGCCACCCTACACCCTTGTAATTTCCTACATCGGGTATGATACTCAGGAAAAAGTTTTGCAGTCGGCCGCTACCCCGCTCAACATCAGTTTGGGCAGCAGCAAAATAGCCCTGAAAGAAGCCACCAAGGTGGAACAACGCATCTCTGAAAAACAGAAAGAAAGTGCGCTTACGGTAGAAAGCATGGACGTTATAGCCATTAAAGAAACCCCTGCCGCCAATTTTTACGAGGGCTTGGGAAACCTGAAAGGCGTTGACCTTACCTCGGCAAGTATCGGTTTCAAGATTATTAATACACGGGGCTTTAACAGCACCTCGCCCGTGCGCTCGCTCCAGATCATTGACGGGGTTGACAACCAAAGTCCGGGTCTTAATTTTTCGCTCGGAAACTTTTTGGGTGCATCCGATCTGGATGTGTTGAAAGTAGATATTATACAAGGTGCCAGCTCTGCCTTTTATGGCCCCAACGCCTTTAACGGAGTGCTGAGCATGACCACCAAAAACCCCTTTATAAAACCCGGACTGGCCGTGCAGTTTAAAGCAGGCGAGCGCGGATTACTGGAAACAGCGGTGCGCTATGCACAGGTGTTTAAAAACAAAAAAGGCGAAGATAAATTTGCCTACAAGCTAAACCTGTTTTACATGCAGGCTCATGACTGGGAGGCTACCAATGACGACCCTTCAACCTCCAGCCGTGTGGGCAAAGAAAATCCCGGAGGCTATGATGCCGTAAACCGCTATGGTGACGAAAACCTTACAGGCGGAATAAACAATGCCACCAGCATTGGTCAGCAGCGCGACTTTCCCGGCCTGGGCCTGTGGCACCGCGATGGTTACTGGGAAAAAGATTTGGTTAGCTACGATGCCAAAAACCTGAAAGCATCCCTGGCCATGCACTACCGCCTGAAAGAAGATGTGGAACTGATTGTGGCTTCTAACTTCGGAACAGGCACAACCGTGTATCAGGGCGATAACCGCTACAGCCTGAAAGACATTTTATTTTTTCAGAACCGTCTTGAAATCACTAAACGCGACAAATACTTTTTCCGCATGTATGCTACCAATGAAGATGCAGGCAAAAGTTACGATGCTGTTTTTACCGCCTACCTGATGCAGAATGCGGCCAAAGACAACAACGAGTGGAGCCGCGACTACCGCAACTTCTGGAGTATTTATGTAAAAAACGATGTGCGCGCACTGCCGGGCTTCCCTCCTACTACCTTCCCGTATGATACTACCAATGCCAATGCGGTAATGAATATGTATATGGATTCGCTTAACCTGTGGCACGATCAGGCGCGCGACTATGCCAACTCAGCCAATTCACTTACCGGTGGCGGTGCCTACTACGAACCCGGAACAGCCGCTTTCGACAGTCTTAAAAACTCCATCACTTCACGCAAATCATTTGGCGAAGGGGGAACCTTGTTTTATGATAAATCGGCATTATATCATGCGCATGGCGAATACAAATTCAAACCATCGTTCATGGATATTATTGTAGGCGCCAACGGAAGATTGTATGCACCCAATTCTGAAGGAACTATTTTCAGCGACACACTTGATAACGACAGCAACCGCATAAAAATCTATAACTACGAATACGGTATTTATGTTGGCCTTGAAAAGAAACTGAAAGAAGACAAATGGAAGTTTAACCTTACCGCGCGACTGGACAAAAACAAAAACTTCAATTTCCTTGTTTCGCCTGCAGCATCTATTATCTGGAACCCCGACAAAAACCACACCCTACGTGTTTCGTTTTCTGCCGCCATCCGCAACCCCACGCTTGCCGACCAGTATCTGTATTATAACGTAGGTCGTGCCATCCTGATAGGGAACGTAACGGGTTACGATTCGCTTATCACCATTCCTTCACTGGTTAATTATTTTAATTCTCCCAATCTGAATAAAGACACGTTGGAATATTTCAGCATTGACCCCATCCGCCCCGAAAAAGTAAAAACAGCCGAGATTGGTTACCGCGGTACTTTATTTAACCGTCTGTTTATTGACCTGAATTATTATTTCAGCTACTACACCGATTTTATCGGTTACAAACTGGCAGCCGTTGCACGCTTTGATACCATGTTTACCAACCAGATTAATTACCTGCAGGCCTACCGTATTGCCAGCAATGCCGAAGGTGTTGTAACCACACAAGGATTTTCAATAGGTGCCAATTTGTTTTTCGCAAAAAATTTCTCGCTCAACGGAAACTACTCCTGGAATGTGCTGAACGAGGCATCAAGTTCCAATGATCCTATTATCCCTGCCTTTAACACACCTGCACATAAATACAATGTGGGTGTAAGCGGCCGCGATTTTGACCTCAACCTCTTTGGCTGGAAAACACATCACTGGGGCTTTAACACCAACTACAAATGGGTGCAAGGCTTTGATTACACAGGCAGTCCGCAGTTTACCGGCTTTGTTCCATCGTATTATGCCATAGATGCACAGATTAATAAGTTTATTCCAAAAATCCACTGCACAGTAAAAGTGGGTGCATCTAACCTGAGTAACAACAAACAGTTTCAGGTGTATGGCGGACCAAGAATTGGTCGCATGGGCTACATCTCACTATTGTTTGAGTTGGAGAAAAAACCAAAATGATTGCCAACAACGAAATCGGGAACAAGGGACTTCTGATTGGTATTAGCATTCTGTTGCTGTGGTTTGCTGCGTTTGTTTTTTCGCTTTCACAACCGCTCAGTGAATTAGGTCTTTGGGCTATTCCGTTGGTGCTGCTGCTTACCCAACTCTTTACCGGAGTTTTTATTACCGCACACGATGCCATACACGATGCACTGTATCCGGCCAACAAAAAAATCAATCATCTGATTGGCGTTATATGTGCCTCTCTGTTTGCCTTTAACTCGTATGATGTGATGTATAAAAATCACATTGCACATCATGAGCACAATGGCGAAGAGCATGACCCCGACTTTCACAACAGCCGCAAATTTATTCCCTGGTTTATTTCTTTCATCCGCCACTACATTGGCTGGAAACAGTTTTTGTTCACTGCCATTTTCTTCAACCTTTTAATGTTCGGGTTAAAAATAGATGTGCTTAATCTGTTGTTGTTTTATGTGCTGCCCATGTGCTTAAGCACGGTGCAGTTATTTTATTTCGGCACCTTTCAGCCCCACAGCGGAATACACCACAACATCCACAAAAGCGGAACACAAAATAAGAATCACCTGTGGGCATTTGTGAGTTGTTATTTTTTCGGCTACCACTACGAGCACCACGATAATCCTGCTGTTCCGTGGTGGAGGTTGTATAAAACCAAAGCGTAATTCCCGAAACAAAATCAGCGATGCAATTTCCCGGAGAACTAACTTCACGACTACCCAAAACAGGTACCACCATCTTTACCGTAATGTCAAAACTTGCTGCTGAAGTTGGTGCTACCAATCTTTCGCAGGGCTTTCCCGATTACAGCAGTTCGCAGGATTTGTTTGATAAGGTGCATCACTATATGAAGAAGGGTTTTAATCAGTATGCACCCATGCCCGGCTTTATCGGTTTGCGCGAAGCCATTGCCGCAAAAATTGAAAAACTGTACACAACAACATACAACCCCGAAACGGAAGTAACCATTACAGCCGGAGCAACGCTTGCCATCTATACTGCCATTGCAGCCTTGATTCGCGAAGGGGATGAAGTGATTGTGTTTGAACCGGCTTATGACAGTTATACGCCTTCCATTACACTGAACGGAGGCATTCCTATTTACATTCAGTTGAAGCAACCCGACTTTCATATTGACTGGAATGAAGTGCGCAAATTAGTTTCTTCGCGCACCAAGATGATTATCATCAACAGTCCGCATAACCCAACGGGTAGTGTGTTAGGCATATCGGATTTGCAGGAACTGGAAAAAATAACAAAGGACACCGACATCATTGTTTTGAGTGATGAAGTGTATGAGCATATTATTTTTGACGGGCAGCAACACCAGAGTGTATGCAGGTTTCCGAGGTTGGCAGAACGAAGTCTGGCCGTTTTTTCATTCGGAAAAACATTTCATAACACCGGCTGGAAAATGGGTTATGTTGTAGGTCCTGAAAATTTAATGACGGAATACCGCAAGGCTCACCAGTATATTGTTTTCAGCTGCAATACACCCATACAAATGGCACTGGCAGATTTTCTTAAAGAAGAAAACAACTATTTAAATCTTCCTGCTTTTTATCAACATAAACGTGATTACTTTAATTCACTGATAAAAAATTCGCGTTTCACTTTTGTGCCAAGTGCAGGAACCTATTTTCAATTGGTGAAGTACGACAGCATTGCAACCGAAAAGGATACCGACTTTGCGGTGCGCATTACCAAAGAAAATAAAGTGGCTTCTATTCCCATCTCTGTTTTTTATCACGAGGGAGTGGATAATAAATACATTCGGTTTTGTTTTGCAAAGTCAGAAGAGGTATTGACAGCAGCAGCTGAAAAACTTTGTAAGATTTAAAAATTTAATTGAACCACATAGACACATAGAGCACATAAGATAAGCACATAGAATCTATGTGAAAACACTATGTTTCCTATGTGTCTATGTGGTAAAAAATGGAAGATAGACATGACAAAGAAATATTTAGACAACTTAACTTATAAAGTAATCGGTTGTGCTATTGAAGTTCATAAACAACTTGGTCCCGGTTTATTAGAGAGTGTTTATGAAAAATGCTTTGTCAGGGAATTGGCCTTGCAAGGAATAAATTACAAACAGCAATTATGGGTTCCAATTGAATATAAAGGATTGGAATTAGATACAGAATTGAGATTAGATGTGTTAGTTGAAGATATCTTATGTGTTGAATTAAAATCTACAGACGATTTTCATCCGATACATGATGCAGTATTATTGTCATATATGCGGATGCTAAAGAAACCAAAAGGTATTTTGATAAACTTTAATTGCATCAACATATTTAAAGAGGGGCAAAAGACATTGGTGAATGAATTATATGCATCATTACCTACTGAATAAAATATAATGGAAGATTTAAAAGTAACACTTGTTCAAACACAACTTCACTGGGAAAGTGTGGAGAAGAATATCTCTATGTTTGATGAGATATTGAACACTGTTAAAGAGCAAACAGATTTAATCATTTTTCCTGAAATGTTCAGCACGGGCTTTACGATGAACACTGCTGTTGCTGAAACTATGGATGGGAAATCAATCGCGTGGTTGAAAGAAAAAGCTAAAGAAAAAAACTGTGTCATCACCGGAAGTTTGATGATTACCGAAAACGGTAAAAACTACAACCGCTTAATCTGGATGCAACCTGACGGAACTTTTCAAACGTATGACAAGCGCCATCTTTTTCGTATGGCAAACGAGCAAGACCATTTTACAGCAGGCGATAAAAAACTAATCGCCACATTGAAAGGGTGGAAAATCTGTCCACTGATTTGTTATGATTTACGGTTCCCGGTTTGGAGCAGAAACCATTCCCCCCTCTCCTTGAGGAGAGGGGCCGGGGGTGAGGTCTATGATGTTTTGATTTATGTAGCCAACTGGCCTGCAAGAAGAAGCCTTGCATGGAATACCTTAATTCCTGCACGTGCTGTTGAAAACCAAAGCTATGTTGTTGCTGTAAACCGTATCGGACCTGACGGACATACTGTTGATTATTCCGGTGACAGTGTAGCTTATAATCCGCTTGGAGAAAAACTAAGCATCCTTCAACCAAATGAAACCAAACATGAAACGGTTAAACTTTCATGGAAATTTTTGCAGGATTACCGTGAGAAATTTCCTGCCGCAATGGATGCCGATGATTTTGAATTAAAATAAATGGAAGAGAAATTCGCTAAAATAATATCCATCATTTTTCAGCCGCTGATAATGCCGCTGTTAACGCTGCTGATACTGTTTAACAGCAATACGTTTATTGCGTTCAGTATCGCAGATGAGATGAAGACCTTCATCTATTTTCTGTTCATTGCATTTACAGTTGTATTACCTACCATGATTTTTCTGTGGCTCATAAAGCGCGGAGTTATCTCCAGCCTTGAAATGCCCGAAGCATCAGAGCGCAAAATTCCTTTTCTTATTTCCATCATCCTGTATTTTGCGTTGTATTATTTGTTGCGCAAACTCGCGCTTCCCGGAATAGTGTACGTGTTGTTATTAGGAACTATTTTATCCATCGTGATTTGTTTTTTCATCACCATCGTCTGGAAAATAAGTATCCACATGATTGCCGTGGGTGGTGTTATCGGAAGCCTGTTTGCACTCTCCATTCGATTAGGTGCAGATTTTACTCTGCCTATTTACATCGTTATTGTGCTTGCCGGTTTTATCGGTTATGCAAGACTGAAATTGCACGCACATACACCTGCACAGGTGTATTCCGGATTTATTCTCGGCACTGCGTTAATGGCTGGGATTGTTTTCTTTGTCTAACCGTTCGACAAGCTCAGGGTGACATGGCTGTCAGGCTGAGCTTGTCGAAGCCTTTGCAAATCCTACACTACAATATTCACAATCTTCTTATGCACCACAATCACCTTTTTAGGCTGTTTGCCTTCTAAGTATTTTTGTGTTTGCTCCAGCGCCATCACTTCTTTTTCCACATCTTCTTTTGAAAGTGCGCTATCAAGTTCATGGAAGAAACGCGTTTTGCCATTGAATGAAACAGGATAGCTGAACGAATTCTCAACCGTGTGTTCTTCTTTGTATTCGGGCCATTTAGCAAACGTTACGCTTTCGGTGTGACCGAATTTGTTCCACAACTCTTCAGCAATGTGTGGTGCTAAAGGTGCGATCAAAACAACCAATGGTTCTAATACCTCACGCTTGTTGCATTTCAAATCTGTCAATTCATTTACACAGATCATAAACGTGCTCACGCAGGTATTGAACGAAAGCTTCTCAATATCATCCGTTATTTTCTTGATGGTTTTGTGAAGCACTTTTAATTCAGCCTTTGTTGCTACCTCATCAGAAACGTTCTGATACAGCTTCCAGAATTTTTTCAGGAAGCCCGAAACACCTGTAATTCCATTAGTATTCCAGGGCTTGCTTTGCTCCAACGGACCAAGGAACATTTCATACATACGTAAAGTATCTGCTCCGTATTTATCTGCTAGTTCATCTGGAGTAACAACGTTGTATTTGGATTTTGACATTTTTTCAATTTCCCAACTACAAGTGAAGTTTTCATTCTCAGTAACAAATAAGGAATTTTGATATTCTGAGTTTGATTTTTTAAACAGTTCCATATTTAAAAAATCATTATCAACTAAACTTATATCAACACGAATCGGAGTTAAACCAATCAAAGTATTACCAACACTTGGATTGTCGGTCACTATTATTCTGTATTTATCATTTAAGATTTTTATTAATTCTAAAGGCGTCAACTCCTTTTTATTAAACTTCTCAGCTATTTCTAATGAGAAAAAAATAGGTCCAACATGCGAAATAGTAGCATTAAGCAAATTGAAACGGTAAATGAAGTTACTTCTTCCCTGTATCATCCCCTGATTAACCAACTTCTTTGCAGGCTCTTCAATAGAAATAAATCCTCGGTCTTTCAAAAATTTTGTCCAGAAGCGCACGTACAATAAGTGCCCGGTGGCATGTTCAGAACCACCTAAATAAAAATCAACATCTTTCCAGTAATCTGCTGCTGCTTTAGAAACAAATTCTTTGTCGTTATGCGGGTCCATGTAGCGCAGGTAATACCAGGAACTTCCTGCCCAGCCAGGCATAGTGGTAGATTCGTAATCGTATTGCCCATTGTATTTCCAGTCTTTTGCACGCGCCAATGGCGGCTCACCATCTTCGGTGGGTAAAAATTTATCTACTTCGGGCAACACAACGGGTAAATCTTTTTCTTCAACTCCGTAAGGTATTTCTTCTTTGTAATAAATAGGAATTGGCTCGCCCCAATAACGCTGACGACCAAAAGCAGCATCACGCAAACGGTAATTTATTTTTCCTTTTCCTAATCCGCGTTTTTCAATTTCTGCAATTATTTTTTTGATTGCCTCTTTCACTTCTAATCCATTCAGGAAATCTGAATTGATCATTTTCCCTTCTTTGCTTTCGTTGGCTTCTTTGTCAATATCGCTGCCTTCAATAACGGGAATAATGGGTAAATTGAAATGCTTTGCAAAATTCCAGTCGCGTTGATCGCCACCGGGAACTGCCATCACAGCGCCTGTTCCGTAACCCGCCAGCACATATTCGCCCACCCACACCGGAATTTGTTTTCCGGTGAAAGGATGGGTTGCATAAGCGCCCGTAAATTGTCCTGTTATTTTTTTTACATCTGCCTGGCGCTCGCGCTCACTGCGGTTTTTGGCGTAGGTTAAATAGGTATCAACCTGTTCTTTGTATTCCGGTGTTGTGATTTTTGAAACTAAATCGTGTTCAGGAGCTAGAGTCAGAAACGTTATTCCAAATAATGTATCCGGGCGGGTGGTGAAAACTTCAATAGTTGTTTTATCATCCTTCTCAAGATTAAAATGTATGCTGCATCCTTCACTTTTACCGATCCAATTCCGCTGTGCTTCTTTAATTGATTCGCTCCAGTCAATAGAATCCAAACCGGTCAATAATCTTTCAGCGTAATCAGTAATACGCATGCTCCATTGTTTCATCAGCTTGCGTTCCACAGGATAGCCGCCACGTTCCGAAACACCGTCTTTCACTTCATCATTTGCCAGCACCGTTCCCAAAGCAGGACACCAGTTCACAAATGCTTCACCCAGATAAGCAATGCGATAATTCATCAACACGTCACTTTTCTCTTTTTCAGATAAAGTTTTCCAATCGCTTCTTTCAGATTCTAATTTCTTAATCAAGGAATCAATCGCTTCCGCTTTATTTGTTTCAGGATTATACCATGAATTAAAAAGCTGCAGAAATATCCATTGTGTCCATTTATAATAACTCGGATCAGAAGTTTTTACCTGTCTGTCCCAGTCAAACGAAAAACCTAATTTATCTAACTGCTCGCGATAGCGTTTTATGTTTTGTTCAGTAGTAACTGCGGGATGTTGTCCGGTTTGAATAGCATATTGTTCAGCAGGCAAACCAAATGAATCATAGCCCATCGGATGCAGCACATTAAAGCCCTGCGAACGTTTGTAGCGCGAATAAATGTCGGAAGCAATGTAACCCAGCGGATGACCTACATGCAGGCCTGCACCGGAAGGATAGGGGAACATATCCAGCACATAATATTTGCGTAATGAAGTGTCGTTTTTAGGAGCGAATGTTTTTTTCTCTGCCCAGTATTTCTGCCAGCGCTCTTCTATTTCTTTGTGAGTGTATTCCATAACAAATCACTTCTTCTTCTTCCCGTAAAGTTCTTTTTCTTCCACTACCTGCACGGCATCGCCCTCTTTCAACAGTTTTGAAACCTGACTGTAAGGCGCTGTGATTACCTGCATATTTTCGTTAAGTCCAGAAATTATTTCAATGTAATTATTATCTTGTATTCCGGTTTTTACGTAGACGAGTTTTGCTTTTCCGTTCTCCAGAACAAACACACATTCTTTTACTTCTTCTTCTTTTTCAACTACAACAGATTTCTCCTGTTGCATATTTTCATCTGCATCGGCAAATTCATCTTTTTTAAATTTCTTTTTTTCTTCTGCATCCAGTGTATCACTTGCAGAACGCGATGTTACTGCCTGAATAGGAACGGATAAAATATCCTTAGCCGTCTTGGTGCGAATCTCCACGGTTGCAGACATGCCCGGACGGAAAGGTGAAAGCAAAGGTTGCTTCTCATTCACCAAGTCTTTGTATGATTCCTGCAGAATACGAATCTTCACTTCAAAGTTGGTAACCTGATCAACCAGAGCTCCGGTAACATTTGCAGAGTTGGCTATGCTGGTAACAACCCCGCGAAATTTGCGACCGATGTAAGCATCCACTTCAATATCGGCACTGTCACCAACGCCAACGCGCACAATATCGTTTTCATTTACATCTACATTTACTTCCATTTCATTAAGGTTGGCAATGGTCATAATTTCTGTTCCTGCCATTTGCGAAGTTCCTACAACACGCTCACCTTTCTCCACCGAAAGTTTTGAAATCGTTCCGTTAACCGGTGAAAAAATAGTGGTGCGGGTTAAATTTTTCTTGGCTTCCTGCAAAGCTGCATTTGCACTTTTTACATTGAAGTCTGCTCCGTTTACATTCTGCTTAGCGGCTTCCACTTCATTTTTTGCCACTTCGTAACTTGATGTAGCAGCATCCATTTCCTGTTCTGAAATTACTTTTTGTTCAAACAGTTTTTTGTTGCGCTCATATAGTGTTTTGGCGTTGGTAAACTGTGCATCAACCTGCGCTTTTCTTGATTTTGCATTGGCCAGATTTGCTTTTGCTGTATTCATTGCTGCTTCAAGGCGTTCAACATTCGACTGCTGAATATCGGGGTCAATGCGTACCAACAATTGTCCTGCTGTTACTTTGTCGCCTTCTTTTACGGTAAGTTCAATAATCTCTCCGGGAACATCGGGCGAAATTTTTACTTCTGCCTCGGGTTGCACTTTTCCGCTGGCAGCAACGGTTTCAACGATGGTGCGTTTGGTTACTTTTTCAATGCTTACTTCCGTGGCATCGCTTTTACCAACCCAGCCCTGTTTTTTGCCAATGATAAGTGCTATGATAATTATGACTGTTGCAACACCTGCAATAATCAGAAGTTTGTTGTTCTTCATGAAAAGATTTTTTTAAAAACGCAGGCAAATGTAAGGATGATTACAACGTAATCGGCTTGCCCATGTAAAAATCCAACACCTTGGATTTGAAAATGTAATTGTACTTATTGCGCAGCAAATCAGACTGCGAGTTATTGAACCTGTTTTTGGCAGTATTGTAGTCAGTGCTGTTCAGCGCTCCGACATTGAATCTCTTCTCGGCATAATCAAAAGCCTGAGAAAGCGCTTCCACTGTTTTTTGTGTGGCATAATATTGTTTCAATGCGCTTTGCGCATCCACATGTGCCTGTTCTATCGTTTGTCGCAGGTTCTGTTCACTCAACTGTAGAGTGTATTCGGCACTTTGCTTTGCAATTTTTGCGCGGCTGATGGCGTTGTGGCTTTGCCACCCATTAAAAATAGGGATGTTCAGATTGAAGCCGAGGTTTTCGTTTACGTTGTTTTTCAGTTGCTCGCCAAATGGGGTTTTTTCGGTAATCGGAACTACTGAGGAAGAAACCGAATAAACAGGAACGGTATCAGGAGTGTAGCCTATGATGCTTGGCGTTCCGGGCTCAAAGCCCACTACTTTCTGGCTCAAACCGGAATAACCTGAACCTACAGAACCGCTCAAAGTAAGACTTGGATACGCAGTTCCTTTTGCAATTTTCACTGCTTTTTCTGCACTCAACACTTTTGTTTCAGCACTTTTTATAGAAGGCTGGTTATTTAATGCAAACTGGTAAATCTGTTCAGGATTTTCAGCAAGAACAGGATTTGCAGGCATCTCTAATTGCGGTCTTACAATGGTAAAGTCGCTGCCAACTTTAATATTCATCAGTTGTGAAAGCGTGAGCAACGCAATATCTAACTGGTTTTGTGTATTCACTTCATTCAATTCGTCAGATGCAAGCTGCGCCTGTAAATCAAGCAAGTTGCCCATGGGAAGCGTTCCGGCATCCACTAACTTTTGAGTGCGTTCAACTTGTGTTTGGGTAATTGATTTTTGTGTTTTGGCAACACCCAATAATTCCTGTGCAAACAAAACGTTGAGGTAAGCAGTGGCCACATTCAGCACAATGTCGTTTTTCATTTTCTCAACATCGTATTTTCCGGCAAGGTAATTCAGGCTGTTTTGTTTCAGCGTGTTTTGCAATTGCAGCCCGCTGAAAAGCGTAACCTGCGAACTGATGTAAAGATTATTGGAACGCACACGGTTAGTCGCAAAGGTATTGGTGAAGGGATCAATACGCTGCCCCCAGTTGTAGGAGTGCGATGCACCTGCATTCAGCGAGGGAGCCATATTGGCAATACTCTGGTTGTAATTTTCTTTGGCTAAATCCGCATTCAGTTCGTTCTGTTTTACAGAGATATTATTTTCCAATGCATACTCAATGCACTTCTGCAACGACCATGCTTCCTGTGCATTTAGCTGCAATGAAAAAAGCGAAAAACAAACGAGAACGATGAAACCGGATTTCATAAATTTTGATTTATAGCGCGGCAAAGGTAATGATTGGCTTGTATTACCGTTTAGACCAATTATTAAATAATGTTAAATAGCTACTTTTGCCCGCCACAAGACAAAATGAGCAAGAAACAATTATTTGATACCGCCAAAAAGCAGGAGACAGCAATTCTGATCGGAATGATTAACCAGCATCAGGACGAAAAGAAGGTGAAGGAGTATATGGACGAACTTGCTTTCCTTACTGAAACAGCGGGCGCTATTCCGGTTAAACGCTTCACGCAGAAAATGGATAAACCCGATTCGGCAACGTTTCTGGGTTCAGGAAAAATTAATGAGCTAAAACTATTCATTAAGGAAAATGAAATCAATATCGCCATTTTTGATGATGAATTAAGTCCTTCGCAGCTGCGTAACATTGAGAAAATTCTGGAGTGCCGAATACTTGACCGCAGCAATCTTATCCTCGACATTTTTGCTGCGCGTGCGCGAACTGCACACGCCAAAGCGCAGGTAGAACTGGCACAATATGAATACCTGCTTCCGCGCTTAACACGTATGTGGACTCACCTGGAAAGACAGAAAGGTGGTATCGGTATGCGTGGTCCGGGAGAATCGGAGATTGAAACCGACAGACGTATTATCCGTGATAAAATTGTGCTCCTGAAACAAAAGTTGGAAACCATTGACAAGCAGATGGCAACGCAACGCAAAAACCGTGGAGCTTTGGTGCGTGTTGCGTTGGTGGGTTATACCAATGTTGGAAAATCTACCATCATGAATCTGATGAGCAAAAGCGAAGTGTTTGCAGAAAATAAACTGTTTGCAACACTTGATACAACGGTGAGAAAAGTGGTGATTGACAATCTGCCTTTTTTGCTGACCGACACCGTAGGTTTCATTCGTAAACTTCCCCACCAATTGGTAGAATCATTTAAATCAACCTTGGATGAAGTTCGTGAAGCAGACGTGTTGCTGCACGTTGTAGATATTTCGCATCCCGAGTTTGAAGATCAGATGCGCGTAGTAAATGAAACCCTTATAGAGATTGGCGCAAAGGACAAAGAAGTGATTGTAGTGTTCAACAAAATTGATGCGTTTACCTATACTAAAAAAGAGGAAGATGATTTATTGCCCACCACAAAAGAAAATCTTTCGTTAGAGAATTTGCGCGAAAGCTGGATGGGGCGCTTGGGAAATAATTGCGTGTTTATTTCGGCCGAGAAAAAAATAAACATTGATGAATTCCGAGAGAAAATTTATGCGCTGGTAAAAACGATTCACATGAAGCGTTATCCGTTTGAGAATTTATTGTTCTGAACGAGAAAATATTTAGTAACAGCATTTTGTTTAAAAAATAAATCAGCACAACTGATTTATTGTCTTTTCAAAACATACTTTCGTTGCGAACCATCCCCCCAGCATCGAGTATGCCGCCAAAAGAAAAAGAAAGAAACCGCAAAATCTTTGTCCTCGACACTTCAGTAATCATCTACGACCACAATGCCATCCAGAGTTTTCAGGAGCACGATGTAGCTATTCCGATTACAGTGCTTGAAGAACTGGACAATTTCAAAAAAGGTAACGACACCAAGAATTTTTCAGCACGCGAATTTATTCGCATGATTGACGGACTTTCGGAACATCACACCCTGCAGGAATGGGTGAACCTGAATGGTTCCGACAAAAAAGGGAAATTCAAAGTGGTGATGAATGGTAACAGCACCATTGATGCCGACAAAGTTTTTGGCGAGCGAAAAGCCGACCACAAAATTCTGAACTCTGCGCTTTCGTTGATGCAGGAATTTCCTAATCGTAAAGTAATTCTGGTTTCGAAAGACATCAACCTTCGTCTGAAAGCAAAATCGCTTAACCTCACTGCCGAAGATTTTGAAACCGGAAAAGTTAAAAATGTTGACACGCTTTACACCGGCAGAACTATTGTTGATAAAAGCACCACGGAGGCCATCAACAAAGTTTACGAAACAGGAACCTGCGAGGCTGAAGAAGCAGGAATAAAAGAACCGCTGACCAATCATTATTATATTCTGCGCAACGGTAAAACTTCGGCAATGACCTGCTACAATGCAGAATCAAAACTGCTGGAGCGTGTTGAAAAAAACAGTGCGTATGGAATAAAAGCTCTGAATGCCGAACAGGTGTTTGCATTGAATGCTATTATGAATCCACGCATCAGCCTGGTAACCATACAAGGCGTTGCGGGAACAGGAAAAACCCTGCTGGCACTGGCAGGTGCGTTAGAACAAAAACGTGAGTTCCGTCAGATTTATTTAGCGCGCCCCATTGTTCCGCTCAGTAACAAAGACATCGGTTATTTGCCGGGCGACATCAAATCTAAAATCAATCCGTACATGGAGCCGCTGTGGGATAATCTGAAATTTATCCAAAACCAGTTTCCTGAAGGCGGAAAAGAATTCAAAAAAATTCAGGACATGGTGGACAACGAGAAATTGGTGATTACACCGCTTGCTTACATCCGCGGACGCAGCCTTTCCAATATTTTCTTTATTGTGGACGAAGCGCAAAACTTAACCCCGCACGAAGTAAAAACCATTATTACCCGTGCAGGCGAAAACACCAAAATTATTTTCACCGGTGATATTTTCCAGATTGATACACCTTATCTTGATACGCAGAGCAACGGACTTTCATACCTGATTGATAAAATCAGAAATCATCCGATTTGTGCGCATATTACTTTGGAGAAAGGGGAAAGAAGCGAGCTGGCTAATCTGGCGAACGAGTTATTATAAATGCGGATAAAAATGACCATAGGAGGGGCGGCATTATAAATGTCGCCCCTCTTTTTTCAGATCATTGATAGCTTAACTACAGTTTATAAGTAACTTAGATACAGTTTTAAGCAATCCATTTACAGTTTAAACTAACTTAGTTACAGTTTAATGTATCATAGTTACAGTTTGAACTAACTTAGGTACAGTTTAAAGTGGCTTAGGTGCAGTTTTAAGTGAGTTAGTTACAGTTTAGAGTGACTTAGATACGGTTTGATGTAACTTATTTACAGTTAAAAGTATCTTAGATACAGTTTGAACTAACTTAACTACAGTTAAATCTTTATCTCCACGAAAAGCTAGCTCAAGTGAACGAGCTTTTAAATAAAAAGAGGATGAGAAATAGAGGTGGCCGTTACCTGATCAGCGTAACCGTTCCTTTGTAATCCTGCCTGCGGTTGTTTTTATCGCGCACATAAATGCGCCATACATACACATCGGGAATAGTTACTTTTCCTTTGTGATTTACCTGACCGTCCCAACCCTCGGTTGGATCAAACGTGCTGAAAACCTGTGTACCCGAGCGGCTGAAAATACGCAGCTCATAATCGCGCCAGCCAATTCCTTTGGGCAGAAAAATATCGTTTACGCCATCGCCATCGGGTGTAAATGCACTGGGAACATAAATGGTAAACGAAGGGGTTATAACCACCGTGTGGCTTACCGTATCGGTGCAGCCATATTGATTAGCTATTTCAAGCAACACGGTAAAAGTTCCTGTATCGGGAAAATTGTAAACAGGGCTTTGCTCAGTTGAACTTCCTGTACCACCGAAATCCCAGCTCCATGTTGTAGGCTCTCCCGATGATAAATCGGTGAATGTAATTTCAGGATACAGAATTTCAGTGCGCTCGGGAAGTGCATAGAACTGTGCATCCGGATTTGGATGCACGGTTACTAAATTGCTTTGGGTAAGTGTAGTTACACAACCTTCGTCCGAAGTTACTGTCAACGTAGCATCATACAAACCTGCGTTGGAAAAAGTTTGTGTAGTGGTTTGTTCGTTAATAGGACCCACACCTTCAATATCCCACAGCCACGAAACATTATTGCCGGAAGCTATGGTGCTCAAATCATTAAACTGAACTTCCAGCGGAATGCAGCCTTCAACCGGCACAGCCTCAAAGTCAACAACCGGCAGCGGATGTACGGTAACCGTTTGGGTAATAGTATTGGTGCAACCTGCATCAGAAATAATGGCAAGAGTTACGGTGTAATCATCTTCAAGCGCATACGTATTGGAAGGACCTGATAAGGTTGAAGTATTGTTGTCTCCGAAATCCCAGGCATAGCTGGCTATGGTTCCTGAAGCTACTGTGCTTTGGTTTAAGAAAACGGTTGGTTCTCCGTTGCAAACCTCAGCGGCTGAAAATGCAGCCACAGGAATCGGATTGATAGTAACGGTTATATCATCAGAGCTGGTGCAACCATTTGCATCGGTCATGGTAACGGTGTATTGAACTGTTGAAGTAAGTGTAGCCGTTGTGCTTGCTGTATTGGTGCTGCTCAAACCTGTAGGAGGACTCCATGAAAACGAAACTCCGTTACCGGTTGCTGTCAACGAAACAGGGTCGCCCGAGCAGGCACTGTCATCCAGACCGGCATCAACGGGCTCTGAAGGAGTAACGGTTACATCCACATCATCGGTGGCGGTGCAGCCGTTTGCATCGGTAACGGTTACGGTGTAGGTTGTTGTAGTTTGAGGACTTGCCGAAGGATTTTGCAAGGTGGCATCATCTAATCCCGTTGCAGGGTTCCACACATAACTTACGCCTCCTGCACCATTCAGTGTTGTACTCGAATTCTGACAAATACTTGCGTCTGTTCCTGCATCGGCAACCGGCACAGGGTTGATGGTTACATCCACATCATCGGTGGCAACACATCCGTTGTTGTCGGTAACAGTAACGGTGTAAGTAATAGCAGCGGCAGGTGTGCAAACCGGATTGGCAATATTAGGATTGCTTAAATCCGTTGTTGGCGACCAAGAGTATTGTGTTCCACCGCTTGCACCAAGCGTAGTGGATGAACCTGTGCAAACAGCAACATCAGCACCTGCATCAGCAGGCGGCAGGGGATTAACAGTTACTTCCACATCATCGGTATCGGTACATCCGTTTGCATCGGTTACGGTAAGTGTATAGGTTGTGGTAGCCGCAGGCGTAGCAACCGGGTTATTGATAGCAGCATCACTTAAACCAGTGGTTGGTGTCCATGCATAAGAAGTTCCTCCTGCGCCATTTAAGGTAGTTGATCCGCCAATACAAAAATCAGCATCTGTTCCTGCATTTGCTACTGCTGCAGGATTAACGGTGACGGTAACAGCATCGGTACCTGTGCAGCCGTTAGCGTCTGTTCCGTTTACGGTATACGTTGTTGTGGCAGCAGGTGTAGCAACAGGATTGGCAATATTCGGATCGCTTAAACCTGTGGTGGGTGTCCATACATAGGTAGTGCCTCCTGTTGCAGTTAAATTGGTACTTGCTCCCGGACAAATGGCAACATCGGTTCCCGCATTGATGGGTGCGGTTGCCGAAACGGTAACCGTAACATCATCGGTAATAGAACAACCATCGGCAGTGGTAATAGTACAAAAGTAGGCAGTGGTTATAGTAGGGCTGGCTGTTGGGTTAGCAATATTAGTAGCACTTAATCCTGTGGAAGGAAACCATGAATAAGTCACACCTCCCGTAGCATTCAACTGTGCAATGGAACCATTGCAGACAGTAGCATCAGGGCCTGCATCACCGCCTGCACCATTTACAGTAACGGTCATATCAGAAGTTGCCTGACAACCGTATCGGTCAGTAACGGTTACGGTATACGTTGTGGTTGCAACCGGATAGCCTGTTGATGTTTGTTGATTGGGATTGTTCAAATCTCCCGGAGGGGTCCATGCGTAGGTATAAGGGTTGGAACCCAACAAGGCTGCAGAAGTATTAAAAGTTACCGGGTCGCCATAACAAATGGTTACATCGGAATCAGCAGTTGTTTCAGGGCAAAGATTAACCTCTATAAGTGAAATGCTGGTACGGTCACAAGGCAAATCATTCCACATACCATCTCCGTAAATCTGTACACATTGTTCTCCGTTTTCACATCTGTATTGATCACTGCAAAAAGGTCCTCCACAACCAAATGTGCAATCATTGTATCCATTATTATTAGGTTCTCCGCCTGCCCAGTTTTGATAAACTCCACCTCCTGAAGGCACAGGAAAATTCCCTGTTGTTCCATCCAAAGCATAAAAAGTAGCAGCACCTGTTCCTGATCGTTGATAACCAATCCAGATGGTTGCTCCTCCATATCCGGCAGCATTTAATCCCGCAACAACATTTGTATTTTCTGCAGCATCGTTAAATACTACCATGTGTGCGCCCAATGCCTGCGCCTGTGCTTCGCTGGCGGCAGCAGCCTGAGAAGTAGGATTAATAAAGTACATACTGCACGGCTGTCCTGAAACAGCAATAGGTATGTAACCGGCTCCTGTAAAGGCTGCATTGATAGCGTTAATATCACAGCCGTTTTGTGCGTAAGAATTAGTATGAACTGCAAAAGCAAGGTAAAGCAGTGAAGCGGATAGTATGTTTTTTTTCACAACAGAGCTTTGTATTTTTTGAGGATTAAACATTGTGTAATCTGCAAATATAGTTCACAAAAGCCTAAAAACAACTTGAGTTTGAATAAATTCTCCTTTCGCAGATGAGGGTTTTTGTATTTTCGCTGCCCCTAAAACGGAATACGATGAATATAAAAACAGCCGATCTGTGTGACGAACACATAGAAAAACTGCAAGTAGCAGAAGACATTTTCAATGATTTTGGCGGCCGAAAAACTTTTAACGGTGAGATAGTAACTGTTAAAGTTTTTGAGGATAACACCTTTGTGCGCACTGCACTTGAGGCAGACGGAACCGGCAAAGTATTAGTGGTTGATGGCGGAGGTTCGCTGCGTTGTGCGTTGGTTGGCGGACTGATAGGAGCGCTTGCAAAAAAAAATAACTGGAACGGAATAGTGGTCTTTGGCTGCATCCGTGATAGCGAAGAAATTGCAGGCATTGATGTAGGTTTAAAAGCAATCGGAACCTGTCCGGTAAAAAGCATAAAACGCAACGAAGGACAAAACAACATTCCTGTCCGTTTTGCAGGAGTGAGTTTTGTGTCGGGACATTTTTTATATGCTGATGAGGATGGGATGGTGGTTTCAGAAAAAGCATTGCATTAAAATTATATTTGACAAAATTTATCATGAGCAAAGAATTGACAGAACTTGAAATCCAGCGGAGAGACTCGCTGGAAAAAATTAAAACTTTAGGTATTAATCCTTATCCGCAGGAATTATTTGAAGTGAATGTTTCGGCTAACGATATTCATCAACATTTTACGGCAGGTTCAACGGACTATACCAACGTAAGCATTGCAGGGCGTCTGATGAGCAAACGCATTATGGGAAAAGCAAGTTTTGCCGAACTGCAGGACAGCAGCGGCAAAATTCAGTTGTACATCAACCGTGATGAAGTTTGTCCGGGCGAAGACAAGGTTTTATACAATGATGTTTTTAAAAAATACCTTGACCTTGGAGACTTTATCGGTGTTACGGGATACGTATTCATTACACAAGTGGGTGAAGTTTCTATTCATGTAAAAACTCTGAAACTACTGAGCAAATCATTGAAACCGATGCCCGTTGTAAAAACTGATGCAGACGGAAATGTGCATGATGCTTTTGCAAATCCTGAGTTGCGCTATCGTCAGCGTTATGTTGATTTAATTGTAAATAAAGGAGTGCGTGATACATTTATCAAGCGCACACAACTGATGAATTCCATGCGCGAACTGTTTAATAAAAACGGTTACCTGGAAGTAGAAACTCCCATTCTGCAACCTATTCCGGGTGGTGCTGCAGCGCGACCATTTGTTACGCATCACAATGCTTTGGATATTCCATTGTATTTAAGAATTGCGAACGAACTTTATCTGAAACGCCTTATTGTGGGGGGGTTTGATGGTGTTTACGAATTTGCAAAAGATTTCCGCAACGAGGGAATGGACCGCACGCATAATCCTGAATTTACCGTGATGGAAATTTATGTGGCCTACAAAGATTATTTCTGGATGATGGACTTCACCGAGCAGATGCTGGAAAAAATTGCAATGGATTTGCACGGACAAACAGTTGTGAAATTGGGTGATAAAGAAATTGATTTCAAACCACCTTTCAAACGCATCAGTATGTACGATGCTATAAAAGAACACACCGGTATTGATATTACCGGAATGGGTGAAGAAATGCTGCGCGAGGTTTGCAAACAACTGCATATTGAAACCGACCCAAGCATGGGCAAAGGAAAAATGATAGATGAAATTTTCGGAGCAAAATGCGAGAAGAATTTTATTCAGCCTACCTTTATTATTGACTACCCGGTTGAAATGTCGCCACTCTGCAAAAAGCACCGCAGCAAAGAAGGTCTGGTAGAGCGTTTTGAATTGATGGTAAATGGAAAAGAAATTGCCAACGCCTACACCGAGTTGAACGACCCTATTGACCAGCGCGAACGTTTTGAAGAACAGATGAAACTTTCAGAAAAAGGCGATGATGAAGCCATGTTGATTGATCAGGATTTTCTTCGTGCCTTGGAATACGGTATGCCGCCAACTTCAGGAATGGGAATTGGTATTGACCGCCTCACCATGCTGATGACCAATCAGGAAAGTATTCAGGAAGTATTGTTCTTTCCGCAGATGCGGCCGGAACAATAAACCACCTCTTAACTATCATTTTCTCATTGCAGGAAAAAGTATTACCTATGCAAAAAATTTCAAAAAAACATGAAAATCACACTTAACTCAGTAGTGTCAGTAACCTACAAACTCAACTCAAAACCGGAAGGAGGAGAAGAGAAATTTATTGAAGAAGCAGGAAAAAACAATCCCCTTACTTTCCTTTTTGGTGTAGGCGGAATGATTGCCGGATTTGAAGCAAACCTTAACGGACTTGCATTGGGCGATACCTTCAACTTCAGCATTAAACCGGAAGATGCTTACGGAGAAAAGCATCCCGATAATCTGGTTGACCTACCTATTTAAGCTTTCAAAAACGAGAAGGGAGAAATTCAACGCGACATGTTGAAAGTGGGAGCTATTATTCCGATGCAGGATAACGAAGGTCATCACATGCGTG
>JBFWYU010000028.1:0-54149 GCA_050186075.1 Bacteroidia bacterium
TGCGGCTGCAAATCGGTTAGCACTGTTGAAACAGGTACTGTTTCGGTACCTGTAAACTGTGCAGGCTCCAATGCAATATGATTAGATACCGATACCGATGTGCCATACTGAAACTCCACAACTGATGAATAATCTGTATTAGTAGTATTAGGATTAACCGTTCCATTCAGTATTGCCTGAAAGCCGTTCATGTTGGATGGTTGAAATAAAACAAGCTCCGGAATGGGTGGTGATGGCGGCTGATAAAACATTATTTTACCCATGTTGCCTGCAATAAGCCCGAAGTAGGGATGCAGAAAATAAACAGTGTTGTTGAAACGGATATCGTTAATAGTATCAGGTATTGCAGCATTGTTCCAGGTTAAACCTCCGTCATCTGTTTGCAAAACGGTTGCCCACTCGCCTACTGCAAAGCCGTCATATATATTTGAAAAATGAACATCTCTGAGGATTGGACCGGTTTCGTCTTTTAATACATCCCAGGTAGTTCCCCCATCGGTGGTTCTTAACAGAGTTTGTGTTGAGTCGGCAGCCGGCAATCCGCCCACCAATACTCCTGAAGTATTGCTGGTAAAATAAACAGAATTGTAGTTACGCTGATTTACTGAAGCGGGAAGCGGCAGCGAAGTCCAGTCAACACCGCCATTGGTTGTTTTTAGTATAGTGCCGTTTTCGCCTGCTGCATAGCCGGTATCAGAGCTTGATAAAAAAATGCTTTTCAGCATAGCGCCTTCATCATCTTTTACTATGCTCCATGTTTCGCCTGCATCTGTTGTTTTAAGAATGGTGCGCAGGTTAAGGCTGCGGTTTCCGCCTGCCATATAACCGTTAAGGGTATCGGTAAAAAACAGGCTGTTGTAATCGCGTTGTGCTGCATCACCGGGCAATGTATCAACTGTCCAGGTTTCACCGCCTGTTGTTGTTTTTAAAAACACTCCATTGTGGCCTGCGGCAAAACCTTTCTGAGCATCAATAAAGTGAACAGTTTGCAGCCACTCGCCCAATATGTCAAGAATAATATTCCAGGTGTTGCCTCCGTCAGTTGATTTAAAAACAGCCTGCAACGAATCATTGGTTGGATTACCTCCCACCATAATGATGGTGTTCTGATCCAGTATCACCGCATCGTTCACAACCCTTCCGTGTGGCGCAAATCCTAACCGCCAATCGGTCTGGGCATTGAGCGCTGATGATAGTAATACTGCCATGCAGAGTGTAACTAGTTTATTCACAAACGTTATCTATTCGTTCAACAAGCTGACTTTGTATTATTTCTCGGCTTTGTTGGTTTTTACTTCCACATTGTTTTCCAACGCATTCATGCGGGTAAGCAGGTTTTCAAGGCTTGCTTTCAACTCGCTGTTGGTTTTTTGCTGGTTATCAATAACAGCTTGCTGGGTATTGTTTTTAGCCTCCAGTTCTTTAATGGCTTCAATCAATAGCGGAACCAAATGGGTATATTCAATGGCTTTATAGCCATCGCCATCGGTAGTTACGAGTTCAGGCACTACCTTTTCCAGTTCCTGTGCTATTAAACCGAACTGCAGGTCTTTTTCAAAGTTGCGCTCGGGAAACTCTTCGGTGCGCCAGTTGTAGGTAACTCCGCGCATCCGGGTTACTTTGCTTAAGGCATCGTAAATAGGATTAATGTTGTGCTTCAGGCGGGCATCTGAGTTTTCGTCAATACCTGCGGTAAGTAATTTACCTCCCTGTACGTTTAGCTTATAGGTATTGCTGGTGGGAACTACTCCAATACCTATTACTCCGTTGGCTCCTATTGAAATATAACCTCCTGCTCTTGGTGTAGCATCTACATCCATACCTAATATAATAGCCGTTGTTGTCCAGTCTGAACCGGCCGAAACACGGTAACCTCTAACACCCAGTGCCACCTGGTTTGTATTAGCTGTATATCCAATACTTCCTGCTACAATTTCATTTGTAGCAGTTCCACCTAAAGCTCCTGCCTGGGTTTTAAATGTTGTGCTCATTGCAGTTCCTCCTAACACTGTTCCATTTGAACTGACAGAAAGCTTTGCTCCGGCTGCCGATGTTCCCACTCCAACATTTCCTGTAGCGTCAATAATAAAGGGTGACGCATCGGTATCCGTACCATCATCATTTACGCGAAAAGACGTAGAAGTTGCCGCTCCTGCATTAGTCACCATAAGGGTTGTTCCCACGTTAAGCACTCCTGAGTTAGTAGCTTTAAGAACTGTTCCGGTGTTGGCTGCGTTGCTGCCGCTTAAGGTTGCATTAATCAGCGAACCTGTTGTTAAACCTGTTGCAGTTGAAGATACATTTAAGCCACTTCCGCTGGTAATGCTGTTTGCAATTATAGCTGATGCATTTCCTGCGGTGGTTACATCTCTAACCAATAAACCATGACCTGTGTGATTTCCTGTAAAATTAAAATAAGCATACCCGTTTGATGGTGCTGTTCCAGCAGTAGTTGCATATAATACGGTTCCTACAAAGTTGGCCGGTGTTGTGTTGTTTCCGGTTAGATTAAGAACACCGCCAGAGGTAGCAGCACCTGAAATACTCAAGTCGGCAAGCCTTCCGGTAGTAACTGTATTGGAAGACATATTCCAGGCCGAACCTACGGTAGTTCCGTTGAATGAAAATGTTGTTGAGTTAGCTCCATGTGCAAGCGTAAGATCTCCGTCAGGTGCGGTAATGGCATTCCATTTTACACCCAAAGATGATGGGCTTGTCCATGAAGGCACACCCGAACCGTTGGTAGTTAATACCGAGTTGTTGGCAGCCGGCATTGAATATACTCTACCTGTTGAATTATTAACATACATAAGATTGGCGTTGGCTCCTGCAGCCGCGTTGTAAGTTCCGCCTGTAGTTAACCCGTCAACCACCAGTGTGGTTGCATTGTCAACTAAACGCACATCTTTTGAGCCATAGCTTTTTATAGCAGTATTATCGTCCATGTACCAACCGCCTCCCCAGGCAGCATTAAACCAACCGGTGTTGCCTTGTGAGTAATACCAGTCGTTGGCTACCGCGCGTCCGCTTGGTGTTAAATATAAAGTTGGTGATGCACCACCGGCTCCGTTATATACGCTGAACACTTCGTTTACCCCTGTTGTTCCGGGGTTCTGGTTATTTACTGTTACTTTAAATCCGGCAGGAGGAATAAGGTTTAGGTTATTGGCTGCCGGTGCGTTGATGGTGTGTACAAAATTAAGTGTGGGTTCTATGTCAATGCTGTTGGCAGATGAAGTTGCAAAATCAATATCATTACCGGCAACTGCTGTTCCGCTTGAGTTACTGAGCATTCTCCATCCTCCGTTGAGGTATTGATATTCGGCAGTTCCGCTGGTTGCAGCAACAGAGGTACCCGCAAAGCTTACTGCCTGTGCATCGTTATTGTAAATGGTAAGGCGCTGACCTTCTGTGGCTGACGCTACAGACGCGGCATTTGCAGCACTTGCTCCTTCATCGGTAATGCGTATGGCTGATGTGTTTACGGGTATGGTAATGGTAGCACCGGCTGCTACTGCTGTAGCGGGTGTGGTGGCAAGGGCTCCGTTTACTACTAATCTGGCTGCCGGTGCAGTGGTAGCAATACCCACATTTACGGCATCAGCACCTGTGCCGCCAAGCACCATTGCATTGCTGGCATCTACCTTTGCGTTGTAACCTATTGCGGCAGCATTACTGCGTTGGGTAGCAGAAGCAAAGCCGGTATTGTATCCGATAAAGGTATTGTTGCTTCCGGTGGTTAAGGTGTTGGCTCCGGTGGTGGTTACTCCGGCAAGGTAACCAACAGCGGTATTGTTGGCTCCTGTTGTGTAATCTTTTAAGGTTTGATAACCTAATGCGGTATTGCTGTTACCGGTGTTGGCCGATGCAGTGGTGGAGCCCATCAGTGCCTGAAAACCAAATGCTGAATTGGAATTGATAAAAGATGTGGCGGTACTGTTGGCATAGAACATGGCATACGTACCTACAGCAGTTCCATTATTACCGGCCACATTCGTTTGCATTGCATCGCTTCCCAGTGCAAGATTCTGTGAACCCACAGTATTATCATTCAAGGCCCAGAAACCTATGGCGGTGTTGGAGATTCCGCTGGTATTATTAACCATAGTTTCATAACCCATTGCAGTATTATTGGCTCCGGTTGTATTTTTCAGTGTGGCGTATCCAAAACCCGAGTTAGCATTACCGGGGGTTGCATTACCCGACTGGTATCCGAAAAAAGTGCGACCGGTGGCTACATCGGCTTCTATGCGACCTGCTTTCTGGTTATTAACTCTGATGTTGAAGGGCACGTTGTCGGTAGTTCCAATAAAATTGGTGCCGTCAACAGTGCCTGCATTTCCGGTTAATGCCCAGCCGGTTGTTGGTAACGTTCCGCTTAAAATTCTAACCCACGATGTGGTGGCATTGTTCCAGTAGTAGAAACCGGGTGTTACATCATTGGGCGCTGTTCCTGCCGTTGCTGTGTTATAAACCAGCAAAGAGGTAGATGTTGCCGATAAGCCGGTTACCGGTCCTGCGGCATTGAGTGCCGTAAGGGCTACACGGGGAACCATAAAACCTTTGTCGGTTGCTATAACATCCAGCATGGCTGCTGCATCGGGCGCAGTGCCTGCTGCGCTTATTCCGGTTTGTGCATGTGAGAGGTAGTTTACCGAAACAACCAACAACAAAGAGAAAAGAATTTTTTTCATGATAGTTTTTATTTAAATTTGCTTGAGCCTTGGTTAATAAGAGGGATTCAGCGCATTTTATCTATTGGGTAAAAATAGGATTTAGGGGATTAAAACGGGATTAATTCTAAGGTATTTACCTTATTTCCTGCACCAATTTTTCAATAAAATTAAGTTTCCAAACAATACATGGGCCTGAAGCCTGTGTCTGCATTATAAAAAAAACAGGCAGTTGGACTTCCTAATTTTTTCCTTCGCAAAGCCTTGTTCATAAAGGAAAACTCTAAAAAAAAGGTGCGTTGGACTTCCTAATTTCCGGAAAAAGATGGCAAACAGCTACTGAGGGGGCGGATGTATGTTTGCTGCACAAACCTTTAAACAATCTTATATTATGAAAACAGAAAACTATGTTTTTGCAGGCAAAGAGCTTAGCCTGCACGAGATGCAAATCATTGCACTGATGGTGCTGAAAATGCCGCGCAAACAGATTGCCGCCAAATTAAGCACCAACATTAACACGCTGGGCCACCAGATTACCATTTTGTTTATAAAAACAGAATGTCCCAGCAACCTTGACCTGATTTTTAAAGCCCTTGACAACGGCTTTGACAGGCAGGGAAACTATAAGGGCACAGCACTTTTGTAAAATTTTAAATAGCCGGCATCGCCTTGCTGCGCTAAGGAAGGCTATCAACTGCCACATAACATTGCCTTGACAAGTGCTCGGGGGTGGAGTACTATTGCCGCATCGTTCTTTGAATGTAAATGCTTTATCACCACAGTGCGTGATGTTATCACTACAGAGTGTGATGTTATCACCACAGTGCGTGATGTTATCACCACAGAGTGTGATGTTATCACAAAAGTGCCTGATGTTATCACCACAGAGCGCGATGTTATCACCACAATGCCTGATGTTATCACCACAGAGCGTGATGTTATCACCACAGAGTGTGGTGCTTTCACCACGGAGCGCAATGTTATCACCACGCAGTGCAACACTATCACCAAAGCATATACTATTCAAAGAAATGATACTAACGAATTATTAATCCTAAAAAACAAAAAAATGTCAGGAAACAGAATTAACAAAAAAGACAGCGCATTCGATCAGTACCTGCGCAACACCACCATCACTTTAGAAGGCCCGCTGCCTCCTAACCCACCCCCTCCTATACCTGTGTGGCAACGATTATTACTCACCGCTGCCGAGTATGCACAATGGTTAAGTTTCCGAGACCAATGGATAGTGGTATATCCAAAGTACACCGATAAGGCTCAGCGCACGCAGAGTATTATCAATCAGAAAAATACGCTTAAAACAAATTTTATTGCGTTTGCCGAAAGTCTGCTTACCCGCATGGCTGGCAGCAATGCGCTGACTGCTGATGAACGCATAACGTTTAACCTAAAAGAGCGCGACCGCAGTCCCAGCAGCAGACCGGCTATTGATACATCGCCCTCGGTATTATTGCGGGCAAAAGAAGGCAGACGGGTACAGGTAGAGTGTCGCGTACTGGCCGACAGCACCCGCCCCAGCAAGCATGTGAATTGCGATGTGGTAGAATATCGCTACACGGTAGCTGCCCCTGTTGCTGCTCCCGACCCCGGCTCGCCTACCCCGCCCGCACCACCAAGTGCCGGAACACCTTCGGCAGCGCAACAGGTTGTTGGCGAAACCGGCAAAGCAAAGTTTATTCTGCAACTGGCCCAAAACGATGCCGGCAAACAGCTAACCATAGAGTGCCGCTGGAAAAACTCTAAAGAAACCCATAAATCTGGTCCCTGGAGTACTGCTGTAAGCGTGATGATTATCTGGTAAACAACAAACCTTGCATGAATAACATAAAAACCCCGCACATGCTGGGTTTTTGTGTTATTAAAAGTTTTTACTATTCTTGTTGCTATGATGAGAAAGAAAATTCTCCTTTGCCTGCTGTTCTGCCTGCATTTACTGCAACAGGCAGCAGCGCAGCAAAGCAAAGTAGTGGATTCTCTTTCTTCCCGCCTGAAGCTAACTTTACACGACACCGGCAGGGTAAACACGCTCAACGCCCTCGCATTTGAGCTTAGCAAAATCAACCCCGACACTTCTGCACTGCTTACTACCCAAGCCCTGGCCCTGGCCGAGAAAATAAAATTTGAAAAAGGAATTGGCAATGCAAACAATAACCTGGGATTGCTTAACTATTTAAAACACGACTACCCAAAATCCCTTGCCTGTTATGAGAAAGCACTTGCCATTTGGGAAAAGCTGGAGAAGCAAACCGAACCTGCTGATAAATATTATATTATTACTAATAAATCCACCACTCTTGGAAGGATGGGGAGCGTCTTTCTTGTGCAAACCGATTACCCAAAAGCATTGGACTATTATTTCAAAGCATTAAAAATAGATGAGGCGGCTGGAAATAATAACGGAGTTGCCCGTCACCTCGGAAACATAGGAATTATTTATAAAGAGCAATCTGATTTTCCTAAAGCACTGGAGTATTATTTCAAAGCTTTGAAGATAGATGAAGAACTTGGAAATAAAATTGCAATTGCCCGTCATACCGGCAACATCGGAAACGTCTATATGGAACAAGCTAATTACTCAAAAGCGCTGGACTATTTTTTTAAAGCATTGAAGATAGATGAAGAAATGGATAATCAACGCGGAGTTGCCCTCCATCTTGGAAACATAGGAATTATTTATAAGGCTCAAAGCGATTACCCCAAAGCGCTGGAGTATTATTTTAAAGCATTGGCCATACGGGAACGCCTGGACGATAAAAGAGGAATAGCAATCATTTACGGAAATATCGGAAATGTGTATAAAGAACAAGCCGATTACCCTCGGGCGCTCGACTATTTTTTTAAATCATTAAAGATAAAACAAGAGTTGGGTGATAAAAAAGGAATCGGAATTGTTCTCGGAAATATTGGAAATGTCTATCATGAGCAAGCCAATTATTCCAATGCGCTGGATTATTATTCCAAAGCACTGAAGATGGATGAGGCGTTGGATGAAAAAACAGGAATCGCAGTCCAACTCTGTAATATAGGATCTGTTTACACCCAAACAGGAAAATTTAAAGAAGCAGAATACCATTTAAAAAAGGGACTTGCGCTTTGCGATAGCATTGGTTATCTGGAAGGGAAAAAAGATAATGAAAAAATTATATCCCATCTTTATGATACGCTTGCTACTCTGATAGAAACCGGTAAACCACTGAAAGGGTTTGAAAACCTGGCAGAATTAAGAAAACTTGCATTTGAGCATTACAAAAAACACATAGCCGCCCGCGATACCATCAACAGCGAGGAACAACAGAAAAAACAGGTGCGCCTGGAAATGAACTACGAGTTTGAAAAGAAAGAAGCAGCCGCCAAAGCCGAACAGGAAAAGAAAGACGCGTTTACCCAGGCCGAACTGCGCAAACAAAAAATTATCCGCAACGCAATAGGCGGTGGACTGGCCATAGTGCTGCTGTTTTCCACCGTGGTGTATCGCCAGCGCAACCGAATCAGCAAGGAAAAAAAGCGGAGCGAAGAATTATTGCTCAACATTTTGCCGGAAGAGGTAGCCGATGAACTGAAAGCAAAAGGCGAAGCTGAAGCAAAACTTATTGATGAAGCCACCGTGCTCTTCACCGATTTCAAGGGCTTTACCGCCATGAGCGAAAAAGTAAGCCCCAAACAACTGGTGCGCGATCTGCACGAATGTTTTTCGGCATTTGATTTAATCATGCAAAAATATGGTCTGGAAAAAATAAAAACCATTGGCGACAGCTACATGGCAGCAGGCGGACTGCCCACACCCAACACCACTCACGCAACCGATGCTGTAAAAGCCGCGCTTGAAATGATTGCATTTGTTGAAGAGGGCAAACAAAGAAAGTTAGCAGCAGGCCTCCCCTATTTTGAAATCCGCATAGGCATACACACCGGACCCGTTGTAGCCGGAATTGTGGGCGTTAAAAAATTTCAGTACGACATCTGGGGCGATACCGTAAACACCGCCTCACGCATGGAAAGCAGCGGTGAGGTTGGAAAAATAAACATCTCCGAAACCACCTGTGCATTGGTGAAAGACACATTTAACTGCACCCACCGCGGAAAAATTACCGCCAAAGGCAAAGGCGAAATTGATATGTACTTTGTGAACGCTTAGTTAAGTGTTAACTAAATCCGCATTAAAAAACGCGCCCTTGTTTTCTCTGCGCTGCGCTGATTGCTTGATGATAAGATAAGCAACAGCAACAATATTTCTCAATTCACACAATTGTGGTGAAAGCACTGTGTTATTATAAAGTTGTTGCGTTTCCTGGTAAATAACATCTAAGCGTTTCATCGCTAAGTTCAGGCGCTGATTGGTGCGCACAATAGCAACCATGTCGCTCATCAGGTTCTGCACTTCTTTGCGGTTGTGGGTAATCAGTACACGCTCTTTAGGCACCTGAGTACCGGCTGCATTCCACTCTGGAACATCATTCACATAATCCGATTCATTTACCTGCTCTGTTGCATCCACAAAACAACGGTGACCAAAAACTAAAGCCTCCAATAACGAATTTGATGCAAGGCGGTTGGCGCCATGCAAACCGGTATTGGAGCATTCACCGCAAGCATATAAATTCTTGATACTACTGCGACCCCATTCGTCCACATCAATACCTCCGCACATATAATGCGCGGCAGGCACAACAGGTATCATGTCTTCGGTAATATCAATACCCAGCGAAAAACATTTGTTATAAATATTCGGAAAATGAGCTACAAATTTATCGCGGTCTAAGTGGCGGCAATCAATGTACACAAACTCATCGCCCCGTGCTTTCAATTCGGTATCAATGCTGCGGGCAACAATATCACGCGAGGCAAGCTCCTCGCGCGAATCGTATTTGTGCATGAAGGGTTGACCATCTTTTGTTTTCAGCTTTGCACCAAAGCCGCGCACAGCTTCTGAGATAAGAAAGGAAGGACTTTCGCCCGGATTATACAATGCCGTTGGATGAAACTGTATAAACTCCATATTGGTGATAAGCGCCTTGGCTCGGTGAGCCATTGCCACACCATCGCCTGTGGCAATAATGGGGTTGGTAGTATTGCGGTACACCTGCCCCGCCCCACCGGTTGCAAGCAGCGTAACTTTTGAAATTATTTTTTCAATAGTACCCGTTGCGCGGTTCAGCGAGTAAACACCATAGCACTGATTATAGCTGCGCCACTTGCTGGCCTTGCCCGGACGATGGTGATTGGTAATTAAATCAATGGCAAAATGGTGTTGCAGCACCGTGATGTTTTTTGCCGCATGAATCTGTGCAAGCAGGGTGCGCTCCATTTCAAAACCCGTAACATCTTTATGATGCAGAATACGGTTAACACTGTGTCCACCTTCTCTGCCCAAATCATAATTGCCGCTCTTATTCCGGTCAAAATTGGCACCCCATTCAATAAATTCTTTCAACCGCTCGGGCCCTTCTTTTACTACTAATTCAACCACTTCGGGATTACACAAACCATCACCGCAAACCAAGGTGTCGTCAATATGCTTTTGGTAAGAATCAAAAACCTTGTCTAATGCAACAGCTATACCACCCTGCGCATACTTGGTGTTTGATTCACCCTCGTCTGCCTTGGTAATAATGGTAATCGTTGCGTCAGGCAGTTTTTGCGCAGTCTTCAGCGCAAAGGTTAAACCTGCAATTCCCGAACCGATAACCAGAAAATCTGTCTGTATCATAATCCGGCTTGTTTAGAAATTTCCAGCATTCTTTTTATTGGCTTCAATGCCTGCAAACGCAATTCTTCGTCAATAACAATCTCCGGCTTTTCGTTTTTCATGCACAGATATAATTTCTGCATCGTGTTCATCTTCATAAAATGACATTCGCTGCAGGCGCAGGTATTGTCTTCTACAGCAGGAGCCGCAATTATTTTTTTGTGGGGAACAGCTTTCATCATCTCGTGCATGATACCGGCTTCTGTGGCTACAATAAACTCATTGTGCGGATCGTTTTTCACATAATTAATCATGCCCGTAGTCGAGCCGATGAAGTTGGCCACACGCAACACAGGTTCTTCGCTTTCGGGATGCGCAACAATTTTTGCGTTGGGATGCAGGCTGTGCAGTTTCAACAGTTTCTCAACAGAAAAAGCTTCGTGTACCATGCAGGCACCATCCCACAGCAACATATCACGTCCTGTTTTTTTAGAGAGGAAACGTCCCAGATTTTTATCGGGCGCAAAAATGATGGGTTTGTCAGAAGGCACCGAGCGGATAATTGCTTCGGCATTAGACGATGTGCAGATAATATCACTCAGGGTTTTTATCTCAGACGAGCAGTTGATATAAGAAATAACAACATGATCGGGATGTTCTTCTCTGAACTTTCGGAAAGGCTCTGTGGGGCACGACATTTCCAATGAACAACCGGCATCTAAATCAGGCAACACCACTTTTTTTGAAGGGTTCAAAATCTTGGCTGTTTCGGCCATAAAACGCACACCGCAAAAAACAATCATTGATGCATCTGTTTTCTCGGCCTGCTGCGATAAGCCAAGGCTGTCGCCAATGTAATCAGCTATGTCCTGTATTTCGGGCACTACATAATAGTGCGCAAGAATAACAGCATTCTTTTCTTTTTTCAGTCGTATGATTTCGGCTGCAAAATCAATAATTGGAGGAGCAACAGTTGTTGACATGTATAGGAATTATGCAGTAAAAGTAGGAATTACTACTTCCTTGAAAACAACTTAAGCAGCAGAAATGTTGCAATGCCCGAAAAACCTGCTGCAGCAAAGGCCAGTGCAAAACTTCCTATCAGGTATTGATAGCTGTGCACCTTCACCATTTCCAATGTTATTTCTTTGCTGAAATCAATTGTTCCCGGCACTTCCATAAACATACCGCCAAACACAAAACTGCCATACAGAATAAATGGAATAACAGGCGGAAGGCTGATGTTGGCAGCAAGGATAGAGATAGCTTTATTCAGTTTCAACACGTGTGCAATGGCAAGACACAAAAGCATCTGATAACCCCAGAAAGGCGCTATGCCCATAAAGAAACCGAGCATTACCGAAAATACTTTTACTGAATCAGGTTCAGAAGTATTGAGGAAATGTTCGCGAGCAAACGTTTTGAAATTAGTGTTCATCAATCGCCTGAAAAAATCGCGGGGCTTGATGTAAAAGACAGCTATCAGAACAAGAAACGTATTGAGCACACTCACTCTGCTGAAATCAGGAACAGGTCTAAAATGGCTGACACGTTCCTCAGCAGGCGGGTAGTAAACTTTCACAGGAACGGCAATTACCCCAATGCCTTTCCATGCGGCACGCACAATTACCTCTACTTCAAACTCGTATTTAGGAGTTATGAAATTTATACCTTCCAGTAATTTAACAGGATATAATCTGTAACCACTCTGTGTGTCAGGAACGATAATTCCGGTATTGAACTTAAACCAGAAATTGGAAAACTTATTTCCGAAATTGCTCTTACCCGGAACCGATTCCTGATTCATATTTCGCGCACCGATGATGATTGCATTTTTCTCAGTTTGCAATTTCTCAATAAACACAGGAATGTCATCTGCAAAATGTTGTCCGTCTGAATCTATAGTGATTACATAATCAAAACCCTTTTTGCGTGCTGCCTCAAAACCTGTGCGCAGCGCAAATCCTTTTCCTTTGTTCTTCAGGTACGAGACAGCATGAATGGCATCAAACTTTGCAAGAATGTGATTGGTAGAATCGGTGCTGCCGTCATTTACAACAATAACACTGTCAGTGTATTTTGCAACATCGCTAATTACCTGTTCAAGTGTTTGTGCGTTGTTATAGGTAGGTATAAGAATGCAGCAGTTTAGTGCATTCATTCGCTCACGACAATACTCCGGGGTCATTTCAAAAAATCAACGCTGACGAATAAGCGCAACAGTTCCTACGTATTTGTGGTTCTCAAAACCCGAGAAGGTTTTAATATCTATGCGGTAAACATAAACCCCATCAGGTGCGGGATGATTATTGCGGTGCGATTGACCGTCCCAACCTCCATCTTTAATATCATTAGTCTGATAGATGATGCTGCCCCAACGGTCGTATATGGTCATGTAGTAACTGTCAACATCGTAATAGTTTCCAACCGGGCCAAAGGTGTCATTCAACTCATCTACGCTTCCCGGAGTAAATGCATTGGGAATGTAAAAAGTATAAACAGGATTTACAGTAACAAAATGAATGGCTGTGTCCACACAACCATCGTATTGTCCGTAGGCAACAAGAATTACAGGAAAAGTGCGGGCTGTATCATATCGGTAAGTTGGGTTGGTATCTGTTGAAGTTCCGTTCCACTGATCACCGAAATCCCAGAAATAGGTGTTGGCATCCTCTGATTCATTATCAAAGAAAACCAAAGGCTTAAAAATATCATCAGGTTGAACAGAAAAGTGAAAATCAGCAACCGGTGAGGGGATATTGCCAACACTGATGCTGGTAGAGTCAACACATCCGTTATCATCTGTTACAATAACGCTGTAGGTTCCTTTCAGCAATCCTGTTAAAATAGAATCATTTCCTGAAACAGGTCTCCACGAATAATTGTAGGGCGATGTTGCGCCCGAAACTGCTACAGTTGCTGTGCCTTTTCCCTGTTCGCAGGTATCGGTGCGCGAAGTTGCAACAAGTACCAATGGTGTAGGCTGAAGAATTACAAAATCCTGTTCAAGTATGCATCCGTTATCGTCAGTAACAGTTGCGGTAAAGTTTCCGGGTCCAAGGTTAATTGCATTGTTGCCTGTCTGCTGCAAAGGATCATTCCATTCAACAGTATATGGTGGTGTTCCTCCTGCAACTACTACAGAAGCCGTTCCGTTGGTTTCACCATTACAAAGAATATCAGTGTGCGAAGAATCAATCTGAATAGCAGTGGGTTCATCAATTACAATGGCCTCGGTAAGCACACAGCCCATGCTATCAGTCATTTCAACAGTATAATTTCCGGCAACCAAACCTGAAATACTATCTTCCGTTGCGGTAACTCCATTCATTGTGCGTATAACTGTTCCTGCTGAATTTTCCCATACATAATTAAAGGGATCAAAAGTGCTGCTAACCATTGCCATTGCAGTTCCGGTGTTATCTCCGTTACATAATACATCAGTTGAAGAAGAAGTAAGCGAAGTATTTGAAATACCTACCAATACTGTATCTGAGTAAACCAGATTACTGCATTCAAATTCAACTGAGGCAACATAATAAGTTGGTTGAGTTGGCTGAACAACAATGCTGAAACCTGTTCCAACCGGAGTTCCGTCAAGCAAAGTCCACTCAACCGTTGCTCCGCTTCCAATGCTCACCACATTTGATGGACTGAAAGGAATAGGAGCCATTGAATAAGTATTTGGTCCTGTTGGGGTAAACTTGTAGCCATCTGCTGTTGCCGACCATTGGGTTGGCGCATTTCTTCCCGGCACTACAAAAGCGGTTGTTCCTGTCGCATCCTGTATCCCGTGAATAGCTTGTCCACTGTTCCATGCAGCACAGATTGGTTTGCTGCCTATATGTGTCTCAATTTCATTGGTACCCTCAAAAAGTTTAATCTGACTGGTGAAATAAAGACTGGTGCACGAAAACATAGCCACCGAACAGAATGATGTTACAAAAATCCGGTTAGGAGCTGTACCAAACATGGCGTAACGGATTGCGCCTCCACTTGGTGGCAGAATATCCTGCCAAGGGCCCATGATGGCATTTTGAAGTTCTGTTACGCCATTTCCAGGAACAGGTCCCGGAATACTCCAGGGCGAGTATCCTCCTGCGCTCCCTGTGTTAAATGTGATATAGTTGTTAGATGAAATAAGGCAATCGGTATAGTCAACTCCAAAATAATTGAATGTAAATCCGATTGGAATAACTCCTGTATACTGATCATCAGAAAGTGTAACACTGGTTCCAAGCTCACCCTGTGTTACCGCAGTAAGTGTAATGGGTGAATTGGAGCAAACTACTGTATCGTTTCCGGCAAAAATCAGTGATTGAGCCTGTGAATTATGAGAATGTAATGAAAGCAAAAAAAACAACGTCAGGACGCTGTTTTTAAAAAAAGACAATTTATCAGTAAATGTCACTTGCATATCTGAAAACAAAAATAAGTAAAATAATAATCACATTAACAGGCGGTTGCAGATATTTTTAACGTTTACATAACATAAAAAAAAAGGACGGATAAATCCGCCCTTCTTTTACCATTAAAAACCTTTGCTGAATTAAGCTGTTGCTTTTGCAGTTTTAGTAGCGTGTTTCTCAGCTTTTACTTTAGCTTCCAAATCTGCTACTTGTTTGCGAAGTGCATCTAATTGCTCTTCTTCAGTTTGTTTTGTAAAACCAACTTTGTTTTTCAACTCGTTGAATTTAGTTTCAAATTCTTCTTTTCTTTTTTCAGTTTTTTCCAAAAACTCGTCAACTAATTTTTTACCTTCAGAAGAAGAGATTTTTCCGTTCTCTACTAATTCAGTTACTGATTTTTGGAATTTTTCAGAGGCAGCTGCAGCTAAATCAACTCCAGCGTAAAGAAATTTTTTAAATTCGTTTTGCATTGTTTTGTGTTTTTAAGATTTGTTAATTGTTTGTTTTTGTTTGACGGTTTCGGAGTAGTCAATTTCCGTGCTAAGGTGGTGTGCCAAAGTTTAATTAAGTTAGAAGATTAGAAAGCTATAAGGTTAGAAAGTTTAATAGAATCAATGCTTTCAGAAGTTTTTAACGTTTTTCAAAAATAGATTTTGGCTTATCCGTGCCAGAATTTCAGATACTGACAGACGAAACTTGATGTCAGAGAATGAAAGAGATGATGTCAGTTGTGGCAGAAATTACTTGTCAGCCTTTACATCTAATGCATCACGTATGCCGTTACCAACAAGTGTAAATGCCAGAACCATCAGCAATATAGCTGCCCCAGGAATAAAAGCCAGATAAGCTTTATCCAGAATAATATAGCCGTAATGGTCTTTTATCATACCACCCCAACTTGGAATGGGTGGTTGTGCGCCAATACCCAGAAAACTCAAACCTGCTTCAATCAATATAGCGGAAGCAAAGTTGGCAGCTGAAATCACAATTACAGGTCCCATAATATTTGGCAGAATGTGTTTCACCACCGTTCTGAAGCCTGAAAAACCCAATGCACGACACGCTTCTACAAAATCTTTTTCACGAATACCAAGGATTTGTCCGCGCACAATGCGGGCAACCTCCACCCACATTGCTAAACCAACCGCGACAAACACCTGCCAAAAACCTTTACCCATAACAAGCGTGATGGCAATAACTAACAGTAATAAAGGAATTGACCATACCACCGTTACAAACCACATTACCACATTATCAATCCAGCCGCGAAAGAAACCCGCAATAGCACCAAGCGAAATACCAACTATCAGTGAAATAATAACAGCAATAAATCCAACTGCTAGCGAAATGCGCGTTCCTAAGATCATGCGGCTTAACATATCTCTGCCAAAACGGTCGGTACCGAAAACAAAAGTGCGCTTAGAAAAATTTGATTCTACTGGCTGAGGAAAATTTTTTAATAAATACTTTTTCAGTTCTCCGTCATTAGGTGTTGCTCCAGTATATGTTTCTACCAATAAAGTATCACCAACAATTTGATGTTTAAAAACCGGAACTGAAAAATAATTGCGTTCGGAACCGTAAACTATTTTCTTCAGCAAACTCCTGTTTTCAGGAGCTTGTTGCTTTGGAACTTTTAAAATAATTACCGTAAATCCCGGTTTCTGTGCTACAATCTCTAAAATCTGCTCGTTAGCATTCGGTGTTGAATCGGGCATAATAAGATAGCCCAAGGCAGCAATCAGAATACTCAAAATAACTACAAATGAACTGAACATGGCAACACCATTCTTCCTGAAACGCTGCCAGGCAAGTTGTGAAAGTGATGTGCTTTTTTCTTTACTCATTACTTATTTCAGTTCTCGTCCTTTCCACTTGTATTTGCCATTGCTACCAATTATTCCCATCAGCGTAACATAGATTATCACCAAAACCTGTTCAGGCAAAAACCACCAAAGCAGTTCTCTTCTGCCGAAAAATTTTGCAACGGGGTAAAGAAAAACAAAATCAGAAAAACATTTCAATAAAAATAACAAGGCGAATAAAATTGCAAATGAATTTCCGTCTGCAAAAAATGAAAGCACAAAACCAAGCAATACGAAAAAGTTAAAAGCATAGACCAATAATGCCGTTCCGATTACTGAGAAATCTGTATAGCCCGGGCGTTTAGAAAGCCAACGCTTGCGTTGCTGAAAGAAATCATTCAAATCTTTCTGCGCGAATGTTTCTACAATTGCTTCTTTTGATTTCAGAAAATGAATTGCACCCGGAAACATTTTTTTGATTTTCAACATCAGAAAAACATCATCGCCCGAAGCAAGATTATCATTGTGTTTATAGCCACCAACGGCATTAAATGCTTCACGTTCATAAGCCAGATTTGCTCCGTTACACATCAACGGATTTTTCATAGCCACTGCTGCTGCACTAACTCCTATGTAACCTATAAATTCTAGTGTCTGCAATTTTTCAAATATCGATTTTTCGGCAGAAAAAGTTACAGGTGCAAGTACCATTTTGGGTTGATGCAATTCATAATACGCTGCAATATTCGCAAGCCAGTTAGACCCCATTCTGCAATCAGCATCAGTTGTTACAATCAGTTTGCCAGTTGCAACAGCAACAGCTTCGGTGATAGCTCTTTTTTTAAATAATGCAGTTGCACTTACATCTTTCAGTTTGAGCAAACGGATTTTTCTGTCCGGATTTTCTGCAATTATTTTCTCAACTAACATTGCAGTATTGTCAGTTGAATTATCGTCCACAACAATAATCTCAGTTAAGTTCTGAGGATAATTCTGCGCTAACACATTTTGCAAACATTTCACAATGTGCTCCTCTTCATTTCGTGCAGGAATAACGATAGTGATAGCAGTTTCAGGCACTTTACCTTTTGCTGCAAAAATCGGAAGCGACAACCATTTAAATGTAAATGCAAGCATCATTAAGGCATACAAAATGCCTGCAAAAAGAAGAACGAAAACAAGTATCCACAAAATAATATTCACGTCCCGATTTTTGACTTTTGAATTATAAATTTTTGAATTTTCATTCCTTATCTTGTCTGAAAAAGTTGAGATTGAAAACAAAGAATGTTCCGATAAAAGCAGGTAGTGCAAGGTTTATTAGCCACAATACAAAGGATGCAGAAAGTATGCCCGGCTCATTGGCAGAAAGCAAGCCTATAAAATATAACGACACCGAACCTCGCACAGCAAAGTCGGTAATAGCAATGGTAGGAATAATGGTCATCACCAGATAACTCATAGAAATCATCATCATCCCAGGGAAAAACGAAACATGCACATCAAAGACCCGAAGCAACAGAAAAAACTGTAAAGCAAAAACCGCATATCGTGAGTAACTAAGCAGCAAAATTTTTAATAGCTCACTACTTGGATGAAAACTGAAAACCTTTCCATAACTACGGTATTTGCCTAAAAATTTCATTCGTGATGCTAAAGATGAGATTACTGATGTGTTCAGAAAAAGGTAATTAAACGAAATAAGCAACAGCAAACCCAGTGAGTATAAAATCAGATATTGTGCAACGCCAAAATATCCAGGTGGAGTTCCGTAATTGGGCAGAAAAAAAGCAAATGCAATTATGCCTGTAACAAGAGTAACAAGCAACTGAGCATAACTTCCAACAAGAGTAAGCAAGGTGGCTTTAATAATATTTGCATTCTCAAGGTGAAAAACCCTTCCACCGTATTCACCTATTCGGTTGGGTGTAAAAACACTTACGGTAACACCCGAAAAAATAGCTTTCAATGATTTGAAATAAGAGATTTTCTCTAACCGCTGAATAAGCAATTTCCATTTCAGTGCTTCGAGTCCCCAATTGAGGGGCATGAGTAAAACAGCAAAAGCGAAAAACCGATAATCGATAGGAAGATTAATAAAATCACGCAAGCCGCGCCTGATGCCTACATTCTCTTCTTTTACAAAAATCTGCTTGTAAATAAACCAGAACGAAACGGCAATAATTGCCAGTTTTATCAGCAAAGCCAACAGCTTTAATAATTTCTTCCTATTATTGTTCGCGCTCATTCGCTGCAATATTAAGGGAAAAGAAAAGAGAATTATGTATGAAGTATTAAGAATTACAAAGATGAAGTGTTGGCTACTAATTTTATCTGCTGCAATCATGTCAAATCAAGTCCTTGCTCAAACCCGAAAAACACTCAATATCGCGCATCGCGGTGCTTCAGGAAGCGCACCCGAAAACACACTGGCAGCTATAAAAAAAGCTCTGGAAATTGGTGCTGATATTATAGAAATTGATGTTCACCTGAGCAGCGATAATCAGCTTATTGTTATCCACGACAACACGCTGGACCGCACCACCACATTAAAAGGAAACGTAAAAGACCATACACTGAAAGAACTGAAAAATGCGGATGCAGGATCATGGTTTTCGCCCGAATTTAAAAATGAGCGCATACCCACACTGGACGAAGTGCTATACACCATCAACGGAAAAGCAATATTGCTGATAGAGATAAAAGACGGCAGCGAAGTATATCCCGGAATTGAGAAACTGACTGTTGAAGCGGTAAAACGCAACGGTGCCGAAAGTTGGTGCGAGCTGCAATCGTTTAGCCAAATTGCGGTTGAAAAAATGTTGGAAGAAAAATCTTCTATGCCGGTTTATAAATTAGTGGTGGGTAATGTGCCGCTGCTTCCCCTGCACCACGATGGAAAAATGAAAAGCGGAAGCGCCTATCAATACAAAAAGGTAACAGGCATAAACCCAAACTACCGTTTTGCCAGAAAACGTATTTTGAAAAAACTGCATGAGCGCAATCAAAAAATGTATGTGTGGACCGTGAATGACGAAAAACTGATGAAAAAGCTCTTGCTCTGGGGGGTTGACGGGATTATTACTAATTATCCTGAAAAGTTAAAAGCATTGCAAAATGAGTAGATGAGAATTAATTTATCTTAGCTGCCGAAACACAAAACGATTTATGAGAATTTCAGTTTTTATTTTTCTTGCTTTCCTGGTCAGCAGTTGTTCGCAATCAAAACTTGCTGATATTATTGACCACACATCAGCAATGGAAATCCGGTTTACGGACAGCACAGGTTATGTTACCGGCATTTACAAAAGCAATTTTTCGGGCGAAATAAATATGCTGAACAAATACTTCACTGGCGATGAAGTTCCGCAATACAAATGCGGCTACGATGGCAAAATAATTTTGAAAGGAAAAGACACTACTGAAATTGATTTTTCAGTTCAGAACAAATGTCAGCACATTTCATTTATGCTTGATGGAACGCTTTATTCCGAAGATATTTCATTGGAAGGAATTGGTTATCTCAAAAAATTGCGTTTTAAAGTCAACGAAATTCCACCTGCTCCTACACAGGAAATAAAAGAGGACACGCTCAATTCAGCCAAATAGTCATTCGTTTTAACTGAATCCCTGCCAATTCTTCCTGATTTTGATCATTTTTTGCGTTGGTTATCTTTTTGATACTTGCTGCAGAAATTTCTTATCCCCGGCTTTGCCTTAACGATTAATACAAATCGGGGGTAAGGCTAAACCAACAAAAAAATGAACTTAAATAATTTTACAACAAAATCGCAGGAAGCTGTGCAGCAGGCGCAGCAGATTGCGATGACCGAAAGTCACCAAAGCATTGAGAATGGCCATATATTAAAGGGTATTCTTAATGTGGATGAAAACGTAACACCATTCCTGCTAAAAAAACTGAATGTAAATATTTCGTCATTTACCAAAGCCCTCGACCGCATTGTTCAAAGCTATGCCAAGGTTTCGGGAGGTGAGCAATATTTATCGCAAAGTGCTAACAAAGCACTGACAAAAGCCTCAACTTATCTGAAAGAATTTGGTGATGAGTTTGTTTCCATTGAACATTTATTGCTGGGAATTCTTTCTGCAGGTGATACCATTTCACAATTACTAAAAGATAATGGTGTAACTGAAAAAGGCTTGAAAGCTGCCATTACAGACCTTCGCAAAGGCTCGAAAGTAACAAGCCAAGGCGCAGAAGAAACCTACAATGCGCTGAATAAATATGCTATTCATCTGAACAAACAGGCGCAAAACGGAAAGCTTGATCCCGTAATTGGTCGCGATGAAGAAATACGCAGAGTGCTGCAAATTCTTTCGCGCAGAACCAAGAATAATCCAATATTAATTGGTGAACCGGGTGTCGGAAAAACCGCAATAGCAGAAGGTTTGGCACATCGCATCATCAACGGTGATGTTCCTGAAAATCTGAAATCGAAGCAGATTTATTCGCTTGACATGGGTGCCTTAATTGCAGGAGCAAAATATAAAGGCGAATTTGAAGAACGATTAAAATCAGTAGTAAAAGAAGTAATCAGTGCGGATGGTGAAATTATTCTTTTCATTGATGAAATTCACACCTTGGTTGGTGCCGGTGGCGGTGATGGTGCCATGGATGCTGCCAACATTCTTAAACCTGCATTGGCTCGTGGAGAACTGCGCGCAATCGGTGCAACAACACTAAACGAATACCAAAAATATTTTGAAAAGGATAAAGCGTTGGAAAGACGTTTTCAGAAAGTATTGGTGGACGAACCTGATGCTGCTGATGCTATATCGATTTTGCGCGGGCTGAAAGAGCGTTACGAGACACATCACAAAGTACGCATTAAAGATGAAGCAATTATTGCTGCTGTTGAATTATCGCAACGTTATATCAACGACCGCTTTCTTCCCGACAAGGCAATTGACCTGATGGACGAAGCAGCAGCAAAACTGCGTATTGAAATCAATTCTTCGCCTGAAGAACTGGAAAACATTGAACGCAAAATTCGTCAACTGGAAATTGAGCGCGAAGCAATAAAGCGTGAGAACGATGCAAGCAAAATGAAAGGATTGGGAGAAGAGTTGGCTAATCTTACGGAAGAACGGAATCGTTTAAAAGCCAAATGGCAAGGCGAAAAAGATATTGTTGAAGCAGTTCAAAAAGCAAAAGAGAATATCGAAAACTTCAAGCTACAAGCTGAACAGGCAGAACGTGCAGGTGATTACGGAAAAGTGGCTGAAATCCGGTATGGCAGAATAAAGGAAGAAGAAGAGAAATTGAAAACAAGCATGGAGAAATTGGTGGAAATGCAAAGCGATTCTGCCATGATAAAAGAGGAAGTGGATGCCGAAGATATTGCAGGTGTTATTTCACGCTGGACAGGAATTCCTGTAACACGCATGCTGCAAAGCGAAAAAGAAAAACTCTTGCACCTTGAGGAAGAATTGCATAAGCGGGTGGTTGGACAGGAAGAAGCAATTACAGCCGTTTCAGATGCTATCCGCAGAAGCCGCGCAGGTATGCAAGACGAGAAACGTCCGATTGGGTCATTCATATTCCTTGGAACAACAGGTGTTGGTAAAACTGAGTTGGCAAAAGCATTAGCTGAGATGTTATTCAACAACGAGAATGCGATGACACGAATTGACATGAGCGAATATCAGGAACGCCATTCAGTTTCGCGTCTGGTGGGTGCACCTCCGGGATATGTCGGTTACGATGAAGGCGGTCAATTAACCGAAGCCGTACGCAGAAAACCTTATTCAATCGTATTATTGGATGAAATTGAAAAAGCGCATCCAGACGTATTCAACATTCTATTACAGGTTTTAGATGACGGAAGATTGACAGACAATAAAGGTCGTGTGGTGAATTTCAAAAACACAATTATAGTCATGACTTCCAACATCGGTTCGCACATCATACAGGAACGTTTTGAGAAAATGACAGAAAAGAATGCAGACGAAGTTCAGGAAGCTACCAAAGCCGAAGTATTTGAACTTCTTAAAACCAGTATGCGTCCCGAGTTTCTGAACAGAATTGACGACATTATCATGTTCACTCCGCTAACTAAAAAGAATGTGCGACAGATTGTAAATCTTCAGTTGGATTTTATCCGCAAAAAACTGGCAGAACGCAACATCAATTTAACTGCAACCGATTATGCCTTGGATTCAATTGCCGATATGGGTTACGACCCACAGTTTGGTGCACGACCAATCAAGCGAGTAATTCAGAAAAATATTCTGAACGAATTGTCAAAACAAATACTTGCCGGAAAAGTGCAGCCTGACAGTGATATATTGTTAGATGCTTTTGAAGGGCAGTTTGTTTTTCGAAATCCTAAAGAGAAAGTGAAGACTAAATAAAAAAAGAAGCCCCGCGCCTAAGGCGCGGGGCTTCTTTTTTTAGCAGAAATTCTTATTAAAACCTCTCTAATTTCGAAAAGAAGAAATCACCTTCAATCGCTGCATTCTCATCGCTGTCTGAACCATGAACTGCATTAGCTGCAATTGATTTTGCATAAATTCTACGGATAGTTCCTTCTTCCGCTTTAGTTGGATCTGTAGCACCAATCAGGTTGCGAAAATCTGCAACGGCATTTTCTTTTTCAAGGATTGCCGCAACGATTGATCCTGATGACATGTAATCAACTAATTCTCCATAAAAAGGTCGTGCGCTGTGAACTGCGTAAAACTCTCCTGCGCTTTCTTTTGAAAGGCGAGTATATTTCATTGCCACAATTCTGAAACCTGCTTCGTTAATCATTTTTAAAATTCCACCGATATAATTGTTTCCAACTGCATCGGGCTTAATCATTGTAAATGTTCTGTTAGTTGCCATCTTTATTTTAATTTATATTCGTTAGTACTTATGTAATTTACCAATGATCATTGACTGATGACCATTTTCAAAATCGGGCGCGAAAATAGAAATAATCTCTATGCATCGTCTCGGTTATTATCCTTAATTTCGCTTTTCTTTTAAAAACGCCTTCGTGAGCAGCACCATAGACCCTAATAATCTGATAATTCTATTTTCAGAACCTAAGAAAATTGTCATCACCACACATAAAAATCCAGATGCCGATGCTATGGGTTCATCGCTTGGACTTTACAATTATCTGATTTTAAAAGGTCATACTGTAGATGTTATTACACCCAACTCCTATCCGCATTTTCTTCATTGGATGCCGGGCAATGAAACCGTAACCGTTTTTAATAAACAAACTGACAAAGCAAAACAACTCATCGCTGATGCTCAGGTGATTTTTAGTCTGGACTACAACAACCTTAGCCGCATTGAAGATGCAGGAAAGGAAATTGAAAAAACAAAAGCAGTAAAAATTATGATTGATCATCATATTGAACCTGCAACTTATCCTGATTATACTTTTTCCGACACTGAGAAAAGTTCTACCTCTGAAATGATTTACGATTTCATAAATTTTCTTGGTGACAAAAAATCATTGAATAAAACCATTGGCGAATGTTTATATTCCGGAATACTTACTGATACCGGCTCCTTCCGCTTTCCATCAACGCATCCGTCAACTCATCGCATAGTTGCTGAATTGATGGAACTTGGAGTAAATCATGCAACAGTTTATAACCGAATTTTCAATACCTACACCGAAGACAGATTGCGCCTTCTTGGTTACTGCTTATTTGAAAAATTGAAATTCATAAAAGAATACAAGGCCGGATACATCGCACTTTCAAAAGAGGAATTGAAACGTTTCAATTTTCAGGCAGGCGACACCGAAGGTTTTGTGAATTACACCCTTTCTGTTGCAGGAATAAGACTTGCGGCTTTATTCACCGAGCAGGAAGGAATTATCCGAGTTTCATTACGTTCTGAAGGGGATATTGATGTGAACAAAATGGCACGTGCTCATTTTAATGGTGGCGGACATGCTAATGCAGCTGGCGGTCGCTCAGATGATTCGCTGGAAGCAACCACCAAACGTTTTGAAGAAATTCTTCCGCTTTACAAAGACATCTTATGCTAAAGATTACGGCTATCTCTTTTCTGTTTATTCTCTCTTCCATGTCGGCTTGCAACCGCGATACACAGCAACATCCTGAAAAAGTGGAACATCCCGAACAATACAACGAACAGTTGGTAAATGTAAACAAGGGAATGGTGGCAAAAGAATCTGAAGAAATTGAGAATTATATCAAACGCCATAAATGGAAAATGCAAAGCACAGGAACCGGTTTACGCTACCTGATTTATCAGCAAGGCAACGGAGAAGCAGCAACAACCGGAAAAATTGCTGTGATAAAATACACGCTTAATTTATTGGACGGAACAGAATGTTATTCTTCAGACAAAACCGGACCAAAGGAGTTCAGAATTGGGAAAGGTGGAGTTGAGAGCGGCCTGGAAGAAGGAATAAAACTTTTGAAAGTAGGTGACAAAGCAAAATTTATCTTCCCTCCTCACCTTGCACACGGACTTACCGGTGATGATGATAAAATTCCTGCACGCGCAACCTTGGTTTATGATGTTGAACTTGTTCAGTTAAAATAAATGAAACGTATATTATTACTTACTACCTATTTTCTTCTGCTAACTTTCTTTTCCTGCAAAACTCAGGAAGATCTAACACCAAACAGAGGTGTAAAACTGAATAAAACTTATACCACCGAATCCGGATTGCAATATTTATTTACTGAGCTTGGTGAAGGCGCCCATGCAAAAAGCGGAGATAAAGTTTCAGTCCACTACATTGGCAAACTTACAGACGGAAAGGAATTCGATAATTCTTATAAAAGAGGAACTCCGTTTTCATTTAACATTGGCGAAGGCAAAGTTATCAAAGGTTGGGATGAAGGAATTGCACTTTTAAATGTTGGCGATAAAGCCGTATTCACTATTCCTTCGCAACTAGGATATGGACCAATGGAGATTCCGGGACTTATTCCTGCTAACTCCACACTCATATTTGAGGTCGAGTTAATAAGTGCAGAAGCAGTCAACTAAATTTATTTCTGCTCTTTTGTAAAATTTACAATTTTCGACTATAATTTTGCAACAGTTTTTCTTTCCTCCCCAACTTTTATTTTCTTTTTCATGACTGATTACATTCTCATCGCGATTCCTTTTTTCTTTCTCAGCATTATCATTGAATTTGTCTGGGGACGATTTAAGAAAACTGATTTTTACAATTTTGAAGATACGATTACAAACCTGAATATCGGCATCGGAAATCAGGCCTTTAACACGCTGCTTAAAGTATTACTGATGACCATTTATGGTTATATCTACACAAACATCGCACCTTTTAAAATGGAAAGCAATGTTTTATCATTCATACTTTGCTTCATTCTGTTCGATTTTATTTTTTATTGGGCACACCGTTTCGGACATGAAATGAATCTTTTCTGGGCGGCCCACATCGTTCATCACCAAAGTCAGGAATACAATTTATCAGTTGCTTTAAGGCAGTCATGGTTTCACAACGCGTTGGCTTTTGTGTTGTTTCTGCCTATTCCTTTTATTGGTTTTGACCCGTTGATTTTTGCAGCAGCAGCAGGGTTTAACACCATCTATCAATATTGGATTCATACTAAGCACATCAAATCATTAGGCATTTTTGAGTGGCTTTTTAATTCGCCATCACACCATCGTGTTCATCATGCAACTAATCCACAATACCTCGACAAAAATTACGGTGGAACATTTATTATCTGGGACAGATTATTCGGAACTTTTCAGAAGGAAGAAGAAGAACCCGTTTATGGAATCACAATTCCATTAAACAGTTGGAATCCGGTTTGGGCAAACCTTCATGTTTTCCGTGATATAATCAACGGCTGGAAAAAATTAACAACGCTTAAAAGCAAATTTGCTCTTCCTTTTAAAGGCCCTGAATACCTTGGAAAATTGCTTGGTCAAAAAACAGACAGCAACTTAACAGAACAAAAATACAGAACCAAAGTTCCTTTGAACATGCAGATTTATGTGTTCTTCCAGTTTGTGGTGCTAACTTGTGGACTGGTTGGTTACATGAACCACTTTGATGAGCTTTCTACCTTTTATAAATTAACCATGTTTACACTAATAGTATTGACAACATTGAATTGTGGTGCTATCATGGAAAATAAAAAGTGGGTGAATATTGTGGAAATTGTTCGCTTTGCTGCTTTTCTGCCACTTTACAATACGTTATATCTATTCAATTACAAACCATTTCTGTGGCACACCATTGTTGGCTCTTCCATTCTTGCATTTATATGCCTGATGTGGATTGCTATCAATCAGATTTATTTAGCTGAAAAGAGAAATAAGGCTGTAGCCTGATTATCTTCCGATTACAAAAACAGCAGGCCTCTTATGAATATCAGGAAGATTTTTCTTCCATGCTGAAATAGTTCTTGTTTTGATAAATTCTGATGGAAGTGTTACATCGCAGGCAATACATAAGCGTGTCTCATTTCCGCAGGTTTGCAAAATAGTTTCTAGCATTTTTGAATTGCGGTAAGGCGTTTCAATAAAAAGTTGTGTTTGATTTTGTTGCAGTGCGCGTTTCTCCAATTCCCTCAATTGCTTTGTGAGTAAATGATTCTCACGTTCCAGATAACCATTGAAAGCAAAATTTTGTCCGTTCATTCCTGATGAAATCAGTGCAAGTAAAATAGAAGAGGGTCCAATCAAAGGAATAACCCGGATATTTTTTTCATGCGCCATTTTAACGACACTTGCGCCCGGGTCTGCAATCCCGGGACAACCGGCATCTGAAAGCAGTCCGATATTTTTTCCTGTCAATGCAGGGTCAAGATAATTTCTGGTATCTAAATCCTTGCTATGTTCATTCAGTAAATGAATAGTGATTTCATCAAATGAATTTTTGAACCCGGTTTGTTTTAAAAATCTGCGTGCAGATTTTGCATCTTCCGCAATAAATACATCAATTGAGTTTACAATTTCAGAATTATAATCAGGAAAGATTTTATTAAATGTAGTTTCTTCTCCGAGCGGAGTTGGGATTAAGAAGAGTGAACCGAGAACCAAACTTTTCTCCTGCATTTATTTTAATTGCTGAATAATTTTTTCGCACGCCTCATCCAACATTTTAAAAACATTATCAAAATCTTCATCTCCTCCCCAATAGGGATCAGGTACAGCTTGATTTCTTCCGGGATTAACTACATTCATTATCATTTCCACTTTCTCATGGTCTGCATCATTATCGGTCAACTTCAGAACATCACGATAATTTGAACTATCCATCACGTAGATTTTATCAAAATTGTTAAAATCCATTTTTGAAAACGGACGTGCGATTAACTGAGAAATATCAACTCCGAATTTTTTAGCACACTTAATTGCACGATAGTCAGGGTGCTCACCCTGATGTCCTGAGTAAGTTCCGGCTGAATCAATTATCCAATCTAAGTTTTCACGTTTCGCCTTAAAACGCAATATGCCGTCCGCCAGAGGCGAACGGCATATATTGCCAAGGCAAACCATAAGAATTCTTTTCTTACTGGATGCTGATTTTTTTGTCAAGCTCGGTGATGTATGCTTTGAAACGTTTGTCGGTATCCATCAGGTTATTTACCGTGCGGCAAGCGTGCAAAACAGTTGCGTGATCTTTACCTCCGCAGTGTGCACCAATATTTGCCAACGATGATTTTGTCATTGTTTTTGCAAAATACATGGCAATCTGGCGAGCCTGAACTACTTCACGCTTCCGTGTTTTTGATTTCAATAACTCAATAGGCAGTTCAAAATAATCGCAAACAACTTTTTGTATGTAGTCGATAGAAACTTCGCGTGCTGTATTTTTCACAAACTTATCAATCATCAATTTCGCCAAATCAATTGTGATTGCTTTTTTGTTGAGGGAGGATTGTGCCAGCAACGAAATCAATGCACCTTCGAGTTCACGAACATTTGAAGTAATGCTGTAAGCCAGATATTCTATAACATCTTTCGGAAGTTCAATTCCGTCAGCATATAATTTTTTCTGTAAAATTCCAATACGTGTTTCCAATTCAGGTACCTGCAAATCTGCTGAAAGTCCCCATTTGAAGCGCGAAAGCAAACGCTGCTCCATTCCCTGCATCTCAACAGGAGCTTTATCTGAAGTCAAAATTAATTGCTTGCCTGTTTGGTGCAGATGATTGAAAATGTGAAAGAAAACATCTTGAGTTTTTTCTTTTCCGGCAAAATACTGAACATCATCAATAATAAGCACATCCATCATCTGATAGAAATGTACAAAATCATTCTGACTGTTATTTTTTATAGCATCAATAAATTGTTGCGTGAATTTTTCAGAAGAAACATATAATACTGTTTTCTCCGGAAAATTATTTTTTATCTGAATTCCGATTGCATGTGCCAAGTGTGTTTTTCCTAAACCTACACTTCCATAAATAAGAAGTGGGTTAAAGGAAGTTCCACCCGGCTTGTTTGAAACTGCAAAACCTGCAGAACGCGCCAAACGATTACACTCACCTTCAATATAATTGTCGAAGGTATAATTAATGTTGAGTTGTGAATCAACATTCATCTTGCGCAAACCTGGGATGATAAACGGATTTTTAATCGTACTGCTATTTAAATCAACAGGCATTGACACGGGTTCGTTTCTCGTTCCGTTGGAAGACGAACCTGGAATACGAACAGTATATGGCTTATTGCTGCTCAAAACATTGTCCATAACAATATTGTACTCCAATCTTCCTTCCGCGCCTAATTCTTTGCGGATTGTTTTTTTCAAAAGGGAAATGTAATGCTCTTCAAGCCACTCGTAAAAGAACTGGCTGGGCACCTGAATAGTGAGAACACTACCGTCTAGTTTTACCGGAGTAATTGGTGCAAACCATGTTTTAAAACTCTGTTCATTTACGTTGTCCTTTATTATTGCAAGACAATTGTCCCAAACTTGTGTAACACTTTTCTTCATTTGTTGTCTCCTACAATTTTATATTTTGTTCGCTTTCGCGTAAAATTCAATTTCGTTGTAAAGAAAAATTATTTTTTTGAATCTGCTGCAAATTTTTTTGAAAAATATTTTATAAAAATTTTCGACTCACTCTTGTTTATGTGAAATATTTTTTACGGTAGATTTTGCTGATTTATTTTTTGTGTTTTTTTCAAAATAAAAATCTATTTTACCCAAATTGATACCCGCCCAACCTACCTGATTGATTAGCACATCTTTGCCTTTTATATTTAAAGCTACTGTTGGTTTTTCTAACAAAGTGTGTGTGTGCCCACCTATTATAATATCAATGTTTTCAGTGCTTTCAGCAAGAACTCGGTCGCTTATTTTTTTTGTAGTGTATTCGTATCCAAGATGCGAGAGACAAATTACCACATCACATTTTAATTCATTTTTCAGTAAAGCACTCATCTCGTTTGCTGTAGTTACAGGATTAAGATAAATTGTGTTTTTGTAAAGTTCTTTAGGTACCAATCCATCTAACTCGATTCCTAAACCAAAAACTCCAATTTTTATTCCGGCCCTTTCAAAAATTTTGTGAGTTGTTGTTTTATTGTACATCACTGTATCAGCAAAATTGTAGTTGGAAATTATAAAAGGAAAAGTTGCATTGGGCAATTGTTTATATAAACCTTCAATACCATTATCAAAATCGTGATTTCCGATTGTTGCGGCATCGTATTTCATCTGTGACATCAACTTCAATTCCAACTCGCCTTTATAAAAATTAAAATAAGGTGTGCCCTGAAAAATATCTCCGGCATCGAACAACAAAACATGTTCTTCTTCCTTTCTTATTTGATTAATTATTTCTGCACGCCTTGCCGCACCTCCCATTCCGGGGTATTTAGGATCATTCAGCGGAAAAGGATCAATACGACTATGCACATCATTGGTATGAAGAATAGAAATTTTTACTACTTCTTTATACGCTAATGCTTCAAGCGGAATAAAGTTCCAAGCGGCAACTCCTGCAGTACCTAATAATGTTGTTCGTATAAATTCTCTTCTACTGCTCATTGGTTATTCGTCCTCCTGCATGAGGCTTTAAAGAATTTCCTTTCTGATTTTCGTTTGTAAGGTAGTCAATTATAGCATCGCGGATTTTATAGCCTGTGGTTTCAATCTTAAGAGGTGTTTTAAAAAAATCCATTTTATCTCCTCCCGAAGAAAGATAATCTGAAGTAGCAATCTTATATGTTTTGGTTTTATCAAATGGAACACCGTTAACAAGCGCCTGCATAGTTGGTTGATTAAAATTTTTAAGTTGCAATCCAGAGAGCGGTTGCCCGCCAACAGCTATGATATATTGTATCAGTTCAGCAACTTTATCGCCACTCAACGTCACGATTACAATCTCATTTTCAAAGGGCATCAACTCAAATATTTTGCCTCTCGAAATTTCACCCTGCGGAAGAGACACGCGTAATCCGCCATTATTGAGCAAACAGAAATCTGCATAATGAAAATCATCGGGACGATACTGCTCATTTGCTTTTTCCAAAATAATGTCTGCAACCAGATTTCCAAGTGCGCCTTCAGGTTGCGCTTTTTCAAAAACAAAGTCTGAAACAATCAACACTTCATTCATTTCTGTTTCTAGATCCTGTTTATAGGGTTCAATAAGTTGTTTAACAGAAGCATCTTCTTTAATACTGTCTTTTATATTGATTGTGTTGCTTTCATGCTTTATCAACCTGGGCGGTGCCGAACATGCTGCAAGCAGAAACAGCAAAAAATAAAAAACAGGTTTTCTTATAAAATCAGAAAATGGGAAAGGCATGTACAAGTGTAGTAAATTTCAACCAATGAGATTTACTAATTTGGCGCAAATATATTTTTCATGTTCACTCACGAAATAAAACTAAGAACACGCTATGCAGAAATTGACCGCATGGGTTTTGTCTATTATGGCAATTATGCACAATATTTTGAAGTGGCCCGTGTGGAAGCCATGCGCAAACTTGGCTTTAACTATAAAGATTTTGAAGACAATGGTTTGATTATGCCGGTACTTGATTTTTCAACTACCTATTTTAAAGCTGCATTATATGATGAAGAACTGACGGTAAAACTGTTCATTAAAGAATTACCAATTCTGCGAATACATTTTGATTACGAAACCTACAACACAAAAGGCGAATTGCTCAACAGTGCAAGAACTACATTGGTTTTTACGGACAAAAAAACATTAAAGCCACTGCGCCCGCCTTCTGAATTCACAACAGCACTTGGAAAATTTTTCTGATCGTGTTGTTTTGACACCAATACTAAAACATAGTTTTGTGCGTTAATCTTAATATGCTGAAATACTTTTTTCCTGTAGTCGCTTTTTTTATCTCGCTTTCCGTTTTTGCGCAAGACCCGCAACGCAGTAAGTTTTCGGCCGGGTTAAGCATTGGTTACAAAACACCAAACGGATTAGGTTTTATTCTTTCGTATCACGCTAACCGTGTGGTTCAGGTTGATTTAATGGGCGGTTACACCCGCTACAACGGAGGGAAGTTTGGCGCAGGTGCAAAATTTTATCCGTTGAAGCCGATGAAAGTAAACCCGTTTATTTCTGCCGCATACAGCATAAGCACAGGTGCTGATGTGAAAGCCGGAAATGTTCCTCAGCAAAAAGAACGCTACCAGACTTTCTCTAACCAATATGTTGTTGGTGGCTTGGGAATTACTATTCTTGGTGAGGAAACCGGTCACTCGCTGCAAGTGGGCTACAGCATGGTATTAAATAATCCGGTTGTAAAATCGTATGACATGGGCAACGGTTATTATGCCAGCCGCGATAAAGTAAAAAATAGCATATCCAGCGGGATTATGGCAACTTATAATTTGTTTCTGTTTTTCAATAAACCAAGAAGGCGCTAATAAAAAATGCAGAGCAACTGCCCTGCATTTTTGCTACTAAAAGGGTAAAGAGTAATTATCCTGCAACCTGCTTTTTCCAGGCACTCATTTTCTTTTCACTCATTTCCATTACGCCAAAAATAGTTTTTGCCCAATAGTTACGCACTCCAAAGCCTCCTGCTTTTGCAGATAATTTTTCGGTGAGGATAACTTCTTTGGTGGCGATATTGAAAAAGGTAACATAGATAAATCCTGATTCTTTAAACTTATCAAATGATTCAACAATAAACACCAAACCTAATCCTTCTTTTTCGGTGCCTTTGTATTTTTTTACCATTCCGGCAATTTCTGATTTATCAAGTGTGTAGCTTGTTGTTTGCACCCACTCGCCCGGATTGATTTTTTCATTCACTGCTTCAACTGCCACAATATCATTAACCACTTCGCCTTTTTTAAAAAATTTGCGCACATCGTATTTTTCGGCTTCGCTTAACACAAGACTGTTCCATGCCGGAACATAGCGTTTCTGAATATCGTAAGGGTCGGTGAAACCTTCAACGCCTACTAATTTTGAGCGCGACATATCAACGCCAAACCAAACCAGTTTGGCTGAATTGAAAAGTTCGGAATTGGATTGTGCCTTAATTAAGAATGTAGCATTCAGAATAAAGACTGAAAGAATAATCAGTTTTTTCATGTGTTTTTGGTTTAAGATTTGACACAAATATAAAACCCTTGCTGCAAAATGCAACAAGGGTTTTATATGATTGAGAACATACTATTTATTCAAACTTGATATTGAGCTTTTCTAAAGCTTCACCTATAGGCACTGCAAAACCTAATCCTTCAACACCTGTGCCTTTTACTTTCGCAGCAATTATTCCTACTACTTCACCTTTGCTATTAATCAAGGGGCCTCCGCTGTTTCCTGAGTTAATGCTTACATCGGTTTGTATGTAATTGTTTTTAGTTCCGTTGTCCTCTTCCAGTTCTCTTTTTCCGCTCACAATACCTTTAGTAACTGTTTGTCCTAATTTTAAATCGGCAGGTGTTCCAACGGCAATAACTTCAGTACCTACGCTTGTTCCATCAGAACTTGTATTTATAGCTAAGGGTTTAAAACCATTTCCAGCTATTTTTAACATGGCAACATCTCTGTCCTCGTCCGTTTTAACCATTGTTCCTTCCATTGAAAAACCATTATCGAAAATAATTTCTATTGACGATGCTCCTGAAATAACGTGGTCATTGGTAAGCACAAATCCGCTTTTGCTGATTACAAATCCGCTGCCATGTCCGAAATTAGTTTTTACGGTAACAACTGAACCTACTACGCCTTTTATCATTTCGCCATAGCTTGAATAGCTTGCTGCAGTTATTTTAGGCAGGTTAGTTGCTTCAACTGTTTTTCCGGATGAAGTTGTTTCTGATGCTGAGAGAGCAAGTTCCTGAAATTTGCTATCGGACATTAAAGCTACCAGCCCGTCATTTATTGCAAGTATAAGTTCATCAACAAAGGTATGCGACCTTTTTGAGTCGGAGAATCCTCCTGTGTTGAGATTATAAACTACTTTTTTCTGGTTTACGTTATAAACAGACCAGTTTAGCAAAACACTGGCTTGAAAACCTGAACCTCGGGTTTCTTTTCCGGCATTTAATATTTCGCAGGCAAGAACTAAATCGGGGGCATTTCCTTTTTCTTCAAAAACTGCGTTTGTTCCTACCATATCAAAACCCCAATCCATCATTGTTTTATTAATAGCTTTTGGAAATTTTGGATCTTCAAAATTTATGGCTGCGGCATAATACATGTACCCGTATTGGGCTGTTGATAGTTTTCCGGTGCCGTCTACTACTTTAGAAAATTCAATTTTTCTGGTTTTGCTTTCTGCCGGCAGTTTTACTATTTTTTGAAGTTTAATGGTATGGGATGTGCCATGGCTCAATATGTCTTCAACTTTCGCGCCTTGGGTAACATAGCCCTTAAGTGAAGCAACAAGAAACTCATTGCTTTGCTTTTCACTAAGTTTCAGAGATGTTGAAACAAAGCCTCCATTTAATGTTACTTCAGCAGATTCTGGCAAAATAGTGACTTTGGTTTGCGAGAAAACTGTAATGTAAGTCAGAATTAATACTGCTGTTAAGATATTTCTTTTCATAGTTGTTAGTTTATGTTTGGGACAAATATAAAACCCTTGTTGTGATTTACAACAAGGGTTTTATATTTTTTAAATTTTACCTCTACTTAATATTTTTTGCAATAAAACCAGCTAATGTTTTTGCTGATTTTGCATAGGCTTCGGCTAAACGTGTTCCGGCATCAAAATCATAACCTGAATATTGTGAGCCCGGTGAGTTAAGGATTTCAATGGTTGCAACTACTGTTCCGCCTTCTTTCAGTTCATAAACCATGTCGGCAAACGCTGGCATTTTTGAAATACCAATGTTCCAACCCGGTTCAAGACGAGTAGTTTTTACAACTAGGGTGTATTTTGCAGATGATTTATTTTCAAATGCAGTAATTCCGTTCTTTTTCAAACCTGCATTAAATAATTCAAAGAATTTAGGCTTGTAACGTGCATCCGGTGCGCTTTTCCAACCCTCTAACCATTTATCACCTTTTCCTGCTTCTTTCTTGTTGTGGTCCGAAACTTTTTCTGCAATGTATTCTCCTTCCGGAACCGCTTTTTTACCACTTCCTACTTTTAGTGCGCTGTAATCAAATTCAACATTCAGTTCGCTTTGTCCTTTTAATCCTTTTACGCTGCCCGACTTAAGAACCGCTTTTTGTGCATAGGTAAAGCTGAAGAGCAATACGGCTGCTAATGATAGTGTAATGTTTTTCATGTGTTGTTGTTTTTAGTTTGTGAGGCAAATGTAAAAGAAGTATCATCACAATTTACACCCGTAAACTTATAGTGATGATTTTAAAGCACAAAAATTACTCTTCTGTCACCAAGACCGCTTTGCTATATCCTTTTCGTTGAGCACGGTTAATAAGTGTCTTGCTGCCCACCTGTTGAAAATCCAAAGCATCAAGGCGTATTTTTTCCGCTCCCTTGTCAAGAATTTTGCCTTTTGTCAGTTGACCCTCACTGTTAATCTTTGCATATACGACTACACCTTTGGCATTTGCCAGATGATATGCAGGATACTCATCAGGCTTCAGTTTCATATTCTTTACATTATCAACATATATAAAATAGAAATTGTCACCGGAACGGTATAATTTAAACGACATATCAAAAGGTGCTATATAGCTTGCGCTGCCAACCTGACGTTTTGGGATTTTATGTAACCAATCCACTTCACCCGATACACCTATCTTCATTGCAAGAATATCATCATAATGCATTGTATAGGTTGTGCGCGAAGAAGTAGAATTACCTGTGGTAGTTCTTGTGGTGTGTTCGGTGTAGTAATATTCTTCACCTGCTACAATTACACTGCCGTCTTCATTAACTAATACTTTTCTAAGCCTTAGGTTTCCTGCTTCAGCTTTATCTTCTTTTTCCTTTTTATCTACTTTTTTCTGCGAACGCTCGGTTTCGTATTGTTTTAAAACCTCTGCGGGAAACTCATAATAACCTTTATGCACATTTACAAAATCACCAGCAGTATCAATCCGAGTTATAAAAACTCCGTCTGAGGCTGTTGGCGTGCTTCCCGTTCCCCATCTGAACACCGCTCCGCCATGTGCATTTTTTGAATATAAACCCGCACAAATTATATTTCCGTTTAAATCATCTGTTATCAAAATATCATTAATAAACTTGTCAGAAAGTGTTACAGGTATTTTCTTTACATCCTTAGATTGTTGGCTTATTTGTAAAATCTCATAATTGTAATTTGGCTCGCCTTCTTTCGTTTTTTCTTTTCTATTGCCTTTGTAAACTTTTGCAAGGAGATAGGCATTGCCAAATTTATCCACATCATAATCTATGTTATCCATTTTAGCTTCGGTATAAGGCATTTTCAATTCTTTACCCCATACTTTTTCAAGGTCTTGGTTGAATACAAAAAAGCCAAGTTTGTCTTTATTCTTTGTGTCATCCCGCTCTTTAGGGGCTTTACGGTAAGAAATAAGTAATTGAGTAGAATCCGTACTGGTATTGATTTTATATTTTCCTGCTACGTCAAAACTGTACATACCTTTAACTACAAATCCCGAACCCGCCAGTTTATCACTCTTAGTAAGTTCTATTGCTTTCCCGTTGAAGCGCAAACCAACTACATCAACCTCCTGTGCAAACAATCGTTCCTTTTTTTCTTTTCTTATCCATGTAGAATAAAACCAATAATGCTTTTTATTGAAAGTGTAAAAACCTTCACTTACGATACTTTTGGGCATTTTTCGGATATCAATTTTAGTCTGCTTGGTAAGTTTCAACTTAGTGTCAAAACCTTGCATTATTATATCTTTTTTGTAACGCAGACACATTTGGGCAAAGCCCTCTTCCATTGTTCCTACATATCCCAAGTCGATATGTTTTCTCGGAAATTTATATTCAGTTCCCCACTTGACATCAAAAGCATCTTCTTTGGGCAAAGGGGACGGTTGTGCAAGTAGAGATAAAGCACCTGCTAAAAACATAATAACAGAAAAGAAAAAAGGTTTCATAGATTTGGTTTTGGTTAGATTGACAAATATAAAAACACGTTACTATTAATAAAATTTTTGTTGTAATTAATTTAAATTATCTTTAACAGTCTCATTTCTTTGTTCCACAGAAATTTTCTCATGGCAAGAAAAACAAGGGGGTCAATTATATTTTTCTGCTTAGCTTCACTTTGCACAGCAGCCCAAAGCGTAACCATTGGGCTGCAAGGCCAGGCCAAAAGCACCTGGCTAATCAACACCGCAGTGCTGGGTGCCAGCGTTGAGCAGGAGGCAAAACCCTCCTTCGGCTGGGGCGGTGGAATTACCGCCTGCATGTTTTTTCAGCAACAAATAGAAACCTATGTTGGTGTAGGTATAGATTTAAACTTCGGAAATTTTGTGCAACGCTATAGTGGCCGGGTTAGCAACTCATCAGCACTTGAAACCTACCATTCCAAAATCAATCTTTTATTCTTAGATGTTCCGGTATATGCCCGCTTAGTGCTACGATACGGAACATACATTGAAGCCGGCATGCAATTTTCCATGCTTGCCAATGCAACCTACAGCTCAACAGCCGGACAGGGAACAACAACCAATGTTACCGCAAAATACGCTCCCTTTTATTATGCACCGCTTGCCGGAATAGGTGCCGACTTTGAGTTGAGCGACAACATGTATATTATAGCAGGCATCCGCCTTGTATATGGCCTCAGCGATTTAAAGGGGGTTGACGGACAAGGCCATGAAATTACAGCAGCATCGCAAATTCCCAACTATCCCGATTACAAGGGCTCAAAAACGCACGCAGCCTTTGTAAGCCTTAATCTTGGAGTATACTACCGTTTCGATTACGGCAAATATGGCCGCTCGGGAAAAGGAAGAAGGCGATAAGGTTTTTTATTTTTTATGGAATTTGTTTTTTCGGTGCATCCATTGTCCGAAAACCAATAATTATTTACCCATTTAAAAACTAAAGACAATGAAAAAACTAATCACCGGAATACTGCTTACAATTGTATCTGCCGTATTCGCAACAAATGAAAAGCCCGTAAAATCAACCGTAAAAAATGTAACCGTATTTCTGCAAGGGGCGCAGGTTTACCGCAACGCTTACATTAATCTTTCGCCCGGAGTAACCGATCTGGTGTTTGAAAATGTTTCGCCCTACATCAATGCCAAAAGCATACAAGCAGGCGGAAAAGGCAACTTCATTATTCTGGAAGTAAAACACGATATAAAATATCCCGAGCCAAAAGAAGAAACAGGCGAACTGCCCAAAGAAATTGTAAAGCAGATAAAACTGCTGGAAGATTCATTACAGGAGCAGAGCTTTGTTGCAGATGAACTGAACACTAAAAAATTCTCGCTCACGCTTGAAAAAGACATGATACTGAAAAACAAGCTTACCCGGGGCGAAGGCAAAAGTGATTCGCTGCCCATACTGGTTGACGCTATGGAATTTTTCAGAAAAAAGTTAACCGACATTGATGCGCAGATTGCAAAAATAAAACGCGATGAGTTTAAAATCAACAAGGATAAAAACCGCATGAACGAACGCCTTTCGCAACTTCAGGCTTACCGTGACGACACGGAACCTGAAGAAAAATACGAACCTATCCACCGCGTTATTGTTACGGTAAGTGCCGAAGAAAGCGTGAGCGGAAGTTTAGATATCAACTACATTGTTTCCAACGCAGGTTGGAGTCCATCGTATGATTTGCGCTCAGGAAGCACAGCAGCTCCCGTGCAACTTACTTACAAAGCCAATGTTTACCAAAACACAGGCGAAGAATGGAACGATATAAAATTGAAACTGTCCACCAATAATCCTAACCGCAGCAATATCAAACCTGTGTTGCCTACCTGGTACGTAAACTATTTTTACCAGACCACTAATGGCGCACGAATTGAATCAAAGTCAACAACCATTGCCGGAATGCCGTCTATGGCTTATGACGATATGGAGTATGATATGGAGTACTCAAAAAGAAAAGCCCAAGAAGACATGGTAAAAAATCTTGCTCCTGCCCAATCATCTGCCAACTATGCTCAAATGGTGGAGACCATGACCAATGTAGAGTTCGATATCAAGCTCCCCTACTCTATCCCTTCTGACGGAGTAACGCATTTAGTTGCAGTAAAAACAAGCGATATGCCGGCAAGCTATTACCACTTCTTAGTTCCTAAACTGGAAAGCGAGGCATTTCTGATTGCAAAAGTTACCGGCTGGGAAGAATTGAATCTGCTTCCCGGAAAAGCGAATATATTTTATGAAGGAACCTATGTAGGCGAAACCATGCTGAACGCTGCCTTGCTCAGCGACACCATGGAACTGGCACTTGGCCGCGATCACGGAATAACTATTACCCGCACCAAGCTTCCGGATAAAGAACGCAACAAAGCCTTAGGCAACGATGTTGAAAAAACCGTTACCTACGAACTGAAAATGAAAAACAACAAGAGCAATACGCTTAAACTGGTTGTGGAAGACCATATTCCTGTTTCGCAAATCGAGGATATAAAAGTAGAAATGAAAGATAAGGGCAGCGCTGAGTACAATGACAAAACCGGCCTGCTGAAATGGAATACCAGCATCAACAGCAAGGAAAACAAAACACTTGCATTTACTTACACCATTACCTATAACAAAGATATGCCGTTGAGTATGCACTAAATCGCAATGACGAAAGCAACTAAAAAGGGCCACGCAAAACGCGTGGCCCTTTTTAGTTACTTTCGCACGAAATCATTAATTGCTTTGGGCAAGAAAAAAGCCACACTGTTTTTCCTTTTAAAATTGTTTTCCATGTACTTACTTTATATGTATGTATGGAAAGAGTTTGTGTGGAATTCTGTTTTCGCAAAGCCCTGGGAAATTATGTTGCACCTTGTACTGAAAGCCTCCATGGCATTCTGTCTGTTCTTCCTCAATCTGTTCGGATACGAAGCTGTAGAATACAGCTACCGCGTTATTCTTATGGTAAAACCCAACGCAACCATTACCGTTCAGAACTATTGCCTCGGTGTGGATGTAATGGCGCTTTTCACCATGCTTATTATTGCCTATCCCGGACCGTGGAAAAAGAAACTACTGTTTATTCCTATTGGTATTATTGGAGTTTTTGTGATTAATCAGTTGCGCATTATGGCAATCGGAATTTGCTTTGTTGACTTTATTGAATACGCCTGGTTCGACAACCATTTGTATTTCAACATTGCTGCTTACAGCTTTATCTTCCTGATGTTTGTTGGTTGGGTAAACTACCTGGAGAAGAAAAGCCTCAACGGCATTCAGGGTTAATCCCTTTTACATAGTTTTCTATGATGTTCAGCTTTGCAGCGGTTTCTGATCCTGTAAACCCTGCAATGTTCTCCGGCTTTATTTTTTTCGAATACTCTTTCAGTAATGCAGATGATAATGGTGTATAGCTCCAGTGCCATTTCTCTTCTTCATAACCGTTGGGACGGCTTTCATTTTTTACCGAATAGGGTTGGCAAAACCCAAATTGCGCTGCATTCTTTTTCATCCATTCGTAAACCCTTTTTCCTTCGGCAGTAGTGAAATACGCATTTTCAAGACTGTTCAAATCCATGTCCGTTCCCCAGTGGTGGCGTGATGTACCCGGCATGGAACTGTAGCGCAAAATTGTCTTTGCTCTTTCAACGGGATCTTTAATTGTTTGCGACAGGTTCTTTCCGTTCACCAGTCTGCTGCCATTCCACTTGGCTTCCCAAATGGATTTCTGTTCATTGAAATTCCGTGTAGCTGAAATTATTTTCAGGTTCACGCCTTCTTTCTTTGCGGCATCGTACATCTTTATAAAAGCAGCAATGGTTTCTTTACGCAGATACATTGCTTCTTTGCTGCAATACTTCATTGGAATTACAGCAAACGATGTATCTGTTTTCTGGTTGAACTTTCCGAGCAGGTACTCTACAGAATAATCGCGACTCTGTACTTCTTCTGCTTCCTGAACAATTTCCTTATCAATAGAAGTGTCTTTGTTTTCAGGCTTGCCGGAACAAGATGAGATTTGTAACGCAAGAAGAACTAAAAGCACAAAACGAATACACATGCTCTATTTCTTTCCGGCCTGCTGGTTAACAAAAAGGTTCTTTTTCATTTCGCCTTCCTGCAAAAGCTTTCCTGTTTTATCATACAATTTTCCGTATCCGTTGATGGTATCATTTACCCAAACTGTATGCAGAACATTTCCATCTTTCATGTAAATAATTCCTTTTCCGTTGCGCACATTGTTTTTGAACTCCCCTTCAAATTTCATTCCGTTGGGCCAGGTAAAAACGCCAAAGCCTTCGCGTTTATCATCCACCCAGTTGCCATCGTAAGTAGTTCCATCTGCATACTTCGAACTGCCTTTGCCATTGCGCTTTCCGTTAACGATGGGTCCAACATATCCGCGGTCGTGATTGATTTCAAAAAGATAAGTGTCCGGGTTTTTCATCTGCTTCACCAGTTTGAACTTCTCGGGGTTTTTCTGAACCGCAGGATACAGATACCTGCCTGTTTGTCCAAAGCCTAATTGCTCAATTACCAGGTGCGTTGCTCCTACTTCTTTCATGTTATTGATAAGGCTGTCGGCATTATCGGAATTGATGAAATTAGTTACTGTGCGGTCGGCATAGAGGTAAAACAATTCGGGCTTGCGGCATACTACAACTGCATCTTTGGGCAGACTGCTTTTGGCAAATTTTGCCAGTTCAAAGTAATTGGTGTAGGAAGGGTTCATCAATCCTTTTGCAAATGTTTCGAGGTAGGTGATGCCTTTTTTCTCCACCATAATAAATGCAAGAAACACAAAGGGCAGCATAACAACACGGATATTTTCACTCAGTTTTACTTTTTCTGCCAGCCAGTTTAGTCCCTCATAAACGGGAAGAATAAGTAAGAGGTATATAAACGGAATGGCCGGCAATATAAAACGTGTTCCGTACCATGCATCGGGCCACAGGGCAACGATAAAAGCTGTTCCCGCAAGGTAGGCAATCACCAGCCATCGGTATTTCTTCAGTGCAAACAAACCAAGAATTCCCAACAACGAAAGAAATATGCCGGCAGCCCATTTGCGGTCTTCGGGTTTCGCCTTGTTGTAGTTTTCAATTTTGTAACACAGCACCGAACTTGGTATTTCCATTGAGACATAGCGCTTCACATTTTTCTCCACACGAGTAAACCAATCCTTTGCCTGCATCTTTCCCAACTCGGGACGATAGGGATTGATCATCATCAGTTGACGCTCATAGCCGCCACCGCCAAGCGATTTACTTCTTACATACCACGGAACTGCAAGCAGAATAAATGCTCCTGCAACAATTCCTGCCAGTTTCCATTTGCGCTCAAACAGGAAATACAAGATAACACCACCCACCAACGATAAACCCGCAGTGCGTATATAATAGCTCAGCATCATAAAGAAAATCATGAGCCAGAGATTGTAATCCCTGAGAGATAATTCTTCCTTGTTTACCCGCATAAGAAAGAACACCGTTGCCAGTGAAGTGAAGAGAAACGGAATCTCAGACATGGCAATGGTGGAGAAATTAAGCAGATGCAGATTGAGCGCTGATAAAAGCGCAATGACAAAGGAGAGGTGTTTGTTTCCCGTAAGACCGATTAAAATAAAGTAGAGCAGCACTATACTTCCGAAAAGAAAATAGCCATTTGCCTTGTTCATCACTTCAATATCGTCACCAAAGATTTTCATGATGCCTGCTGAAATAACAGGATATCCGGGAGGATAGTGATTGGCCGGTTCTTTTGATGGCAGATGGATATTGGTATAGCCTGCTCCCTTCATCAGCGATTTTGCAGTGATGTAATACACCGCGTTATCGCCACCGAGATACAGCTTCTCGTCATACACCTGTTTGTAAACTTTTACAATAACAAAAAGTAAAGCAATGATATACAGCGTGTGTATCCACCATGCTTTTACTTCAAATGATTTTTTCGCCTGTGTTGTTTTTGCTTTTGCTTTTGCCGCCATATACCCTATCTATTTCTTCAACTGGAAAAACCCGTGATACTCTTCTTCTTTAATGCGGATGATGTAGAAATAGGTTCCCTCATCGGCATCGCGTTTATCGTTGTACAAGCCATTCCAGCAGTCGCTTGACTTGTCGGTTTCAAAAACCTTGCGACCCCATCGATTGTAGATAATCATGTAAAAACATTCGTCATAGGCAGTGCCGATGCCGGTGATAAAACACTCATTCAGCGCATCGCCATTAGGAGTGAAAATGTTGGGAATAGAATCAGGGAAGATGTTGATGAGTTGAATTCCTGATGTATCAAAGCGCAAGGTATCAGCGCAGCCCAGCGAGTTGATGGTAATGAGTGTAATGGTATCGTTGTTGTCAAACACATCGTAGTTGTGTTCGGGGTTGGCATCAGTAGAAGTTGCTTCACCGCCAAAGTCCCAGAAGTACTGAACAGCATCGGGTGTGGTGTTGGTGAATTTTGCATGCACACCTTCGCAGGCGGGAGTAAGTTCAACTGTAAAATCCGTAGGTGCTTTTTCAACTACGGTAATTGTTACCGTATCGGTTCCGCTGCAATTGGGATTGCTGGCTTCCAACACATAGGTGGTGGTTTCGTCAGGAAAGGCAAGCGGGTTTGCAATTTCATCATCACTTAATCCAAGCGCAGGAGTCCACTGATACGTTAAACCGGTAACGGCAGTAGCGCCCAGCTGAATGGTATCGCCTGTGCAAATGCTGGTCTCTGCTCCTGCAAAGGTGTTTACATTGCCGTCTAACACCGTAATGGTAGCATAGGATGTATCTAAGAAGGCAAGTCCTGCGCAGGTAAGACTGTCGTAACCGATTACCATAACGGTGTAGGTTCCGGTGTCGTTATAAACGTGGGTCGGGTCTTCCAGCGTAGATGTATCGCCATCACCAAAATCCCAGTAGTAGCCTTGTGCATTTACACCGTTGGCAAGAAACTCAACCGTGAAAGGTGCGCAACCCGTTGATGAAATATTATCTACTTCCACATTTACCTCCACTTCGGAAAGTTGAATGCGGAATTTGATAGAACCTAAATTGCAGTTGCTGCTGTTGTTGGTTTGCGACCATGCACCCGGTGTTGTAGGAAACATATCACTGCCACCGCAACCGGCACAAACTGCTTCGTAAATAATTCCGCTTTTGTCAAAGCGGCTGGTACCGCCATCAACGTGCTCAGCTGTTCCGTTGCCGCCAAAGAATGTTCCGTACAGTAATGCCGTGGCATCCTGTTCCAATACCATGAAATAAAAATCGCTGCCGTCAGTGGTTTGCTGATAACCATCGCTGGTAGTAGGCAATCCGTTGGTATAACCAAGATTTGCACCCAGGCCGTTGCTGGTGTTTACAGTGCCGCCCCACCCTGCTATGTAAATCTTTTCGCATACATCAACAAGGAAAGCTGTGGGCGAAAGATTTAAGAAAGCACCACCATCGCCAAACACGGTTGAGAAATAAGTGTTCTCTAACAAGCTGTCCATTTTATGGATGTATTGTTTGCTGCCGGGGTTAGAGTACACACCGTTTGTTACAGGATAAGCACCCAGGGTTTGTCCGTAGAGATATACATCATCGTCACCGTCAATTTCAATGAAGTAACTTTGGTCGTATTGGTTAGTGCCGATGAAGGAAGAACGCCACATATCGGCATCAAGCGGATTAAATGCAGCAACAAAACCATCGGTAATTCCACCCTGAAAAGCGGTGTGCAGCACTCCGGGAGTAGAAGGAAAGTCAGAGCTTGCCGTTCCACCGCAAACGTAAACTGTTCCGGCACTGTTTATTTTCATGGAGTAAATGGCATCGCCTGTGCTGCCGCCAAAATAGGTGCTCCATTGCAGGTTGCTCAGGGTAGGGTCTAAGCGGAAAAGACAGCCATCCTGGTTGCCTCCATACGTTTGCTGAAAGGCACCGGGTGTTACCGGAAAATCTGTAGAGAAGGTGCAGGACCCGATAACGGCATTTCCGTTTTCGTCAATAAAAACTTCACCGCGGGCATGGTCGCTGTAGTTATAGCTGAGGGGCGAAACAATGTTCAATCCATCGTTGCCCGTGCCGCCAACATAAGTAGAGGCAAGTAAATCGGTTCCGTCTGCGCTGAAACGCGAAACGATGATATCGCTGCCGTTGGTCATTTCAATTACGTTGTCAACGGTTGTAAATGTTCCGCCATTAAAACTCTGGTCGTAGGCACCCGAAGTTGTAGGAAAATTGGAAGAGCCTGTTGCACCAAAAACAAATACCTCATCGTTTTGATTCACAAACATGGAGTAAGGCATTTCGTTTCCGCTGCCGCCTAAGTAGGTTGAATAAACCTGTGCTGAACCATCGGGGGTGTATTTGGTAAGCGAAATATCGCAGGGAAAACCACCGGGGCCGCCACCAAAGTTTGTTTGATACGCACCGGTAGTGGTAGGATATCCGGGAGCGAAAGCAATACCTCCGGCATAAAAATTTCCGGCCTCGTTGTAGGTGGCCGAGTAGCCCCAATTGTCGGCAGTGGAGCCGGTGTAGGTCGAGAATTCTAATTGCGGGTCAATCACTAATTCGTAAGCAGTGTTGTATCCGTTGGGGAATGAAAACGACACGGTGTTATTACTTAACTCAAAGCGGCAGGGAACAAAAACTTTCTTGCCGTTTAGGATTTGCCATGCTATGGGTTTGTGTTCGGTAACGGTGTTGAATAAGTTATGCACTTTCAGATTTCCATTTTCGATGGCGAGTTTTTCGGCACCATCGTATTGCATTTTTATTTGTGATGCATCAATGTTTTTCGCCACCACGAAATCGTATTTCAGCAAACCATTCTTGCCATAGATGTTCATGTCAATGCCTGCATACAAATTGGTGTAGTGTACCTCGTTGTAGGATTGCACACGTGAAGCCCAGTTTTTTTCATCGCTGCCGATAAAGTAATTGCTGTAATCCGCATAGGCATTTTTACCCGAAGTTGTTGCCGCAGCATTTGCGTTGAGAAAGTTTACATGATAAGCAAATGCATTGTTACCCGTAAATGCTTCGCGCTTGCCGTGGGGGTGTATGCTTTCCAGAAACTCGGGCGAATAAAAAACCCAGGTAAAACGGTTTTGCTCCAGATACAGATGTGCATTGCTTAGCCCGAGCTTGTAAAGAATGTTTTTATTCCACTGCCCTTTGTTTTCGGTAAAACGCGGTGCGGGATTGTTTACAGGAACTTTATTGTCGGCATAAGCAACGTTAATTGCTGCAAGAAAGAGGAAAAGTAGTTTGTAGATTTTTTGCATGACGCGGAAGATTGGTTGGCGTTTGATGCAAATATATGTTTTTCGACCACCCCCCTGACCCCCTCCTAAAAAAAAGGAGTGGGAGGGGATTCGATGCAAACCATCAGCATAGCCCCATCGGGGCTTACTGTTTGTAGAATTGCAGATTAGATTTTCTTTTTTAGCTCCGTAGGAGCGACCTGTATGTATTGTTAACAGGTCGCCCCGATGGGGCTTTATCCGAATACACTATCTTCTTTCTACAAACAGGGCGTCCCTACGGGACTAATTGTAAAAAAGTCACTACGATTTAGAATGCTATTGACCTTTTATATTACAGCATCTCCACTTTATAATGCAGCTCAAACGCAGAAAGATTAACTGCCGTCAGGTAGCGGTGTGTTCCGTAATCGCTTATGCCGAAGTCTGAAATTTGTATCGTAGTTTTTGCAGCATTGGCGGTAACTAAAACGGGTGTGCTGTCGGTGCCGCCCTGTGTGGTAGCAAGATAAAAAGCTACCTGCGTTTCGGGGGCCACAGTTTCTGTAGTAGTTATTTCCAATGCCAGTTCATCATCGGCAACAAAGGTGTGGGTAAGCACAGGTTCGTTTTCAGAAGCATCAAGTGTTCCGGTAAAAAGTACCTGCAGATGATCGCGCAGCACCACCAACTCAAAAAACGAGGCGATGGTAAGCGGCTTGTCGGCACACTTTACGATTAACGAACCCAGACTGCGGTATTGCTCGGTGCCTACTATAATGCGCTGCTTTTCTACCTCAATACTTCTGAATCTGGTGCCGCCTTTGGTGCCCTCCTGCGTAGTGCGTGCATCATTTAAAAGCGTGAAAAACGCATCTACCAAACCTTTCACCGCCCCTATTTCGGGATGGGCGAGCGCGAATGGCGCAAGGCTTTCGCCCAATACTTTTACTGCACTTACCTTGGCAGCTTTTGCGCCAGCCACAAAAGGTCGGTGACCTTTAGGAAACAGGGCCAGATGATTGGCCCCGCCTTTTTCAAAACCATCAACGGCCTGTATCATGGCATCCCACTTGTTAATTTTTGTTCTGAGCAAAACCAACAACTGCGCAAGGTTCAGGGTTTGGCCTTTTTGTGTGCCGCCCGCGCTTTTCCAGGCGCTGTAGGCCGCTACATAGGCTTCGTGAAAAGGATGGTAGCGATTATAAAGCGTTGCCCACTCGGGGTCGGCAGGATTATCAATCATCATTTTCTTTAGCCGCGCATCGTGATAGTTGCTCAGCTTCAGCATTTTTTTGTAGTTCTCTTTAGTAGAATTGATGAACTGATTAACAAGGTAGTGCCAGGGTATTTCCATGTTTTATTGATTATATCGGTTGATGATTATAGTTTAGATGGAGGCGAAGCAGTGAAACTGTTTTAGTATCCATCCTTACGCCAAGGTTAATTGAAACAATTGTTTCAATTAACCATGACACACAAAGGCGAGATAAAACAATTGTTTTAATTAACCAAGATAAAACAGAGTAAAGCAAAACAATTGTTTCATTAAACCATGACGCAACAAGGTGAAGCAAAACAGTTGTTTCAATTGACCATGAAATAATGAGGTAAAGCAAAACAGTTGTTTTAGTTCTCCTCCTCATAAGGATGGAAGGCAAAACACTTGTTTTGGTTAAATACGACACAAGGAGGTGAAGCAAAACAGCTGCACAAGTAGCAAAGGCGAAAATATGCGTGAATGAATGCATGGATTAAACCGTTGTGTATGGCAAATATAAAAGGGAAATAAATTAAAAACAAAGCCGGTGTGTGAAGAGGGAAAATGATGCACAACAGGAAGGTGCAGTAATTCTACTTTACAATAAACCTGAGTTCGGGATAAGAAACAATGAGATTCCTCGCTGCGCTTCGGAATGACAAGTTTGGGTTGCAAAAAGAGAGAGGACAGGATAGGCGCGCTTCGCGCGCCTATCCTGTCCTCTCTACTATAATCTAAAGAACCTGTCATTCCGAGCGATTAGCAAGGAATCTCTTATAAAGAAACGGGAATACTTATAAGAACTCAGGTTATAATAAGGAATTGCCGTAGGTTTTTTTATTTTTGGTGCGGAGAATGAATGTTATAGCCAATTTTGGACGACCGACAATATGGACAGGATTTCAGTAAATATTATTTCACCAAAACTGACTGCCAAAGGGAGACGGGCTGAAATATTTATGCTCATTTCATTTGGACTAATGTTCTTAGCCTACCCAATCAACTTGTTGACTGGTGAGGGCATCTTATACATGTCAATTGTTGGACTCATTGTTTTAAACATGTTCTTCTGGGTAGCTTATTACTATTTAGTAGACAAGTATGACACAATTGGAGAAATTGTATTTGACAGCGACCAAGTAATTGTTAAAGAAAAAACTGGTCTTATTAGTTATAAAATTGCTGACATATCCAACTTGACAGTTTCGTATGATGGTTACGAAGACGAGCCATTTTTAACTTTTTATAAACCTTACATGCGTAGCTCGAGAGGACATGATAATGTTCTATCATTTAAATCAAACGACAAGATCTTTGAGTATAGATTTGCCATTCTTAACAAGACCGTGAGGGTATTTTTAAATCGACAATTTGAAAAATATAAAAAGCTTGGTGCTGACATTAAGATTATAGAAAAACATGAGTTTGTCGAGTTCTGACTGACAAAAAAATTACCGCTAACATCGTTAGCAGTTGCACAACCCCTTAAAAAATAAGAACTCTGCTGAGTGAAGCTATTTCCCCATCATCTTCCCCAAAATCTCCTGCGCGGCTTTGGGTATAACAGTGCCCGGACCAAACACGGCTGTGGCGCCTGCTTTAATCAGGTATTCGTAATCCTGACGGGGAATAACACCGCCCACTACTACCAGAATATCATCCCTGTCGTAGCCTTTTAGCAGTTCTATTAATTGGGGAACAAGGGTTTTGTGTCCGCCCGCAAGCGAAGAAATGCCGAGAATATGCACATCGTTTTCAATGGCTTGCTTGGCAACCTCGGCAGGGGTTTGAAAGAGCGGCCCTATGTCCACATCAAAACCGATGTCGGCAAAGGAAGTGGCTATAACTTTGGCTCCGCGGTCGTGACCATCCTGTCCCATTTTGGCAACCAGAATGCGCGGTCTGCGGCCTTCCTTTGCAGCAAAGGCATCGGCCATTTCGCGGGCTTTGCGAAAGTTTTCATCGCCCGGAACTTCTGAAGAATATACACCTGAGATGGAACGTGTCACTGCTTTATAACGACCGAATATTTTTTCACAAGCATAAGAAATTTCTCCGAGTGTAGCACGTTTGCGTGCGGCATCTATTGCCAGCTCCAGCAGATTTCCTTTGCCTGTTTCGCAGGCGTTGGTAAGGGCATCAAGGGCTTTCTGCACTTCATCGCTATTGCGCTCGGCCCTCAGTTTCTTCAAACGCTCCACTTGGTTCTTGCGCACTTCCACGTTGTCCACTTCCAATACATCAAAGCGTTCTTCGCTATCGGTGCGGTAAGCGTTCACGCCTACAATCACATCTCTTCCTGCATCAATACGTGCCTGACGTTTTGCAGCCACTTCTTCAATGCGCATTTTAGGCAAACCGGTTTCAATGGCTTTTGCCATACCGCCCAGCTCCTCCACTTCCTGAATCAGTTTCCATGCTTTTTGTGCCAGCTCGTGCGTAAGGTATTCCACATAATACGAACCTGCCCAAGGGTCAATGGCTTTGGTAACCAGCGTTTCGTGCTGAATGTATTTCTGCGTATCGCGTGCAATGCCTGCCGAAAAATCGGTTGGCAGGGCAACGGCTTCATCCAGTGAATTGGTGTGCAGCGATTGTGTGCCGCCCAGCACAGCCGCCATGGCTTCAACAGTGGTTCGCGTTACATTATTAAAAGGGTCTTGCTCTGTTAGGCTCCATCCCGAAGTCTGGCAATGTGTTCGCAAGGCCATTGATTTTTCGTCTTTGGGATTGAACTGCTTTACAATTTTAGCCCACAACATACGACCTGCGCGCATCTTGGCGATCTCCATAAAATGGTTCATGCCTATGCCCCAGAAAAAAGAAAGGCGTGGGGCAAAATCATCAATGCTCATTCCTGTTTTCAAACCCGTGCGAATGTATTCCAGTCCATCGGCAAGCGTGTAGGCTAATTCAATATCGGCAGTGGCACCGGCTTCGTGCATGTGGTAACCCGAAATGCTGATGCTGTTGAATTTCTTCATGTGCTTGGAAGTGTATTCAAAAATATCGGCCACAATGCGCATGGATTGCAAAGGCGGATAGATATACGTATTGCGCACCATGAACTCTTTGAGGATATCGTTTTGAATAGTGCCCTGAAGCTTGTCGGCACTCACTCCCTGCTCTTCTGCCGCAACAATATAGAACGCAAGAACAGGCAGCACGGCACCGTTCATGGTCATGGAAACCGACATTTTATCCAAAGGAATTCCGTCAAATAATATCTTCATGTCCAGCACGGAATCGATGGCAACACCTGCTTTACCAACATCGCCCACCACTTTCTCATGGTCGGAATCATAGCCGCGATGTGTTGCCAGATCAAAGGCAACAGATAAGCCCATTTGTCCGCCTGCAAGGTTGCGCCTGTAAAATGCATTCGACTCTTCGGCCGTGCTAAAACCGGCATACTGCCTGATGGTCCAGGGACGGGCCAAGTACATGGATGCATAAGGTCCGCGCAGAAAAGGTGAGATGCCTGCAGCAAAATTCAGGTGCTCAAAATCGTTGGTATCTGAATGTGTGAAGGATGATTTTACGGGAATATTTTCAGGTGAAAGCCAGGAAGAGTCCGTAGTCGGTAGTCGGTAGTCGGCAGTTTTTGATTCACTGCTACCACCGCCAATCAGGCTCCACGCTTTCTCAGCCAACTCATGTGTCAACGTTTCAATATAATAAGCACCTGCAGCAGGGTCGGCAACTTTATCAAAGAATGATTCTTCTTTTAAAACTAACTGGATGTTGCGTGCGTTGCGCATGGAAAATTCATTCTCGTTTCCATCGTAAGGCAAAACACAAAGTACATCACACCCACCAGCCACTGCTGACATAGCAGAGCAGCCCGAGCGAATCATGTTATTAAAATTATTCTTGTTGACAGGACTTGCCAGCGTAGTATAGCTGCGAACAAATGCTTCGGGAATAGTTCCCTGAATGTATTTGCCTGCCACTTTATTCCACAACAAACGGAAGGCACGAAGCTTTGCTATCTCCAGAAAATAATCACTTCCCACCGGAAAACTGAATTGCATCTGACGCGCAATTTTTTCGGCAGGAACATTTCTTTTTGTCAGGCGCGAGAAATATTCATCGGCCTGAGCAAGCGCATGAGCCAACTGCTGCACCAATGATGCATTGTTTCCCGAATCAATGCTGATGGTCTTGAAACCGGGTAACTCGGCATCCAGCAACAAAATGTAAAAGGCTGTTTTGGATAGGTCGCTATCGTCCTGACCCTTGCCTGAAAGCGGAGCAATTTCAATCGAGCCTGTGAGTGTTTTTTTATCTATGTATTGTTCTTCAGCAATCTCAATAAGGCACTTCACCAGATCGGCAGGATTATTCTGTGCACTGAAATGCAGAGAAACAGCATCTACAAAAATGTCTTTCAGCAGCAATTGTAAATCTGCTTTGGTCATCAGCAGATCCGCATTGCCGAAATACAATGAGTTGGCTCCGCCCTGCAAAGCCGCTAATGCTTTTCGGTTTGCATCCGAAATGTTTTTAATAGAAATAGTCTGCTGAATTTGCCATTCCTTATGTCCGTACAAAGGAGAGTCAAATCCCTTCAGGTTTTGAAAATCTTCTTTTACAAAAAACGGACTGATGTGAATGCTGTCCTCTCCTCCCCTGTTGAAATACGCGGAGATATTATCAGTTTTGAGTTCTTTTAAAATGCGCTCTTCCCATTGTGCTCGGGTATGATGCGGAAAATCAGAGAAGAGTTTTTCGGATGACATGGGTGGCAAAGATAAATTGATTAGCTGATGAATCAATTAGCTAATTAAAGCTTTGCGTAACATATTTAATGCTGTAATTGCCGTAACCTGAATATTACGCTCACGGTCGCCACCAAATTGAAATTTCTTTGCTTTTACTCCGGCTGGTCCGGCAACAGCAATCCAAACGGTGCCCACGGGCTTCCCTTCCATTCCGCCATCAGGACCTGCAATACCGGAAGCAGAAACAGCCCAGTCGGTTTTGAATTCTCTTCTTGCGCCCTCGGCCATTTGTGTAACCACTTCTTCGCTGACCGCGCCAAATTTCTCCAATGTTTCAGTTGTTACACCCAGCATGTTGGTTTTGCTTTCATACGAATAAGAAACCACACCACCCATAAAATAAGCCGATGAACCGGGAACGGAAGTAACAAGGTGTGCGATTAAACCACCGGAACAGCTTTCGGCCAACGAAAGTGTTTGCTTCTTTTCTTTTAACAACCTGCCCACAATTTGTTCCAGTGTGTCTTTTTCGTAACCGTAAATATGTTGAGGAATGAGTTTATTCAGCTCTTCAACCTTTTCTTCTACTCTTTTTCGCAAAGCTAATTCATCATTTCCTGAAGCAGACAAACGCAGGCGCACCATGCCGGGAGAAGGCAGGTAAGCCAGCTTAATGTTTTTATCAGCAAGGCTATTTTCCCACTCTGCAATAATTTCTGAAAGGAATGATTCTCCAATACCTTGTGTTAATACAGTTCGGTGAACAATGGTGGGAAGACTGTATTTCTTTTTTAAGCGCGGAAGAATTTCTGTGCCCATCATCTTCTTCATCTCATAAGGTACACCGGGCATAGAGACAAATACTTTTCCATTTTCTTCAAACCACATTCCGGGTGCTGTTCCGTTGGCATTATGAATAACCGTACAACTTTCGGGAACCTCTGCCTGCTTCAGATTTACACCCGTTACTTCTCGTCCGAACCTTGCAAACAGGGCTTTCACATGCTGATGAACTTCTTCATCAAAACGTAATGAAGTATTAAAATACTTTACCAAAGTATGTTTGGTAATGTCATCTTTTGTTGGGCCAAGTCCGCCAGTGATAAGAATAAGATCAACACGGCTTTTTGCTTCGTCCAACGCCTTTACAATGTGCTCGGCATTATCGGAAACGGAAGTAATCTGGTGAACTTTTATTCCAACCAAATTCAACTGCTCACCCATCCAGGCAGAGTTGGTATCAACTATCTGCCCGATAAGAATTTCGTCTCCGATGGTGATGATCTCAGCTAACATATTATTTCAATTCGTCAGAATAGATTGCTTTTGCTTTTTCGCGAAGGTTATAATTTGAAGCCATTACTTCCCCATAAGCGCCTGTGGTACGGATAGCAAATAAATCTCCCCGCTTGGTCTCGGGAAGCATCACCGCTTTTCCGAAACAATCCGATGATTCGCAGATGGGACCTACAACATCGTATCTTAAAAGTTCAGAAGTAGTTGATACAATATTTTCAATTTTATGATAGCTCTGATATAATGCAGGACGAATCAATTCTGTCATCCCTGCATCAAGAATAACAAAACTGGTATTTACTCCTTTCTTTACGTAGAGCACTTTTGAAATCAGGCTTCCGCATTGTGCAACAATGGCGCGACCTAATTCAAAATGAAGCTTCTGTCCTTTGCGCAATTCCAGAAACTTATCAAACACTTGAAAATAGCCTTTGTAATCAGGAACAGCATTTTCATCAGGGTGATGGTAATCTACCCCAAGACCTCCTCCTACATTAATATGCTCCAACTTATAATTGCGTTCTTCAAACCATTGCTGTATTTCGTTTGATTTAGTGCAAAGATTTTTGAAATTGCTCAGGTCATTGATCTGTGAAAGATCGGAA